>DATADX010000051.1:0-48729 GCA_036258315.1 Solirubrobacterales bacterium
AGAGCGCCGGTCCGGCGATCAGCGAGGCGGCGATGAAGCAGAGAATCGCCAGGGCCGCGGCAAGCGCCACCCACTTCGCGCGGGCACGCTCTTTCGCCAGGAAGGCTGTGTCGGCTGGTGCGTTCATCGGTCGAGGGGGGCCCTCGCGGGCGCGTATGTTAGGCGCGATGCGCCTTCATGCACTCAGCGCCATCGGCCGTGACCGGCCCGGGATCGTCGCCGCGATCAGCAAGGTGCTTCTGGACCTGGAGGGGAACGTCGAGGACTCGCAGATGGCGATCCTGGGCGGCCACTTCGCGGTGATGCTGATCGTGGCGCTTCCGGAGTCGGTCTCCGAGGCCGAGCTGGGGCGGCGATTGGACGAGGTTCGCGACGAGCTCGCGCTCGAGGCCGTCGCCGTCAGCCCGGTCGACGAGGTGGCGGGCGGCCCGAAGCCGAGCCACGTCCTGAGCGTCTACGGAGCCGACCACCCGGGAATCGTGCACGCCGTCTCCAGCGTCCTCGCCGAGCGGGGCGTCAGCATCACCGGCCTCGAGACGCGCCTCGGAGGCGGCTCCGACGAGGCCGTCTACCTGATGCTGATGGAGATCGCAGCCGGCGACGCCGACCCGGCGGAGCTTCGCCGGGCGCTCGCCGCGATCGGGGAGCGCGAGGGGCTCGACGTCAGCCTGCGCGAGCAGGCTGCCGACGCGCTGTGAAGCGGGACGTCCTCCTCTACCCCCACCCCGCCCTGAAGCAGGTCGCAGCGCTGGCCCAGCCGGGAGAGCTGAAGCGGGTCGGAGATGACCTGCTCGAGACGATCCGGAGCCACCCGGGCTGCGTCGGGCTCGCGGCGCCGCAGGTCGGCGAGCCGGTTCGGATCGTCGCGGTCGACGTCAGCGAGCACCCGAAGGCCGAGACCAGCAATGGCCTGCTGCTGCTCGCGAACCCGCGCGTCGTGGAGACGGAGGGCGGCGAGGTCGCGCGCGAGGGCTGCCTGTCGATCCCCGACCTGACCGCGAACGTGCGGCGCGCCACCCGGATCGCGGTCGAGCACTCGGGCGGGCGGGTCGAGTGCGAGGGGTTCGAAGCTCGCTGCGTTCTTCACGAGATCGACCACCTCGACGGGATCCTCTTCCTCGACCGCGTCTTATCGCTCGCCGACGACATCTTCCAGAGGAAGCGCTA
This sequence comes from Solirubrobacterales bacterium, assembly GCA_036258315.1. GTDB lineage: Bacteria > Actinomycetota > Thermoleophilia > Solirubrobacterales > 70-9 > DASSYK01. Next base: position 1,168 of record DATADX010000051.1, read on the forward strand.
CAGGATCGAAAATCAGCCGCGCTCGTGAAAGTAGAAGTCGGGGAGCGCTCCCTGGATCACCTCCGCGGTCATCCGCTGGGCGACCTCGAGGTTGCCCGTGCGGACGGCGACATCGTCGAGAGTGACGATCCCGGCCAGCTTCCCGCGTTCGATCACGGGCAGGCGGCGGACCCGATGCGTGACCATCAGCGCGGCCGCCTCCTCCAGCTCCATCTCCGGCTCGGCGCTGATCAGCGGGCGGGAGGCGTGCTCGCCCACGGGTGCCGACAGCTCGAGGTCCTCCGCGGCGACCCGGACGGCGACGTCGCGGTCGGTGATCATCGCGGCCGGCCCGCCATCGCGATCGCAGATGACGACGGAGCCGACCCGGCGGTCGCGCATCAGCCGGGCGACGGCCCGGACCTCGTCGCCCTCGCGGGCGGTGACGACGCCGGGCGTCATGATCTCCCGCAGCTTCATGGCGTGAGCCTAGCGCCGCTACCGCGCCCGGCGGCGGCACCGCACCTAGAATCTGGGCATGCCCCTGGGCTCGCGACAGCGAGGCACGATCGCCGTGTACGGCGCCACCGGGTACACCGGCAGGCTCGTGGCAGCCGAGCTCGCCGAAGCTGACGCCGACTTCGTGGTCTCCGGGCGAAACCGGGACAAGCTCGCGGCGCTCGCCGACCAGCTTGGCGGAAAGCCGCGCGTGCAGGCGGCCTCGCTCGACGACGACGCGGCGCTCCGGTCGCTGCTCGGCGACTGCGCCGCGGTGATCGACTGCGCGGGACCCTTCGTCCTCCACGGGGAGCCCGTCCTCGAGGCCGCGGTCGAGACGCAGACCCACTATCTCGATACGACGGGCGAGCAGTCCTACATGCGGCACGCGTTCGAGGCGTACAGCGCCAGGGCCGAGACGGCCGGCGTGGCGGTGGTGCCCGCGATGGGGTTCGACTTCGTCCCCGGTGACATGCTCGCCGCGCTCACCGCCGAGGGCATGGGCGAGGTCGACGAGGTCGTGATCGCCTACTCGTTCAAGTTCGCGGCCACCCGGGGGACGATGCTGTCGGCGCTCGAGATCTTCAAGGGCGGCGACGTGGAGTGGCGCAAGCTGCAGTGGCTGCCCGCCTCGCAAAGCCTCGGGCGGGGAAGCTTCGACTTCGGCGACCCGATCGGCCGCAAGCAAATGGGGCGCTTTCCCTCCGGCGAGCAGATCACCGTCCCCCGCCACGTCGCGACCCGCCAGGTCAAGACGCTGGTCAGTCTCTCGTCGCTTGCGCCGGGCGCACTCGCGCCGCTGCTCGGACCGCTCGCGCGGCCGGCCAGGCTCGCGCTGCGCTCGCCGGTCCGGAAGCTGCTGGGCGCGGCGATCTCGCGCCTCCCCGAGGGCCCCAGCCCCGAGGAGCGAGCGAAGGCGCGGTTCACGATCGTCTCCGAGGTGACGCGGGGACAGAGGAGCCGCCGCGGGGTGATTCGGGGCGCCGACGTCTACGGGCTGACCGCGGCCTCGGTCGCGCGTGGTGGCTTGATCGCCGCCCAGGGCGGGATCCCCCGCAACGGCGCGCTCGCTCCTTCCCAGGCGTTCGAGCCGAGAGAGTTCCTCGGCGCGCTGCGCCGCTTCGACGTCGACTGGGAGGTCGCGGACGCGCGCGAGCCGGCCGCAACCCAGAGCTGATGGCCCTCGGCAGGAGCGACCCGCGACCGACCGTCTCCCTGGAGGAGGGAGCGCCGCCCGGCGCGGCCCGTTGCCCCGCCTGCGGCGGGCCGCTGTTCGTATGGATCGAGACGGATGGCTGGGGCCCGCGCGAGGACCAGATCGTCGACCGTTGCGAGAACTGCGGCCTCGTCGTCGGCCGCGAGACGGTCCCGACGCCCGACGGAGCGGCGGCGCAGCTGTTCGGGGAGGCCGGCGCGCACGACGGAAACGGCCACGGCGGCGGCTCAGTCGTCGTCCGCGCAGCCAACGCCGCGAGCCTCCAGGCCTGGCTCGGCGCCGAGAACTGGGCGGCGATGCGCCCGGGCGACCGCACGCTGAAGCCCACCCCGAAGGCCGCGGGGCTGCTCGCAGCCCGGCGCGGCCTGGCCCTCGGCCGGATCCGCCACCTCGTCGTGCCCGGGATGGCCGCGATGTGGCAGACGCTGCTCAACCTGCTCACCTTCCATCGCGACTTCGCCTCGGAGGCGATCTCGGGCCGGCTCCGGCCGGGAAGCGGCCGCGGCCGCGCCGCTTATGCGATCGACGTTCTCGTCACGATCCTCGCCGCGACCCCGACGGCGATCCTCGCGGTCCTGCTCGAGGGGGGCGCCGTGCTCGCGCGCCGCGGCGGAGTGATCGAGCTGAGGGCGGCGCCGGGCTAGGAACCGGTCAGGTCTCGGTCACCGGCCAGGACTTTCCCGCCAGCGCGACGATCTCGCCCGCGACCGCGGTGGGGGCGCCGAGGTGCGGCGGGAGGTCCCCCGCCTCGACCGTGCGTGCCCGTGACCCGGCGAGCCGGGGCCCGAGGGCGGCGGCGGCCGCGGAGAGCAGCGGCGGGGTCGAGCCGGCGGTGATCACCGTGGCCGGCTGGCGGCTCTCCGAGAGCCTCGCGAACGGCATCCCCCACGCCGGCACGGCGCCGAGCTCCGCGACGAGGCTGACCGGACGCTCGCGGGCCGGCTCGGTCAGCTCCGCTGGCAGGCGCTCGGCGCCGCTCGCCAGGGCGCCGAGCCCGCCGGACAGGTAGAGCTCGACGAGCCCGGCGGCGCCCGCCCCGGCCGCTCCCTCGAGGGTCGCGAGGTCGGCGGAGAGCCGCTCGGTGGCCTCAGGCAGCAGGCCCAACAGCGGCGGTTCGACGAGCACCGACCCGGCGACCAGCTCGGGGCGGCGCAGCGCGAGGTCGAGGGCGATCACAGCGCTGGTGCCGGCGCCGCAGACCACCGCCGGAGCGGCGGCCGCGGCCACGATCAGCTCGGCCGCGTCTTCGCTGTGCTCCTCGATCGTGGTCCGCCGGTAGCCGTCCGGAGCGCTCGACGCTCCCCAGCCCCTTCGGTCATATGAGATCGCACGGGCGCCGGCCGCGGCGAGGGCCTCGGCGATCGCCTCCCAGGCCGCCGCGGAGGTTCCGGTCTCGTGCACCAACACGACCGGGGCGCCGTCCCCGCGCTCGTCCCAGCCGAGCTCGACGCCGCGGGCCTCGAGCGTGGGCATCAGTCGCGCGAGGTCCCTCTCGACGTCGCCGCGTCCCAGAAGCGCTGGATCAGCGGCAGGGCCACGGAACGCGGGCTGTGCTGGCCCGCGAACGCGGCCGCCTGGTTGATCGCCCCGGGGACGACGACGCGCTTGTCCTCTGCGGCGCCGTCGATCGCGGCCTTCGCGACGTCGCCGGCCGACGACCAGAATGCCTCCGGTGTCGTCCCGGCGACGTCTGCCATCCCCGCCACCTCGGTGAACTCGGTCCTGACCGGCCCGGGGCAGACCGCGGTCACCGTGACGCCGTTGCCGCGCAGCTCCGTCCGCGTCGCCTCGCTGAAGGAGAGGACGAAGGACTTGCTGGCCGCGTAGACGGCTGCGCCGGGCAGCGGCTGGAACGCCGCGGTCGAGGCGACGTTGATGATCGCGCCGCGCCCGCGGCGCACCATCCCCGGCAGGAACCGGGAAGTGAGGTCGACGACCGCCTCGACGTTGATCCGCACCATCTCGAGCATCCGGCTCGGGGCGTTGCTGACGAAGTCTCCGCGCGACCCGAAGCCGGCGTTGTTGACGAGCACCTCGACGTAGCGGCCGTCGCGCGCGAGCTCCACCTCCAGGCGGTCGCGCTCGGCGGTATCGCAGAGGTCGCAGGCGTGGACGCCGACGTCTACGCCGTGGGCGGCGCGCAGCTCCTCGGCGAGGCTGAGCAGCCGCTGCTCGCGGCGGGCGACGAGTCTGACCGCGTGGCCCCGGGAGGCGAGCTCGCGGGCGATCGCGGCGCCGATTCCCGACGATGCGCCGGTGACGACGGCGGTGCCGCCCGTTGATGGGACCGGCAGGGTCACCGAGCCGCCGCGGGGCGCGCTAGGAGAGGCCCTCCCGGGCCTCCCTGACGAGCGTGACGGCCTCCGGGAAGACGACCCGGATCGCGTCGCGGACCTGGACGGCCTGCTCGTCACTCGAGCCGCTCAGTTCGAGCGAGTTGATCGCGGCGACGGTCATGTCGACCGCGAGCTTGATCGCGTTGTCGGCCCACGCGACCTTCTGCGCGCCCTGCATCTGCTCCTGGAGCTCCTCCATGCGCCGGCGCATCTCCTCCGGGTCACCGAACAGGCCTCCGAATCCACCTTCCATGCGGGCGATGATAGAGCGCGGGGCCCGGCGCCATCTCGGCGCAAACGGATGGCCTCCCGCGCGTCGGAGGCGCGAAGCCTGCGGCGATGGCCCTTCGAGACCAGCGCGGCGCAGCGTCCGTCGAGCATGCGGCGATGGCGGCGCTGCTCGCCGTCCTGATCGCGGCCGCCGTCGCGGCGCTCTCGTCGGCGCCGCCGGGGCGCTCGGCGCGCGAACTGGGCGAGTCGATCGCGCGGCGAATCGCCTGCACGCCGCGCCATCCGGTTCCCTGTGGGCGCAACCCGCTCGCCCTCGCGTACGGCTTTCCGGTCGGGAAGCTCGTCCGGCATCTCGCGCCGGAGGCGGCCGCCGCGATCGGTGCGGGGGGATCGCCGTTGCTCCCGGTCGACTTTCGCCGCTGCCGGATCGCGAGCTGCGCCGCGCCGGGCGCCCGCCCGGGGCTGACCGCCTCGAAGCGCCGCGTCACGGCCTTCACATCGGTCGAGGACCTGCGGGCCCGCGGTGGTCCTGTCCGAATCAGCTACTGGCTCTACCGCCCGACGCTGGGCTGGGAGCGGGTCGTTCGCGTCGCGGGGTCCGTCGAGATCGCAGCCGCCGCGTCGATCCGGCTCAACCTGGAGGACTCGCCGGCGCTGGTCCCGCTCGAGACCCTCGCCGGCCGCAATCACCACCCCTTCCCGGCTCGGGAGGAGCCGCCGTGGCGCTGGCGGATCCCGGCGCGCTGACGCAGGGCTGAGGGCCGGGCTCAGCGCTGCTGGAGCAGCCCGCTCACCGCCGCGGCAAGCTGCCTCCCCCTCGGGGTCAGCCGGTACTCCGCGTGCGGGGGACGACCGGGCACGAGCCGCCGCTCGACGATCGCGTCGGCCTCGAGCTGGTCGAGCCGCTCCGACAGGGTCGTCGGCGAGATCCCGGGGAGGGACTGGCGGAACTCGTTGAAGCGCGCGGCGCCGGTGGAGCAGGCGTAGATAGTGCCCAGCGTCCAGCGGCGCTCCAGCAGGTCCGCGACGGCGCGGAGCTCGGAGGGGACCGGCGCGCAGCTACGACAGCGTGGCGACATCCGCTCCCCGTCCGGCAGGCTCCAGCGCCTGGTCCAGCACCTCGTCGATGCTCATCACCGGGTGGAATGTCATCTGCTCACGGACCTCCTCGGGAACGTCATCCAGGTCGCCGCGATTGCGCTCGGGCAGGATCACCTCGGTGAGACCGGCGGCATGAGCGGCGAGCACCTTCTGCTTCAGGCCCCCGATCGGGAGCACCCGGCCCTGCAGGGTGACCTCGCCGGTCATCCCGACCGTGTGCTTGACCGGGCGTCCGCTCAACAGTGACGCCAGCGCGGTGGTCATCGCGGTGCCGGCGCTCGGGCCGTCCTTGGGGATCGCTCCGGCGGGCACGTGGACATGGAACTCGCGCTTGAAGCCGTCTCCCTCGATGCCGAGCTGGTCGGCGTGCGAGCTGACATAGGAGAGCGCGATCCGCGCCGACTCCTTCATCACGTCGCCGAGCTGGCCCGTCAGGACCAGGCCCTTGTCGCCGTCCATCGCCGTGGCCTCGACGAACAGCACGTCGCCGCCCGCCCCGGTGACGGCCAAGCCGGTCGCCACGCCCGGGATCGCGGTGCGCTCGACCGACTCCTGGAAGAAGCGCTGGCGGCCGAGCGCATCGACCACGGTCTCAGGATCGATCGGGATCGGGGCCTTCGCCTCGCCCGAGGCGATCCGGGTCGCCTCACGGCGCAGCAGCTTGCCGAGCTCGCGCTCGAGCTGGCGGACGCCGGCCTCGCGGGTGTACTCGGTGATCACCTTGCGCAGAATCGCGTCGGAGGCCTCGACCTCGTCGTCGCGGAGCCCGTTCCGCTCGAGCTGGCGCGGCCACAGGTAGCCGCGCGCGATCGCGAGCTTCTCCTCGGTCGTGTAGCCGTCGAACCCGATCACCTCCATGCGGTCGAGCAGGGGCGCGGGAACGGTGTCGAGCATGTTCGCCGTCGCCAGGAACACCACCTCCGAGAGGTCCACCTCGACGTCGAGGTAGTGGTCGCGGAAGGAGTGGTTCTGGGCCGGATCGAGGACCTCGAGCAGGGCGGCCGACGGGTCGCCGCGCCAGTCGGCGCCGACCTTGTCGATCTCGTCGAGCAGGATCACCGGGTTCATCGTCCCGGCGTCCCGCAGCGCGCGGACGATCCGGCCAGGCAGGGCGCCGATGTAGGTGCGGCGGTGGCCGCGGATCTCCGCCTCGTCGTGGACCCCACCGAGCGAGAGGCGGACGAACTCGCGCCCGAGCGAGCGGGCGACGGACTCGCCGATCGAGGTCTTGCCGGTGCCGGGCGGGCCGACCAGGGTGAGGATCGCGCCGTTGGCGCGGCTCTCGCCCTCGACGCCGCGCTCCTCGCGGAGCTTGCGCACGGCGATGAACTCGGTGATGCGGCGCTTCACGTCATCGAGGCCGGCGTGGTCCTCGTCGAGCACCTCGCGGGTGTGGTTGGGGTCGAGCCGCTCGTCGGAGCGCTTCGACCACGGCACCGCGAGCAGCCAGTCGAGATAGCTGCGGATCATCGATGACTCGGGCGACTGCTCGCCCTGGCGCTCGAGCCGGCGCAGCTCGCGCTCGGCCTGCTCGGCGACCGCCTCCGGCATCTCCGCCTCGCCGATCTTGCGCTCGTACTCGGCGATCACGTCCTCGTCGTCCTCGCCGAGCTCCTTGCGGATCGACTCCATCTGCTTGCGCAGAAAGTACTCGCGCTGCTGCTTCTGGGCGCCGGACTCCACGTCGTCGCGAATCCTTGTCCGAACCTGGAGCTCGGCCAGGCGCTCGCGCTGCATCTCCACGGCGAGCTCGAGGCGGGCCTTGACGTCGAGCGTCTCCAGCAGCTTCAGCTTCTGCTCCCGCGAGAGGTCGGGGCTGTAGCCGGCGGTGTCCGCCAGCGCCCCGGGCTCGTCGATCGACCGGAGGAACGCTCCGATGCGCCCGTCGGCACCGCGGAGCTCGAGGATCTCGTCGACGACGGCGCGGTACTCGCGAACGAGCTCGTGGCTGCGCTCGTCGTCGGGGTTGCCGTCGTGGATCTCCTGGACCTCGACGCGGAGCTGCTCGCCGTCGGCGGGCTCGGCCGGACCCGCCAGCCCGCGATGGAGGCCGACCACGGTCGCGACCTTGGTGCCGTTCGGCAGCTCGCCGCGCTCGATCACCTCGGCGACGACGCCGATCCGGCCGAGGTCGCCCTCCTGGCGCGGCAGCAAAAAGACGTGGTCCTCCGCGCCCGCGTCGATCGGAAGGGTCGCGGTGACGGCCGGAAAAACGATTGCTTCATCGAGTGGAATCAGAAGTAGGGTCATCACAGTCCAGTTTCTGTAGTTGGTACAGAAAGAGGATAGCCGGGCCCGTGCGTTACCCGGGCTGCGTGCGCTTCTCCTGCTGGTCGGCCTCCTCCGAGGCCGAGCGGATCAACGTGCGCCAGTCGGTCGTGCGGAACACGAACGCCAGCGCCAGAAAGCCGAGCATCGCGGCCCAGACCGCGATCGCGATCTGCTGCCCGACCGAGTAGGTGAGGACGGCGATCGGCCCCGGCCCGACGAGGGTCGCGACGAGGAGGGCCTGCTGGGCCCCAGCGCCGCCCGGGGTGAACGGAAGCAGCGTCGCGACCGTCTGCACGCTCATCACGATCATCACGTTCGAGAACGAGCCACCGATGTTGAAGGCCTCGAGGAAGAACCAGAAGGAGAAGAAGCGCAGCAGCCAGGCGACCGCCTGCCAGGACGCGACGGTCCTCAGATAGCGGCCCGGGTCGGTGAGCACGACCACCCCCTGCTTGATCCGGTCCCAGAACGCCTCGACGTGGCGAGCCAGGATCGCGAACAGGATCACGATGCCGACCCCGAGCGCGGTAACGGAGAAGATCAGGAAGCGCGGGTGCCTCGCCCAGAACGAGATGTCGAACGCCGGCAGGTCGGGGAGCTCGGGCGCCGACGGCAGCAGGCCCTGCGTGAGCGCGTAGGTGAACACGAGCACCCCCGCGGTCGTGTCGAACACCGACTGGACGAAGAACGAAGAGACGATCGCCGGGTACGACGAGCCCCGGATCGAGCGCTTCGCCAGGAAGATCTTCACCGCGTCGCCGACCCGGGCTGGGATGAAGCTGTTCAGCCCCGCTCCCGCCAGATAGGCGGCGGTGATCCGCGAGTACGGCACATTCTTGTCGGGGTAGGCGGCCCCGAGCACGTTCTGCCAGGCGCGGGTGCGGGCGAGCAGGTGGGCGAGGTAGAAGGCGAGCGCCACCGCCATCGCCGGCCAGCCGATGTCGCCGAGGCGGCTGAAGAACTCCTCGGCGCCCCGGGTGAAGTTGTCCACGCTGGAGCTGGGGTCGAAGGCGAGCGGGGTGATCAAAGCAGTCCGCGTGCCCGCAGCAGCTCGTGGTTGACGAGGGCCCCGAGGAGCAGCGCGATCGAGCTGATGTAGATCCAGATCAGCAGCACGATCACCGCGCCGAGGGAGCCATAGGTCGCGTCATAGGAGCCGAAGTTCGAGACGTAGAACGAGAAGCCCATCGAGGCGAGCACCCAGAGAGCCGCGGCCAGCAGTGCGCCCGGCAGATGGTCGACGACGCGACGGCGCGTCCCCGCCGGGCCGCGCGTGTAGAGCAGCAGCGTCGCCCCGAGCAGCGCCGCGAGGCCGATCGGGTAGCGGCCCACGGAGATGATCGTACGGCCGGCCTCGCCGAGGCCGGCGTCCTCGGCTATCGCGCCGAAGATCGGACCGGCGAGGACGAGCGCGGCGAACGCGACCAGGAAGCCCGCCATCAGGGCGACGGTCAGCCACAGGCGGGTGAGGTTGCTGCGCACGAAGCTCGCCGCCTCCGTGGTGCCGTTGATCACCTCGAGCGCGCGAATCGCTGCGCCGACGGCGTTTGAGGCCGTGATCAGCGAGAAGACGAGCCCGATCCCGAGCAGGCTCCCCGCCCCCCTTCCCCTCAGCACGTCGCGGAGAGCGCTGTCGATCGTATCGACGGCGGTTCCGGGCGCCGCGTCGCGGAGCGCGTCGATGATCGCGCGGTAGGTCTCGGGGTAGCTGCCGATCAGGGCGAGGGCCGCGATCGCGACGATCAGCGCCGGGAACAGCGACAGGAACCCGTAGTAGGCCAGCGCCGCAGCGCGATCGGTGAGCTGGACCTTGCCGAAGCGCTCGAAGGTGCACTTTGCAACCCGCTTCCATCCCTCGCGGCCGAGATCGCGGAGCGCGATGGGCTCGCGCTCAGCCGCCATCGCGGAGGAACCCGAGGACCTCCGCGGCGATCAGCTCGCCGCGATCCTCCTGCAGGAAGTGCGCCGCGCCCGCGATCCGGACCTGGCTCTGGACCGACGGGATCAGCTCCACGAACCGCTCGCCCCCCTTCGGGTATGGGAAGACGGGGTCTGCGTCGGAGAAGGCGACCAGGGCCGGCTTCTCCCAGCGCGACAGCTCGTCGGCGACCGCCCGCATCGCGGCGGCGCCGGGCTGGTCGTCGCCGGTCGGGACGAGCAGCGGGAACTGCGCGGCGCCCGCCTTCGACTCCGCCGTCGGGAAGGGCGCCTCATAGGCGGCGACGACCTCATCGGGAAGCTCCGTCGTGGTCGCCGACTGGATCACGAGGCCGACCGGGAGGTCGGGGTTCTGCTCGGCGAACGCCCGCCAGGCCATGAAGCCCTTCGAGACCCTCCCGGTGAACAGGCCGGTGTTGAGGACGACGAGGGCGCCGACTCGATCAGCGTTCTCGACCGCCCAGCGCAGCCCGACCGGCCCGCCCCAGTCCTGGACGAGGACGACCGCGTCGCTCAGGTCGAGCCCCGCGAGCAGCGCGGAGACCAGCATGACGTGGCGGTCGTAGCTGTACCAGCCTCGGGCGGTGGGCTTGTCCGAGCGCCCGAAGCCCGCGAAGTCGGGGCAGACCACGCGGTGCCCGGCCGCGACCAGGGGCGGAGCCAGCTTCCGGTACAGGTACGCCCACGTCGGCTCGCCGTGGAAGCAGACGATCGGCCTGCCCGAGCCCTCGTCGACGTAGTGGAGCCTGAGCCCGTCCGCGTCGGCGTAGTGAGGCGCGAAGCCATAGCCCGGCAATCCCTCGAAGCGCTCCTCCGGCGTTCGAAACACGTCCACGGAGGCGCCAGCCTACTGCCGATCTGCGGCGGCTCATCGCCGAGCGGCAAGGCCGCGCCGGACTTGCCACACTGTCGCGCTGATGGCGACCACCGAACAGCGGCCGGCGGCCGCGCCGGGGGCCGTTCCCCCGGCCATGCGCAGCCCCGCCTACGACCCCGCAGACGAGGCGATGTGCGCCCGGGCCCGCGAGCGATTCGCGGCCGACCGGAAGCGCGGCGGCAAGGTGTCGCGGCGCCGCCGCAGGCACGCCGCGATGCCGAACCTGATCATCATCGGCGGGCTCAAGTGCGGGACGACGAGCATCCATCACTATCTCGGGCTGCATCCCGAGATCAACATGTCGAAGCCGAAGGAGCTCAACTTCTTCGTCGAGGAGCTGAACTGGGACCTGGGGCTCGACTGGTACCGGGGACGGTTCGACGGCCGCTTTCCCGTCCGCGGCGAGTCCTCGCCCCACTACACGAACCAGCCGCGCTACACCGGCGTCGCCGAGCGGATCCGCGAGCACGCCCCCGACGCGAAGCTGCTCTACATGGTCCGCGACCCGATCAGCCGCATCCTGTCCCACTGGCGGCACGCCTGCGGGGCCGGCTACGAGACGCGTCCGATGGAGGACGTGCTCGGCCGCGACGACCAGACCTACGCCACCCGATCGATGTACTGGGCACAGCTGCAGCCCTACCTCGCGCTCTTCTCCCCCGAGCAGATCGAGGTGATCACCCAGGAGGAGCTGCAATCGGATCGGGAGGCGACGATGCGCAAGGCCTTCAGGTATGTCGGCGTCGACGAGAATTTCACCTCGGAGCAGTTCGACCGCGAGTGGGAGAGATCGACCGCCAAGGAGTCCGACCAGTACCAGCTGATGGAGAGGCTGATCAAGCTGCCTGGGTTCCGCGCCTTCGACCGAAACTTCGACCGGCTTCCGGAGCGGATGCGATGGATGGTCGAGAAGGTCGTCCACGACCCCGACGCGCCCTCCGCGCCGAAGCCGAACCTGCCGCCGGAGATCGAGAGCCGCCTGCTGGCCCTGTTCGCGGAGGACGTGAAGAGGCTCCAGCAGTTCGCCGGCCGCGAGTTCGCCGGTTGGAGGACCTACGCCTGATCCTCGCGCAAACGGGCATACCGTGACCCGATGAGGATCTCCGTGGCCGCAGACGAGCGCGTTGGTGTCGCGGAGGCGGTGGTCGCGGAGCTGCGCAAACGCGGCCACGAGCCGCTTCCCCATGGAGCCCTGAGCGAGGACGAGCGCGATGACTGGGCCTGGGCGAGCGAGGCGGCGGCTCGCGACGTCGCCGAGGGACGCGCCGAGCAGGCGATCGTCTGCTGCTGGACCGGGACCGGTGCCTCGATCGCGGCGAACAAGGTCGCCGGGATCCGGGCGGCGCTCTGCCTGGACGCGCAGACCGCGGAGGGTGCGCGGCGCTGGAACGACGCCAACGCGCTCGCCCTCAGCCTGCGCGCGACCTCCGAGGCCGAGCTCGCAGAGATCCTCGATGCCTGGTTCGACGGCGAGCCGAGCGGCGAGGACGAGGACCGCGCCAACGTCGAGCACGTGGGCGAGATCGAGGGCGGATGAGCACCGCGGAGGCGACGACGCGCGAAGGCCGAATCCCCGGCGAGACCAACGTCGTGCGCCGGCTGTGCCCGGACGCCGCCGAGACCACGATCGCGGCCCAGGCCGCGCAGCTCGACTTCAAGGAGATGGCGTTCCCCGATCGCCCCTACGTGATCCTCAACTTCGCGACGACGCTCGACGGGAGGGCCGCGGTCGGGGGCAAGTCCGGGCCGATCGGCAGCCTCGTCGACACCGAGATGCTGCTCCGGCTCCGGACCCGGGTCGACGCGGTGATGGTCGGCGCCGGGACGATGCGCGCCGAGCGCTACGGCCGGATAGTCCCCGATCCCGAGCTGCGGGCCTACCGCGAGCGCACCCTGCTCAGCCATGACCCTTTGGCCGTGATCGTCTCCAACCGCCTCGAGCTTCCGTGGGACGCGGGTCTCTTCACCGACGGCGGCGGGCGGGTCGTCGTCTTCACCGCGTCCGACCGCGAGGTGCCCGAGTCGGCGACGCGGGTGATGGTGATCCGGCACCCCGAGGGCGTCGACCTCGGCGTGGCGCTCGAGTGGCTGCTGCGGGAGCGGGGGATCCGGTCAGTGCTGTGCGAGGGAGGTCCGACGCTGCACGGGCGCCTGCGGGAGGGAGGATTCGCGGACGAGCTCTTCCTCACGATCGCGCCGAAGCTCGCGGGCGGTGAGGCCCCGCGGATCCTCGAGGGCGCGCTTCCCGAGGTGGCCGAGCTCGAGCTCGCCTGGCTGCTCGCCCACGAGGGCGAGCTGTTCGGCCGCTACCGCGCTCAGTAGCGCCCGGGAAGCGGCCCGCTCCGCCGGGGCGGCTTCGGTGCCGCCCCGACCCGCTCGATCAGGGCGTTGGCGACAGCCGGGGAGACGACGCTCTCCCCCGCGGCGACCCCGAGGATCGCCGCCACCAGCTCATCATCGTCAGCTCCCTTGATCACGTAGCCGTGCGCCCCCGCCAGGATCGCGCCTGCGGCGTCGTCGAGCTCGTCCGAGACCGTCAGGACGAGCACCCGGCTGCCCGGCGCCGCCGTTCCGAGCCGCCAGGTCGCCTCGATCCCCGAGATCCCGGGCATCTTCAGGTCCATCACCACCACGTCCGGACGGAGCTGGGAAGCGAGACGGACGCCCGCCTCACCGTCCGGTGCCTCGCCCGCAAGCTCCATCCCCCGCTCGGCCTCGACCAATCGGCGCAGCTTCAGCCGGACGACCTCGCTGTCATCGACCACCAGCAATCTCAGCACCTGGTCTTCACCTCTTGGGGATCTATCGGCAGCCGGCGGCGGAGCGATAGCTTTCAGGACATGGACTTTCGTCCTAGCCCCGCGGTCGAGTCGCTGAAGGAGCGAATCGAGGCGTTCATGGCCGAGCACGTCTACCCGGCCGAGCTCGAGGTGGCGAGGGCGCTCGACGAGGAGGTCGGGCCTGGCGTCCCCTATCCGCAGATCCTGGTCGAGATCCGGTCGATGGCGCGTGAGCAGGGGCTCTGGAACCTGTTCCTTGCCGACGACGAGGTCGGCGCGGGCCTGACCAACTGGGAGTACGGGATGCTCTGCGAGCAGATGGGGCGCAGCCCGATCGCGGCGCCGATGGCGTTCAACTGCTCGGCGCCCGACACGGGCAACGCCGAGATCCTCGTCGACCACGGGACCGACGACCAGAGGCGGCAGTTCCTCGAGCCGCTCCTGGAGGGCACGGCCCGCAGTTGCTTCTCGATGACCGAGCCGGAGGTCTCCGGCTCGGATCCGACGACCCTGCAGGCGCGGGCGGAGCTCGATGGCGACGAGTGGGTGATCAACGGGCACAAGTGGTTCACCTCCGGCGCGAACGGAGCCGCGTTCGCGATCGCGATGGTCGTCACCGACCCCGACGCCGCCCCGTACACGCGCGCGAGCATGATCATCGTCCCGACCGACAACCCCGGGTTCAACCTGATCCGCAACGTCTCGGTGATGGGGCACGACGGCGGGCCCGGTCATTGCGAGGTCCGCTACGAGGACTGCCGGGTGCCGGCCTCGAACCTGCTCGGCGAGCGCGGCGCCGGCTTCGTGATCGCCCAGGACCGCCTCGGGCCGGGCCGCATCCACCACTGCATGCGCGCGATCGGCACCGCCGAGCGCGCGATCGAGATGATGTGCGACCGAGCCAACACGCGCGAGGCCTTCGGTGGACCGCTCGCGGACAAGCAGTTCGTCCAGGACTTCATCGCCAGGAGCCGGATGGAAGTCGACCAGGCGAGGCTGCTGACACTTTACGCCGCCTGGCAGATGGACACCGAGGGCAAGCGGCGAGCCCGCCAGGCCATCTCGCAGATCAAGGTCGTGGCAGCCAACGTGGTCATGGATGTGCTGGACCGCGCCATCCAGGTGCACGGCTCGCTCGGGATGTCCGACGACACTCCGCTCGCGGGGATGTGGCGCTTCTCGCGGATGCTCCGGGTCGCCGACGGCCCCGACGAGGTCCACAAGATGGTGATCGCGCGTCGCGAGCTGAACCGCGCCGCGAGGCGCGCCGAGGAGCGCGCCAAAGGCCAGGGCGACCGCCCGGCGGGGGCGCCGGTCGCTTCCTGATGCCCTTCTGGACGATTGTTGGGCCCATAGACCCCCCGACCGTCCACAAGCCGCCCGTGCTCAGAGTGCGGCTTCGGCGAGCAGCTCCACCTGGCCCGGGTCGGTGTGGGTCGCGAACATGATCAGCTCGTCCGCTCCCGCCTGCTCGAAGGCCGAGATGTAGGCCGTGACCGTGTCGGGGTCGGTGGCGGCGCTCTCGGCGATCTGCTCCGCCACTTCGTCGCCGAGCCAGGCGTAGTAGGCGAGCAGGTCGTCGCGGGCGTGCTTGCCGGCGTCGGGCCCCAGCGCGAAGTAGCAGAGCGCCATGATCCACGGGCTGTCGTCGCGGCCGGCGGCGTTCCACTCGGCCTCGACCATCGCCTTGCCCTCCTTCAGCGCCTCGGGTGTCCCTCCGCCCATCGTCCAGCCGTCGGCGTACTTCGCTGCGCGGCGGTGGGCGATCTCCGTGTAGCCGCCGATCAGGAGCGTCGGCCGCTCACTCGCCGGCTTGGGGCCGACCCCGCCCTCGCCGTTCCACAGCTTCGGCAACTCCTGAAGCTGGCGTTCGAAGACCTTGCCACGCTCGCTGAAGTCGAGGCCTGAGACCTCGAAGTCGTCCTCCCGGCCGCCGGGCGCGAGCCCGAGCGTGAGGCGGCCGCCGCTCATCGAGTCGAGCGTCGCCGCCTGCTTCGCGAGCAGCGCCGTATTGGAGCGCAGCGGAGAGATGAGGATGTCGGTGACGAGCCGGATCTTCTCGGTCACCGCCGCGGCGGCGGCGAGTGCGATCAGCGACTCATAGTTGTCGAAAACGATTCGATCGAGGGTGCCCAGCGAGGCGAAGCCGGCCTCCTGGGCGCGGCGGGCGAAGTCGACGGTCCCGGCTCGATCGACGCCGGGGACAGCGTTTGGAAGCCCGATTCCGATCTCCATCTCTACTCCGTTCGGTGGATTGCGTCTACCGTGCGCCTCGTGGCGGCCACTCTAGAGAAGTTGCCCGGTTGGGCTCTCGAGTTGCTGGAGACCGAGCCGGTCGGCCATCTGGGGCTGCTCGACGACCACGGCAACCCGCGGGTGCTGCCGGTCACGTTCGCGCTCCTCGACGGTTCCGTGTGGAGCGCGGTCGACGACAAGCCGAAGCGGGTTCAGGGCTCCGAGCTCGCCCGGGTCCGGTGGCTGCGCGCGAGACAAAGCGGCGCGATCACCGTCGACCGCTACTCCGATGATTGGGCCCGGCTGGCCTGGGTGCAGCTGATCGGCGATGTCGCCGTCCTCGAGGTCTCCGGGCACGAGCCGGTGCTCCAGGCGCTCTCCGCACGCTACCCGGCCTACCGGGAGCGGGCGCCGCGGGGGCCGCTGCTGAGGCTGGACCCGGACCGCGCTCTGTGCTGGCGCGCCGCGGGCGGCGGGGGAACCGGCGCTGATCGGACGCCGATCGGTTAGCTTGGCCCCACGATGGGGCGGCTCGGGAGGAGGCGCGGCGCTGAGCCCGTCAGTCGGGTCGGTTGACGGCCTCCTCGGCGGCGTCGGCGAGGCGCTCGACGACCTTGGCGAACTCCTCGAAGCCCTCGTCGGTGCTCCCGTATTGCCCACCCGAATAGCGCGCGTAGACCCCCTCGAGGATGATCGCGAGCTTCCAGAACCCGAGCGCCACGAAGTAGTCGATCTGCGAGAGGTCGCGCCCGGAGCGCTCGGCGTAGCGGCGGCGGACCTCGTCGCGGGTCGGGAAGCCGGGTGCGATCGTCGCCGGCGCGAACAGCGGCATGAACTCGTCCCCGGCCTGCGACCAGTAGACGAGCAGCAGGCCGACGTCGGCGAGCGGGTCGCCGAGCGTGCACAGCTCCCAGTCGACGACGGCGGCGACCTCACCGGAGGCGGAGAGGATCAGGTTGTCGAGCCGGTAGTCGCCGTGGACGATCGTCGCCGGGCCCTGCTCGGGCACGCGCGCCGCGAGCCGCTCGTGGACTCGGTCGACGCTCGCGAGCTCGCGCGTCTTCGATTTCTCCCATTGGCCCTGCCACCGCTTCAGCTGCCGCTGCACGTAGTCCCGCTTGCGGCCAAGGGCGCCGAGCCCGACCGCGTCCGGATCGACCGCGTGGATCGCGGCGAGCGTGTCCACCACCCGCTCGCCGATCGCACGGCGCGCCGCCTCGTCGAACTCCCCGGCGTCCTCCGGCGCACGCAGGACCGGCCCCTCGACGAACTCCATCACGTAGAAGGGCGCCCCGTTGACGGACTCGTCGTCGCACATCCCGGCCACGGGCGGGACCGGGACGGGGGTCGGCTGCAGCGCGGAGATCACCCTGTGCTCTCGGCCCATGTCGTGGGCCGAGCCGAGCCGCTTCCCGAGCGGCGGCCGGCGCAGGGCCCACCGGCGCCCGCCGGCGTCGCTGACGGCGAACGTGAGGTTGGAGCGGCCGCCGGAGATCCGATCGAAGCTCAGAGGCGGATCGGCCCCGGCGACGTTCGCCTCGAACCACGCCTCGACCGCCGGCCCGTCGATCCCCTCCGGCCCCTCGGTCGTGGCGCCGGCCTCGTTAGCCTCCTCCGCCATGCCGGGCGAAGCATATGGCGGCGCCATCCAGGCCGCCCTGTTCGACTTCGGCGGCGTCCTCACCACTCCCGTCTGGGACAGCTTCGCCGCCTTCTCACGCGAGGAGGGACTCGATCCCGACTCGGTCAAGGCCGTCTTCCGGACCGACCCCGAGGCGCTCGCCCTGCTGCGGCGGCTCGAGACCGGGTCGATCTCGGAATCAGAATTCGAGCGGCGCTTCGGCGACCGTCTCGGCCTGAAGGACCACGAGCACCTGATCAAGCGCATGTTCAAGGGAATGAAGCCGCTCGACTCGATGGTCGGCGCGGTCAGGGACCTGCGGCTGGAAGGCATCCGCACCGGCCTGATCTCCAACTCCTGGAGCACCTCCCACTACGACCGCGAGCTGCTCGGAAGCTTGTTCGACGCGATCGTGATCTCGGCCGAAGTCGGGCTGCACAAGCCCGAGCCGGAGATCTACCTGCTCGCCGCCGAGCGGATCGGGGTCGAGCCGAGTACCTGCGTGTTCGTCGACGACTTGCGCGAGAACTGCGAGGGTGCGGAAGCGGTCGGGATGACGGCGATCCGTCACGTCGATCCGGCGCAGACGATCGCCCTGCTCGGCAAGCTGACCGGCGTCGAGCTGGACCCCGAGGGCGGCTAAGCGCCCCCGGCGGCGATCAGCGCCACTCCCGCGAGCGCCATCGCCACGCCGAGCCGCTGCGGGGCCCGCAAACGCTCGCCGAGCACGACGTGGGCGAGCGCGATCGTGAAGGCCGGGTACATCGAGCCGCCGACGGCTACGACCGGGAGCAGGCCGATCGTCGAGGCGACCGTGAACAGGCTGTTGGCCGTGATGTCGAGCGCGCCGACCGCGACCAGCGCCGGAAGCGCGGCCGGGACCCCGCCGAGGGCCGGCCTGGTCAGGGCCAGCGCCACCAGCACGAGCGTGACTCCGCCCGTGCGCGCCGAGACGATCGCCCAGCCCGGCCGATCGGTGGCGATCACGTCGAGCAGCGTGAACATCGTCCCGAACCCGAGGGCGGAGACGAGCGCGAGCGCGAGCGAACGCCGCGCGACCACGGAGCCGTTCGAGCCCTCCTCGCTCGAGTCCTCCTCGTAGCTGAGCACGACCACACCTGCGACCGCGACCACCAGCCCGGCGAACGCGACCGCCCCGGGACCTCGCCCCGGGCCAGGCCGACCGCGACCGGGACCACCACCCCGAGGGCTCGATCGGCGCGACCACGCTCATCGTCCCGACCGCGAGCGCGCGGTAAAGGCACCGAGTCCGGCCACGGCAGCCGCCCCGGCGGCGAAGCCGAGGGCGAGCTTTCCGGCCGGCAGCGAATCGGCGCCGAACGCCGCCACCACGGCGAGGGCAATCAGCAGACCGGCCGGCTAGCTGACGGAGAGAACCGCGAGCACCGGCATGCGACGGCTCTGGAGGCCGCCGAGGAAATCCGAGACTCCCCAGGAGAGCCCGGAGGCGAGGCTGATCGCGAAGGCGAGCAGGCGTGTGGCCGGCTGCTACTGGCCGCCGCCGAGCAGCCCGGTGACGCCGTTGTTGACGCCCTCGAGAAGCTGAGAGACGGGGTTCGTGGCCCCGCCGCCGCCCGCACCGCCGCCGCCGCCCCCGGGCAGTCCGAGCGGCCCCTGGCCCTGACCGCCGCCGCCGCCCGTGTCACCGGGAGCCGCGCCCTGCGGCGCCTGCTGCACCACTCCGGTGACCGGCGCCGAGCCGCCGCCGCTCTCTCCACCACCGCCGTCGCTTCCGGCCGCGTCTCCCGAGCCGCTGCCGGAGCCGCGGTCGCCCGGGCCGCCGGCGATCGCCGCGACCGCGGTGTCGAGCGAGGCGTCGCGATCTCGCTCGGCCCTCTCGGTCGTCGTGTCGGGGCCGCTGGCGAGCGAGCCGAGTCCGCCGGTGAGCCCCGAGACGCTGCCCTCGAAGCCGATCGCGGCGGCCACTCCGATGGGCAGGGCAAGCAGCGCCGCGGCGGCCATCCCGCGCGCAAGCATTCCCCGACGCCATTCCGCAAGCAATCCTTTACTCATTATTCCCGTCATGAGTAGTGTAGGCCGCAGGCGGCGGCGCGGCAAATGAGAATCAATCCATCTCTCACGGCGCGATTGCGGATTGGCTTTGTAATCCTGTTTGCGCTGCTGCTCGCCGTCTCGCTGCTCGGCGTTGGACGACTGTTTCAGATCCGCGTCGACTTCGAGGACGACACGGCCCGCCTTTTCCAGCTCGAGCTGGAGACCGAGCGGATGCGGTCGGCCTTCATCCTCGAGCAGGCCGCGACCCGCCCGGCGGTCGAGGGAGCGGAGCCGAGCGCGAGCGAGCTCGACCAGGCGGCGGCGAGCTTCGCCGCCGCCGGCGGCCGCGCGCGCGACGAGACGGGCGGCGACTCGGTCCTCTCCGGGCGCCTGGAGAGCCTGATCACGGCCGAGGCCGCGTGGCGGGAAGCCGTCGCCGGCCCTGTCCTGCGCGGTCGCAGTCCACCGCCCAAGGTGCGGACTCGGCTGACCAGTGACGTCACGAACAGCGCCGAGGCGCTCAGCGTCGCGAGCCGGGGCGCCCGCGATTCGATCCGCGCGGACGCCCGCGATGACACGCGCAGCACGACGATCCTCGTCGTCGCCGGGCTGATCGGCGCGCTGCTGGCAGCGCTGATCCTGTTCTCGGGGCTGATCAACTCGATGCGCGCTCCCCTGGCACGGCTCGTCGACGGGGCCCGGCGCCTCGCGGGGGGCGAGCTCGATACCCGCGTCGAGGTGGGCGGGCCCGTCGAGATCGCCAGCCTCGGCAGCGCCTTCAACGAGATGGCGACGTCGCTCGAGCGGGACGCGCGGGAGCGAGACCGCATCGAGCGGATGAAGGACGACTTCGTGCTCACCGTCTCGCACGAGCTGCGCACCCCGGTCACCGTCGTCAAGGGGTTCGCCGAGATGCTCACCGCCCAGCCAAACGCGCTGCAGGCGCGCCAGTACGAGGCGGCCTCCGTGATCTCCGAGAGCGCCGGGCAGCTGCAGAACCTGATCAACGACCTGCTGGACCTGGCGCGCAGTGATGCGGGCAAGCTGCGAATCGATCCCGAGCCCACCCCGGTGGGGCCGCTGGCGCAGCGGATAGGCCGCCAGATGCGCCCCAGCTTCGAGGAGAAGCAGCAGCGGCTGACCGTCAGCGTCGAGAATGACATCCCCGACGTGAAGGCAGACGCGGATCGGATCGGCCAGGTGCTTTCCAACCTGCTCACCAACGCCAACAAGTACGCCCAGCAGGGGGCGACGGTGCAGCTGACCGCGGGCCGGGTCGGCTCCGAGGTCGAGTTCGCCGTCTCCGACGACGGGCCCGGCCTGGGCGAAGAGGAGCTGGAGCACGTGTTCGAGCGTTTCTGGCGGGCACAGAGCGGCGAAACCCAGGCCGTGGGCGGGACCGGGCTCGGGCTCGCGATCGCGAAGTCGCTGATCGAGCTGCACGGCGGCGCGATCTCTGCCGACTCGAAGCCCGGCAAGGGCGCTACCTTCCGTTTCGTGTTGCCCATCGCCAAGGACGGCAAGTGACGCGGGTCCTCGTTGCGGACGACTCCGAGACGGTTCTGCTGATGTTGCAGCGGCGCCTGGAGATGTCTGGCTACGAGGTCGTGACGGCGACGGACGGGCAGGAGGTGCTCGACCTGCTCGACGACGGCGGCGACCCTGACCTGATCCTGCTCGACGCGATGATGCCGCGGATGTCGGGGGTCGATGCGCTCCAGAAGCTGCGCGCGGCGGGCCACAAGATGCCGGTCCTGGTGATCTCCGCGCATCTCGACGCCCAGGAGCCGGAGCGGATGCTGTCGCTCGGCGCCGATGGCTGCGTCCCGAAGCCGTTCGAGTGGGACGAGCTGATGAAGCGGATCGAGGAGCTCGCCGGGCACTGACCCGGAAACCCCTCGATGCTCGGCCTGCCCGACTCGGTCCACGCCTGCCTGTTCGACCTCGACGGGGTTCTGACGCAGACGGCCAAGGTCCACGCTCGCGCCTGGAAGCAGATGTTCGACGACTTCCTGCGGACGCGCGCGGCGCGCAGCGGCGAGGACTTCGTCCCCTTCGATGCTCGCGACGACTACGACGCCTACGTCGACGGCAAGCCCCGCTACGACGGGGTCCGCGACTTCCTCGCCTCGCGCGGAATCGAGCTCCCGGAGGGCGATCCCGAAGACCCCCCCGACGCGGAGACGGTCCGCGGACTCGGCAACCGCAAGAACGAGCTCGTGCTCGCGCTGATCAGGAAGGACGGCGTGGAGCCCTACGAGGGGTCGGTCCGCTACCTGCACGCGGCCAGGGACGCGGGACTGCGCCGCGCCGTCGTCTCCTCGAGCGCCAACTGCAAGGACGTGCTCGAGGCGGCCGGGATCGCGGACCTGCTCGAGGTCCGGGTGGACGGGATCGTCGCCGAGCGCGAGGGGATGAAGGGGAAGCCGGCGCCCGACACGTACCTGTTCGCAGCCAAGGAGCTCGGGGCGGAGCCCGCGCAGGCGGCCGTGTTCGAGGACGCGCTGGCGGGAGTGGAGGCGGGACGCGCCGGAGACTTCGGCTGCGTCGTCGGCGTCGACCGGGTCGGCCAGGCCGGGGCGCTGCGCGAGCACGGCGCCGACGTCGTCGTCGAGGACCTCGCGGAGCTGCTCCCGGTCGAGGGGTGACGTCGTGATCGACCACCCCGACTTCGCGGTCGAGCCGTGGCAGCTTCGCGAGCGGAGCCTCGACCTGGACTTCCTGGCGCAGACGGAGTCGGTCTTCGCGCTCTCCAACGGTCACGTCGGCCTCCGCGCCAACCTCGACGAGGGCGAGCCGCTCGTCCTCCCCGGCACCTACCTGAACGGGTTCCACGAGCAGCGACCGCTGCCACACGCGGAGGTCGCGTACGGGCTGCCGGAGTCGGGCCAGACAGTCGTCAACGTCACGAACGGGAAGGTGATCCGGCTGCTGGTCGGTGACGAGCCGTTCGACATCCGCT
Organism: Solirubrobacterales bacterium; assembly: GCA_036258315.1. Lineage (GTDB taxonomy): Bacteria > Actinomycetota > Thermoleophilia > Solirubrobacterales > 70-9 > DASSYK01. The sequence goes on from DATADX010000051.1 coordinate 23,229, forward strand.
ACGGGACGCTCGTCTCGCACGAGCGGGTGCTCGACTTCCGGGCAGGGACCCTGCACCGCGAGGTCGTCTGGACCTCCCCAGTCGGCCAGACCGTCAAGGTGCGCTCCACCCGCATGGTCTCGTTCTCGCAGCGAGCGGCGGCCGCGATCGCATACGAGGTCGAGCCCGTCGACGAGACGATCAGGATCGTCGTCCAGTCCGAGCTCGTCACGAACGAGCCGCAGCCCGGGATGCACGAGGACCCGCGCGCGGCCGCGGCGCTCGAATCCCCGCTGATCGGCGAGTGGGCGCGCGCACGTGACATCCGTGCGGTGCTGGTGCACCGCACGGCGAAGAGCGGACTGCGGATCGGAGCGGGGATGGCGCATTGGTTCGAGGGCCCCGACGACACCGCGACGCTGTCAGAGGCCGAGGAGGACCTGGCGAGAGTCACGTTCAGCGCCCAGGTGGCACCGGGCAAGCCGCTGCGGGTCCACAAGTTCCTCGCCTACGGCTGGTCGCGGCGGCGGACGACCCCTGCTGTCCGGGACCAGGTCGCCGCCGCCCTTGCCGAGGCCGCCCACACCGGCTGGGACCGGCTCTGCGCCGATCAGCGCTCCTACCTGGACGCCTTCTGGGACCGCGCCGATGTCAGGCTCGAGGGCGACCCCGAGTTGCAGCAGGCGGTCCGCTTCGCGCTCTGGCACACCCTGCAGGCCGGCGCCCGCGCGGAGCGCCGCGCAATCCCGGCGAAGGGGCTGACCGGTCCCGGCTACGACGGGCACGCCTTCTGGGACACCGAGTCGTTCGTACTGCCGGTCCTCACCTACACGGCGCCGGCCGCGGTGGCGGACGCGCTGCGCTGGCGGCACTCGACTCTCGGCGCGGCACGCGATCGCGCCCGCCAGCTCGGCCTCGAGGGGGCCGCCTTCCCGTGGCGGACGATCCACGGCGAGGAGTGCTCGGGGTACTGGCCGGCCGGAACCGCCGCGTTCCACCTCGCAGCCGACATCGCCGACGCGGTGACGCGATATCAGCGCGCGACCGATGACGACGAGTTCGCGAGGGAGGTCGGAGTCGAGCTGCTGGTCGAGACGGCCCGCCTGTGGCGTTCGCTGGGGCACCACGACGCGCACGGGGGGTTCCGAATCGACGGCGTCACCGGCCCGGACGAGTACAGCGCGATCCTCGACAACAACGTCTACACGAACCTGATGGCGCAGCGGAACCTCCGCGCCGCCGCCGAATACTCGCGCAGGTTCCCGGACGTGGCCGAGCGGCTCGGTGTCGATCCGGAGGAGGCCGCCTCGTGGAGCGACGCGGCGCAGTCGATCATGATCCCCTACGACGACGAGCTCGGCGTCCACCCCCAGGCCGAGGAGTTCACCGAGCACGCCCGTTTTCCGTTCGAGCGGTACGGGCCCGACAAGTATCCCCTGCTCCTCCACGTCCCCTATTTCGATCTCTACCGCAAGCAGGTCGTCAAGCAGGCCGACCTCGTCCTGGCGCTGCAGGTGTGCGGCGACTCCTTCACCCCGGAGGAGAAGCACCGCGACGTCGACTACTACGAGCGGATCACGGTCCGCGACTCGTCGCTGTCCGCCTGCACCCAGGCGGTGATGGCCGCCGAGGTCGGCCACATGGACCTCGCCTACGACTACTACGGCGAGGCCGCGCTGATGGACCTCGAGGACCGCGAGCACAACACCCGCGACGGCGTCCACATCGCCTCCCTCGCCGGCGCCTGGATCGGCGCGATCGCCGGCTTCGGCGGGATGCGCGACCACGGGGGAAAGATCAGCTTCGCGCCCCGCCTGCCCGACGCGATCACGCTGCTCGCCTTCCGCCTCACCTTCGGCGGCTGTGCGATCCGCGTCGAGGTGAAGAGGGATGAGGCCACCTACGAGGTCCTGCACGGCGCCACGCAGAAGATCGCCCACCACGGCGAGGAGCTGACCTGCGGGCCGGGCGAGCGGAAGACTCTGCCGATCCCGAGGATCCCGCGGCCGCGCCACCGCCCCGAGCAGCCGCCGGGCCGGGCGCCCCGCCGCCGGATGCCCGAAAAGGGCTAGCTCCGGGCGACCTCCATCCGGATCTGGCGGCCCTTCAGCTTGGTGCCGTCCAGCATCTCGACGGCCTTCTCCGCCTCGTCGGCTTTCAGCTCGACGAAGGAGAAGCGATCGAGCACCCGGATCGATCCGATCGCGTCGCCTGGGATCACGGCGCCCTCGGTGAGGGCCCAGCGCAGGTCATCCTCCTCGATGCCGCCACGGCGGCCGCGATTCACGAACAGCTTCACGAGGCCGTTGCCGTCGCCCGCGGGCTGCTCGATCGGGCGCTCCTGGTGGCGGGGGCGCGGAGCGTGCTCGAGGCGCTCCTCGGGCGGCTCCCACTCGCCGATCGGGGCCTTGACGACCCGCTCGATCGTCTTCAGCTCCTCGCGCTGCTTGTCGGTCGCGAACGTGATCGCGCGCCCGGTCCTGCCCACGCGGCCCGTCCGGCCGATCCGATGCACGTAGATCTCGGGGTTGTTGGGCAGGTCGTAGTTGATCACATGGGTGACGTGCTCGATGTCGAGGCCGCGCGCGGCGATGTCCGTGGCGACGAGCAGCGGCACCTTGTGCTCCTTGAACGCGATCATCACCCCGTCGCGCTGGCCCTGGCTGAGATCGCCGTGCAGCGCCTTGACCCGCAGTCCCTTTTCGGAGAGGGCCCGCTCCAGCTTCGCCGCGCCGATCTTGGTGCGCGTGAAGATGATCGCCTGCTCGGGCTCCTCGGCCTTCAGCACCTCGACCACCCGCTGCAGCTTGTCGCGCGGCTCGACCATCACGTAGGCCTGCTCGACCGAGTCGACGGTCAGCTTCCTCGGCGTCACCCGGATCGTCACCGGGTCGTACATGTAGTTCTCGGCGAGCCGGGCGACGGGCGCGGGCATCGTCGCCGAGAAGAGCGCCGTCTGGCGCCCGCTCGGGCACATCCGCAAGATCCGCTCGACGTCCTCGATGAAGCCGAGGTCGAGCATCTCGTCGGCCTCGTCGAGGACGACGTAGCGGGCAGCCGTGAGGACCAGCGACTGTCGCTGGATCAGGTCCATCATCCGCCCCACGGTCGCGACGACCACCTGGGCGCCGTGACGGAGCCGTGCCTGCTGGTCCCGGATCGGCGCGCCGCCGAACACGGCGACGACGTTGACGCCCTCGAGGTGCTCCGCGTAGGCGCGCATCGCCTGGGTGACCTGGATGCAGAGCTCCCGGGTCGGCGTCAGCACGAAGGCCTGCGTCTCGTCGTTCTCCGGGTCGATGTGCTCGAGCAGGGGAAGCCCGAAGGCCGCTGTCTTGCCGCTTCCGGTCTGGGCCTGGCCGATCACGTCGTGGCCGCTGAGCAGCTCGGGTATCGCCTGGGCCTGGATCGGGGTCGGCTCGGCGTAGCCGAGCTCGTCGAGCGTCGTCAGCAGGCCGTCCGAGAGCCCGAGCTCGCGAAAGCTCTTGGTCTCGGGCTGAGCGACCTCAGCCTGCTCCTGATTGGCGCCGTTCCCGTCTGCCATCCAGATTCAGGCTAGCTATGCGGTCGGGTCGAGCAGCAGCTTGCCGCTGCTCCGCCGCTCGCCGATCTCGGCGTGGGCCTGGGCGACCTCGCCGAGCGGGTAAACGCCGCCGATCACCACCTCGAGCTCGCCTGCAGCGACGCCGCCGAGCAACTCGGCGATCATCTCGGCGACGAGGCCGCGACGCTGCACGATCAAGGGCACCAGCCAGAACCCGATCACCGCCTTCGAGGTCTGGAGCAGGTAGTTCGTCCTCACCTCGTTGGGGTGGCGCGCCGCGTTGCCGAACACGACGATCCGCCCGAGCGGCCCGATCGCCCCGAGCTCGGCCTCGAAGCCGGTCCCGCTCATGTGGAGGACGACGTCGACCCGCTCGCCGCCGTTGGCGTCGAGGATCGCCTGCTTGAGGTCCTCGGCGCGGGAGTCGACCGTGGCGTCGGCCCCGAGCCGCTCGCACAGGGAACGCTTCGCTTCGCTCGACGCGAGCGCGATCACCTTGGCGCCGACCCGCTTCGCAAGCTGCACGGCGAGGCTCCCGGTGCCGCCCGCGGCGGCCTCGATCGCGACGGTCTCGCCCTCGCGCAGGTGCGCGCAGTGGTGCAGCAATGCGTATGCGGTAACTCCCTGGAGCAACAGGCCGGCGGCCTGCTCGTCGTCGACCTCGTCGGGCACCGGGACCAGCCAGGCCTCTGGGACCGCGACCTTCTGCGCGTAGCCGCCGCCGCCCACCATCGCCGCGACCCTCCGCCCGTCCGGGGTGGTCCCGCTGATCTCGCCGCCGGGGATCATCGGCAGCGTCTGCTCCGCGAGGTAGTCGTTGCGGATCTGGTGCGTGTCGGCGAAGTTGACGCCCGAGCGCGTGACCTCCACCACGACCTCCCCGGGCCCGGGCTCGGGATCGGGCAGGTCGACGAGCTTCATCTGTTCGGGCCCGCCGAATTCCTCGATCTGAATAGCCTTCACCGCCTCAGCCTATGTCACTGACCGCCGTCGGCTCGATCGCGTTCGACTCGGTGCGCACTCCATTCGGGGAGCGCGAGCGGATGCTGGGCGGATCGGCGGTCCACTTCTCGCTCGCCGCCAGCTTCTTCACCGAGGTGCGGATGGTCGGGCCTGTCGGGGACGACTTCGGTGACGAGGAGCTGGCAGTGCTCGAGGGACGCGGGGTGATCACCGAGGACATCGAGCGCGTCCCCGGAGGCGAGACCTTCTTCTGGCGGGGCCACTACGAGTACGACATGAACCTCGCCCACACCGACGACACCCGGCTCAACGTCTTTGCCGAGTTCGACCCGAAGCTCTCGGAGGCGTCGCGCGCAGCCGAGATGCTGTTCCTCGGCAACATCCAGCCGGACCTCCAGCGCCGCGTCCGCGCCGAGTCAGCGGCCCGGTTCGCCGCGCTGGACTCGATGAACCTCTGGATCGACACCGAGCGCGACTCGCTCGTCGCGGCGATCGCCGAGACGGACTGCCTGCTTCTCAACGACGCGGAGATCCGGATGCTGACCGGCGAGCCCAATCTCGCCCGTGCCGCCCGCGCAGTGATGGAGATGGGGCCGACCGTCGTCGTCGCGAAGCGCGGCGAGTACGGGGCCGCCCTGTTCAGCGGCGAGGGGTTCTTCGCGATCCCGGGCTACCTGCTCGAGGACGTGCGCGACCCCACTGGCGCAGGCGACACCTTCGCCGGCGGCTTCCTCGGCTACCTGGACGGCCACCTGAGCTCGGGCCTGTCGCCACTCGATCCCGCCGTCCTGGGCCGCTCGATGGCCTACGGCTCCGTGCTCGCTTCGTTCAACGTCGAGGACTTCGGGACCGAGCGGGTCGCCTCGCTCAGCATCGACGAGGTCGAGGCGCGACTGCGGGACTTCAAGCGGATCACCCACTTCGAGGTCGAGTAGCGGGCTCAGAGTCGCTCAGCCGCGCCTCTTCGAGATCGAGCTCGCGCTGGATCCGCCGCTGCACGTCGGGCTTGATCCGGCCCTCGTTGCGGGCGCGCACGAGCTCGCCGCGCTCGAGCTCGATCAGCTCGCGGCGGAGCTTACGCAGTGCGCCCGCGGGGTCGTCGAGCCGCGAGCCGCCCTCCTCTCCGCTCATCTGCGCGAGGCAGCGCGCAAAGCGCGCCTGGTAGATCTGCCGCATCCGATCGATCGCCTCGTCGGGAAGCTCCGGGCGCTCGACCTCGAGCTGGTCGATCCGGTCGAGCGCCGCCTGGGCGAGCGCGAGACGTACCACCGCCTCGTCCGGTGCCCAGGCCTTCGTGGTCGAGAGCCCGAGCGCCTTGATCAGCGGCGGGAGGGTGAGCCCCTGGCCGACCAGGGTGACGAGGATCACCGCGACGGTCAGGAACAGGATCAGGTCCCGCTCCACGAACGGCTCCCCGGAGTCGAGGGTCAGCGGCAGGGCCAGGGCGGCGGCGAGGGACAGGGCGCCGCGCATGCCGCTCCAGCCGATCAGCAGCCGCTCGCGCCAGTCCTCGCCCGTCGCAAGGGCGCCCGCTGGCGGGAACAGCTTCTCGAGCAGCTCTGGGAGGACCTGCCAGATGAGCCGGACCGCGATCACCACGGCCGCGACGAGCAGTCCGTAGCCCGCGAGCTCGCCCGCCGAGTACTGATCTCCGACCCGCTCGAGCACGTCGGGCGCCTGCAGCCCGAGCAGGATGAAGAGGACCACGTTGAGGGCGAACACGAGCGCCTCCCAGAACGCCTCGCCGCTCAGCCGCATCTCGGCGCTGAACACCTCGTTCGCGTGCCAGCCGAGGTAGAGGCCGGCGGTGACCGCGGCCAGTACCCCCGAGGCCTCGATCTCCTCGGCCAGCGCGAAGGACACGTAGGCCATCAGGACCGACGTGAAGATGGTCAGGGGAATGTCGTCGAGGCGGCGCAGGACCTGGAGCGCCACCCACGCCACCGCGAGGCCGATCCCGATCCCGCCCGCAACCGCGACGATCAGGTCGACCACGGCCTCGCCGGCGCTGAAGGTGCCCGACACGACCGCGGCGAGCATCACGCGGTAGGCGACGAGACCGGTGGCGTCGTTGATCATGCTCTCGCCCTCGATGAGCAGGCGGACCCGCTCGGTGATCCCGACCCTCTCGAACGTCGCGATCGCGGCGACCGGATCGGTGGGGGCGACGATCGCGCCCAGCAGCAGACCCTCCGGCCAGCTGATCCCCGGGATCACCGCCTGGGCGACGGCGGCGACGGCGATCATCGTCGCCAGCACGAGGCCTAGCACGAGCCAGGTCAGCGGGGCGAGCTGAGCGCGGAGGTCCTGCGGCGAGGCGTAGTAGCCGGCCGCCTGCAGGAGGGGCGGCAGGAAGACGAGGAAGATGATCTCGGGTTCCAGGTGGACGGTCGGGCCACCGGGAAGGAAGCCGATCCCGAGGCCCGCGAGCACCAGCACGATCGGGTATGGGATCCCGATCAGATCTGCGAGCCGCACCAGTACGGCGGCGACGCCGGCAAGCAGGATGAGCAGCTCGATCTCGTTCAACGCTGCCCCACCCGTCGAGTCTACGATTCGCCACCATGTCGCCGCCCCCGCCGCCCCCGCCGCTCATGCCCGCGCCATCCGCCGAGGACCACGTCGAAGGCGGCGAAGCGGCGGAGCTGGAGCTGGTCATGTACGGGGACTTCCAGTGCCCGTACTGCGCCGCGGCCTACCCGATCGTGAAGCGGGTTCGCGAACAGCTCGGGGCCCGCCTGCTGTTCGCCTACCGCCACTTCCCCCTGCGCGACATCCACCCGCTCGCCCAGGGGGCGGCCGAGGCGTCCGAGGCCGCCGCGGACCAAGGTGCCTTCTGGCCGATGCACGACGGCCTCTTCGAGGCGAGGGGCCAGCTCGAGACCCGCAGCCTCATATCGCTCGCCGGCTCGCTCGGCCTGGACGCGGGCCGCGTCGTCGAGGAGCTCGAGGCGGGAACACACGCCCCGCGCGTGCAGCGCGACGTCGACAGCGGCGAGGCCAGCGGCGTCACCGCGACGCCGGGGTTCTTCGTGAACGGGCGCCTGCACGAGGGTTCGTTCGACGCCCAGTCACTGATCGCGGCGCTTCAGCCCTGAGAGAGGGCCCCGGCCGGGAGCGGCTGCGTGAGATACTGGCGACCCGCGAACTAGAGCAAGGAGGTGGTGATGGCCACCGAGGAGCAGACCGAGCAGACCGCGTCCGGCGACGGCAGGGTGGGCGGCGACACGCTTTCCGTCACCGACAACCGCACCGGAGAGAGCTACGAGATCGAGGTCACGGACGGGACGATCCGGACGATGGACCTGCGCCAGATCAAGGTCTCCGACGACGACTTCGGGCTGATGGGCTACGACCCGGCCTTCACCAACACGGCCTCGTGCCGATCGGCGATCACCTACATCGACGGTGAGGCGGGCATCCTCCAGCACCGCGGCATCCCGATCGAGCAGCTGTGCGAGCACAGCACCTACCTCGAGGTCGCCTATCTGCTCGTCTTCGGCGAGCTCCCGACCCGGGCGCAGCTCGAGCGCTGGGTCTACGACGTCACCCACCACACCTTCGTCCACGAGGACATCAAGAAGATGAACGAGGGCTACCGTCACGACGCGCACCCGATGGGGATGCTGCTCGCCTCGGTCGGGGCCCTGTCCACGTTCTACCCCGAGGCGAAGCAGACCGACGACCCCGAGGAGCGCTACATGGCGGCGATCCGGCTGATCGCCAAGGTCCCGACCCTCGCCGCCTTCGCCTACCGGCACAGCCTCGGGCTGCCTTACGTCTATCCCGTCAACGAGCTCAACTACTCCGAGAACTTCCTTTCGATGCTGTTCCGGATGGAGCACACCTACGAGCCCGGTCCGGTCCTGGCGAAGGCGCTGGACGTGCTCTTCATCCTCCACGCCGACCACGAGCAGAACTGCTCCACGAACGCGGTGCGATCGGTCGGCTCCTCCGACGTCGACCCCTACTCGGCCGTCGCCGCGGGCGTCGCCGCGCTCTACGGGCCGCTCCACGGCGGCGCCAACGAGGCGGTCCTGCAGATGCTGCGCCGGATCGAGACGACCGACAACATCCCGGACTTCCTCGAGGGCGTGAAGAACCGCGAGGAGAAGCTGATGGGCTTCGGCCACCGGGTCTACAAGAACTACGACCCGCGGGCACGGATCATCAAGAAGCACGTCGACGAGGTGCTCGAGGTGACCGGCGACAACCCGCTGCTCGACGTCGCCACCGAGCTCGAGAAGCGCGCGCTCGACGACGAGTTCTTCACGTCGCGCAAGCTCTATCCAAACGTCGACTTCTACTCCGGCCTTATCTACGAGGCGCTCGGGATCCCGACCAACATGTTCACGGTGATCTTCGCGATCCCCCGCACCTCGGGGTGGATCTCGCAGTGGCTCGAGATGAAGGACGACCCCGAGCAGAAGATCGCTCGCCCGCGCCAGATCTATATGGGGAAGCGCGACCAGGACTACGTGCCGGTCGAGGAGCGCGAGGGGCCCGAGAAGATCACGGGGCCGCCCGCGCGGCGCCCGAAGCGCCCGCGCCGGGGCGCCTAGGCCCTCGGCCGGCCGGGCGGGCCGATGAGCTGGAAGGTGACGGTGCGGCACGGCCCGGAGGTGAAGCGCGAGAGGTTCGCGTCGCTCGAGGGCGCGCTCGGATTCGCGCGCGAGGCCGCTGACCGGGTCCGCCGCGAGGGCCGGCTGCCGGACATCAACGCGCTCCGCGACATCCCGTCCGACCAGCGGGTCCACGCCCGGATCGAGGTCTCCGGCAAGGGCCTGCTGCGCGGGCCCGAGGCCGGGCTCGACGTGAAGGGCGACGGCTCCGTCGTCCCGTACAGGGGAGCGATCAGCAAGGAGCCTCTCGAGGCCGACTCGCTCGACGACGCCGTCGCTCGCGTTCGCGAGGCGCTGTCGGGCCAGGCCGGCCGCCGATGAGCGAGAGCTACGAGGCCGGCCGCCGGGTGCGCCTCCCAGGCGGCGCGGACCGCCCGATCAACGTCTTCATCAACGGCACCGAGCAGCGCGAGGGCACCGACTACACGCTGCACGGGCGGGAGGTCGTCTTCTCCCGGCCGCTGGTCAAGGAGCGCGTCGGGCGCGGGCGCTGGCTCGCGATGGCGCTGGGGCTGTTCGGCAGCTACGGCAAGAACGAGGCGGTCGACGTCCACTTTCGCCGCGGCGGCAGGACCGAGGTCCTCTCGGACGCCGAGATACTGCCGTGATGCGAGTCTGCCTGATGATCGAGGCGCAGGAGGACGTAGCTGGGACGGTCGGCGTGCGCTCGCCGCGACACCTGCCCCACCGCGACCTCGACGGCGTCGCGCTGATCTCGGAGCTGACCGGCTAGGCGGGGGCGGGCTCGCCGGCGCCGAGCCCGATCAGGTCGGCGACGCGTTCGCGCTGCTCGCGCGGGGAGCCGAGCATCCGGCCCGCGACGCGGGAGCGCTTCAGCCAGAACTGCAAATCGTGCTCCCACGTGAACCCGATCCCGCCGAACACCTGCAGCGCGGAGGCGGCCGTCTCCCAGGCGGCGTCGGCGGCGCGGCCGCTCGCCATCGCCGCCGCGATCGGCAGCGACTCGGGCTCCGCGTCGGCCGCCCAGGCGGCGAAGTAGGTGAGCGAGCGCGACTCCTCGACGCCGAGCAGCATCGCGGCGCAGCGGTGGCCGACCGCCTGGTAGGCGCCGATCGGGCGCCCGAACTGGTGGCGCTCGCGCGCGTAGTCGACCGCCATCTCCATCGCGCGCTGGCCGACCCCTGTCAGCTCGCCGGCGATTGCGACCGCGAGCCGGTCGCGGCCGCCGTCGACGTCGCCCTCGAGTCGCTCGCCCGCGGGCGCAGAGACGGTCGCGTAGGAACGAGTCGCGTCGATCGTCTCGACCGGCTCGAACCCGAGCTCACGCGGGGGAGTGAGCAGGGCGCCATCGCCGTCGAAGACGACGGCGACGTCGGCGGTCGGCAGATCACAGAAGAGGGTGCTCTGCCCGTCGGGGCTGACGCCGCCGAACGAGCCCGTCGCCTCACCGGAGGCGAGCTTCGGGAGCCACTCCGCGCGCTGCTCGTCGGAGCCGCCGGCTGAGATCACGAGCGCGGCGCCGGCGCTGCCCAGCAGCGGGGAGGGCGCGCAGGCGTAGCCCGACTGCTCGAGCAGCACCGCCAGCTCGACCATCCCGAGCCCCTGGCCGCCATCGTCCTCGGCGATCGCGATCCCGGGCCAGCCGAGCTCGGCGATCTGCCCCCAGAGGGCGTCGTCGTAGGTCCTGGCCTCGGCCAGCTCGCGGACCTTGTCGGACTTGAACCGCGAGGCGAGGAAGTCCTTCGCCGTCGCCTGGATCTCCTGCTGCTCGTCGGAGAGGTCGAAGTTCATCTCAGCTTTGGTAGGCCGAGCACGCCACACCACCTACCGCGCGTGCTCGGAGTTACGTGGTCTGTCATCTCAGTTTGGGGAGGCCGAGCACGCCACACCACCTACCGCGCGTGCTCGGAGTTACGTGGTCTGTCATCTCAGTTTGGGGAGGCCGAGCACGCGCTCGGCGATGATGTTCTGCAGAACCTCGGTGGTGCCGCCCTCGATCGAGTTCGCCCGCGAGCGCAGGAACCGGTAGCTCCAGTCGGTGCCCACCGTGACCCCGTCGGGGCCGGCGACCTCGCTCGCGAGCTCGGTGAGGGCCTGGTTGTAGGTCGCCCACTGCCACTTCCCGAGCGAGCCCTCGGGCCCGGGGATCCCGGTCTTCATCGTCATCGTCAGCGAGCGCAGGGCACCGAGCCGCATCGCCTCGATCCCGGTCTGGATCGCCGCGACCTTCTGGCGCAGGACAGGGTCCGCTTCGAGGCCCTTGGCGCGGATCATCTCGATCAGGTCCTCGAGCGTCCGCTTCAGCCCCATCACCGCCACGGCGCCGAGCCCCGCGCGCTCGAACATCAGCGTCGTGATCGCGACGTTCCAGCCGTCGTTGACCGCGCCGACGACGTTCTCGTCGGGGACCTCGGCCTCCTCCATGAAGATCTCGTTGAACTCGGCCTCGCCGGTGATCTGGCGCAGCGGCCGCACCTCGACGCCGGGCTGGTCCATGTCGAGGATGAAGTAGGTGATCCCCTTGTGCTTGGGGGCGTCCTGGTCGGTGCGGGCGAGCAGCATGCACCACTTCGCCTCGTGCGCGTAGGTGGTCCAGACCTTCTGCCCGGTCACCTTCCAGGTCCCGTTCGACTGCACCGCGCGGGTCTTCAGCGAGGCGAGGTCCGACCCCGATTCGGGCTCGGAGAACCCCTGGCACCAGATCTCGTCGCCGGACAGGATCGGGTCGAGATAGCGCTCCTTCTGGTCCTCCCGCCCGTGCGCGATCACGACGGGCCCCCCCATCACCAGGCCGAGCACGTTCGCCGGGAGCGGCACCCGCTGACGGCCGAGCTCCTCGTTGAAGATCGCCTGCTCGATCAGCGTCGCCCCCCTGCCTCCGTACTCCTCCGGCCATGAGAGCCCGGCCCAGCCGGCGTCGTGCAGCTGCTTCTGCCAGGCGCGGCGGAACTCGAACTCGGCGGCGTCGTCGCCCTCGGGCGCCGGCCCGGGGTGATTCGCCTCGAGCCAGGTCCGCGCCTCTTCCTTGAAGGCGGCCTCCGACTCGGTCAGGGTCAGGTCCACGCCGCGGACACTACCGATCCTGGCTACTCGGCCAGTCGATCGGTCACGAAGCTGGTCTTCTCTATCCCTTCGGCGCGGCGATGGGCCGCTACTCGTAGATCGCGAGCAGGATCACCGCGGAGGCGACCCAGACGACGGCGGCCCCGATCATTCCCCGGTCCTCGAGCAGGATCGCGTCGGTCAAGCGGGTGTCCCTGCGGTCGTAGATCAGGTAGAGATAGCGGAAGATCCCGTAGACGACGGCGGGCAGCGTGCCGAGCATCTTCGACCCGATCAGGGGCGAGTTGACGCAGTAGATCGCGTAGCTCATCACCGTCCCGGCGGTGACGAGCGCCACCATCTGGTCGAGGAACGGGATCGAGTAGTGCTCCAGGACCGGGCGGCTCTGCGTGCCCGCGTGCAGCTCCGAGGTCGCCTCCTGGCGGCGCTTGGTGAAGCCGAGGAAGAGGGCGACCATCCCAGTGCAGAGCAGCAGGTACGCGGACGCGTCCGCGTCGACGGCCACGGCTCCGGCCAGGACACGCAACACGAACAATCCCGCGATCGCCATCACGTCGAGGATCACCTCGTGCTTGAGCACGTAGGAGTAGAGCGTGGTCCCGACCGCGTAGGCGAGGACGATGCCGCCCACCGTCGGACCCTCCAGCAGGGTCACCCCGCCGAGGCCGGCGACGAAGAGGACTGCGGCGAGGGTGATCGCGGTCCGGACGCCGAGCTCGCCCGCAGCGATCGGGCGGAAGCGCTTCTTCGGATGCTGGCGGTCCTCGTCGACGTCCTGGACGTCGTTGATCAGGTAGCCGGCCGAAGCGACCATGCAGAACGCGATGAAGGTGACCGTCGCGGCCAGGATCGCGTCGATCTCGTCGAACTGGCCCGAGAAGAGCAGGCCCGCGTACACAAGGAGGTTCTTGACCCACTCCTTCGGGCGCATCGCCTTCAGCACCGCCCGCAGCGGACCGCGACGTCGCGCGGGAGCGCCCTCCCCCTCGCTTGGCTGGTTGGCGGCGGGTGCCTCCCGCTCGCTCACGGTCATCTCCATGAAGCCGGAAAGGTTAGGGGCAGGCGCTAGTCGTCGCGGTCCGGATCGACCAGCACGCCGGGATTGAGGATCCCTCTGGGATCGAGCTCGCGCTTGGCCGCGCGAAGCGCCGCGGCGAACGGCTCGGGGCGCTGGCGGTCGTACCAGGGACGGTGATCGCGCCCGATCGCGTGGTGGTGGGTGATCGTCCCGCCGCCGTCGATCACGATCTCGGAGACCGCCGCCTTGATCTCGTCCCACTGCTCCACTTCGCCACCCCGCTTCGCGGGGGCGAGCACGGTGTAGTAGGGGGCGGGGCCGTCGGGATAGACGTGGGTGAAGCGGCAGCTGATCCGCGGCGAGCCCGGGCCGTCGGAAGGGGCGTCCGTGACCTCGGCGACGGCCTCTCTGGCCGCCTCCATCACGTCCTCGTGGAAGCCGGGGAACCGGTCCCAGGTGATCGCCGTCTCGAACGTGTCGGAGAGGATGCCGCAGGCGACCATCGCGTCGCGCAGGTAGGGCGCGTTCAGGAACGCGTGGCGCCAGGCCGAGACGGAGTCCTCGCCGGAGGCCGGGTTCTCCTCGCCGGCGCCGCCGCGGACCTCCCCCGGCTCCCCGCCGTGCTCCCTGCAGACTTCGAGCGCGATCGACATCCACTCGTCCACGGGGTGGTGTGCGGCCTCGAAGCCGAGCACGAGCAGCGCCCTGCCGGGCGGGCCGGCGCCGGTCGTCTCGGCCTCGGTGGCGTCGAGCAGGCGGCAGTTGGTCGGGAACAGCGCCGCCTGCGAGAGCTCGCGCACGGCCTCTGCGCCGGCCGCGAACTCGTCGAAGCGCACCCCGGTGGAGAGCTTGAACCGCGGCCGCTCCTGGACCCGCATCCACGCCTCGGTGATCACTCCGAGGATGCCCTCGGACCCGAGCAGGGCGCGGTCGGGCGAGGGGCCGGCGCCGGAGCCCGGGAGGCGGCGGCTGATCCATTCGTGGCCGCCGGCCGGCGTCAGCGCGCGGATCGACTCGACGAGGTCGTCAACGTGCGTGTAGACGGTCGCGTAGTGGCCGCCGGCCCGCGTCGCGAGCCAGCCGCCGAGGGTCGAGTACTCGAACGACTGCGGGAAGTGCCGGAGCGTCAGGCCGTGCTCGCGCAGCTGCTCCTCGAGCCGCGGCCCCGTCGCGCCCGCCTGGATCCGGGCCGCGCGCGAGACCGCGTCGACCTCGAGCACCCGGTCCATCGCCCGCATGTCGAGCGTCACGACCGCCCGGTATCGGTCGTCGGGGAGGCGCGGCTCGACCCCGCCGACGACGCTCGTGCCGCCTCCGAACGGGATCGCGGCGGCGCGCTCGTCGGCGCACCAGCTGAGCACGGCGTCGACGTCCTCGGGTGACTCGGGGAACGCGACCAGGTCGGGGAGATGCTCGTAGATGCCCCGGAAGCCGCGGACGACGTCGCGGTACGCCTTGCCCATCGAGTGGGCGGCCCGGGTGTGCTCGCCGGCCGTGAACATCTCCTTCAGCTCCGCCGGCGGCTTCAGCCGCGTGCGGGGCAGCTTCACGTCGGCCAGCGGGACCGGCTGCTCGATCCGGTCGATCTCGAACCCGAGCCGCTCGTGCAGCGCCCCGGCGATCCCCTCGAGCGCCCTCTCGTCGGGCTGCTGGTCCTCGAAGCCCCAGCCCCAGTGCTTGAAGCGGCGATACGCGGCTTTCACCGGGCCGACCCTAGGGCAATTTGGCGGCGCTCGGCTGAGGCGCTGGCGTGGGCAGATGCCGACGCTCGCCCGGCTCAAGCCCTCTCCCGCAACGCGATCCGGCTGCGCAGGCCTTCGTGGCGATGATCGACAGCAGCGAGGGCGCGGTCGACGCCGCCGGGTAGCGCCCAACCGGGCCGTCTACCAGTGCACGCCGCGCATCAGGTAGGCGAACGCGACCCCCTCGGTCGAGAGCTCCTCGTCCTTGGCGGGCTTGTCGCCGTCCTCCTTGACCTCGCCCTTGGCCGCCTTCGACTCGGGGAACAGCCTGTAGGCCGTGTTCAGGATCGCGTCCGAGGCCTTCGGCGCGACGTTGTAGAGCAGCTCGCCGAAGTTGCCGAGCCTGGTCGCGACCTTCTTCGGCTTCCGGATCATCGCGTCGCCGATCATGTCGGCGGCCTCCTCTGGCGTGATCGTCGGAAAGGCGTCGTACATCTTCGTCGGGGCGATCATCGGGGTTCGCACCAGCGGCATGTAGATCGTCGTGATGTGAACGCCGTCGTCGATCATCTCTGAGGCGACGCAGCGCGACCAGGCGTCGAGCGCGGCCTTCGATGCGACATAGGCGGAGAAGCGCGGCGTGTGGGTCTGGACGCCGATCGAGCTGACGTTGATGATCTGCCCGCCCTTCTTCTTGCCCTTGTGCCCCTTCCGCATCGCGGGCAGCAGGCTGAGGATCAACTTCAGCGACCCGAAGTAGTTGAGCTGCATGGTCCGCTCGAAGTCGTGGAAGCGGTCGTAGGAGTTCTCGATCGAGCGGCGGATCGAGCGCCCGGCGTTGTTGACGAGGACGTCGACCTTGCCGTACTCGGCGAGCACCTCCGCCGCCATCCTCTCGACGTCGTCGATGTCGGAGAGGTCGCAGCGGTGGATGTGGGCCTCTCCGCCGGCCGCCTCGATCTCCGCCTTGGTCTCCTCGAGCTTCTCGGGGGTGCGCGCGACGAGCAGTACTGTGGCGCCCGCTGCGGCGACCTTGATCGCGGCGGCCCTGCCGATCCCCGACGAGGCGCCGGTGATCATCACGGTCTTGCCGCCGATCGCGCCTGACAGCGACCGGTCCTTGAACAGGTCGGGGTCGAGGTTGCGCTCCCAGTAGTCCCAGAGGCGGTCGGCGTAGCTCGACAGCGGCGGCACCGATATGTCCGTCCCCTCGAGCGCCTTTTGGGTGTTCGACGAGTCGAACGACGTCGGATAGTTGATGTAGACGAGCACCGACCGCGGGATCCCGAAGTCGGCGAGCACCTGGTCGGTGATCCGCTTCACGGGCGGCAGCATCTGCAGTCCCGAGCGCATCCGCTTCGGGATCACGTCGAGCATCCGCGAGTCGATCCGCATCGCCGCTTCGGGCGCGTGTGCCGCCTTCGCAAACGTGTTGATGATCTGTCCGGCCGTCATCGGGTTCGGATCGGTGAGGTGGAACGTCTCTCCGTCGCGGTCGGGGAGGTGAGCGATGCGATCCATCGCCTTGGCGACGAAGTCGACCGGGACGAGGTTGATCTCGCGGCCCTCGATCCCGATTGCCGGGAGCCACTGCGGAAGCAGGTTGCGGGCCCGCTGCAGGACCTTGAAGAAGTAGTAGGGGCCGTCGACCTTGTCCATCTCGCCGGTCTCCGAGTGCCCGACGACGATTCCAGGCCGGTAGACCCGCCAGGGCACCTCGGACTCCTCGCGGACGACGCGCTCGGACTCGTGCTTGGTCTGGAAGTAGGGGTGGTTCTCGACGTCTTGGGCCTCGTCGAACATCTCCTCGGTGAAGGTGCCCTTGTAGAGGCCGGCGGCGGCGATCGAGCTGACCATGTGGAAGTGCTGGGCGTCGAGCGCGTCCGCGAGCCTTACCGCCTCGCGAGTCCCGTCGACGTTGGCGACCCGCTGGCTCTCGGCGTCGGCGGTCATGTCGTAGATCGCCGCGAGGTGGAAGAAGTGGTCGATCTCGCCCTTCAGCTCCGAGATCTGGTCCTCGCAGCCCAGCTTGTCCTGGGAGAGGTCGCCGATCACCGGGACGATCCGGTCCTGATCCGCCCCCCAGCGCGCGCGCAGCTCCTCGAGCCGGCCCCGCGAGCCCTCGCGGACGAGCACATAGATCGTCCCCTCGCGCTCCAGCAGCTGCTCGACGAGGTTGCGCCCGATGAATCCGGTGGCACCGGTGACGAAGTAGCTCATCCACACCTCTCCTCGAACCCCATTTGCGAACAGTGCGGAACTTATCGCCCCGCGGCCCGGTTTGGCGAGCGCGCAATAATCGTCGTGTGGCGATCTTCGATCCGATCACGCAGCCCGACCCGGACCGGGACGAGCGCCTGCGGGCGAACGGGACCCACGTCGAGATCCGCCCGCAGGAGCGGATCGCTCGGCTCGCCACCCGCGCCCTCGCGTGCCCGGACTGCGGAGTTCCGGTCGCGATCGATGCCCCGGTCGGCTGGAACGACGAGATCACGTGCTCGTTCTGCGACTCGGTCGCCCCGACCCGGGCCTACATCCGGGAGCGCGGCTGGCCCGAGGTGAACGTGATTGCCCGCTTCGCCTGATCACGGGTATTTCGCGCCCAACGCGGGCAGGCTAACGTCATAGAGTTGAAAGCAGGGGAATGACCACAACGTCGACGGTTCAAGTCCTGATGCCCGAGATGGGCGAGTCGGTCACCGAGGGAACGGTGCTCGAGTGGCATGTCGCGGAGGGCGAGCCGATCGAGGAGGGCGACACGATCGTCGAGGTCTCGACCGACAAGGTCGACGCCGAGGTCCCCGCCCCCGCCTCCGGCACCGTCACCAAGATCCTCGTCCAGCCCGACGAGACGATCGAGGTCGGCAAGCCCCTCGCCGAGATCGACTCCAACGGCGCCGCCCCGAGCGGAACCTCGACCGCGTCACAGAGTGGAGCCTCAGCATCCCCCCGGCCGGCGTCGCAACCGGCCGGCCCCCGAAGCGAAGCTGAGGAGCCGGCCGTCGGTGGCGAGGCCGAAATGCCACCCCCTTCAGCGGGCGGTGATGAAGCCGAGGTGACGATGCCCGAGATGGGCGAGTCCGTCACCGAGGGCACCGTTCTCGAGTGGCACGTCGCCGAGGGAGACGCCGTCGCCGAAGGCGACACGATCGTCGAGGTCTCGACCGACAAGGTCGACGCCGAGGTCCCCGCCCCCTTCAACGGCACGATCACAAAGATCCTCGTCCAGCCCGACGAGACGATCGAGGTCGGCAAGCCCTTGGCCAGGATGGCCAAGGGCGCAGCGCCGGCGCCGACGGACGGAGCCTCAGCATCCCCGCGGCCGGCGTCGCAACCCGGCACGCCCGGAGGCGAAGCCGAGGACGCGCCGGTTGATGATGGCGAAGCAGTGAGCAGCGCGGCTACCCCCGCCGCCGACACCGCCGACGGCTCCAAGGCCACCCCCCTCGCCCGCCGCGCCGCCCGGGCCAACGGCGTCAACCTCGCCAGCCTCCAGGGAACCGGGACGGGCGGCAAGATCACGAAGGCCGACGTGCTGGCCGCCGACGGAGGCGGCGCCGCGGCCGCAGCCGAGGCACTTCCCGACGGCCAGGTGAAGCGGCTCCGCGGGCCCGCCGCGATGCTCGCCAAGGCGATGGAGGAGAGCCGCTCGATCCCGACAGCGACGTCGTTCCGGACGCTCGCCGTCGACACCCTCGACGCCAAGCGCAAGGCGCTGAACGGGGTCCTCAACGAGCGCGGGATGAAGGTCAGCTTCACCCACCTGATCGCGTGGGCGATCGTCAAGGCCGCGCAGGAGTGGCCGGTGATGGCGCGCCACTACGAGGAGCGCGACGGGAAGCCGGTCGTGGTCGAGCCGGGCTCGATCAACCTCGGGATCGCGGTCGACGTCGAGCGCAAGGGTGCGCGCAGCCTGCTCGTCCCCTGCATCAAGGGGGCGGACGGGCTCGACTTCCGGGGCTTCCACTCCTACTACGAGGAGTTGATCACCAAGACGCGGGAGAACAAGCTGACGCCCGACGACTTCCAGGGCACAAACATCAGCCTCACCAACCCGGGCGGACTCGGCACCGTCGCCTCGGTCCCCCGGCTGATGACCGGCCAGGGCACGATCGTCGCCTGCGGGTCGCTCGCCTACCCCGTCGAGTGGGCCCACACGCCGCCCGAGAAGCTGAAGGCGCTCGGCGTCTCCAAGGTGATGACGACGACCTCGACCTACGACCACCGCGTCATCCAGGGCGCCGAGTCAGGGTCCTTCCTGCGCCGGATCGAGGAGCTGCTGCAGGGCGAGGACGCGTTCTACGAGTCAGTCGCGCGAGACCTCGAGGTGGAGGAGTCGGTCGTCACGAACGCTCATGCGGCGTCGGCGTCGGCGCCGCCGCTCCCGCTCGCCCCGGCGCCCGGAGCGGCCGCAAAGCCGGACACGGAGCTGCTCCAGGCGGTGCAGGCGGCGACCTCGCTGCTGAAGGGCTACCGCACGCACGGGCACCTCGCCGCCAGGCTCGACCCGCTCGGGTCCGAGCCGAAGGGCGACCCCGCCCTCGAACCCGAGACGCTCAACCTGACTCCCGAGCTGATGGCCCAGATCCCCGCGGAGATCCTCCGGATCGGGGTCGGGGGGGAAACGCTGCTCGAGGCACTGCCGCGGATGCGCGAGGCCTACTGCGGGCCGATCGCGTACCAGATCGAGCACCTCTCCTCGCACCAGCAGCGGATGTGGCTGCGAGAGATGATCGAGACCGGCTGGCACCGCAAGCCGCTCGACGCCGAGGAGAAGCGGGCGCTGCTCGAGCGGTTGATCGAGGTGTTCGGGTTCGAGCGCTACGTCGAGAAGGCCTACCTCGGCCAGAAGATGTTCTCGATCGAGGGGATCGACACGGTCGTGCCGATGCTCGACGAGGTGTTCGAGATGGCGCACAGCGAAGGAGCGAAGGAGGTCGTGATCGGGATGGCCCACCGCGGCCGCCTCAGCGTGCTCGCCCACAACGTCGGCCGCGACCCGATGTCGATCCTGGCGGAGTTCGAGGGCGCCAAGTCGATCGACGCCGTCAAGGTCGTCGCGGCGATCCCTTCCGGAGGCACCGGCGACGTCAAGTACCACTACGGCCACGGCGGCACCTACACGACCCGCGACGGGGAAGCGCTCGCGGTGCGGCTCTACCCGAACCCGAGCCACCTCGAGTTCGTGGATCCGGTCGTGACCGGGGCGACCAGGGCGGAGCAGACCACGCGCGACGGGGCGGGCATCGAGCACGATCCGTCGGTCGCGGTGCCCGTCCTGCTGCACGGCGACGCCGCGTTCCCCGGTCAGGGCGTCGTCGCCGAGACGCTCAACCTGCAGTCCCTCCCGGGCTACACGACCGGAGGAACGATCCACGTCATCCAGAACAACCAGATCGGCTTCACCACCGAGCCCCAGGAGGCGCGCTCCACCCCCTACGCGGCCGACATGGCGAAGGGGTTCAACGTCCCGATCATCCACGTCAACGCAGACGAGCCCGAGGCCTGCATCGCCGCCGCCCGCCTGGCGATGGCCTACCGCGAGCGCTGGGGCCGCGATGTCGTCATCGACCTGATCGGGTATCGCCGCTTCGGCCACAACGAGACCGACGAGCCGGCCTACACGCAGCCCCTGATGGCCGCCCGGATCAAGGACCATCCCCCCGTCGTCCAGCTGTTCGCCGATCGCCTCGTTGGGGAGGATGTGATCTCCTCCGAGGAGCTCGAGGAGCGGGAGGAGGAGCTCCGAAGCCAGATCAAGGCCGGCCACGAGGAGCTGCGCGCAAAGATCGAGGCCGGCGAGTTCGAGGACCCGACCGCGACCGGGACGGGGGAGCTCGACCGCACGCGCAGCCCCAGCGTGGACACCGCGGTTCCCGAGGAGACCGTGCGGAGGCTGAACGAGGAGCTGATCCGCGTTCCCGACAGCTTCACGATCCACCGCAAGCTGCGGAAGCCGCTCGGCAAGCGCGTCGAGGCGCTCGACGAGGGCGAGATCGAGTTCGGGCACGCCGAGTCGCTGGCGTTCGCGTCGCTGATCACCGAGGGCGTCCACATCCGCCTCACCGGCCAGGACACCGAACGAGGGACCTTCTCGCACCGGCACCTCGTCCTCCACGATGAGAAGACGGGACTGCGTTACGCCCCGGTCCAGAACCTGCCCGACGCTAACGCCCCGTTCGAGCTCCACAACAGCCCGCTCTCCGAGGCCGCCTGCCTCGGCTTCGAGTACGGCTACTCGGCCGCCTCGCCCGACAGCCTGATCCTCTGGGAGGCGCAGTTCGGCGACTTCGGCAACGCCGCCCAGGTGATCATCGACAGCTTCATCGTCTCCGCCGAGGCGAAGTGGGGCCAGACGTCCCGGCTGACGCTGCTGCTTCCACACGGCTACGAGGGAGCCGGTCCCGAGCACTCGAGCGCCCGGGTGGAGCGGTTCATCCAGCTCGCAGCGGAGGGCAACATCCGGCTCGCCAACCCGACCACCGCTGCCCAGTACTTCCACCTCCTGCGGCGCCAGGCGCACATCGCCAAGGCGCGCCCCCTGATCGTGTTCACGCCGAAGGGACTGCTGCGGCTGCCGCGTGCCGGCTCGACGCTCGAGGACCTGACCAGCGGCTCGTTCAAGTTCGTGCTCGACGACCCGAAGGCGGCCGGCCGCAAGGAGCAGGTCGAGCGCCTGGTGCTCTGCACCGGCAAGGTCTACTACGACATCGACGCCGCCCCGAAGCGCGACGAGATCGACGACGTCGCCCTCGCGCGCGTCGAGCTCCTCTACCCGTTCGCCAAGGAGCAGCTCACCGCGCTGATCTCCTCCTACCCCAACCTCAAGGAGATCGTCTGGACGCAGGAGGAGCCGCGCAACATGGGCGCCTGGTCGGCGATGCAGCGCCGCATGCCGGAGCTGGTCCCCGCGGGCGTCGAGCTCGGCTACGTCGGCAGGCCCCCGCGCGCGAGCCCGGGCGAGGGCTATGCCGTCGCTCACACGAAGGAGCAGGAGCGGATCGTGCTCACCTCCTTGATGGGCAAGTCCGACCCGGCGTAGGCATCAAACGCCGGTCCGGCCCGACGCAGCGCGCCAGGCCGGACCGGGTCGCGTGACCGATCAGGGACCGCCCGTGAGCGCAGCCCGTCTGATCACGGCCACAGAGAGAGAATGGCCGCAATCCGGGCAGGAACTCAGCCGCGCCCACGAGTGGTGCTCCGACTCACACTCAGGGCACCGATAGCTCCGCTGGAGACGGACCAGCCGTCTCACCCCCATCTCGGTGCCTGTCTGCGTTTGGAGCGGAGTCATGGGCATCATCTTGCCGCTCCTCGGCATGGATTCCTATGTACCGGCGGTCCAAAGATCGCGCTCCAGTGCTCGACGTCGGGTCTAGCTAAGTTGGCGACCGTGCCCGAGCCCGAGCCCGCAGTCCTGCGCAAGCCCGTCCCGGGACGCCTGTTCGGCTGGGTCAAGGTCGTCTCCTGGGTCGAGGCGGGCGTGTTCGCCGCCCTGCTCGTCGTCTGGCTGATCCCGGGGCAGGAGGACGCGACCTTCGTCCTCGGCCTCACCCACGGCCTCGGCTATATCGGCCTCTGCTTGCTGATCCTCGTCGCGACCGTCCGCCGCGAGGCCCCTTGGCCCCTCCTCGCCGCATCCCTCACCCCCGCCGGCCCGTTCGGGACGGTGATCGGGATCGAGCTGATCGAGCGCCGGGGGTGGGGAGTGGCCCGCGCGCAGCCGCCAAGGGTTGACACCGCTGGTGCAAACGGTGGATAATCCCCCGGCGGGGCTGGAAAACACGTGAACAGGCTCGTTCCCGGGCCAGTCCCGCCTCCGGGAACGATCGCGTCGGAAATCCCTCCCTGGCTACCGACGCGCAGGCGTGGCGCGGGCCGCGTGGACCCCCTGCCTCCCGCGGCCCCGCCACGCCATTGCTTCCACCGGCCGGGACAAGGGGAGCCGGTCCGGTTCGCCCCTGAGCGCGGGCGAGGTCACCCGAGCGCGGACGTCCTCGATTCAGCAAGGAATCAGTTGGACCGCGCCCTCAGGTCGCGCAGGACTCGGTGGAGGATGCCGCCGTTCTGGAAATAGGCGACCTCGTTCGGCGTGTCGATCCGGACGGTTGCCTCGAAGCTGACCGGATCGGCGCCGTCCCGGGCGGCGGTCACCTCGACGGCCTTGGCCTCCCCGTTCCGGAGGTCTCCGACCGAGAAGATCTCCGCGCCGGTGAGGCCGAGCGAGTCGATCGACCCGCCGCCGGGGAACTGGAGCGGCAGGACTCCCATCCCGATCAGGTTGGAGCGATGGATCCGCTCGAAGCTCTCGGCGATCACCGCCCGGACGCCGAGCAGCGCGGTGCCCTTGGCGGCCCAGTCCCGCGAGGAGCCCGAGCCGTACTCCTTTCCGGCGAGCAAGACCAGCGGCACCCGGTCCTCGGCGTAGGCCATCGCCGCCTCGTAGATCGTCGTCTCCTCGCCGTCCGGGAACTTGCGCGTGAAGCCGCCCTCCTTCTGAACCAGCCGGTTGCGGAGGCGGACGTTCGCGAAGGTGCCGCGGATCATCACCTCGTGGTTACCGCGGCGCGAGCCGTATGAGTTGAAGTCGCGAACGTCCACTCCCTGCCCGATCAGCCAGCGGCCGGCGGGGCTGTCCCTCTTGATCGCGCCGGCCGGCGAGATGTGGTCGGTGGTGACCGAATCGCCGAGCACCGCCAGGACGCGCGCCCCCTCGATCGGCTTCACCGGCTCGGGCTCGGGTTTCATTCCCTCGAAGAAGCTCGGGCGGCGAACGTACGTCGAGTCGGGCCAGGTGTAGCGGTCGCCTTCCGGGACGTCGATCCGCTGCCAGCGCTCGTCGCCGCTGAATACGTCGGCGTAGCCCTTGGTGAACATGTCGGCGCGGACGGCCTCGCCGACGGCGGCGGCGACCTCGTCACTGCTCGGCCAGATGTCGCGCAGGTAGACCCCCTCGCCGTCCGTGCCCTCGCCGAGCGGCTCGTTGACGAGGTCGATGCCCATCCGACCGGCGAGCGCGTACGCGACCACCAGCGGCGGGGAGGCGAGGTAGTTTGCGCGCGTGTCGGGATTGATCCGGCCCTCGAAGTTACGGTTGCCTGACAGAACCGAGCAGACGACGAGGTCGTTGTCGTTGACCGCCTTCGAGATCTGATCGGGAAGCGGGCCGGAGTTCCCGATGCAGGTGGTGCAGCCGTAACCGACCAGGTTGAATTGGAGCTCGTCCAGATAGCGGTCGAGCCCGGACTGCTTCAGGTAGTCGGTGACGACGGTCGATCCCGGGGCGAGCGAGGTCTTCACCCAAGGCCGCCGGCGCAGGCCCCGCTCGATCGCCTTCTTGGCGACCAGGCCCGCCCCCAGCATCACGGACGGATTCGAGGTATTCGTGCAGCTCGTGATCGCCGCGATCACCACGTGGCCGTGATCGAGCTCGACGGTCTCGCCGCCCTCCAGCTCGATGGCGACCGCGTCGCTGGTGGTGTGGTGGTCGGCGAGCGCCGTCTGGCCGGCGCGCCGGGGCTTGCCGCCCTCGCCGTCGTGCTCCTCGGCCGGGGGGTCGGAGGCGGGGAAGGACTCGGCGATCGCCTCGTCGCGCATGTTCCCGAGTTGCTCCCCGGCCTCGGGATCCCACTCCTGCATCGCCTCGAGGAAGGCTGGCTTCGCGGTCGCGAGCGGGATCCGGTCCTGGGGGCGCTTCGGCCCGGCGATGCTCGGCTCGACGTCGGCGAGGTCGAGCTCGAGGACGTCGGTGTAGGTCGCGTCCTCGGAGTCGGGCTCGTGGAACAGGCCCTGCTCGCGGGTGTACGCGTCGACCAGCTCGATCTGCTCGGTCGGGCGGCCCGTGAACTCCATGTAGCGCAGCGTCTCGGCGTCGATCGGGAAGATCGCGCACGTCGAGCCGAACTCCGGCGACATGTTCCCGATCGTCGCCCGATCGGCGAGCGGCAGGTTCTGGAGCCCGGGGCCGAAGAACTCGACGAACTTCGCGACGACGCCGCGCTCGCGGAGCGTCTCGGTGACGGTGAGCACGAGATCGGTCGCCGTGGAGCCCTCGGGCAGGTCCCCGTCGAGCTTGAACCCGATCACCTGGGGCAGCAGCATCGAGATCGGCTGGCCCAGCATCGCGGCCTCCGCCTCGATCCCGCCGACCCCCCAGCCGAGCACGCCGAGGCCGTTGATCATCGTCGTGTGCGAGTCGGTCCCGACGAGGGTGTCGGGGTAGGCAGCGGTCACCCCGTCGCGCTCCGAGGTCCAGACGCCGCGGCCGAGGTACTCGAGGTTGACCTGGTGGCAGATTCCCGTCGCGGGCGGGACGACGCGGAAGTTGTCGAACGCCTCCTGGCCCCAGCGCAGGAACGCGTAGCGCTCGCCGTTGCGCTCGTAGTCCCGCTGCTCGTTGATGCTGAAGGCCCGTTCGTTGCCGAAGGCGTCGACCTGGACCGAGTGGTCGATGACGAGGTCGACGTCGACCAGCGGGTTGATCGCGGCGGGATCGCCGCCGAGTTCCTCCATCGCGTCCCGCATCGCAGCCAGGTCGACGACCGCGGGCACGCCGGTGAAGTCCTGCATCAGCACCCGGGCGGGCTGGAACGGGATCTCGATCGAGGGCTCCGCCTTCGCGTCCCAGGTGGCGATCGCCTCGACGTCGTCGGCGGTGACCGATTGGCCA
>DATADX010000052.1:0-30767 GCA_036258315.1 Solirubrobacterales bacterium
CTCGGCGCGTGCGCGAAGGGCGCGCAGGCGAGCCTCGGCCGGCCCTTCCACGCGCCTCAGCGTGACGGAGCTTCCGCGCGAGTCGGTTATCGACGTGTGACCGGCTCCCTTCGGCGGCTCCGCCCAGGCCGATGAGTTCCCCCGCTTCGCGTGGTCTACAGATGCGGAACCCGTTTACCGACGAGAGGAGCAGCGATGGAGCAGAAGATCGTCCCGAACCTGTGGTTCGACACCGAGGCCGAGGAGGCGGCCAACTTCTACGTCTCGGTGTTCAAGAAGTCGAGGGTCGTCAACGTCCTTCACTACAACGAGGCCGGTCCGCGAGACGCGGGCACGGTGATGACGGTCGAGTTCGAGCTGGATGGCCAGCGGTTCGTCGGCATCAACGGCGGGCCCGAGTTCAAGTTCGACGAGGCGGTGTCGTTCGAGATCAAGTGCGGGGGCCAGGCGGAGATCGACTACTACTGGGAGCGCCTCACGGAGGGCGGCGAGGAAAGTCAGTGCGGTTGGCTCAAGGACCGGTACGGGCTCTCCTGGCAGGTCGTCCCGACGGGGATGGAGGAGCTGTTCACCGATCCGGACTCCGAGCGGGGGCAGCGGGCGATGGAGGCGATGCTCCAGATGGGCAAGATCGATCTCGGTGCTCTGCAGAGAGCTGCCGACGGGGTCCCCGCGAGCTGACTACTGAGCGGGGACCTCACTCGGCTGGACGAGCCAGATCTGGTTGCCTGAAGGGTCGGCTCGGCTCGAAGCTCTCGCCGGGCTCGAGCGCGCGACCTTCGCAGGGGCGCGCGCTCACGGCCGCTTCGAAGCGGGCGAGCGGCTCGGCGCCGGGGCGGTACCAGGGGTCGACCGCGAAGCCGCCGTAGTGGATCGGGACGACCGTCCCGGCACCGAGTAGCTCCCCGGCGACGGCAGCCTGCTCGGCCTCGAGGGTGGCAGCAAGAGGGCTCGGCGGCTGCAGGTGCGGGAAGGCGACGACGGCCCCGTTGATCGGCGCGAACAAGACGTCGAAGGGGCCGTGGCGGCGGGCCATCCGCCACCAGTACCCGTGGAAGACCGTGTCGCCGAGGTGGAGGACGCGGAAGCCGTCGGCTTCGACGAGCCACGAGACCTGGGGATCGCCGAGACCGTCGACGGCCGGCAGCGCCGTCAGCGCGAACGGCCCGACCTCCAGGCGCTCCCATTCCTCGACCACCCTCCGGCTCAGGCCCGCGCGGTCGAGCTCCCAAGCCGCCTGCGCCAGCGCGAGGTTCTCGAGATCCTCCCCGCCCGGCCAGGCGGGCTCGAAGACCGCGCCGCGATCCGATAGCGCCGCCGCCAGCGCTCCTGCGTCGGCGTGGTCCCGGTGCAGGTGGGTGACCAGGCCGGCGACGACGTCCCGAGCCTCGGGCGCGACCACGGTCGGCAGCTCGGCGTCGCCGGCTCCATCGCCGAGCGCGGCGAAGACCGCGCCGGGGTCGGCGAGCGGATCGATCACGACCGCGGGCCCCTGATCCGCCTCGATCTCGACTCCCGCCCAACCCAGCCATCGGATCCTCATCGCTTCCTCCTTTATCGGACGATCGTACGGTATCATTCCCCCGGATGCCCCGCCGCTCCGCAGCAGCCGTCGCCGAGACCCGCGCCGCCGTCACCGAGGCCGCGGTCGACCGCGCTTCGGTCGAGGGCCTCGAGGGGCTCACCATCGGCCGCCTCGCCGGGGAGCTCCAGATGCGGAAGAGCAGCCTGTTCGGCCTGTTCGGCAGCAAGCAGGAGCTGCAGCTGGCGACGCTCGAGGCGGCGATCGAGCAGTTCCGCGCCGAGGTCTGGGGACCGGTCGCGGGCCGGCCCCCCGGCAAGGCCCGGTTGCTGGCCCTGTCCGACAGCTGGCTCGCCTACCACGAGCGCGAGGCGCTCCCGGGCGGGTGCTTCCTGACCACGGCGACGATCGAGTTCGACGCCCAGCCCGGCCCGCTCCGCGACGCGGTCGCGGACTGCATGGACGGCTGGCTCGGCGTGCTCGAGCGCGAGGTCGCCCTCGCCGTCGACGCCGGCGAGCTTCCGTCCGACGCGGAGCCGGCCGATGTCGCGTTCCAGCTCAACGCCCTGGCGGCCGCGGCGAGCTACGGGTTCCAGCTCTCGCGCAACCCGGAGGTTTTCGCGCGGGCCCGGCGCTCGATGCGGCGCGCGCTCGGCGCCCGAGCAACCTGACCGGCATCGCGGTCCCGGCACCTCGAGCCTCCGATCCTCGGGTCGTGTCAACCTTGGCCCGGTCGTGCCCGGGGAGGCCACCTCAAAGCAATGGCGGATCGCCGGCTTCGCGGTCGCGGCGGGCGTGGTCGCGTGGTGGACCGTGCTGGCCGTTCGCCAGATCGCCGACGGCGGCTTTTACTCCGACGACTTCGCCATCCAATGGGACTGGGATCACCTCGGGTACGGCGGCGCGGTCGATGCGCAGTTCGACGCCTTGGGGAGCAAGCCGCTGCTCGCGTTCGCGCTCCCGGGTGCCTACGAGCTGTTCGGAGCGGACCCGACCGGCCACCACGTGCTCGCCGTCGCGCTGGCGCTGGCGACCGCGATCGCCTTCTACTTCGTGCTCCGAGAGCTCGGCTTCGAGCCGCGCGACGCCGTCCCGATCGCCCTCCTCGCCCTGATGTTCCCGTGGGCGTCGGGGGTGCGGCTCTGGCCGACCGGCAGCCTCAACAACCTGGCGGTGCTTCTTCTGTTCGCCGGTTTCCTGGCGGCGCTCCGCGGGCTGCGGCTCGAAGGGCCGCGCCGCTACCTCGTTCACGCCGGCGCCTCCGCCCTTCTAGCCGCCGCCGTCCTCACCTACGACGCGACGGCGGTCGTCGCGGCGATGCTCTGGCCGGCCTACGTGTGGCGGCAGGGCTGGCGCCGGGCTGCCCCGCTGGCGCTGATGGACGTGGCGGCGGTCGGCGCGGCGATCGCGTACACCAGGGCGACGACCAACAAGGACGTCAGGGAGATCGGCGACCAGCTCGCGCACATTCCCGACATCCTCGCCGGAGGCGCGAAGCTCGTCGCCGCCTCGCTGGTGCCGGCGTCCGCCCCCGCCGACCTGTCCGTCGGCGTCACCGTGGCGGTGCTCGCGGTCGCTCTGGGCGTGCTCGTGGTGGCGGCGCTGCGCCGGCGACCGGCGGCGGGCGGCGGCTCTCCCGCTCGGCCCAAGTGGCCCCTCGTCGCGGCTGTGGCGGTAGCCGCGCTGGTCCTCTGCTGGGCGGTCTTCGTGCCCCAGGCCTTCTACACGCCGACGTTCCGCGGCCTCGAGGACCGCGTCAACGTGCTGGCTCTGTATCCGGCGGCGGTCCTCGTCTGGGCCGTATTGCGAGCAGCCGGCGGGCTGCTCGCGAGACACGGCTACCTGGTCGCGGCGGCCGGCGCCGTCGTGATCCTGACCGGGTACGGAATCCAGGACGGTCGCCAGGAACGCGACTGGGCGCGAGCGGCCGAGCTCCAGGAACCGGTCCTGGCGTCCGTCGAGCGCGCCCCGGTCCCGCCCGGCGCCCTGGTGCTCGTGTTCGGCCAGCCCGGCGAGACGGCCCCCGGCGTCCCGGTCTTCAACGCCTCCTGGGACCTCCACCCGGCGGCCCTGCTCCGTACCGACCGCTCGATGCACGCCTACCCGGTGTTCGAGGGCGCCCGCCTGAAGTGCGCCGAGGACTCCCTCACGATGCAGCGTCTCCCCACCCCCCTCTACTGGGTGATCTTCCCAGCACAGCGGGGGACGGACCGGACCCAGCCCTACGGCAACGTCATCTTCGTCGACGCCGCGAGCGGCCGCTCCGAGCTGATCGCCAGCCGCGAGCAGTGCGAGCGCGGCCTCGAGGAGTTCCGGCCCGGCCCGTTCAGCGGCGATCGCCTGAGGCCCGAACGGGATCGGCGACTGGGCGCCCGACTGGATTCGAACCAGTGACCTTTCGAGCCGACATCCCTGATCGAGCCGACATCCCTGATCGAGCCGAAATCCCTGATCGAGCCGACAACCCTGATCGAGTCGACCTCCCTGATCAGTCCGGAAGCAGGCCCATGTGATCGGTGATCAGATCCGAGACGCGGAACCTGGCGGGGTCGAGGTGCCCATCTGCTCGGCGAACGGCAACCCAGTTGGGGCCCGCGGTCACGCTCGACAGGTGCTCATCCGACTCGGCCTGCGCGAGAAGGAGCTCGATGATCAGCCTGGTGAGCGGAGCCTCGACCGCCGCGCCGGCCGCAAGGGAGCGTTCGATCTCGGCATGAAACGGTGAAGCCGGATCAGCGAGAGCGGCTGCCAGGGCACGGTTCCACAAATGCTGGTGATTCCAATCCTCGATCAGGAAGAGACCGCCGGGCCGCAGCCGCGGAAACAAGGTCTCGAACGACGCGCGAGTCTGTTCGAGGCGGTGCGAGGCATCATCGACGACGAGGTCGAGCTGCCGGTCGTTGAATTCATCGTCGACGATCGCTCGCACCCTCGCCCGATCGGCCTGATCGACGCCGTAGTACGGCCGAATGCGGTCGCTGAAACCGAGTTCCTCGATCAGCTGATCAAGGGCGGGGACCCGTTTCTCGTCAAGCTCCAGGGCGACCAGCTTCCGGGGCGTCGCAACGAGCGCGGTAAGCGAGACGCTGCCCCCCTCAGCGATTCCCAGCTCGACGATGTTCCCGTTTGCGAAACCGTCGATCACGTCGACGTATTCCTCCACCATGCGCCGATCCTTGTGGATGAAGAAACGACCCGGCTGCGAGCGCCCCGTCGCCCGGTCGTCGCAAGAGCAGTCAAACTCGATCTCGCCGATGCGACAACGGGCGATCGAATCAAACAGCTCCGTGTCCTCGCCGTCTACCGGTGCCAGCCACGTGAGCCCATCACGACCGCCGACCATCTCGCCACAGTAGTCCACGCGGACGCAGCCGCGTCCGCGGGAATGAGGAGTACCAGGCTAGCGGGGGTGACTCCTAGAGTGTTCGCCCGCTAGTCGCGCGGGCAGCCCAGCGGCTTCGAGGGCTTGGTCCCAGTTCGGAACTCGGATGGGCGCGCTGAACTGCACTCGGATGGGCGCGCTGAAGTGCCCAGGGGCAAGGGAAATCAGGCCGACTCAAGCGACGTTGCGCACTCGGGGACTCGTCATTACGCTGCGTCGTGCGTCACCCCCACGACACGGAAGGTGATGGGGCCATGGCAATGACGCTCCAGGCAGCGATCAATTCCGCGAGCGGTCTCCATCCGTTCGGCTTCGTCACCGACTTCACGGTTTCCATGCACGACGACTCTGGCGCGGTGCTGGCCGGCTCCCAGGGGTTTCGAACGAATGTACGGGGCGAGTCTGGCGGCGAGCCTACCTTTCATCCGGACCTCCCGCTGCGGAACTGGGGACCGGCGACAATCGGGCTGGGTAGAGCCGTCACCAGTAGCTGGTTTAAGAGCCCGCCCGTACCTGGATTTTCCACGCGGGGACAGGGGGGCATGACGCTAGATGTGGCGGCCGGGGGCGGGACTCCGATCCCGATCGATGTTTCCGTCCGACGGGATCCGGGCCTCTTCCGTTTCGGGAGCGTTCCGGGTTTGGGCCCCAGCGTTCAGATGGAGATCGAGAAGCTCTCGGGACCGGGTGGTACGGCGACGAGTGGAGTCACGCTCGAGACGGTGGAGGACGGAGCGCTCTTGCGCGCCGTGGGCCCCAGCGTGCGAGACCCAGCTAGCAATGCGTCCTACACACTTACGATCGGGGTCTTCGGGATTCCCGCCGGGTAACGCCGGGCCAGAAGCGCGGCGACTCGGCGTCGTCCGCAAACGGAGCTCGCTACTCCCGCAGCCCGGCAGCGTCGAGGGCGGCGGTTCGGTCGAAAAAGCTTTGGGCCCGACTGATACGTCCATCTCTGAACGAAAAGAGGTGGCACCAGGGCCAGTCCACCGGAGGGGAATCCCCAGAGACCCCGTGGAACCGGGTTATCCCCAGTGCCCTGTCGTCGAGGTCGATGATCTCCTCGACTTCGACCGAGACCTCGTCGTAAATCCAGATCTCGGTCAACCAGCGGCGAACGTTCTCCTTGCCGTCCTGCCTTCCCCCACCGGGAAAACGCGGGTCGCTGATCCAGACGATGTCATCGGTTGCGAGCTCCAAGAGCCCTTCGACTCCTCGGGCCTCCGCGACCGTGTAGACGCGACGCACGATCTCGACGTTCTCCTCGGACATCGCCCGCGCAGTATCCCGCTCACCGAAGGCGCGTTGGTGGATCGCATCCAGACAGGGGCAGCGCATCAATCTCGCCTTGCGCCGGTGTCCCCTCAAGCTTCAGAGATTCGCCAGATGGCAACCCTATCGAGTCCCTTAGCCCGTGATACGCCCGTGTGACGCTTTCAATTCTGAAGCCAGTTCAACGCACGAAACCCCCGCGTTAGCAGGGGTTCCGAGCGCGCCCGACTGGACTCGAACCAGTGACCTTCGGTTTCGTAGACCGACGCTCTATCCAACTGAGCTACGGGCGCGTGGGCACGACAGGGTAGCGGCGGGGAGAGGGTCAGACCGGGTCCCGCTCGGCCGCCTCGCGGCGTTCGCGGGCCTTCTGCTCGTGGGCGGCGGCCTTGGCCTCGTACTGGGCGAGCGTCTTGTCAGGATCGCGGCCGGCCGGGACCCGGGGGGCGATCGCGCGGATCTCGTCGAGCAGGCGCTGGGCCAGCTCGGCCGGCTGCTCGGACGGGTCGGTCTGGCCCGAGGCGGGCTCGAAGAAGCGGAGGCTGACCGTCGGCCGCTTCGGTAAGCGGACGTAGTCGGTCGTGCCCTGGACGGCGATGCAGACCAGCCGCGCCGAGGGCACCTCGAGGGCGAGGCGGCCGACCCCGCTGCGGGCCCGCAGCGGACGGCCGCAGGTGACCGTTCCCTCGGGGAACACGCCCACGCAGGAGCCGCGGCGAAGGGCGTCAATCGCGTTGACGAGGGCGTCGGCGTCTCCGGCGGCGCGCTCGATCGGGATCTGGCCCATCCCGTCGAGCACCCGGCCGAGGCCCGGCTTGTCCCACAGCTCTCGCTTCGCGAGCGCCCTGATCTGGCGGCGCCTGCGGGCGGCGACGCCGATCACGACCGGATCCGACTGCGAATCGTGATTGGCGACCGCGAGGACGGGGCCGCTGCGGGGAAGGACATCGAGGCCCTCGACGTGCATCCGGCCCCACGGAGCGAGCGGGCTCGCGATCGCCATCGCCAGGCGGTAGGTGCGGGTGAACGGCTCGGGTGCCGCTGCCGGGGGTGCCATCGCCGGCGCCACGCTAGTACACGCGACCCGGCGGCCGGTCGCGAAGCCGTGATCGGACGCTGCCCGCGCCACTAGGCTTGCGCCGTCACCGAGCCGGTCAACATCGTCGATCTCGAGCGGCTTGCAGAGGAGAGGCTCGAGCCCGGGACGCACGGCTACTTCGCCGGCGGCGCGGGCGACGAGCGGACCCTGCGCCGCAACCGCGAGGCATTCGCGCAGTGGGAGCTGCGCCCGCGAGTGCTCGTCGACGTCTCGGAGGTGTCGACGGGATGCGAGCTGCTCGGGGCGGAGCTGTCGCAGCCGGTCCTGGTCGCCCCCGTCGCCTTCCAGCGGCTCGCCCACCCCGACGGCGAGGCGGGGATGGCGCGGGCGGCGGAGGCCGCCGGGACCGCCATCTGCCTCTCGACCCTGGCGAGCGCGCGCCCAGCCGACGTCGCGGCGGCGGCGCCCGAAGCGCGCCGCTGGATGCAGCTCTACTGCTTTCGCGATCGCGGCGTGACGAGGGCGCTGCTCGACGAGGCACGGGAGTCGGGATACGAGGCGATCCTGCTCACCGTCGACGCGCCCTACGCCGGCCGACGGGAGCGCGACTTCCGGACCGGCTTTCGCGTCCCCGCCGACCTCCGCGCTCCCGCGATCGAGGCCGCCGCCGGTGAACAGAGCCTCACCCCGGCGGAGGTGTTCGGGCTCGTCGATGCCGCGCTCGACTGGGACGATCTCGGCGAGCTGGTCGCGGAGTGCGATCTGCCGCTGCTCGTCAAGGGCGTGATCGGCCCCGAGGACGCGGCGCTCGCGATCGAGCACGGCGCCGACGGCGTCGTCGTCTCCAACCACGGCGGCCGCCAGCTCGACGGGGTCCCGGCGACGATCGACGCGCTGCCCGAGGTCGTCGAGGCGGTCGAGGGGCGCGGGAGCGTGTTGATGGACGGCGGGATCACGCGGGGCAGCGACGTCGCCGTCGCGCTCTCTCTCGGCGCCGACGCGGTGCTCGCCGGCAGGGCGCCGCTCTGGGGGCTCGCGGTCGACGGGCAGCGGGGCGCGGAACGCGCGCTCGCGTTCCTCGCCGACGAGCTGCGGCTGGCGCTGGCGCTGCTCGGCTGCCCTTCCCCCGCCGCGCTGACCCCGGCCCACGTCCGCAGGCGCCCGCGCTAGCGGTATCCGCAGCCGAATGAGCGAGATGCTCGGCACCCGCGCCCTCAGCCGCGCGACGCTCGAGCGCCAGCTGCTCCTCCGGCGCCGCCCGGGAGACCCGCTCGCGGCCGTCGAGCACCTGCTCGGGATGCAGGCCCAGACCCACTCGCCCCCTAGGACCGGATGAAGACGGGCGCCCCGAGCGGCACGCGGGCGAACAGCGAGACCATGTCCTTGTCGGTCGCCCGCAGGCACCCCGCCGAGGCGGCGAGACCGACCGCCCCGGGCGTGCCGTGGACGGCGATCCGGTCGCCGCCGAGCCAGTCGGAGGGCAGGTTCGGCTGGTGGCCGGTGAGGGCGAGCACGCAGCAGCCGTAATAGGGGCCGAGGCCCCTGCCGACGAGGCCGTCCGTGACCGCGTAGGTCCCCGGCGGCGTCGGCGACCCTGGCGCCCCGACGGTGACGGCGAACCGCTCGAGCGTGCGCCTGCCGAAGCGGAGCTCGAGCTGACGCTTGGAGATGTCCGCGACGATGTAGTAGGAGGTCTCGTAGATCGCGAGCCGCTCGGGGTCGTAGCGGATCCAGGCGAGCGCGCCGTTCGGCAGCTCGGGGGCCGGAACGCCGAACCAGGCGCCGCGGCTGCGCTGGATCCAGAAGTTCCGCTCGGAGCCGAACTCGGTCGTGTCGCCGACCCGTTCGATCGGGGCGCCGCGCGGGCGGTCGTAGAGGGTCACCTGCTTTCCCTCCTCGACCTTCGCGATCGGATACGTCGGGCCGGGGACCTTGGGAGGGTCGGTGGGCTCGGTGTCGACCTCGGCCTCCACCTCGGGCTGGTGGGCCGGCTCGACCGCCGGGGCGGCGGCATCCGCCCCGACGGTCACCGCGACCGAGGCGTCGCCGTCGTCGCTGATCGCGACCACCGCCGCCACGCAGCCCCCCCAGACCGCCGCGACGGCCACAACGGTGAGAAACAGCTTCACAGCGGAGAGGGAGGGATTCGAACCCTCGAGAGAGCTATTAGCCCCCTACTCGCTTAGCAGGCGAGTGCCTTCAGCCGCTCGGCCACCTCTCCGGGGGCGAGGCAGCCCCGATTGTAGGCTGGCTCGGAGGTGACGTCAGCCGACCCCAGCCGCACGCGCACGACCGTCCCGGAGCCGAGCGAGCCCGCCCATCCGGCGCGTCCCGACGGCGTGGCGATCGAGTCGCTCGCCGACACGCCGACGCCGCTGCCGATCCCGGCGCCCGAGGACGCGCTCGAGCGCTACGAGGAGGCGTTCGCGGGGGTGCAGGCGCCGTTCGCGTTCGTCGACCTGGACGCGGTCTGGTCGAACGCGGCCGACATGCTCCGGCGGGCGAACGGCAAGCCGATCCGGATCGCGAGCAAGTCGGTGCGCTGCCTGCCCCTGCTCCAGCGGCTGCTCGACCTCGACCGCGGCTTCCAAGGTCTGCTCACCTACACCCTCCCCGAGACGATCTGGCTCTGGGATCAGGGGATGCGCGATCTCGTCCTCGCCTACCCGACAGCCGACACCGCCTGCCTGACCCGCCTCGCCCGGATCACCGCCGAGCACCCCGACGACGCCCCGGTCGTGATGGTCGATTCGGTCGAGCACCTCGACATGATCGAGGCCGCTGCGACCTCGTTCGTAGCGCCGGTGCGGGTGGCGATGGACGTCGACGCCTCCTGGTGGCCGCTGCGCGGGCTGCTCAAGGTCGGTCCGAAGCGCTCGCCGATCCGCGCCCCCGAGGCGGCCGTGGCG
The DNA here is from genome assembly GCA_036258315.1 of Solirubrobacterales bacterium. Classification (GTDB taxonomy): domain Bacteria; phylum Actinomycetota; class Thermoleophilia; order Solirubrobacterales; family 70-9; genus DASSYK01. The sequence goes on from DATADX010000052.1 coordinate 10,125, forward strand.
CTGGCTCGCGAGATCGAGCGCCGCGAGCGCGTCAAGCTCGTCGGGCTGATGGCCTACGAGGGCCAGGTGGCCGGCGTCGGCGACCACGTCCCGGGCAAGTCGGTCAGCAACGCGGTGATCAGGGCGATGCAGTCGGCGTCGATGAAGGAGCTGCGCGAGCGCCGGGCGAAGATCGTCGGGGCCGTCACGGAGGTGAGCGAGATCGAGTTCGTGAACGGCGGCGGCACCGGATCGATCGAGCTGACCACGGCCGAGCCCGCCGTCACCGAGATCGCCGCGGGTTCGGGCTTCTACGCGCCGGTCCTCTTCGACCACTACCGCTCGTTTCGCCTGATCCCGGCGGCGATGTTCGCGCTGCCGGTGGTGCGCAAGCCCTCGCCGCGGGTCGCGACCGCGCTCGGGGGCGGATATCTCGCCTCGGGAGTCGGCGCCAAGGACCGGATGCCGGTTCCGCACCTCCCGGCCGGCCTCCGGCTCGACTCGTTCGAGGGCGCGGGCGAGGTGCAGACGCCGCTCGTCGGCAGGGCCGCCGCGGGGCTCGAGCTCGGCGACCGCGTCTACTTCCGGCACGCCAAGGCGGGCGAGCTCTGCGAGCGCTTCAACCGGCTCTACCTCGTCACCGGAACGACGATCAGGGCCGAGGTCCCGACCTACCGCGGCCAGGAACGGGCGTTCCTGTAGTGGACGAATGATCACCCCCTGGATGGGGGCCGTACCAAAAAACGGCCTTTTCGCCCGGCGCGGGGCAGTCTACGGTCGCACCGAATGACGGGGCCTCGATCGAGATCGGGCGCCGGCAAGGGCAACAGCGCCGGGCTTCGCTGGGTCGGCGCGGATCTGGTGCCGGGACGCTTCTTCGAGGGCGACGACGTCGCCCGAAGGATCGCGCCGTTCGTGGCTGCCGGAGCGCTCCCGTTCGCGCTTGTCCCGCTCGCCGGTGCCTCCTTCGGGGACCCTGAGGTGCTGATCGCGGCCGCGCTGGTGGTCTCGATCGTGCTCCTGGCCCTGTATGCGCCCTGGGGACGGCTCCCCACGTGGACGCAGGCAGCCCTCCCGCTCGCCTATTTCGCCGTGATCGCGCTGCTGCGCGACGCGAGCACCGCCACCCCGAGCCCGTTCGATCCGCTGGTTGCGATCCCGGTCGCCTGGTTCGCGCTGTACGGGACCAGGGTCGAGCTGGCGACGTCTGTGCTGGCTCTCGGCGCCACCCTGGCGCTGCCCGTGTGGCTGATCGGCGAGCCGCAGTACGAGTCCTCGCAGCTCGCGCTCGCCGGAGTGACGATGGTCGCAGCGATCGCGCTCGGGGGCAGGGTCCAGTCGCTGGTCGCGCGCACGCGCCTCCTCGCCGGTGAGTCGCAGGCGATCCTCGACGGGGTGCAAGAAGCGTTCATCGTGGTCGACGAGGAGGGGTTGGTCACGGAGTGGAACCGGCAGGCCGAGCGGATCTTCGGCTGGACCCGCGACGAGGCGCTCGGCCGCCCGGTGGTCACGCTCGCGGTTCCCGAACAGCACCGCGACGCCACCCGCGAGCAGATCCGCCGCTTCGTCGAGACGGGCGCCGCGCGGCTGGTCGGCACCCGCACCGAGACGACGGCCCGCCGCCGTGACGGGGCCGAGATCCCCGTCGAGATGAGCGTCTCGGCCCGGCGGCCCGGCGGCCGCTGGCTCTTCAACGTGCTCGTCCACGACATCAGCGAGCGGAAGCGCGCGGAGGGCGCCATGCTCGAGGCCGAGGAGCGCTTCCGCCGCGCCTTCGAGGACATTCGCGTCGGCATGGCGATCGTCTCGATCGACGGCATCTTCCTCCAGGTCAACCGCGCCCTCGCCGACATCACCGGCTATCCGGAGCAGGAGCTGATCGGGAGGAGCTTCATCGAGATCACCCACCCCGACGACCTCGAGGCCGACCTCGAGGCCCTCCGCGAGATCGTCGAGGGCGAGCGCTACGGGTACACGGCGGAGAAGCGCTACCTGCACGCCAACGGCGACCCGGTCTGGATCGCGCTGAACACGTCGCCGATCCACGACGAGCAGGGGCGGATCGCCCACCTGATCGCCCAGATGGAGGACATCACGGAGCGCAAGGCGACCGAGGCGCGGCTCACGCACCAGGCGCTCCACGACCCGCTCACCGGCCTCCCCAACCGGGTCCTGTTCGCCGAGCGGGTGCGGAGGGCGGCGGCCCGCGGCAACGCCGCCAGCTTCGCCGTCATCTACCTCGACCTCGACACGTTCAAGCCGGTCAACGACACCCTCGGCCATGCCGTCGGCGACCAGGTCCTGATCGAGGTCGCGCGGCGCCTGGAGAGGCTGCTGCGCGACGGGGACACGCTGGCGCGGCTCGGGGGCGACGAGTTCGCTGTCCTCTGCGAGGGGGTCGATGAGCCGGTGGCGCGGCTGGTCGCCGAGCGCGTGATCGAGGCGCTCGACAACCCGTTCGAGATCGACGGCCGCCGCCTCCGCCAGGCGGCGAGCATCGGCGTCGCGCTGCACCCCCGCAACGGGCAGCCGGCGGACTCGGAGGCGATCCTGCGTGACGCCGACCGCGCCATGTACAAGGCAAAGGCCGCCGGGAAGTCCCGCTACGCGCTGTTCGACGGCTGGCTGTCCGGCGACGTCCAGCGTCGGGACGCACTCGAGGAGGACCTTCGCGCCGCCGTCGCGCGCCGCCAGCTCCGGGTCCACTACCAGCCCGAGATCGATCTGAGGACGGGCCGGGTGACCGGCGCCGAGGCGCTGGTGCGCTGGGAGCACCACGCGCACGGGCTGCTCGAGCCCGCCCAGTTCATCTCGATCGCCGAGGCCAGCGGCCTGATCAGCGAGATCGACGACTTCGTCCTCTGGCAGGCGTGTCACCAGGCGGCCCGGTGGCGCGCCGAGATGGACCCGGACGAGGACTTCATCGTGTCGGTCAACCTGTCCGAGCATCGGCTCGCGGACTCGGGGCTGAGCGGGATGATCGCCGAGGCGATCTCTCACGCGGACCTGCCGCCGTCGTCGCTTTGCCTCGAGGTCGCCGAGCGCGCGGTGATGGACCGCCGTGGCGAGGCGCTCTCGGCGCTCCCGGACCTCGAGTCGCTCGGCGTGCGCCTGCTGATCGACGACTTCGGGATCGCCCTCTCGTCGTTCGGGACGATCGCCCGGCTTCCGCGCCTGAGCGCGATCAAGATCGACCGCTCCTTCATCGCCGGGCTCGGGCGCTCGAGCGAGGACGCAGCCGGGGTCGCCGCGATCGTCGGCCTCGCCCACGGGCTGAAACTGGTCGCGATCGCTGAGGGCGTCGAGACGGCGGAGCAGGCGATCGAGCTGCGAGCGCTCGACTGCGATCGCGCCCAGGGCTTCCACTTCGCCCCTCCGCAGCCGGCGGAGTCCTTCGGCGCGCTGCTGGACTCGGCGCGGTACGGCGAGCTGATCCCGACCTAGCCGCCGCCCCCGCGCGGCGGGCCGAGACCCGGTCCGTATACGCGTTGCGAAAGCTCCCCGACGGTTGCGGAACCTCGAGCCGGTCCCGTGTGTCGCCGTCGAGATCGCGCCGGAAACGGTCTGCTTGTCGATGTCGCCGAGGTTCTCGAGCGCGAGCCCGTACCCCGGATCGTCTCGTAGGCTCTCAGGCGCGCCCGGAGGGGTGGCAGAGCGGTTGAATGCGGCGGCCTTGAAAGCCGTTGGAGGCCCTCGGGTCTCTCGTGGGTTCGAATCCCACCCCCTCCGCTTCAGTTTCCGCCGTGCGTGCCGATCTCTAGGACAAGCGTCCAGCCTGTCGAAGCTTGAAGATGATGGAGATCGGGAGACAGCCCAGCAGGGGCACGACGGTGATCACGACCACGCTCGTCGGCGCGGTCGCGCTCGCCCTCGTCGTCCACCTGGCGCACACGATCTTCGGCTTCGGATCTCCGCGCTACGACTTCGCCATCGAGGAGTGGGACTACGACTTCGTGACGATGACCGCGGCGCTCGTCACGCTGGCTCGCGCCGCTCTGCGGCCCGTCAATCGCCTCGCTTGGGGGCTGATCAGCATCGGGCTTCTCCTCTGGGCGAGCAGCGACCTGTACTGGACCCTCGTTCTCAGCCGGGACGCCGAGCCCCCGTTCCCCTCCCTCGCGGACGCCGGCTATCTGAGCGGCTACGTGGTGATGGTGATCGGTGTCGCCGGCCTCGCCCGCTCGCGAGTCCGCAGGATGAACGCGATCGAATGGACCGATGTCGTGATCGCTGCTCTCGCCGTCGCCGCGATCGGGATCACGCTGCTGCTCGACTACGTGCTGAAGAACACCAGCGGGACGACGTCCGAGGTCGGCGTCGCCGTCGCATATCCGATCCTCGACCTGACCACGCTCGCGGTCGCCGCGGCCGCGGTGGTCCTGACCGGCTGGCGACCCGGCCGGGGGCTCGCCCTCGTCTGCGCCGGGATCGCCTGCTCCGGGGTCGGCGACGCCGTCTACACCTACCAGTCGCTGGCGGGGACCTACGACGGCAGCGCCTGGAACAACTCGCTGTGGGTGGTCGGCACCGCGCTGATCGCGGCGGGCGCCCTTCAGCCCGACCCGATCCACCGCATCTCGATTCGGCCCGAGGGCTGGCGAGCGTTCGCCTCGCCGGCGATCTTCGCGCTCGTCGTGTTCGCCTTCCTGCTGATCGACCGGGCGGAGACCCAGACGCCGCTCGTGACCACGCTGACCTCCCTGACCCTCGGCGCAATCGTGGTCCGGCTCGCCCTGACGTTCAACGAGAACCGCCGGCTGGTCGCGCTTCTGAAGCAGGACCCGCTGACCAAGCTGGGCAACCGCAGCAAGCTGGTCCTCGACCTGCGCCGGCTCCTCGAGGAGGAGGAACCGGAGCCGCACGTGCTCACGATCCTCGACCTCGACGGCTTCAAGGCCTACAACGACTCCTTCGGCCACCCCGCCGGAGACGCCGTCCTGATCCGCCTCGGGCGCCAGCTCGCCGACGCCGTCGACGGCCACGGCGGCGCCTACCGGCTCGGGGGCGACGAGTTCGCGATCCTCACCCACGGCGATCTCGTCGGCTCCGCCCCGCGAGTCGCCGATGCGACACGCGCCCTGTCCGAACACGGGGACGGCTTCAGCATCACCTGCTCATCGGGCTCGGCCGAGGTCCCGAACGAGGCGGGGGACGGGCGCGCCGCCCTGCAGCTCGCGGACCAGCGCATGTACGCGCACAAGGACTCGCAGCGCCCAATCCCCGGTGGCGAGGTCGAGGCCGTCCTGGTCCGGATCCTCCAGCAGCGGCTGCCCGGCCTCGGCATGCACGGCCGGGCCGTCGCCGGGACCGCCGCGCTGATCGGCAGGCGGCTCGGGCTCGCCGCCGGCGAGCTGACCGCACTGGTGCGCGCCGCAGAGCTGCACGACATCGGCAAGATCGCGATCCCGGACGCGATCCTCGACAAGCCCGGCCCGCTCACGGACGAGGAGTGGGACTTCATGCGCCAGCACACGATCCTCGGCGAGCGCATCCTCACCGCGGCCCCGTCGCTCGCGGCGGTCGGCGGGATCGTCCGGGCGAGCCACGAGAACTGGGACGGCAGCGGCTATCCGGACGGGCTGGCGGGCGAGGCCATCCCCCTCGCCGCGCGGATCATCTTCGTGTGCGACGCCTACGACGCGATGACGAGCGACCGCCCCTACGCAAGGCAGCGCACGCACCACCAGGCGATCGCCGAGCTGCGCCGCTGCGCGGGCACGATCTTCGACCCGCGCGTGGTCGACTGCCTGTGCGTGCTCGAGGTCGGGCTCAGGCGCGATCGCGAGCCAGCAGCAGCCCGGCGATCGCCAGCAGCGCGAACGCGCCTGCGAGCGTGAGGCCGAGGCCCCAGCCGAGCGAGGTCCCGCTGCCCTCGAGCACGCGCCCGAGATCCATCGCGTTGTAGAGGGCGAGCGCGAGGGCGACGGCGGAGACGACGTCCGTCCCGATCGCGACCTCGCGGGCGGGAAACTGCGACCAGCGCCGCAGCGTATAGCCGAGCAGCTGTGCCGCATGTCACGAGCTGCGAACGCGCCGGGATACCCTTGAGTAGGACCCCTCAGATTGGAGGAAAGACTTGGAGAAGGTCAAGAAGACCGAGGAGGAGTGGCGCGCGGAGCTCACTCCCGAGCAGTACAAGATCGTCCGCGAGAAGGGCACCGAGGCGCCCTTCACGAGCGAGCTCAACGACAACAAGTCCGAGGGCATGTACAGGTGCGCCGCCTGCGGGCAGCCGCTGTTCAGCTCCGAGACCAAGTTCGAGTCGGGCACCGGCTGGCCGAGCTTCTACAAGCCCGCGGATGACGAGGCCGTCGACACCGAGGAGGACAACAGCTTCATGATGCGCCGCACCGAGGTGCTGTGCTCACGCTGCGACGCCCACCTCGGCCACGTCTTCGACGACGGCCCCGACCCGACCGGTCAGCGCTACTGCATCAACGGCTGCGCCCTCGAGTTCGAGGACCAGGACTCGAACTAGACCTTGCCGCCCGCTCCGAGGTAGCTGAAGCGGACTGCAAGGGCGACCGCTTCGGTCCTCGTGTCCACCTCCATGCGCGCGATCGCGTTGCGAACGTGCGTATGGACGGTGGCCGGGCTGAGGGAGAGGCGGTCCGCGATCTGCTTCACGCGCAGCCCCTCGGCGAGCAGCTCGAGGATCTCGCGCTCGCGCGGGGTCAGCTCGAGCAGCTTCTCGACCTCCCCCGCACCCTGCCCGAGCTCGGTCCCGACGAAGGTGCCGCCGGTGGCGACGACCTCGATCGCGCGGGCGATGTCCTCGCTCGGGGCTGACTTGAGGACGTAGCCCGAGGCGCCCGCGCGCAGCGCGAGCGTCAGCAGGTCGGGCTGGGCGTGGGCCGTGAAGATGATCACCCGCGTCTCTGGGCGGGCCTTGAGGATGTCGCGGGTCGCCTCGATCCCGTCCTGTCCGGGCAGCTCGACGTCGACGATGCAGACGTCGGGCTTCAGCTCGACGACCTTGCTGACGACCTCCTCGCCGGTCTCGGCCTCGCCGACGATCTCCACTCCCGGGACGGAGGCCATCCGGGCCTTGACGGCCTCGCGGACGATCTCGTGGTCGTCACAGAGGACGACGCGCTTTGGCGCCGAGGCAGCGGCGTTCATCGGGTTGGAATGCTCTCTGGAAGTCCGAACTCCTGCAAAGCGGCTGGCACTGACACACTCCCATCCTTCCCCTGTTTGTTCTCCAACAGGGCGATAAGACTACGGCCAACCGCCACCGCCGTGCCGTTAAGTGTGTGCATCTCCACCGGTGATGCCTCCGGCGAGGGCCGGTAGCGGGCCCGGAGCCGGCGCGCCTGGTAGTCGGTCGTGTTCGAGCAGGAGGTGAGCTCGCGGTAGCGCTCCTGGCTCGGAATCCACGCCTCACAGTCGAACTTGCGTGCCGCCGGGGCACCGAGATCGCCGACCGGGATGTCGACCACGCGGTACGGGATCTCGAGCGCCGTCAGGATCCGCTCCTGAAGCGCGAGAATGCGCTCGTGCTCGTCCCTCGACGCGGCCGGCTCGACGAAGCTGAACATCTCGACCTTGTCGAATTGGTGCACGCGGAAGATCCCGCGGGTGTCCCGCCCCGCCGCCCCGGCCTCGCGGCGAAAGCAGGTCGAGAACCCCGCGTAGCGCAGCGGCAGCTCCTCGGCCGCGAGCGCGCTGTCGGCATGGAGTGAAGCGAGTGAGACCTCCGAGGTCCCGACCAGGAACAGCTCGTCCTTCGGCACCTCGTAGATCATCTCCCGCTCGCCGGGGAAGAAGCCCGTCCCGAACAGGGCGGGCTCGCGGACCAGGACGGGGGGCGAGACCGGCTCGAACCCCTCCCGGCGCAGCGTCTCGAGCGCGAACCGGACGAGCGCAATTTCGACGATCACGAGGTCGCCGAGCAGGTAGGCGAACCGCGAGCCCGACAACTTCGCGGCCGCCTCCATCTCGATCCAGCCGTGCCGCTCGCCGAGCTCGAGATGATCGAGCGGGTCGAAGCCGAACTGCGGGCGCTCGCCGACCTCGCGCAGGACGGCTGCGTCTGCCTCGGTCTCACCGTCCGGGGCCTCGGGATCGGGCAGGTTGGGGAGCCCGGCGAGCAACCCGTCCTGCTCCCGCTTCAGCTCCGCGAGCTCGGGCTCGAGCTCCTTCAGCTCCGCCTTCAGGGCGGCCGAGGCCTCGCGCAAGCTCCGAAACTCGGGGTCGTCGCTGCCGCCCGAGCGCGCCGCCCGCTCGACCTGCTCCGAGACCCGGTTCTGCTCCCCCCGCAGCTCGTCGATCCTCGTGTTGAGCTCGCGACGGCGCCGGTCCACGGCGAGCAGCCGGTCGAGCGCGTCGGCGGCGCCGCGGCGGGCGAGGGCGGCGCGAACCGGCTCGGGATCGCGGCGAATCTCTTTCAGGTCAAGCGTGGCGCGCTCCCTCGCGAGATGCGGCTACTGCCCGGGGCGGGGAGCGTCCTGGACGTCCGAGCCGGAGTACTCCTCGACGAAGCGGGCGACCGCCTCGGCGTCTTCGCCGACGACGATGTTCTGAGGCATGATCGCGCCCGAGAAGCCGCCGTTGCGGATCGCGAACAGCGCATCCTCATAGGTCTCCTTGCGCTGGTCGAGGTTCGGGCCCTGGGTGCGCTCGCTGCGGTTTGCGGTTCCCTGGGTCCCCGCCGCCTGCAGCGTGTGGCAGCCTCCGCAGCGCTCGGCGAACAGCTCGGCGCCGGCCTTCACCTCGGTGCTCGCATCGGCGGACACGTCGACTCCCTGCGACCCGCAGGCGGTGAGCGCCGCTGCGAGGGCGGCGACCGAGATCAGTACGAGAACCCCACGCACGCGGCGGGATCATATGCGACGTTTCCTGGGTGAGCCCAGGCGCCCCGCACCCCGACGCCTTCCGGGAGCAGCTCGCCGCCTACCCGACCGGGGTCACGATCGTGACGGCGAGCGGGCCGAACGGCCCCTCGGGCGCGACCGCCAACGCGGTCACCTCGCTGTCGCTCGACCCGGCTCTGATGCTCGCCTGCCTCGATCGCGACTCACGCACCCTCGCCTCCGCCCGCGCCGCCGGGATGTTCGGCATCAACGCGCTCGCGGCCGGCCAGGCCGCGCTCGCCCGCCAGTTCAGCGGCAAGGGCCCGGAGCCTGAGAAATGGAAGGGCGTCGAGTGGTCCCGGAGCCACGGCTCCCCCCGCCTCGCCGAATCGCTATCGGTGATGTGGGTCGCCTGCGAGCTTCGAGACCTGATAGACGGCGGCGACCACCTGATCCTCACGGGCGCCGTCGTCGACGCCGACTCGCGTGAGGCGATGCCGCTGATCTTCCACCGCGGCGCCTACCGCGACCTGCTCGCCGAGAGCTAGGCAACCGCGCCCCCCGACCAGGACCGTTCGCCGGTCGTCGAACAGTTGCTGGGGCCGGGGGCGGAGAAATCGATGTCCCGGATCGTGAGATTCCCGAAGGTCAACAGCCTGCCCCTGCCATTCCGCTTGTAGACCCTGCCGCCGACCGTGCCGTCGAAGTCGCTGAAACCCGATGAGAAGCTGAAGCTGTAGCGGTTCGGCTTCGGGTTCGCCTGCCGGGGGGACCGCGGCGTCTTCCGGGCGGGGATCGACGTGGTCAGCAAGGCAGAGGAGGCCGGGTCGCCCGGGGAGTTCGCGCAGCGCAGGGGCACGCCCTCGAGGCCGATCGAGGTGAGCTGGCGGGGCGTGAACTTCCCCTTGTTCGCACGTTTGTTCTTGAAGATGAAGCCGAGGACGATCCGGCCGCCGCTCTGGCCGGGCGGCAGGGTCCCGAAGTCGCCCTGCAGACGCCGCATCTGGGTCGCCCCCTCGGCGGTCGAGGGGACAAGCGCCGCGAGGAGCAGCGAACAGACGGCGACCGTCCGGAGGCGTCTCATCTGCTCCCTCCAACACCGACCGACGCTTCGCGGAGCGCGCGTGCGTGGGTGAATTGCCCTAGATGAGCGGCGTCGTGCCGGCGGCGCGGAGGGCGAGGAAGAAGATCACCAGGCAGGCGACGGCCATGATCCCCATCTCGCGGCGGACGATCGCCATCGCTACGGCGTGCTGGCGGTCGTCGGAGAGCGAGCCGAAGTCGAGCTCCCCCAGTTCCTGCTGGGCGGCGCCGGCCCTGGTCAGCTCGGCGAGGAACGAAACGAGCAGCGGCAGGCCGCCGTACAGGTAGTGGAGGTCGACAGCCTCGCGGCCGGAGAAGACGAGGACGAGGCCGACCAGGACCTGGAGGACCACGGTCGCCTGGGCGACGCGGAGGGCGTACCAGAATCCGATCGTCGGGCGACTCCGGAGCCACGCGACTCCGCCCCACACACCGGCGACGAGGTTGGCGCCCAGCAGCGACACCCCGACGGCGATGTGCACCCCGCTCACAGGCGGCAGCCCACGCGTCGCATTTCCGCCCGATCAGGTCGGATTCTTCGCTTTCTGATGCGGAAAAGCACTATGTAACAGGTTGATACAAAGTCAGTGATATAAGTCGAGACGAGTTGCTTCAGAGCTATCTCCCCGTCCTCGTTTTCGCCGGCATCGGAATCGCCGTCGGCAGCGCGTTCGTACTCCTCAACGCGGTGATCGGGCCGAAGCGGCCCAACCCGATCAAGACGCAGCCCTACGAGTGCGGGCTGCCCTCCCACGTCGCGCGGACGTTCAAGTTCGGCGTCAGCTTCTACATGATCGCGATGCTGTTCATTCTGTTCGACATCGAGGTCGTCTTCCTGTATCCCGTCGGGGCGATCCTGCAGGCGGCCGACAGCGTCTTCGTGCTCGTCGAGATCGCCGTGTTCGTGGTCCTGCTGGCCGTCGGGCTGGCGTTCGTCTGGGCGCGAGGGGCGCTCGATTGGAGATAGAGCGCCACACGCTCCGCGTCCCGGCGGTGGGCGAGCAGCCGAAGTCGCCGGAGCAGTTCCGGGCGAAGCAGCTGCGCGCCCGCGAGATGCTGCGCGGCGACCTGGTCGGCCGCGACCTCGAGGAATTCGTCGAGCGGAGCGTGTTCACCACGACCCTCGAGAAGGCCCTCAACTGGGGCCGCGCCAACTCCTGCTTCCCCGCGACGTTCGGGCTCGCCTGCTGCGCGATCGAGTTCATGTCGATGATCACCGCCCGCACCGACCTCGCCCGGTTCGGCGCCGAGGCCCTCCGCGCCTCGCCGCGCCAGGCCGACCTGCTGATCCTGTCCGGGCGGGTCGCGATCAAGATGGCCCCGGTGATCCGCCGGCTCTACGACCAGATGCTCGAGCCGCGCTGGGTGATCGCGATGGGCGCCTGCTCCTCCTCGGGCGGGATGTTCGCCAACTACGCCGTGGTCCAGGGCGCCGACAAGTTCATGCCCGTCGACATCCACGTCCCGGGCTGCCCGCCACGCCCCGAGGCTCTCCTGCACGGCTTCAACAAGCTGCAGCGGCTGATCCAGGGCCGTCCCGACCTCGGCTGGCGGAGCCGCTACAACGCCTCGGGGACCGAGGAGTGGGCGCGGCTCGAGTCGGGGAAGCCGACGCCCGAGGCGGTGGAGAGGGCCGCGCGCGCGATCGCCACGGTGCAGGCCGGCGGAGAGGTCGATGCCTGACGCCCCCGGCCTGGAGCTGATCGCCCAGGAGATCAACGCGATCAGCGAGGGGGCGGTCACCGAGACGTCCTTCGAGCACGGTCGCGCGACGCTGATCGTCGCTCCCGAGAAGGTCACCGACGCGCTCCGCTGGCTCCGCGACACCGACGGCCAGCGCTACACGTTCCTCTCCAGCCTTCACGCCGCCGACTACCTCCCCGGCGTCCCCCGCTTCGCGATCCACTACGAGCTCCTCAACCGCGACCGCGTCGAGCGCCTCAACGTCAAGGCCCTCCTCCCGGATCCCGCAGCGGGCAACGGGAGTTGGCCGCCAACGGAGCCCACCTCAATCGCGCCTCAACCCGGCACGCCCGGAAGCGAAGCTGAGGACGTGCCGGTTGATGAGGCCGGCGGATCGCCACTCCCAACAATCGACTCCTGCGTTGACATCTTCCCGGGCGCCGAATTCCCAGAGCGGGAGGCCTACGACATGTTCGGCATCGTGTTCACGGGCCATCCCGACCTGCGGCGGATCCTGATGCCCGAGGACTACGTGGGCTGGCCTCAGCGCCGCGACTTCCCGATCGGTGGAGACCCGGTCCTGTTCACCCACAACGAGATCGACGCCCCGCGCTGGTTCGAGTGAGGCGGTCGCGATGACACCCGACGAGACGCTCAGGGACGAGGAGCTGTTCCCGACCGAGCGCGGGGTGCGGCCCGAGATCGAGGACCCGATGGCGCCGCTGCTCCGTCCCGGCGTCACGATCGAGCCCGGTCCGCCGGACATCGAGGGCGAGCTCGAGCCCGAGCAGGAGCTGATGACGATCAACATGGGCCCGCACCATCCCGCCACGCACGGGGTGCTGCGGCTGATCGTGACGCTGCGCGGTGAGCAGGTGCTCGACCTGAAGCCCGTCGTCGGCTACGTCCACACCGGGATCGAGAAGTCGTGCGAGGACAAGAGCTATTGGAAGGTGATCCCGTTCGTCGAGCGGATGGACTACCTCGCCTACTTCTTCAACATGGAGGCGTTCTGCGGATGCGTCGAGCGGCTGCTCGAGCTCGAGGTCCCCGACCGAGCCAAGTACCTGCGGGTGATCCACATGGAGCTGAACCGGATCCATTCGCACCTCGTCTGGCTCGGCACCTCGGCTCTGGACCTCGGCGCGGTCTCGATGTTCTGGTACTGCTTCCGGGAGCGGGACGCGATCCTCGACCTGTTCGAGATGTCGACCGGCCAGCGGATGCACACCCGCTACTTCCAGGTCGGCGGCGTCTTCGAGGACATCCCGGTCGGCTTCGAGCAGAAGCTGCGCGAGTTCACCGCCCTGATGCCCTCCCGGATCGACCAGTACGAGGCGCTGCTCGACCACAACGAGATCTTCCTGCGCCGGACCAAGGGGCTCGGAATCGTCCCGCGGGAGCGGCTGCTCGAGCTCGGCGTCACCGGGCCGCTGCTCCGCGCCGCGGGTGAGCCCTGGGACCTGCGCAAGGCGGATCCGTACCTCGCCTACGGGGACTTCGACTTCAAGATCCCGGTCGGCACGGTCGGCGACGGCTACGACCGCTACCGCGTCCGCGTCGCCGAGATGCGCGAGTCGGTCCGGATCATCGAGCAGGCGCTCGACGGCCTCCCCGAGGGGCCCTGGATCGCGGATGACCGCAAGGTGGTGCTGCCGCCGCGGGACGAGCTGCCGACCTCGATGGAGGCGCTGATCCACCACTTCAAGCTCGTCACCGAGGGCTTCCGGGTGCCGCCCGGGGAGCGCTACTACTCGATCGAGGGCCCACGGGGGGAGCTCGGCTGCTTCGTGGTTGCGGACGGCTCGTCCAAGCCGGCGAGGGTTCACTTCCGCGATCCCTCGTTCGTCAACCTGCAGGCCTTCCGCGACATGTCAGTGGGCGGCTACGTCGCCGATCTGATCCAGAACCTGGCGATGCTCGACCCGATCCTCGGGGGGATCGACAGGTGAGCCCGCTGCTGCCCAAGCGCCGGCGGCCGTGGCTCGACGACCCCGGACACATCCACGACGTTCCCGGGCCACCGCCGATGCCGGTCGAGCAGGAGCGGGTCGGGGTCGAGCTGCCGCCGGAGGAGATCGAGGTCCTCGAGGCAGCGACCGAGGAGCGCGAGCCGCACGGCGACCCGGCCCCCGTCCCCGAGCCCGCGGAGGTCGAGGTGCCGCGGGCCCTGGCGCAGGAGATCCGGCGCGCGATGCAGCGCTACCCCGAGAAGCGGTCCGCGGCGATCCCGGCGCTGTGGGCGATCCAGCGCCGCTACGGGTACTGCTCGCCGGAGGGGATCACCCAGGCCGCGGCGGTGATCGGGGTGACGCCCGGATACCTGCAGTCGATCGCCAGCTTCTACGACCTCTTCCACCTCGCGCCCGAGGGGGAGCACGAGGTGCTCGTCTGCACCAACATCTCCTGCTGGCTGCGCGGCGCCGACGACGTCTTCGCCGCATTCAAGGAAGCCGCGGCGCCGATGCGCTCAACCCCGTCGGAAGGCGCGCCCGGAGGCGTCGGAGGCGAAGCCGAGCAGCCCGCGGATGTGGTGGCGGAGGAGGTGCCGGATCTGTTCGTCAGGCACTTCGAGTGCCTCGGCGCCTGCGATATCGCCCCGATGGCCTCGATCGACGAGCGCTACTTCGGCCCGCTCACCAAGGACGACGCGGCGACCGCCGTCGAGCAGCTTCGGTCCGGCGCCGACGTGCTCCCGGACAAGCGGCTCGAGGACCGCGGTGCCGCGGGCGGCAAGCGCGCCGGAGGCGACCCCCGGATCAGCCGGCACTCGCTCAACAAGCCCCCGGCGAAGGCGAAGGGATCCAAGTGAGCGAGACGAGGCTGCTGTTCCGCAACATCGACGAGCCGGGGCTCGCCGCGCTGGCGACGTACCGCCGCCTCGGCGGCTACACCGCGATCGCCAAGGCGTTCAAGGAGATGGCGCCGGACGAGGTGCTCGAGCAGCTCGAGTCCTCAGGACTGCGCGGCCGTGGCGGCGCGGGGTTCTCGATGGGCAAGAAGGCCTCGTTCCTGCCCCGCGGCGACATGGACAAGTACCTCTGCTGCAACGCGGACGAGTCCGAGCCCGGAGCCTTCAAGGACCGCGAGCTCGTCCAGAAGAACCCCCATCAGCTGATCGAGGGGCTGATCATCGCCGCTCGGGCCGCCGGGGCGAACCGTTGCTTCATCTACATCCGCGGCGAATACGACCTCCAGGGCGACATCCTCGACGCCGCGGTCGCGGAGGCCTACGAGGCCGGCTACCTCGGCGCGGACGTGCTCGGCTCCGGCGAGCAGGTCGAGCTCGTCGTCCACCGCGGCGCGGGCGCCTACATCTGCGGAGAGGAGACCGCGCTGCTCGACTCGCTCGAGGGCAAGCGGGGAAACCCCCGCCTCAAGCCCCCGTTCCCCGCGGTCCAGGGCCTGTACGGCGGGCCGACCCTGATCAACAACGTCGAGACGCTCTCGAACGTGCCGCACATCGTCGCCTCGGGCGCCGACTGGTTCAAGGGCTTCGGCACCGAGCAGTCACCGGGGACCAAGGTGGTGTCGGTGTCCGGCGACGTTCGCCGGCCGGGCAACTACGAGGTCGAGCTCGGGATCCCGACCCGGGACCTGATCGAGGGTCTCGCGGGCGGCGCCCTCGAGGGCCACCAGATCAAGGGGTTCTTCCCGGGCGGCTCCTCGTCCCCCGTCCTGACCGGCGAGGAGGGGCTCGACATCCCGTACAGCTTCGAGGCGATGGCCGAGGCCGGCTCGATGCTGGGCTCGGGCTCGATCATCGTCTTCGACGAGACGACCAACGTCGTCGAGCTGGCGCTGCGGACGGCGCGCTTCTACCACCACGAGTCCTGCGGGAAGTGCACCCCCTGCCGCGAGGGGACGAACTGGACCGTGAAGATGCTCGAGCGGATGATCCGCGGCGAGGCGACCCCGATCGATCTCGAGACCGTCGCCTCGGTCCAGACCAACATCATCGGCAACTGCCTGTGCGTGCTCGGCGACTCGATGGCTATGCCGGTCGGCTCGATGGTCCAGAAGTTCCGCCCGGAGTTCGACGAGGCGATCGAGCGGGGCGTCCCCGGGGTCGAGACCGGCGGCCCGGTCCGCCCGATCGAGGCGAGCATCGCCGCATGAGCCCGCGGCCGATCCGAAACGCGGTCACCCTGGTGGTCGACGGGCGCGAGGTAGTGGCGCCCGAGGGCACGATGCTCGTCGACGCCGCCAAGGGAGGCGACGTCGAGATCCCGGTGTTCTGCTACGACCCGAAGCTCGGCCAGCCGGTCGGTGCCTGCCGGATGTGCCTTGTCGAGATCGAGGGGATCCCGAAGCTGCAGACCGCCTGCTCGACCCCGGTCCGCGACGGGATGGTCGTCTACACCCAGACCGACCACGTCAAGGAGGCCCAGAACGCGGTGGTCGAGTTCCTGCTCGTCAACCACCCGCTCGACTGCCCCGTCTGCGACAAGGGCGGCGAGTGCCCGCTCCAGGACATCGCGATGGGCTGGGGCCCCGGCCGGAGCCGCTTCACCGACCCGAAGCGTCACTTCCAGAAGCCGCTCGACCTCTCGCCGCTGATCGCGATCGACCGCGAGCGCTGCATCCTCTGCTACCGCTGCGTCCGCTTCAGCCAGGAGGTCGCCGAGGACGAGCAGCTGCAGCTCCTCGAGCGCGGGGACAAGAGCTTCGTCGGAACCTTCGACGATCGCCCCTACATCGCCCCCTTCCACGGCAACATCACTGAGCTCTGCCCGGTCGGGGCGCTCACCTCCTACACGTACCGCTTCAAGGCGCGGCCGTGGGACATCGAGGACGCGGGCTCGGTCTGCACCCTCTGCCCGAGCCAGTGCAACGTCACGTTCACCGTCCGCGACGAGCACGTCCTGCGGGTGCTCGCCCGTGACAACACCGCCGTCGACGATGGCTGGCTCTGCGACAAGGGCCGGTTCGCGTTCCAGATGTTCAACTCCGCGGACCGAATCACGCGGCCGATGGTCCGCGCCGGCGACGGCAGCCTCAGCCCCGTCTCCTGGGACGACGCGCTCGCGATGATCTCGAAGCGTGTCCGCGCCTCCGGCGCAAGGTCCGCGGCGCTGCTCGGCGGCGGCGCCTCGAACGAGGAGGGCTGGCTCGCGCAACGGATCGTCCGCACCGCCGGAGGCTCGAGCGTCGACAGCTCCCCGAGCCCGGTCGACTCGGAGCTGCTCGCCGAGCTCTCGCGGCCGGAGCTGAGCGCGCGGGTCGAGGACCTGGACTACGCCGGCGCGATCCTCGTGATCGGCACCGACCCGCTGCACGAGATGCCGATTCTCGACCTGCGGATCCGCAAGGCCGTGCGCCGGGGCGGGGCGCAGCTGATGGTCGCGTCGGAGCGCCCGACCGCCCTCGACGGCGGCGCCGCCGCCGAGTCCGCCCGCTACGGGCCGGGCGAGGCGACGGCCTTCCTTCGCGCGCTCGCCGGCGGCCTCGGGGCCGATGGCTACGAGCGGGCCGACGGACACGAGGCCAAGCACGCGGCCGGAATCGCCAAGGTCCTGAACTCCGTCCCGGACCCGGTGATCGTCTGGGGCGAGCGGCTCTGGCGCTCGCCGGGTGCCGTCGAGGCGCTGCGCGACTGCGCGCGCGCGATCGGGATGCACAACCGGATCGGGCCGGGGCTGCTCGAGGTCCCCGAGGAGGCGAACGGGCGCGGCCTCCGCGAGGTCGGCTGCCTGCCGGCGGCGGGGCCGGGCTTCGGCCCGGCCACGGCCGGCCGCGACGCTGCCGCGATCCGCGAGGGGCTCGCCTCGCACGAGCTCGACACGCTGCTCCT
The DNA here is from genome assembly GCA_036258315.1 of Solirubrobacterales bacterium. Taxonomy (GTDB): domain Bacteria; phylum Actinomycetota; class Thermoleophilia; order Solirubrobacterales; family 70-9; genus DASSYK01. The sequence goes on from DATADX010000052.1 coordinate 27,459, forward strand.
GATCGGCGCCGACCCGGTCCGCACCCACCCCGACGGCGACGGCTGGCGTCGGGCGCTCGCCGGGTCGTTCGTCGTCGCCGCCTCGATGTTCGATGACGAGTCGACTCGGTACGCGAACGTCGTGCTCCCGGCCGAGTCGCACGCGGAGAAGGAGGGAACGGTCACGCATCCGGAGGGGCGGCTGCAGAGGCTGCGGCCGAACGTGCCGCATCCCGAGGGCGTGCGCCCGGTCTGGTGGGCGCTCAGCGAGGTCCTCACCGGCGTCGGGGGGGAGGCGGGCTTCGGGACTCCCGAAGACGTGTTCGCCGCCGTGTGCGCGGAGGTCCCGTTCTACGGGGCGACCGCGTACGAGGAGATCGGCGGCCAGGGGCTGCGGTGGCAGGAGCGGGATCCAGGCGCGTCCTGGAAACCCGGTGATGGGGGCGGCGGCGGCATCGCCGGTGATGCTGATTCGCCGATCGCACCCAGCGGCTCCGAGGAGGCAGCGGCGGCTGCATACGCATCCCCGTCGACGCCCCCGCCGCCCACGGCGGACGGCCAGGACGGCCTGGTGCTCGGCACCTACCGGGATCTGTGGGCGACGGATGTGACCAAGCGCAACCCGGCCCTGCGCTTCCTTATGCCGAAGCAGAAGCTGGAGGTCGCGGCCAAGGACGCCGAGGAGCTGGAGCTCGCGAACGGGGATGAGGTGACTGTTTCCGTGAACGGGTCGAGCGTCGAGGCGCGGGTTGCGGTGCGGGAGCGGATGCGGCCGGGGGCCGCGTTCCTGATCGAGGGGACGGATGAGGCGAATGCGAACGTGCTCACGAACGGGACTCCGCAGCGGATCCAGGTGGTGAAGCGGTGACGGTCCCGCTGGCCGAGGTCGGGTTCGCGGAGGCGACCTGGATCATGGTCGTGAAGTCGGTGGTGATCTTCCTCGGCGTGTTCATCATCGTCCCGGTCCTGACGCTCGCCGAGCGGAAGCTGATCGGGCGCTTCCAGAACCGCTACGGGCCGAACCGCGCGGGGCCGGTCGGGTTGCTCCAGCCGCTCGCCGACATCCTCAAGCTCGCGGGCAAGGAGATGTTCCGGCCCGCCGCCGCGGTGCCGCTCCTGTTCGCGATCGCCCCGGCGCTGGTGATCTTCTCCGGAATCGTCACCCTCGCGATCATTCCGTTCGGCAACGTCAAGGACGGCGTCGGCTTCTACGGGATCGACGTCTCGATCGGCGTCCTCTACTTCTTTGCGTTCAGCTCGCTCTCGTTCTACGGGCTGCTGCTCGCCGGCTGGTCGTCGGGCTCCAAGTACAGCTTCCTCGGCGCGATGCGCTCCGCCGCCCAGCTGATCTCATACGAGGTCTCGATGGGACTGGCGCTGCTGGGCGGCGTGATGATGGCCGGCTCGCTGTCGCTCGTCTCGATCGTCGAGGCCCAGGACGAGATCTGGTACATCGTCCCCCAGATCGTCGGCTTCCTCGTCTTCATGATCGCCGGCTTCGCGGAGACCAACCGCGCCCCGTTCGACCTCCCCGAGGCGGACTCGGAGCTCGTCCAGGGCTACATGACCGAGTACGGCGGGATGCGGTTCGGCTCCTACCTGCTCGCCGAGTACCTGGAGATGTTCGTCGTCTCGGCGATCGCCGCCACCTTCTTCCTCGGGGGCTGGATGGGCCCGGGGCCGGGCTGGCTCGACCCCGTCTGGATGGTCGTCAAGGTGCTGGCGCTGATCTTCTTCTTCATCTGGGTGCGGGCGACCCTGCCGCGCCTCCGCTACGACCAGCTGATGAGCCTCGGCTGGAAGGTGATGCTGCCGCTGGCCACCCTCAACGTCCTCGTCACCGCCGTCCTGGTCACCGTCCTCTAGCCGTGGAAGCGAGGCTCAACACCGACAAGACGGACTGGGAGCAGTTCCCATACCTCGACTCGGCCGACGTGATCTCGGTCCAGCGAGGCCCTGAGCCCGGCGGCGCCGGCGGCGCGTACCGGGCGTTCGGCGCGACGCTGAAGGGGCTGCGCACCACGTTCGCCAGGATCATCGAGGGGCCGGTGACGATCCAGTACCCGGAGGAGAAGACCCCCGTCTACCCCCGCTTCCGCGGGCGCCACAAGCTGCACCGCTTCGAGGACACCGGGCTCGAGAAGTGCGTCGGCTGCTCGCTGTGCGCCGCCGCCTGTCCCGCCGACTGCATCCGCGTCGTCGCGCAGGAGAATGACCCCGCCAACCGCGTCTCGGCGGGTGAGCGCTACGCCGAGGTCTACGAGATCAACCTGAGCCGCTGCATCTTCTGCGGCTACTGCGAGGTCGCCTGCCCGTTCGACGCGATCACGATGGGCCACGACTACGAGCTGTCGGACTACAACCGCTCCGACCTGATCTTCACCAAGGAGATGCTGCTCGCGGAGCCGATCGACCGCACGCCGCTGCGGCGCGAGGGCGAGTAGGTGTCAGCCGCCCAGCCCCGCGGCGGTCGGAGTAGGTTCAGGGGGTGCCCGAGGACCTGCTCGAGTACTTCCGGGCGACGCATCTGGCGGCGACCGAGGCGTTCAACCGAGGCGACCTCGACCGGGCGCTCGCCGGCCTTCCCGACCGGATCAAGTGGCATGCGGTCAGCGAGGACCCCGATCAGGAGATCCTGCGGGGCCCGGAACAGGTCAAGGAGTGGTTCGAGGGATTCCGGGGGGTCTTCGAGGGCTGGCGCTCCGAGCCCCGTGAGTACGAGCTGGTCGGCGCCGCCACGATCCTCGTCCACCACGTCATCACCGGGGTCAGCCGCGGCGCCGGCGTGCCGGTCGAGGTGCAGACCTTCGAGCTCTGGCAGTTCGAGGGATCGAGCCCGTCCGCGTCCGCCTGTTCCTCTCGCGGGATGAGGCGCTTGCCGCCGCGGCTCGCGACTGAGCGAGGTGCAGCCGGGGCGACGCCCTGCGCACCGCCGGACTGGAGGGCGAAGCCGAGCGCTGACGGAGTGGCCCGGTGAAGGAGGTCGTCTTCTTCGCCGGTGCGATCGGCGCCCTCGGCGGCGCGATCGCGGTGATCGCGCTCCGAAACGCCTTCTACAGCGTCCTCGCCCTGATCGTCCACCTGATCTCGCTGGCGGGGCTTTTCCTCCTCCTCCAGGGCGAGTTCCTGGCCGCGGCGCAGATCGTCGTCTACGCCGGAGCGGTGATGGTCCTCTACCTGTTCGTGGCCGCCTACGTCGGCAACGTCGACGAGCCGCTCTGGGAGCCGATTCCCGGGCAGCGGTTCCTCGCGCCGCTGCTGGGACTGGCGCTGTTCGTCGAGCTCAGCATCGCGATCATCGGCTCGGGACTGAAGTCGCTCGACACCGAC
>DATADX010000053.1:0-6037 GCA_036258315.1 Solirubrobacterales bacterium
ACGGTGTGCTTGCCGTCGAGCCAGTCGGCGGCCTGCGTGGTGACGATGAAGAACTGCGAGCCGTTGGTGTTCGGGCCGGCGTTGGCCATCGCGAGCGCCCCGCGCACGACCTTGTGGTCGTTGAACTCGTCGTCGAACGTGTAGCCCGGGCCGCCCGTGCCGGTGCCCTCGGGGCAGCCGCCCTGGACCATGAAGTCCTTGATCACGCGGTGGAAGGTGAGGCCGTCATAGAAGCCGTCGCCCGCGAGCTTGCGAAAGTTCTCGACCGTCTTCGGGGCCTCCCCGTCGAAGAACTCGATCCTGATCGGGCCGGCGTCCGTGTGGAGAATGGCCTGCGACACGAGAGGAACACTAGTCGCTCCGGGCTGCGCCCCTCGCTCCGAAGTGGAGCGGCCTGGTGGCCGCTAGACCGGCCCGAACGGATCCTCGCTCGGCAGCCAGGGCTTGCGCCAGCCGCCGTAGCCCACGGTGAGGTCCGTGGCGCTCTCCGGCCCCCAGCTTCCCTTCCGATAGGTCTCGATTGGACAGGGCCTGTCGATCAGGGGCTGCACGATCCGCCACGTCTCCTCGACGGCGTCCATGCGGCTGAACAGCTGCGGGTTGCCGCGGAGCGCGTCGGTCAGGAGGCGCTCGTAGGGCGTCGGCTGCTCGCCGACCTGCAAAGCGAAGAGCAGGCTGAGGTGGACGCGCCGGAGGGCGTCCTCGCCGGGCTGCTTCGCCTCGAGCAGCAGGCAGGCGCCGGCCTGGGGGTCGATCCGAACGATCAGCTCGTCCGCGTGAGGGATGGCGTGGTTTCCGATCCCGAGCGCGGGCGGGCTGTCGAGGACCACCCTGACCTCGGTCACCTTCGCGGCCAGCGCCTTGCCGGCCCGGATGAAGAGCGGGACCCCGGCCCAGCGCCAGTTCTGGGCCTCGAGGCGGAGGGCGGCGAACGTCTCGGTATCCGAGTCGGGCGCCACCCCCTCGACCTCCCGGTACCCCTCGTACTGACCGCGGACGAAGCGGTGGGGGTCGGCGGACGGGACCGAGCGAAAGAAGTCGAGCTTGCGGTCGCGGATCGGATCGGGGTCGTTGCCGCCGGCCGGGGGCTCCATTCCGGTCAGGGCGAGCAGCTGCAGGAGGTGGTTCTGGACGACGTCGCGGAGGGCGCCGACCGTGTCGTAGAAGCGGCCGCGGTCGTCGACGCCGAAGTCTTCGGCCATCGTGATCTGGACCGAGCTGACGAAGTGCCGCTTCCAGACGGGCTCGAGGATCGAGTTTGCGAAGCGCAGGTAGGTGATGTCCATCACCGGTTCCTTGCCGAGGAAGTGATCGATCCGGAAGATCTGCTCCTCCTCGAGCACCTCGAGCAGCTTCGACTGCAGCTCGCGAGCGGACTCCAGCGAGTCCCCGAACGGCTTCTCGAGCACGACCCTGCCGCCCTCGGTGAGGCCGTAGTGGCCGAGATGCTGCACCACCTCGGCGTAGAGCGACGGCGGGATCTCGAGATAGAAGACGGGGTGCTCGGCCTTGCCGAGCTCCTTGGCGAGCTTCTGGTAGGTCTCCCGCCTGTCGTAGTCGCCCCGGATGAACGAGATCCGCTCCTCAAGGCCCTTCATCACCCTCGGGTCGACGTCGTCGATGTTCTCCTGGACCCCGTCGCGGACGTGCTTCTCGAGGTCCTCCTCGCTCCAGCGACTGCGGGCGACCGCGATGATCGGGACGTCCAGCGCGCCTCGCCGCTCGAGGCGATACAGCGACTGGATGGTCATCTTCTTGGCGAGGTCACCGGTGATCCCGAAGATCACCAGCACGTCGCCGGGAGGGCCGAACCCGTCGCCGTGATCGCGGGAGGCGGTCGCCATGCCCGCACCGTAGCGGGCGGACGGCCGCGCTTAGGATGCCGCGACGGATCGATCGAGGACAGGAGGAGTCGCTGATGAGCGCGCAATTGGGGATGGTCGGCCTGGGGCGGATGGGCTCCAACATCGTTCGGCGGCTGATGCGGGGCGGACACGACTGCGTGGTCTACGACGTCAACCCCGACGCGATCTCGACGCTCGAAGGGGAAGGGGCCGCCGCCGCCTCCTCGCTGCAGGAGATGGCCGAGAGGCTCGATCCGCCGCGCTCGGTCTGGGTGATGGTCCCCGCCGGCGAGATCACCGAGCAGACCGTCGCCAACGTCGCGGCGGTCCTCTCCGAGGGCGACGCGATCATCGACGGCGGCAACACCCACTACCTCGACGACATCCGCCGCTCCGAGCGGCTCGCCGAGGACGGGATCGACTACGTCGACTGCGGCACCAGCGGGGGCGTGTTCGGGCTCGAGCGAGGCTTCTGCCTGATGATCGGCGGCCCGGACGGAGCGGTGAACCGCCTCGACCCGATCTTCGCCACGATCGCGCCGGGCCTCGGGGACGTCGAACGGACCCCTGGCCGGAGCGGCGAGCCGGGCCCATCCGAACAGGGCTACCTGCACTGCGGGCCGGCGGGCGCGGGCCACTTCGTGAAGATGGTCCACAACGGGATCGAGTACGGCCTGATGGCGGCCTACGCCGAGGGCCTCAACATCATCCGCCACGCCGACGTCGGCAAGCACAAGCGCGAGGCGGACGCCGAGACCGCCCCGCTCGAGCATCCCGAGCACTACCTGTACGAGATCGACGTCTCCGAGGTCGCCGAGGTGTGGCGCCGCGGGAGCGTGATCGCCTCGTGGCTGCTCGACCTCGCGGCCTCGGCGCTGCATGCCTCGCCGACCCTCGAGGAGTTCGGCGGCCGCGTCTCCGACTCGGGCGAGGGCCGCTGGACCTCGATCGCCGCGATCGAGGAGGGGGTGCCGGCGCCCGTCCTGACGACCGCCCTCTACGAGCGCCTCGCGTCGCGGAGCGAGGACGAGTTCGCGAACAAGGTGCTGTCCGCGATGCGGAAGGAGTTCGGAGGGCACGAGGAGAAGCCGGGTTGACGGGCGCGGAGCACGAGCTCGAGGTCCACGACGACGAGGCCGCAGTCGCCCGCCGCGGCGCGGAGCTGATCGCGGAGGCGGCCCGCGAGGCCGCCGCCGGCCGCGGCAGCTTCCGGATGTCCGCGAGCGGCGGTCAGACGCCGTGGGCGATGTACGGGCAGCTCGAGGAGTTTCCCCTCCCCTGGGGCGAGGCCGAGATCTACCAGACGGACGAGCGGATCGCGCCTCCCGGCTCGCCCGAGCGCAACCTAACCCACCTCGTCGCGGCCTTCTCGATCGGCGCCCAGGGCTCGCTGCGGCCGATGCCGGTGGACGCCGACGCTCCGGACCGCGCCGCGGACGTCTACGCGGAACAGCTCCCGGAGGCGCTCGAGCTGGTCCACCTCGGGCTGGGCCCGGACGGCCACACCGCGTCACTCGTGCCGGGCGATCCCGTGCTCGAGGTCGACGACCGCCGGGTTGCCGTCACGGCCAGGCCCTATCAGGGCACCCGCCGGATGACCCTCACCTACCCCGAGCTGGCCAGGGCCCGCCGCCTGCTCTGGATCGTCACCGGCGAGTCGAAGCGCGAGCCGCTCGCGAAGCTGCTCGCCCGCGACCCCTCGATCCCCGCCGGACGGGTCGAGCCCCGCGAGTCGCTGATCATCGCCGACCGCGCCGCGGCGCCTGGTGACGGCTAACGGACGACCGGGCGGAACGTCTGCGCCCGGACCAAGCACGCGGTGCGTTTCTTGCCGGACTTCCGCTTGCAGCCGCGCAGCCTCTTCCTCCGGCCCGTGGGAAGGCCGCCGGCCGAGCCGGACCAGAGCTTGAAGGCGGCGTCGCCGAGGTAGGGGCCCGCGATCACCTCGCAGGCGGGTCCCGGCTGGACGCAGCCCGAATGGCTGACGACCGAGTTGACCAGGCCGCCCTTGACCACCCAGCCGCCGCCACTCGAGCCCTCCTGCTGGTGGCAGGGGGAGGCGAGGACGGCGCTGCTGAACCGCTCGAAGCCGGCGAACCGCGAGCTGCAGAGAATCGGCCGCTCGCCGTCGTAGAACGGAGCCGGCAGGGCCGGATACCCGAAGATCTGGAAGCGCGTGCCCCTATAGCCGCGCGCCGGGCGGTTGAAGCTGACGCCCCGGGAGCCCAGCACGTCCTGAATCTGCCCGCCGGGGCCGGGGGCGAGGTTGACCGTCCCCACGTCGAGCGTGATGTCGCCCTCGAACGCCCAGATCGCGGGCGCCCGCAGCCGGGTTGCGGGATAGACCCCGAACGGCCTGGCGTCGTTGCGATAGCCGGGGACGAACAGCACGTTCGCCGCGAAGACCGGGCCTGGGCCCGACGGCACGACCACGCAGTGCCCCGCCGTCAGCAGCAGGTTGCGGATGAAGGAGGTGACGACCGTGGCCGAGCAGCTCGCGTTGCTCGACCCGATCGTGAGGAAGAGCTTGCCGTGGATCCGTTCGGGATACGCCGTGTCGCGGCCGGGATCGATCTCCCGGTCGGGTGACTGGGCGCTCGGGGCGGCGAGCGGAGCCCCCGGCGCCCCGAGCCCGCCCGGCAGGTCGATCGACTCGGCCTCGCGCATCCGCTCGGCGGTCCAGTAGGCGCGGACCTCGGCGGGCGTCTGGTCCACCGCGTGGCTGACGGCGGCGGGCTGTATGGCGAGAGCGGGTGCGGGGGTCACCGAGCAGGCCAGCGCGACGGCAGCGCCTGCGACGACGCAGATATTCCCCCTGCGGCGCATCGACCCCGTCACCTTATCCACCTCGACCCGGCGTCCAAGGGTTGCGGCGAGGAACCCATCGCGGTACCGCCGCCCGATAGGCGACGTACTCGTCGCCGAAGCGGCGAATCAGCCCAGGCTCCTCGACCAGCGGTATGTAGAGGCCGTTGAGGAGCGCGAAGATCCCGAGCTCGGCGAGGATCGCCGGCGATCCGAGCACCAGCGTCTCGCCGGCCAGGACGAGGGCGACGCCGGTGATCATCGGGTTACGGACGTTCCGATACGGGCCCCGGACGACGAGCCGGCGCGTCGGATCCCAAGGCGCGAGCGTTCCCTCCCCGACCGACCCGAACAGTGAGACCGTCCTCCAGACGAGCGCCACGCCCGCGATCACGGCGATCGCCCCGGCCAGGACCGCAGCGGCCGTCCCGATGCCCGGCAAGCCCCATCCGAGGTCGGCTCCCCAGGCCAGACAGAGGACGAAGGGGACGACGACCGTCGCGACGAAGGGCAGCGGGCCGATCGCCCGCAGCTGTCTGCCGAGCCCCGGGCGCCCCTCAGCCACGCTCGACCGCGTTGGCCGCCGCCAGAGCGGTCTTCCTCATCCCGAGCGCACCCACGTCACACAGAACAAGAGCAAACCCGAGTGGATGCGGTACTCGGGCCTTGACTTAGAGCGCGCTCTAAGTCCTATCGTGGATCTCGATGGGCGTCTCTCTCAGCATCTCCGAAGCGGCTGAGAAGTCGGGCCTCAGCGTCCACACGCTCCGCTACTACGAGCGAGCGGGACTCCTCGAGCCGATCAGCCGGAATGGCAGCGGGCACCGCCGCTACGTGGAGGAGGACCTGGAGCGAATCAGGTTCCTCAGCAGGCTCCGCGCCACGGGGATGCCGATCCGGCGGGTCCGGAGGTATGCGGAGCTGCTCAATGGGGGAGACGAAACCAACGAGGAGCGTCTAGCGCTGCTCGAGGAGCACCGTGCATCCGTGCTGGCGCTGCTCGACCAGACCGCTCAGAACCTCGAGCTCATCGAGTTCAAGATCGACCTCTACCGGGAAAGGCTCGGCAGGAAATGAAGAAGCGCGACCTCGGAACCCTTGACGTCTCAGCGATCGGTCTCGGCTGCATGGGCATGTCCGCCTTCTATGGCGAGACCGACGAGCAGGAGTCCATCGCGACGATCCAGATGGCGCTGGATCTCGGTATGGACTTCATCGACACCGCCCAGATCTACGGTCCTCTCACGAACGAGCAGCTGGTGGGGAAGGCCGTGGAAGGCAGGCGCGACGACTACGTGATCGCGACCAAGTTCCAGCGCCGCATGGACGATGCCGTCCCCGGCGACATGTCGACGATCGGGCCGCTGGACGGCTCGGCCGCCCACGTG
>DATADX010000054.1:0-15748 GCA_036258315.1 Solirubrobacterales bacterium
CTGGCGAAGCTCAAGGACCAGCTCGCGGCGTAGGCCGCTTGGACCCTCAGAGGTCCGGCCAGTAGCGGGCGAGCCGGGCGCGATACGGCTCCGCGGGCTCGGCCGGTGCCTGTCGCGGGTCGCCTCCCTTGAGCCCCTCGATCGTGGCGACGACCGAGGCGGCGAGCGCGCCGACCGCGTAGCCGCCCTCGAGGCAGACGACGACCGGCGCGCCGAGCTCGGCGCCCAGCTCGCGGAAGCTCGCCGACATGTCCCGGAAGGCGCCGTCGTCCAGCTCGCACTGCGCGAGCGGGTCGTCGCGGTGCGCGTCGTAGCCGGCGGAGATCAGCAGCAGGCCCGGCCGGTAAGCGCGCGCGACCGGGGCGATCACGCGCTGCACCAGGGCCAGGAACTCGTCCGGTCCGCTGCCCGGCGGAACCGGCAGGTTGACCGTGTACCCCTCCCCTTCGCCTTGGCCGAGGTAATCGGCGGCGCCGGTCCCCGGGTAGAGCGGGCTCTGGTGGATGCTCGCGTAGAGGACCGCTGACGAGTCCGAGAAGATCGCCTCGGTGCCGTTGCCGTGATGCACGTCCCAGTCGCAGATCAGGACGCGGTCGATGCGATGGGCGGCGCGGGCGTGCGCCGCCGCGATCGCCGCGTTGTTGAACAGGCAGAAGCCCATCGCGGTGTCGCGGTCGGCGTGGTGTCCGGGCGGGCGGGTCCCGCAGAAGGCGAATCCCTCGTCGGCCGCGAGCAGCCGGTCGACAGCGTGGATCGCGCCGCCGGCGGCGTGCAGCGCCGCCTCCCATGAGCCCGCGCTGGCGGCGGTGTCCATGTCGATCATCCCGCCGCCGCGGCGCGACAGCGACTCGATCGAGTCGACGAGCGACGCGGCGTGGACGCGCAACAGCTGCTCCCGTTCGGCAGCGGGCGCCTCGACCCGCTCGAGCCCCATCCATTCGCGCTCGGCCATCGCCGCCTCGGTCGCCAGCAGCCGTCGCGGGCTCTCGGGGTGCGGACCGGTGTCGTGATCGAAGGAGCTGCAGTGGTGGACGTAAAGAGCCACGGCCGGGTACCGTAGTCCGCCCTGATGGTGGCCGAGGCCCGGCAGCCGGCGGTGGACGTTTGCGTGGTCGGCGGCGGCGCCGCCGGGCTCTACACGGCTCTCGTCGCCGCCGAGCGGGGCGCCTCCGTCTCCCTCGTCTCCCGCAAGCCGCTGCGCGAGAGCTCGAGCTTCTGGGCGCAGGGTGGCCTGGCTGCGGCGATCGGCCCCGACGACGCCCCCGCCCTGCACGCCGAGGACACGATCGCCGCCGGGCGCGGCTGCTGCCGGCGCTCCGCCGCTGACGTGCTCGCGGTCGAGGCGCCCGGCCTCGTCGCCGAGCTCGACCGACGCGGGGTCGAGTTCGACCGCGGCCCCGACGGAGAGCTGGAGCTGGCGCTCGAGGGAGGGCACAGCCGCCGCCGGGTCGTGCACGCAGGAGGAGCCGGGACCGGGCGGCGGATCACCGAGCGGCTCAAGGCGCTGGTCGCCGCGGAGGGCCGCGTCGACGTCGCCGAGGGGGCCTCGGCGCTGGCGCTGTGGAGCGACGGCTGGCGCTGCCACGGGGTGATCACCGACGTCGGCGAGATCCACGCCGGCGCGACGGTGATGGCGACCGGCGGGGCCGCGGCGTTGTGGTCGCGGACCACCAACCCGTGGGGAGCGATCGGCGCCGGGGCCGTGATCGCCGCGGCGGCCGGGGCGGAGCTCGCGGACCTCGAGCTGTGCCAGTTCCACCCCACCGCGTTGGCCGCGCCCGGCAGCGACGCCGACGGGATGCTCGTCACCGAGGCCGTTCGCGGCGAGGGGGCGAAGCTGCTCGACGGCTCGGGCGAGCGCTTCACCGACGAGCTGGCGCCGCGCGACGCGGTCACCCTCGCGGTGCTCGACCGGATGGACCTGGACGGGACCGATCACGTGCTGCTGGACCTGCGCAGCCTCAGCGAGGCGCGGTTCCCGAACGTGTTCGAGGCGCTGCGCAAGGCGGGGTTCGACCCCGAGCGCGATCCCGTCCCGGTCGCGCCGGCGTCCCACTACGTGATGGGGGGGATCGTCACCGACCTGACCGGCAGGAGCTCGCTCGAGGGACTGTTCGCCGTCGGCGAGTGCGCCTGCACCGGGTTGCACGGCGCCAACCGCCTCGCCTCGAACAGCCTCACCGAGTGCTTCGTGCTCGGCGCCCGCGCGGCGGTCGCCGCCTGCGCCGAGCCTCCCCGCGCGACCGCCCCGCCCGAGCCGCCGGCCTGGCGCTTCCAGCCCCCTCCCGCCGAGACTCGTGCGGCCGTCTGGCGGCTGGCCGGCCCGCGGCGGCGGCGCGAGGAGCTCGAGGAGCTGCTCGGCGACCCGTATCCCCTGGCGCGGGAGATCGCCCGCTTCGCTCTCGCCCGCGCGGAATCGCGCGGGTCCCACCGCCGGGTCGAGTTCCCGCGCACGGATCCCGCCCTCGACGGGCGCCACCTCGTCTCAGGCACGGATCGCGAGCTGGCCTGGCAGAGCTGGGCGTGACCGCGCTTGTCTACTTAATACTTACTTCACTTAATTTTGGGTATGAGATGGTTCAATCTCCGGCGTGAAGCCGCCGGGCCGCATTGAGCCCATTGCGGTGATGGACAGGGGGCAGTCAAGGAGGAAGAGGCCATGTACCGATTCAGTCGGTCGATCTACCGTGAGGTATCGCCACGGATTGGCGACTCGGGAGGCGTCGAGGCACGCGCGGCCGCCCGGCACAAGGTTCTGAAGGCATGCGAGGCGACGATGCGGCGGATGGCTGAGGACCATCGCTATTTCGCCCGCCCCGCGAAGACGTTGTTCACCGAGATCCGCGAGCACTTCGCGCTCGCCGACCAGGTGTTCGTCTACATGGTGATCGAGCGCTATACGAACCTGGCGCGCGAGCACCTCGAGCAGCTCCCGCCCGATGTCGTCCTGGACGGGCAGGTGCGCGAATGCATGGCGAGCACGCGCAAGGGCACTCCGTGCCAGCGCGAGCCGCTCCCGGGCAGGGACTTCTGCCCGTCCCACAAGCATCTCGAGGAGATGGAGGTCCAGGCGGCGGCGTAGGGGCCACCAGGCCGCCCCGCTTCGAAGCGGCGGCGAAGCCGCCGCTTCTGATGCCGGGCGGCCGCTCGTGGCCCCGGCCTGATCGCGAAGCCGTCTGCCACCGTCCCCCCTTGCGGCCTCCCCCTCCGCGGTGGGATGCTCCAACCCCGGGAATAAAGCGCTGTTGCCGGCGTCTCCTGGGGGTGTAAGTGCTGACCGACCGAGGAGCGGATGAGATGGGAGAAGCGGAACTGCTCGACGGCGCCGCCGAGGAGCTGCGCCGGGACTTCAGCGGCAAGGTCCTCGACCGCGAGGACAGCGGCTACGACGAGGCGCGATCGGTCTTCAACGCGATGATCGATCGCCGCCCGGCGCTGATCGCGCAATCCGAGAGCGCCGCCGACGTCGCCGCCGCGCTCGCCCTCGCGCGCGACCGGGGGCTCGACGTCGCGGTGAGAAGCGGCGGCCACAGCGTCGCGGGCGCCGGCGTCAGCGAGGGCGGCCTCGTGATCGACATGCGGCGGATGAACGACGTCTCGGTCGATCCCGAGGCGCGGATCGCGACCGCGGCCGGGGGCGCCACCTGGAGCGACTTCGACCGGGCCACCCAGCCGCACGGGCTGATGTCGACCGGCGGGCGTGTCTCCACCACCGGTGTCGCCGGGCTCACCCTCGGCGGCGGCTCGGGCTGGCTCGAGCGCAGGTTCGGGCTCGCCTGCGACGCGCTCGAGTCGGTGACGCTGGTCACCGCCGACGGCGAGATCGTGACGGCCTCAGAGGACGAGAACCCGGAGCTGTTCTGGGCGCTCCACGGCGGCGGGGGCAACTTCGGCGTCGCGACGGAGCTCCGCTTCCGCCTCAGCCCGCTCCCGGCCGCGACCTTCGGGCTGCTCGTGTGGCCGCCCGACCGCGGCCTCGAGGTGGCCCATCGCTACCGCGACCTGATCGAGGGAGGCCCGAAGGAGCTCGGCGGCGGGCTCGCCTACATCACCGGCCCGCCGGAGGAATTCGTCCCGGAGCAGCTCCAGGGGCGGCTCGTCGCCGCGGCGATCGTCGTCTACGCCGGCCCGGAGGAGGAGGCGCGCGAGGCGATCGCGCCGCTGCTCGAGCTCCGCCCCGAGGGCGAGATGCTGGCCGAGATGCCCTACGCCGAGATCCAGTGCGCGATCGACGACCCGCCCGGGCTGCGGAACTACTGGTCCGCAGAGCACCTCGCCTCGCTCCCGGACGAAGCGCTCGAGCTGTGGAATCAGCGAGCAGCCGACATGATCGTCCCCTCGGCCTCACAGCACATCCTGTTCCCGGCCGGCGGCGCCGTCGGGGACGAGGACCGCGGCTGGCCGCTCCCGTGGCGCGACGCTCCCTGGGTCGTGCATCCGTTCGGCCTCTGGGACACCGCCGACCAGGACGAGCAGGGGATCGCCTGGGCGAGGGCGGTCTGCGCCGACATGAAGCCGTTTGCGACCGGCGACCTCTACCTCAACTTCGTCGGCAACGAGGGCGAGGACCGGCTGGTCGCCGGCTACGGGCGCGAGAACTACGACCGCCTCGCCGCCGTCAAGGCCGAGTACGACCCCGGCAACGTCTTCAACCTGCACCACAACATCAAGCCCGCGCGGTAGCCGACATATAGTCGGCCCCGATGCTGCTCGGGGTCGACGTCGGCGGGACCTTCACCGACGCGGCGCTGCTCGACGGCGAGCGCCTGCACACCTCGAAGGTCCCGACGACGCCCTCCGACCAGTCGCTCGGGGTGATGCGGGCGATCGAGGAGGTGCTCGCGCGCGCCGGCGCCGGCGCCGGGCGGATCGAGGGCTTCACCCACGGGATGACGGTCGGGACGAACGCGCTCCTGACCGGCAGCGGAGCCCAGACGGCGCTGGTTGCGACGCGCGGGTTCTCGGACCTGCTCGAGATCGGGCGCCAGAACCGGCCCAGCCTCTACCACCCCTGCAGGGGGCGCCCCGCCCCGCTGGCACCTCCCGCCCACCGCTTCGAAGCCGCCGAGCGGATCGGCGCCGAGGGCGTCGTCGAGGAGCTGGAGGAGGCCGAGATCGAGCGCCTGGTCGCGGCGCTCGGCGACAGCGACGCCGAGTCGGTCGCCGTCTGCCTTCTGTTCGCCTTCCAGGACCCTGGGCACGAGCGGCGGATCGCGGCATCGCTGCGCGAAGCGCTGCCCGACCTGCACGTGTCCGCCTCGCACGAGGTGCTGCCGACGTTCCGCGAGTACGAGCGCTGCTCGACGACCGTGATCGACGCCTACCTCTCACCGCTGCTCGGGCGCTACCTGCGGACGCTCGCCGAGGCTTGCGATCGCCGCGGCATTCCCGAGCCCGAGGTGATGCGCTCCTCGGGCGGCACGGCGAGCGCCGCCGAGGCCTCGGCCGCCGGCGCCTGGAGCGTTCTGTCTGGGCCCGCCGGTGGCGCGGTCGGCGCCGGGGTCCTGGCCCGCTCGGCCACCGACGGCGGCGACGCGATCGGGATCGACATGGGCGGCACCTCGTGCGACGTCTGCGTCGTGGAGGGCGGCGCGGTGCGCCGCACCGACGGCCGCGAGATCGACGGGCGGCCGATCCAGCTCCCGATGGTCGACGTGCACACGGTCGGCGCCGGCGGCGGCTCGATCGCCTGGCGCGACCCGGGCGGGGCGCTCCGCGTCGGCCCGCGTTCGGCCGGCGCCGAGCCGGGACCCGCCTGCTACGGCCGCGGCGGCACCGACCCGACCGTCACCGACGCCAACCTGCTGCTCGGCCACCTGGCTTCGGACTCGTCGCTGGCGGGGGGAGTCGAGCTCGACGCAGAGGCGGCCCGAGGCGCCGTTGCGGCGCTGGCCGGGGAGCTCGGGCTGGGCGAGACCGAGACGGCTGAGGGAATCGTCCGCGTCGCCAACCAGGAGATGGTCCGGGCGCTGCGCGTCGTCACTGTCGAGCGCGGCGTCGATCCGCGCCGGTTCGCGCTCCTGCCGTTCGGCGGCGCCGGGCCGATGCACGCGGCCGCACTCGCCGCCGAGCTGGAGATGACGACGATCGTCTGCCCACGCGCGAGCGGGGTGCTCTCGGCCCTGGGGCTGATCGCGGCGGGGCGCCGGCGCGACGTGACGCGGACGCGGCTGCTCTCCGGCGCCGAGATCACACGCGGGCGGCTCGCCGAGGAGGTGCGGGAGCTCGCCGCCAGGGCATCGGAGGGACTGCCCGGCGCCGAGATCGAGGTCACCTACGAGCTCCGGTACCGCGGTCAGGCCTTCGAGCTCCCCGTTCCGGGGCCGCCGGAACCCGATCCCAACCGGCTCGCCGAGGACTTCGCCCGCGAGCACGAGGCCCGCTACGGCTACCGCGATCCCGACGCCGAGCTCGAGCTCGTCAACGTGCGGGTCGCGGCGCTGGCGCCCGGTCCCGAGCCGCGCCCCCGGGCGGCGGAGGAAGGGGCGCTGGCGGAGAGCACCCGCCAGATGCGCGTCGGGGGCGATTGGATCGAGGCGCGGGCGCTCGCCGGCGAGCCGCCGGACGGCTTCGAGGCGCAGGGCCCGTGCGTGTTCGAGCTCCCGGAGGCGACGCTCGTGCTGCCTCCGGGATGGCGGGCCGCGGTCGACGCGGCGGGCACCGTCACCGCCGAGCGCGAGGAGGCGCGATGACCCCCGGCCCCGGGGTGGACCCGGTCACCCTGCAGGTGCTGGCGGGCGGGATGCGCGCCGCCTGCGAGGAGATGGGCGCGGTACTGATCCGCTCGGCCTTCTCGCCGAACATCACCGAGCGGCGCGACTGCTCGACCGCTCTCTTCGATGCCCGCGGCGAGCTCGTGATGCAGGCCGAGCACATCCCGGTCCACCTCGGCTCGATGCCGGACGCGGTCGCCGCGGTCGCCTGCGAACACCACCGGGAGGGAGACCTCTGGATCCTCAACGATCCCTACCGCGGGGGCACGCACCTCCCCGACGTGACGCTGATCTCCCCCGCCTTCGTCGTCGGCGAGATGGTCGGCTTCGCGGCCAGCCGCGCCCATCACGCCGACATCGGCGGCGATACACCGGCGGGGATGCCGGTCGACTCGACCAGCCTCGAGCAGGAGGGGGTCGTGATCCCGCCGACCCGGGTCGACGACGCCGCGCTTCGAGAGCTCGCCGGGCGGATGCGCAACCCGCCACAGCGGCTGGCCGACCTCCGCGCCCAGCGCGCCGCCAACCTGACCGGGATCGAGCGCCTGCGCGAGCTCGCGCAGCGGGACGGCCTCCCGGCCCTGCGGGCGGGCATGGAAGAGATCCTCGCCTACGCCGAGCGGCGCACCCGGGCGGCGCTCGCGGCCCTCCCGGACGGCGTGGGCACCGCCGAGGACGAGATGGAGTCGCGCGACGGGAGCCCGATTCCACTGCGGGTGCGGGCGGCGATCGACGGGGAGTCGCTGACCCTCGACTTCGAGGGAACCGCGGGGCAGATCGAGGGCAACCTGAACTGCCCGCTGTCGGTGACCCGCTCGGCGTGCTTCTACGCCGTCCGCGTCGTCTGTGACCCGGATGCTCCCCCTTCCGCCGGCGCCTGGAGGCCGGTCGAGGTGCGGGCGCCCGAGGGCTCGCTCGTGCACGCGAGCCCGCCCGGAGCGGTCGCGGCGGGCAACACGGAGACCTCGAGCCGGATCGCCGACCTCGTCCTCGACGCGCTCGCCGCCTTCGCACCCGTCCAGGCCAACGGCCAGGGGACGATGAACAACCTGACGCTCGCGGGCGGCGACGGCAAACGGGGATGGACCTACTACGAGACGATCGGCGGCGGCCAGGGAGCCTGCCCCGACGCCGACGGCCCCAGCGCGATCCACGTGGCGATGTCGAACACGCTGAACACGCCGGTCGAGGCACTCGAGACCACCTATCCCGTCCGGTTGCGCGAGCTGTCGCTGCGGCGGGGCAGCGGCGGCGCCGGGCGCCACCGCGGCGGCGATGGAATCGTGCGCGAGCTCGAGGCGCTGGCGCCGATGGGATACACGCTGATCGCCGAGCGCCGGCTCCGCGCGCCGCGCGGGCGGGACGGCGGCGAGGACGGCTCGCCGGGAGGCGATTCTCGCAACGACGAGCCGATCCCGGGCAAGTCCGCGGGGCGGCTGGAGCGCGGCGACCGGCTCCGGATCGAGACCCCGGGCGGAGGCGGATACGGCTCGGTGACTGGCTGATCAACCAGGCAGGAAACCGCATGAGAATGGGGGTTTCGGCAGCTTAGAAATAAGCGCCGGAGCTTGTGACAATCCGGCACAAGGGTTGTCAAAAACGAGGGGGTCCTCTATATTGCGCGCTCCCGGCGGGGCTCTTGGTGCTCAGGCACTCCGCCCCCCGCAGAGAAACCACACCCCAAACCAGACCGACTGAGGCCATGCCGATCGCTTTCAAAGAATGGGCCGTAACCGTGCGCGCGCTGTCCGAGGGCGAACAGCTCGTGGCGCTGCGCAAGGGCGGCATCAACGAAGCGGACAAGCACTTCGAGGTCGAGCACGAGCAGTTCTTCCTCTATCCCACATTCGACCATCAGCGGAACGACCTCGTCCGCGAATCCCATCACCCCGAGCTTCGCCGCGCCCTCGAGGAGGGCGTCTGGCCCGACGAGGAGCCGCCCCCGCGGGCGCTGCTGCAGGACGGCGGGATCCCGCAGCCCGAGCGGGTCCGGATCCGCGCCTGGGCCGAGGTCGCCGACCATTTCGAGACCGACGACCATCGCGTCGTCGAGGCGCTCAGCCCGTTCCACGTCTGGACCCCGGACTACGCGCAGAAGCGGCTGCGCTGGAAGCGGCGTCACCCGCTCCACGTGCTGTTGCTGCGGGTGTACCGAATCCCGCGACCGGTCACGGTCCGGGTCAAGGACGAGTACCAGGGCTGCCGCTCGTGGGTCGAGATCGACCGTGATCTCAGCTTCGAGGGCACTCCCGTGATGGCCGACGAGGAGTTCGAGCGCGCCGCCGGCGCGATCCGCGACAGCCTCCAGGCCGAGCCGGTCCTCGCCTAGGCTCGACTCCGAGCCTGCAGGCCGTACCCGGGCGGCGAGTAGCCTGAAGGCGTGGCCTGGGTAGAGACGGATTCGCTCAGCTTCACCGCGCGTCACGACGACGCCGACACCGCCTGCGCGCAGCGGATCCTGGACGGGCTCGAGGAGCTGCGCCTGCGGCTCGAGGAGCGCTTCGACCGCGCGCCCGGCGACGTCACGATCGTGATCCACGACAACCCCGCGTGGCTGTCGGCGGCCCACCCGCTGCTCCCCCCCGTGCGCTGGTCGGCCGCGCCAGCCGCCCGCCGCTATGTGGCCGGCTGGCCGATGGTCGGCGAGATCCACGTGCTCAGCGACGAGTGGATGGAGCGGCGCGCCGGCGGCGAGGACTCGCTGCGGGCGCTGCTCGGCACCGCCGAGCGGATGTACTGCCAACTCGTGCTCGCGGCCAACAACGAGCGGCTGCCGCCGATGTGGACGCCCCGCCGCTTCCTCACCTACCTGCGCTGGGCGTGGCTCGTCGAGGGCGCGGCCCAGTACTTCACCGGGCAGGTCTCGCTTTACCGCGCCGCCGTGATCACCAGGCTGCGCGGCGGCGACAAGCCGCGTTTCCCGCCCTCCCGCCGCGACGCGATCCTGCTCGGCGGGACCGTCTTCGACCTGCTCGATCGCCACGCAGGCCCCCAGGCCTGCGCGCTGCTCGCCTCGCGGCTACACCGAGAGGGCGCCCAGGGCAACCTCGAACTCGCCTTCGACGCGAAGATGCGCGACATCGAGAAGGCATGGCGGCACCACCTGGAGGACATCCTCTACCCGGCCGCCGCTGAGCCCGGCAGCGACCCCCTGCAGGACACCGGCGAGCGCCCCTCGCCTCTCGGCGGCCCGAAGCCCTCGTCGCTGCGCCGCCCCCGCGCTGAGCCCGTCGACCTGCACGACCTGGAGCTGCGCCTCGACGAGGGGACGGCCCCGAGCGCCGCGGTCGACTTCGACGCCAAGTTCGAGGACCCGTTCGAGGGCGAGCCGCGGATCAGGCGCGGCGCCGGCCTGCGCTCGCCGACGCGCTCGGACCTCCCTCCCGCCCCGGACCTCGACTTCGGCCCGGCTCCCGAGTTCGGGTTCGAGGGCTCAGGAGGTCGCCCAGTAGACGAGCAGGACGAGGCCGAAGGCGAGAACGGCGGCCGCGGCGATCCCGACCGCTAACCGCCCCGGGGAGCCGACCCCGGGCAGTGAGCCGGGGGCGGGCTCCGCTGTCAGCATCTCCGCGTCGCTGAGCAGCCGCCGCGCCTGCTCGTAGCCGGACTCGGGGACGAGCACGTCGCGCGGGCCCGCGGCGAGGAAGTCGGGCACGTCGAACCCGCGCGTGCGCCGCAGCACCGACGGGATCCCCTGGTCGAGAAGGATGTTCTGGACCAGCTCGGAGTCGGCCAGGTTGCGCGCGCCCGTCACCTTGACGAGCTCGCCGCGGGCGAACTGCGGGCGGACCTTGCGCGCGCGCTGATGGGCCTCGCTGGCGGGCTGCTGCTCGCGCGCGCCCGCGTGGACGAGGGGCATCCCGCACTCGCGGCAGAAGCGCTCGTCCGAGTCGCCGTGGTCGTGCGCGCAGCGCGGGCAGACGAGGCTCACTCGATCTTCAGCTCGACCTCGTGGACGCCGTCGGCGTCGATGTTGAAGCCGCGCAACGCGACCTCGTCCTCGGCAAGCGACGCGATCAGGTAGATCGTGCCCGGGAACAGCTCGATGCGCTCGACGACCTTGCCGTTCTCACGGCGCTCGACCAGCGCCAGGTTGATGTCGGTCTGCGACGGATAGGCGGCGCTCTTGGTGTGCGAATGATAGATCGCGGCCAGCTCCTCGCCGCGCTCCTCCATCTCGTCCGAGATCCGCAGCTGGTCCTGGGGGTCGAGCAGGTACCGGAACGGGCTCGCCTCGGCGTTCCGGGCCGGGTAGAGCGTCCGCGCCTCGCCGTCGGCGCCGGCCCTGCCTCCGATCAGGCCGCAGCACTCGTTCGGGAGCTCGGCACCGGCCTGCTCGAAGATCCGGTCGCGGATGTCGTTGGGGATGCGCACGTCGGGGAACGCTAGTAGTAGACGGTGCCCGGGGAGCGGGGCGGCTCGCGCAGGTCGCCGGCATCGCTGCCGAGCAGGTCGGGGTCGTTACGGCCGCGCTCCCAGAGCAGGTCGTCGAGTACCGGCGCTGAGATCTCGACGGCATCGGCCACCGCGCGGAAGGCGTCGCGCGTCGCGGCCCGAACCGCCTCCACGTCGGCGCCGGGGCGCACCAACCCGGCTCGCAGCGCGAGCCGCATCAGCACGTTGTCGGCGCTCACCTCCCAAGATCCCGGGTCGGCGACCCGGAGCCAGCCGCGCCGCCCCCAGATCTTGCAGACGAGGAAGCTCTTCTTCGCCAGCGGGTCCGAGAACGCCTCGAACGCCGCCAGCCGGCGGAGCAGGCCGCCCGGGCCGCCGAGCAGTCCCTCCGCCGACGCGATCAGCTCCTCGGCGGACCCGCCGTAGTCCTCGTCGAGCAGCTCCGCGGCGTCACGCCAGAGGCGGGCGCGATCGCCGAGGCCGGACGCGGTCTCGCCCTCGACCGTGAAGATCGCGCGGAGCTCGCGCTCGCCCACGTCACGCAGGCTCGCCGCCGTCAGCAGGCCGGGCCGGCGCCGCTCGAAGGCGAGGCCGAGGGCCCAGAGCAGGGCGCTGCCCTCGTACGGCCCCGTCCCGTCGACCATGTGCGGAGACCGGTAGCCCGTGGAGTGGTCGATCGCGGTCAGGAACAGAGCGGCGTCGGGCGTCGGGATCTCGCCGAAGTCCGGGGGCTCGTAGTCCTCCCACAGCTCGCGGACGCGGGCGGCGACCCTGCTCACCGCCTCGGGCGCGGGCGCGAGCGCTGGAGCCGGGTCGAGGCCCTCGGTCCGGAAGCCCGCGCCTACCACCAGACGGTGGAGTCGATCCCCTCCAGCTCCTCGACGGGCTTCGTGTAGACGCCGGAGGAGAGGTACTTCCAGCCGTCGTC
Organism: Solirubrobacterales bacterium; assembly: GCA_036258315.1. Taxonomy (GTDB): domain Bacteria; phylum Actinomycetota; class Thermoleophilia; order Solirubrobacterales; family 70-9; genus DASSYK01. The sequence goes on from DATADX010000054.1 coordinate 12,037, forward strand.
GGGGACGAGGAAGACGACGTTGCCCTCATCCAGCTCGCCGGCGATCCGGTTGGCGACGTAGGCGATCGCCCCCGAGGAGACGCCCGCGAACAGGCCCTCCTCGCCGAGCAGCTTCTTGGTCCAGAGGATCGCGTCGCGGTTGGAGACCATGATCTTGCGGTCGAGGACAGACAGGTCGATGATCGGCGGGATGAAGCCGTCGTCGAGGGAGCGGAGCCCCTGGACGAGCTCCCCCTGCATCGGCTCGGCGGCGACGATCTTCGTGTCGGGATCACGCTCCTTGAAGCGGCGCCCGTTGCCCATCAGCGTGCCGCCCGTCCCGAGGCCGCCGACGAAGGCCGCGATCTCGTCGAGCTCCTCGAGGATCTCGGGCGCGGTTCCCTCGTAGTGGGCGCGAGGGTTGGCCTCGTTCCCGTACTGGTACGGCATGTAGTACGAGGAGTCGCCCTCGGCCATCTCGAGCGCCAGCTCGACGCTGCCGTTCGATCCCTTCGCCCCCTCCGAGTAGACGATCTCGGCGCCGTACATGCGCAGCAGCTCCGTCCGCTCCTCGGTCACGTTGTCGGGCATCACGACCTTGAGCGGGTAGCCCTTGCGGCGGCAGATCATCGCCAGCGAGATGCCTGTGTTGCCCGACGTCGGCTCGAGGATCGTCTGACCGGGGGAGATCGCGTTGCCCGCCTCGGCGTCCTCGATCATCGCCCTGGCGACGCGGTCCTTGACCGAGCCCGTCGGATTGCGGCCCTCGAGCTTCGCCCAGATCCGGACACCCGGCTTCGGGGACAGCCGCGGGAGCTCGACCAGCGGCGTGTTGCCGATCGACTCGATTACGTTCTGGAAGCGACCCCCGCAGGGACGATTGAGCAGTGGCTCTTCGAGCATCGCCCTCCCGATATTACTTCAGAAAGTGAAGCAAACAGCACCGAGTTTGGCCAGTCGGTCCAAGAGCGGCGAGCCCCGCTCGGATACTGTTCTGCCCGCTTGTCAACGATTCGCAACGACAACGGAGAGGGACTCAAAGACATGAGAACGCGCCTACTCGCACTGCTGGCCGCTTTCGCCCTCGTCCTCACCGCGGGAATCGTCGCCGGCTGCGGCGATGACGACGACGACGGTGGCGGCACGAGCACGGGCGGCGGCGAAGACCTGGGGCTGATCACGGACGGCCAGCTCCTGGTCGGGATCGACACCCCGTACCCGCCGTTCGAGATCGGGACGCCGCCCGACGTCTCCGGCTATGACATCGAGGTGATGGACGCGATCGCCGACAGCCTCGGCGTGGAGCCCACGTACCAGGACACGGCGTTTGACACGATCTTCCGTGACGTCGCCAACGGGCAGTTTGACATCGTCGCCGCGGCCTCCACGATCACCCCGGAGCGTCAGCAGAAGGTCAACTTCTCGGACCCGTATTACGAGGCGCAGCAGGCCCTGCTCGTGCCGGAGGGTTCCGACATCGCGACCACCGCTGACCTCGGCGGCAAGATCGTCGGCGCTCAGGACGCGACGACGGGCGAGGCCTATGCCAATGACCAGACCGATGCGTCGGAGGTCCGGGGCTTCCCCGAGGGCCCGGATGCGACCGCGGCGCTGCAGACCGGTCAGGTCGACGCGGTGATCATCGATCAGCCGGTCGCGGTCGATGCCGTCGAGAAGCAGGGCGGGGTCGAGATCATCGAGGAGATCCCGACGAACGAGCTCTACGGCTTCGCGATCGCGCCCGACAACACGGCGCTACTGGAGGCCGTGAACGGTGCGCTCGTCACGATCAAGGGGGACGGGACGCTGACGGGTCTGTACCAGAAGTACTTCAAGACCGACCCGCCCGCGTCCGTGCTCGAGGGGACGACCACCCCGGCAGGTTGAGCGGCTCGTCCAGACAGATCCGCGGCGTCCACCTGCGCCGCGAGACATAGAGTGAGAAGGGCGCCAGTGGGCGCCCTTCTCTTTTCGCGGCACCCGGCAAGGAATAGCCTGCGGGGCTCCGCTACAGACCACGGCAACGATCAGCGAGGACGAGATGGAATTCATCTTCGACTACTACTTCGACTTCAGCCTGATGGGCGACCAGTTCGATCGGGTCCTGGATGGTTTTTGGCTCACGCTCAAGCTCTCGATCGTCTCCGGGGTGCTGGCGCTCGTCTGGGGCCTGATCCTGGCCGTCCTACGCCAGCTTCCGGGCAGGCCGCTGGCACCGATCCGGTGGCTGACGATCGCCTATATCGACATCTTCCGCGGGATCCCCCTGCTGCTTGTCCTGTTCCTGGTGTCGGGATTCCTGAGCGCCGCCCAGGCCGATGGCTCGATTCCCCGGGACATCGGCCTCCCGACCTGGTTCGGCGAGGCCTCGACGTTCTGGTACGGGGTGATCGCCCTGACGATCACCTATGGCGCCTATATGGCCGAGGTCTACCGCGCGGGAATCGAGGCGGTTCCGGAGGGGCAGATGGAGGCGGCGCGCTCGCTGGGAATGAGTCATGGACAATCAATGCGGCAGGTGATCGTCCCCCAGGCCGTTCGCAAGGTGATCCCGCCCCTGCTCAACGACTTCATCGCCCTGATGAAGGACACCTCGCTCGTCGGTGTGCTGGGAGCCGTCGAGGTGGTCAAGACGGGCCAGGACGTGCAGAGCGAGTTCTTCAACGGCTCCGCGCTCGTGCTCGGGGCGCTGATGTTCCTGGTTGTGACGATCCCCCTTGCTCGCGTCGTCGACGTGCTTATCTCACGCCAGCAGTCGCGTATCTCGCGCGGCGGGGGCGGAGTGGCGGAGCCGGCGCCGGCCGGCGCGGCCGGAACCGGTCAGACGGGCGGTCCGCTATGAGGGCCCAGTGATGGCTGAGGAGATGCTGAAGCTCAAGGGGATGCACAAGCGGTTTGGCGCGCTCGAGGTGCTGCGGGGTGTCGACCTTGATGTCGGCCGCGGGCAGGTCGTCTGCGTGATCGGGCCGAGCGGCTCGGGCAAGAGCACGCTGCTCCGCTGCATCAACCTGCTCGAACCGCCCGACGCGGGAACCATCTGGCTGGAAGGCAAGGTGATCTGCGGCGAGGAGGCGGTCGAGGACGTCGACTTCGTCCGCCAGCGCGTCGGGATGGTCTTCCAGCAGTTCAACCTCTTCCCCCACAAGAACGCGGTTCAGAACGTCTCGATGGCGCAGCGGACAGTCCTGAATCGCGGCGAGGGCGAGGCCCGGACCAAGGCCGCGGCTCTGCTCAACCGGGTCGGGCTCGCCGACAAGCTCGAGGAGTACCCGGAGCGGCTCTCGGGCGGTCAGCAGCAGCGCGTCGCGATCGCCCGGGCGCTGGCGATGGACCCGACCGTGATGCTGTTCGACGAGGTCACCAGCGCGCTCGATCCCGAGCTTGTCAAAGAGGTGCTGGACGTGATGCGGGAGCTCGCCGACGAGGGAATGACGATGGTCGTCGTCACCCACGAGATGGGATTCGCCAAGGAGGTCGGCGACCAGGTCGTGTTCATGGACGAGGGCATGATCGTCGAGCAGGGGAACCCAAAGGACGTGCTGGACGACCCGAAGCAGGAGCGCACGAAGCGCTTCCTCGGGCTCGTGCTGGAGCACTAGAGGTCTTCGGCGATCCGCGGCGCCTCGCGGTTGAAGATCCAGACGCCGAGCACGCAGATCGCGCAGAAGATCGCGACGGGCACGAGCAGCCGCGCGCCTCCCCCGGTCGCCTCGACCGCGCCGGGAGCGGTCGG
>DATADX010000055.1:0-38211 GCA_036258315.1 Solirubrobacterales bacterium
CTCACCTACGAGAACGGCTTCCTGACCAAGGGCGCCACTCGCGGTGACGGGCGGATCGGCGAGGACGTGACCCAGAACCTGCGCACGATCAAGGCGATCCCGCTGAAGATCGACGACGCGCCGGAGCTGGTCGAGGTGCGCGGCGAGGTCTACATGCCGATCGCGGCATTCGCCGAGCTCAACGCGCAGCGCGCCGAGGCGGGCGAATCGACCTTCGCCAACCCGCGCAACTCCGCCGCGGGCTCCCTCCGCCAGCTCGACTCGAAGATCACCGCGTCGCGGCCCCTGTCGCTGTGGACCTACGGGATCGGCGCGCGGGGGGGCTGGGAGCCCGACAGCCACAGCGAGATGCTCGAATGGCTCCGCGAGCGCGGGTTCCCGGTCAACGACCAGGTCCAGCTCCACCAGGGCATCGACGAGGTGGCCGCCCGCTGCCGCTGGTGGGAGGACCGGCGCGAGCAGCTCCCGTTTGAGATCGACGGGGTCGTTGTGAAGGTGGATGACCGCGGGCTGCAGCGGGAGCTCGGAGTAGCGGGGCGCGAGCCGCGCTGGGCGATCGCCTGGAAGTTCCCGCCGACGACCGCGACGACGAAGCTGAACAGGATCGTCTGGAACGTCGGCCGGACGGGCCACCTGCTGCCGTTCGCGATGCTCGAGCCGGTCCACGTCTCGGGGGTCACCGTGAGCACGGCGACCTTGCACAACGAGGAGGACCTGGCCCGGAAGGACGTGCGCGAGGGGGACGAGGTGGTCGTCCTGCGGGCCGGCGACGTGATCCCCCAGGTCGTCTCCCCGATCGTCCAGCGCCGCAAGAAGGGGGCGCGCAGGGCGCGGCCGCCGAAGAAGTGCCCGCTCTGCGGGACCCCGACGGTGAAGCCGGAGGATGCGGTGTTCACGATCTGCCCCAACCGGACCGGCTGCCCCGGCCAGCAGTTCCAGCACGTCAAGCACTTTCGCGGCGCCCTCGAGATCGAGGGGCTGGGGGAGAAGAACGCGTACCGCTTCCTCCAGGAGGGGTTGATCTCCGACGCGGCGGACATCTTCCACCTCACCCCCGAGCGGATCGCGGAGCTCGAGGGCTTCGGCGAGGTCTCGGCGAAGAACCTGATCGCCGAGATCGAGGGTGCGAAGCGGAAGCCGTTCTCGCGCGTCCTCTACGCGCTCGGGATCCCCGGCGTCGGATTCGTCAACGCCGAATCGCTTGCCGAGCACTTCGGGACGATGGACGCCCTGCTGAAGGCCCAGCCCGACGAGATCGAGCGCGCCGAGGGAATCGGACCGGTCCTCGCAGAGCAGATCTACGAGGAGCTGCACGAGGAGCGCACCGAGGAGCTGATCGGGCGCCTCCGCAAGGCGGGCCTGCGGATGGAGCTCGACGCCGCCGAGCGCCGCGTACAGGGCGGCCCGCTCGAGGACAAGACGATCGTGCTGACCGGGACGCTGCCGGACCTGACCCGCGAGGAGGCGACGCGGATGATCAAGCGCGCGGGGGGCAAGGTCGTCAACTCGGTCTCGAAGAAGACCGACTACGTCGTCGCCGGCGACAGCCCGGGCACGAAGCTCGCCAAGGCGGAGGAGCTCGGGACGGAGGTGCTCGACGAGGCCGGCCTTCGCAAGCTGGTCGGTTGAGCTCCGCCATCACGCGCCATCAGACAGGTCGTCAGCGGCGCGCCCGGCCGAAGCGGTATCTCTTGGCTACTCCGGCAGCCCGGCGGCTTCGAGGGCTTCCTCCCTGTTTCGGAAGGCCTGTTCTCGCACCACCCGCTCACCCTTGAAGGTGAACACGAATGCGAACTGATCGTTCACGGCGATCTCGCTGGCGGGCCCGGACCCCACCGTCTTGACGACCGCGACCACCTTGTCACCGGAGTCGATCAGCTCCTCCGGGACGACGTCGTAGCCTGCAAGCGTCTTCTGGTTCTCCTCGTAGATCATCCGGATGGACTCGTTGCCACGGTGGGTCCCCAGGAGCAGCGTCTCGAACACGGCCTCCGGGTCGTAGAGCTCGACCAAGGCGTCGACGTCGCCGCGGTTGTGTGCCGCGAACCCCGCCTTGATCCTCTCCACGTTCTCCTCCGACATCCCTCGCCCAGTATCGCGCAACCGGTCTGGGCAACCGCCTTCCTTTCAAAGGGGCGGTTCCGCGACCACACCTCCAGGCCTTGAAGGAACGGGCTAGGGGGTGTAGCGAGCGATCAGGGCCGTCATCCGGTCCTGGGCGACGTGGGCGCGACCGACGTCGACCCGGTTCATCAGGATCGAGAACGCGACGAAGCGGTCGGGGGCGACCTCGCAGTAGCCGCTCAGGGCGCTGACGCCCGTCAGGGTCCCGGTCTTGCCGATGCAGTTGCCCTGCGCCGCCGTGCCCCGCATCCGTCGCGCGAGCGTGCCGCTTCCGCCGGCGACCGCGAGCGAGTCGAGGAAGGCGTCTCGGACGGGCTCGTCCTGCTCGAGCATGTGGCCGAGCAGGGCGCCGACCGAGCGCGGCGAGGCGATGTCGGTGCGGGCGAGCCCGGAGCCGTTCACGGCCTTGAGGGTGGTCGCTCCGGCTTCGGCCGCGAACTGCTTCACGACCGCGATCCCGCCGCGCGTCGTGCCGCGGCCGCGCACCTCGGCGGCGATGCCCTTGAGCAGCATCTCGGCGTAGAAGTTGATCGAGAAGGTGTTGGTGCTGCGCGCGAGCGTGCGCAGCGAGGACGAGGTGACCTCGGCGACGAGCTGGTCCGCGGCCGGGGCGTCGGCACCCTCGCCGGCCGCGGTCGACTGCGAAAGGGAGACGCCGCGCTTGCGCAGGATCGAGACCATCGCCAGCGCGGCGCTTCGAGCGGGGTCGGCCGAGCGCCCGCTTTCGTAGGAGAGCCCGGAGAGCCGGCCGAGCTCGTCGAAGGGACCGCCCGAGATCCCGGGCTGGCGCACCGCGCGCTTGCGGTCGAAGAACGTCTCGTCGTAGAGGAGCCTGCCGGTCACCTTGGTCAGCCCTTCGCCGCGTGCCTGCTCGGCGAGCCTCGCCAGGCCCTGGCCGGTGAGGCTGGGATCGCCGCCGCCCTGGACGATCAGATCGCCCTGGACGACCCCATTCACGAACGGTCCCGCGGCGACGAGCCGTGTCTCGAACTGCTCGTTGGGGCCGATCCGGGCGAGCGCGGTCGCGGTCGTGAACAGCTTCATGTTGGAGGCGAGGCGCAGCCGCCGCGAGGCGCCGCTCGCGAACAGGGTCTCGCCGGTGACCGGGTCGCCCACCCAGGCGCCGCCCCTGCCGCCGCTGCGGCGCAGCTGGCGCGCGAGGCCGCCGGCGAGGTTCGAGGCGGAGACCGCGGTCTGCGCCTGGCCGCCGCGCGCGACCGGCGTCTTGAAGGGGAGATCGGGGCCGGCAGCGTGCGCGGGGGGTGCCGCACAGAAAGCCGCCGCGGCCGCGAGCGCGATCGCCCCGGCACGCCGACGGGCTGTGGGAGAGGAGGGGAAGGGCACGTTCGGCAGCACAAACAAGCGCGGCGCCGCAGGGTAGCGGTCGGGCGGGGAGCGGATCGGCCTCCCGGCCTGGGATAATCCCCGCGGTCATGGGCAAGGTCGTTCCACTCGAGGGCCCGGACGGCAAGCCCCGTGGCACTCGAGCCAGGCGCCGCTCGCGCAGGCGTGGCGACAAGACCGCGCTGGTGCTCGGCGGTGGCGGCTTCACCGGCGGCGTCTACGAGATCGGCGCGCTGCGCGCGCTCGACCTGCTCGCGGTCAACAGCACCGTCAATGACTTCGACGTCTACGTCGGCACGAGTGCCGGGTCATTCGTCGGCAGCATGGTCGCGAACGGAGTCACCCCCGAGGAGATGATGCGGGTCCTGAACAAGGCCCTGCCCTCGCCGATCCATCGACCGACGTTGCGCACTCTCCTGCGCCCCAACTACTCGGGCTGGGCGAGCCGACTGGGGCGCCTCCCGTTTCGCGCGGCGGGAACGCTCCGCCACGTGATCGGCAACCTCGGCGAGGTCTCGATGATGGACGTCGCCACGGGTCTCGCGGAGGGCGTGCCGACCGGGCTCTACCACAACAAGGGGATCGAGCGCTACATGCGCGAGGTCCTCTCCGACCCGGACCGGAGCAACGACTTCCGCGCGGTGAGGCGCGAGCTGTACCTCGTCGCGACCGACCTCGATACGTCCGAGCGCATCGTGTTCGGCAAGGGCGATTGGGCGGACGTGCCGATCTCCTCCGCCGTTGCCGCCTCCGGCGCTCTGCCAATCGTGTACGAGCCGGTCGGCCTGAAGGGCAGGCAGCTGATCGATGGCGGGATCGCCTCGACCACCAACGTCGACATCGCGGTCGAGGCCGGCGCCAAGTTCATCGTCGTCGTCAACCCGCTCGTGCCCTACGTGAACGACTTCCAGAAGCGGATCCCGACGATCTTCGGCTCGCGCGTCCGCCGTGTCAGCGACATGGGGGTGACCGCGATCGCGAACCAGACCTTCCGGCTGATGGCCCACGCTCGGCTGCAGCTCGCGGTCGAGTCCTGGCAGCATCGCTTCCCGGACGTCGACATCATCCTGATCGAGCCCGAGCTCGACGACGAGCTGATGTTCGGCACCTCGATCCTCGACTACTCGGCCCGCCTGGCGATCGCCAAGCACGGGTTCGAGTCAGTGACGCGGCGGCTCGCCGACGACTACGAGCGCTACCGTGAGATCGCCGGCCGCCACGGGCTCGAGATCTCCGCCCGTCGAGTCCGCAAGGTGCTCGACACCGTCGAAGAGGAGGTCGAAGGCGTGTCCGCCTGGAGGCGTGTCCTCGAGCAGACGACCGGCGCCCTGCTGCGCCAGTCGGGCCAGGAATCCGAGGCGGCGGAGTCGGGGCGGTAGACGTTCTCCCTCACCGCTCTTGCTCCGAGGGGATTCTCCGAGCTACTCCGACAGCCCCGCGGCTGTGAGGGCCCAAGGGGCGCAGCCTTCATGCAAAGCAGCGGCGCGAGATCACACGTCCAAGCGGTGGAGGGGCCCCTACTCGCGGTGCACGTCGCGGGCCGTCGCCTGCGCGGTCGGCTTGATCGAGACGTAGTCGACGTCGACGTGTGGCGGCCGCGTGACCACGTAGGCGATCGCGTCAGCGACGTCCTCGGCGCTGAGCGGGGTGACACCCCGGTACACGGCGTCGGCGCGGGCCTCGTCTCCGCCGAACCGCACCAACGAGAACTCCGTCTCGACCATCCCCGGGGCCACCTCGCTGACGCGGACAGGCTCGCCGAGCAGCTCGAGGCGGAGCGTGCGGACGATCGCGTTGACAGCGTGCTTCGCGGCCGTGTAGCCGCCCCCTCCCGGGTAGACCTCGACTCCTGCGACGGAACCGATCACCACTATGAAGCCGTCGCCGCTGCGCTCGAGCGCCGGCAGCAGCGCCTTGGTCACCCGCATCATGCCGAGCGCATTCGACTCGTACATCTCCAGCCACTCCTCGTCGTCGGCCTCCGCGACCGGGGCGAGGCCGAGCGCACCGCCGGCGCCGTTGATCAGGACGGCCGCGTCGGGGACCTCGCGGGCGAGCGCGGCGACCGAGTCCGGATCGGTGACGTCGAGGCGCACGGCGCGTCCGCCGATCTCTTCCGCGAGCGCCTCGAGCCGCTCGAGCCGCCGGGCCGCGGCGACGACCTCGAAGCCCGCGGCGGCGAGCGACCTCGCGGTGGCGGCGCCGATCCCGCTGCTGGCGCCAGTCACGACCGCGACTCGCTTCGAGCTGCTCACCACGGTCACCCTAGTTGACGCGCAACCCCCGAGCCTAGGCGGCGGGTCTCGCAAGCGCGGCGGCCGCGCGCTCGATGTCGGCCGGGGTTCCAGCCTCGCGGACGCCGGCGATGCCGAGCTCCCGGAGCCGCTCCGGCGCCAGCGCGACCTCGCCCGCGATCGCGTAGAGCGGCACTCCCGCCGCCCGGCAGCGCCGGGCGAGCTCCCCTACGAGCTTCCCCTCGCGGATCTGCTCGTCGAGGCGCCCCTCTCCGGTGACCACCCCGCCGGCGTCCTCGAGGAGCCGGTCGAACCCGAGCACTCCGAGCACGAAGGCCGCGCCCGGGACCAGCCGCGCCCCGAATGCGGCCCAGAGGCCGCCCGCGAGCCCTCCGGCGGCCCCGGTCAACGCGCGCCCGCGCGGATCGCGCGGCAGCGCCCCGGCCTGGGCGATCAGGCGCCTCGTCAAGCGAGCCACCGTGTCCGGATCGGCTCCCTTCTGCGGGGCGTAGACCTCGGCCGCGCGCTCGAACGGGGTGGCGACGTCGCAGAGCACCTCGAGGTGGGCGCCGTGGAGCCCGCCGGCGGCCTCCAGGGCCTCGATCGCCCCGGCCCCGCCGTCCGTGCTGGCGCTGCCGCCGGCGGCTACGAGGACGCGGCGGGCGCCCGCCGCGATCGCCGCTGCGATCAGCTCGCCGGTGCCCCGCGTGCTCGCCTCCTCGGCGTCGCGGTCGTTCTCGTCGACGAGGGCCAGCCCGGAGGCGCTCGCGACCTCCACGGCGGCGGTGCGCCCGTCCCCGAGCAGCGCGTAGCGGGCCTCGAGCGGGTGTCCGAGCGGGTCGTGAGCGGGCGCGGTGCGCATCTCGCCGCCCCGCCGGCGCATCAGCGCGTCCGCCGTGCCCTCGCCGCCGTCGGCCGCGGGCAGGAGCTTCGCCGTGCCCCCCGCCGCCTCGATCCCGCGGCCGATCGCGTCGGCGACCTCGACCGCGCTCAGCGTTCCCTTGAAGGAGTCCGAGACGACCAGGAAGCCGCCGGCCACGCGTCTGCGGTCAGCCGCTGTAGAGCGCTTCGATGTCGCGCTCGTACTTGGCGGCGACGACGTTGCGCTTCACCTTCAGCGTCGGCGTCAGCTCCCCGCCCTCCTGCGAGAGGTCGGCGGGGAGGATCTCGAACTTCTTGACCTGCTCGACGCGGGCGTACTTCTGGTTGAGCTGATCGATGTGCTCCTGGATCAGAGCTCGCATCTCGGGGTTCTTGGCGATCTCGCCCGGATCCTTCGACCAGCCCCTTTCCTCGGCCAGCTTCACGACCTCCTCGGGATCGAGCGTGACGAGCGCGACCAGGAACGGGCGGCGGTCGCCGATCACGACGCATTGCGAGACCCACTGGGACTGCTTGATCTCGGCCTCGAGGTTCGCGGGCGTGATGTTCTTCCCTCCGGCAGTGATGATGATGTCCTTCTTGCGGCCGGTGATCTTGAGGTAGCCGTCCGAGTCGAGCTCGCCGATGTCGCCGGTGTGGAGCCAGCCGTCGACGATCGTCTCCTTGGTCGCCTCCGGGTTCTTGTAGTAGCCCTTGAAGACGTTGGGCCCGCGGACCAGGATCTCCCCGTCGTCGGCGATCTTGATCTCCGCGTCCCTGAACGCCCTCCCGACGGTCCCGAACTTGAAGGCGTCGGGGCGGGCGACGGTCGCCGCAGTCGAGGTCTCAGTCATCCCCCAGCCCTCCAGGACGAGCACCCCGGCGGCGTCGAAGAAGCGCAGGATCTCGGGATTGATCGGGGCGGCGCCGGTGACGCAGTTCTTGATGTTCCCGCCGAACAGGGCCCTGATCTTCGAGAGCACCTGCCTGTCGGCGATCTCGTACTGCCTACCGAGCAGCCAGCCGATCGGTTTGCCGGCGCGCTCGCGCTCGCGCACCTTCTTGCCGACCCCGATCGCCCAGTTGAAGACGAGCTTCTTGAGGCCGCCCTCCTTCTCGACGTTGCCGGTCGCGGCGGTGTAGATCTTCTCGAAGATCCGGGGGACCGACGGGAAGTAATCGGGCTTCACTTCGCTCAGGTTCGGGACGATCTTGAGCGGGTCGCGCTCCCAGTAGGCGATGTTGCCGCCGAGGTCGAAGCTCAGGAACTGGATCAGGAGCGCGAACGAGTGGGCCAGCGGGAGGAACAGATAGGTCGTGCTGTCATGCTCGAGGACGCTCTCGTCGAGGGCCATCGTCACCATCGAGCGGTAGTTGCCGTGCGAGATCACGCAGCCCTTCGGCGGCCCGGTCGTCCCGGACGTGTAGATGAAGGTGCAGATGTCGTCGGGACCGACCGCGCTCCAGCGCTGCTCCCAATCGGACTCCGCCCGCTCGGAGCCGCGAGCGACGAGATCGTCCATCGAGATCGCGTCGTCGCTCGAGCCCTCGATCCGGATCACGTGCGCCAGCTTCGGGAGCCGGTCGCGCACGGCGCGGACCTTGTCCATCTGCCCCTCGTCCTCGACGATCACGATCGAGGCGTCGGAGTTGTCGAGCACGTACTGGCACTCCTCGGGCGAGTTGGTCTGGTAGATCGGGACCACCGTCGCTCCGGCGCTGAGCGCGGCGAAATCGAAGTACGTCCACTCGGGCCGCGTGTTGGCGAGGATCGAGACCTTGTCCCCCTTGGCGACGCCGAGGTCGATCAGCCCGAGCGAGAGTCGCTTCACGATCTCGCCGACCTCGCGATAGGTCTTGGAGACCCACTGACCCGAGGCGTCCTTGTAGGTCACCGCCCTGAGGTCGCCGTGTCGCTCCGCCGCGCGCGGTAGCAGGTCGGCGATCGTTTTCGACCCCGTGCCGTCCGGTGCGGCTGCGGTCGCAGGCGTTGCCGTTGCTGTCTCCATCCTCTTGTCTCCTCCTGGCTGGACTGGCGCCCGGTAGGCGGGCAGAAACAAGTCTATTGCGGGACTGGCTGTGCGGCCAGCAGATCCCGGGAGCACCCGAGTGGCCCGAGAGAAGCGAAGAGCCCGCCGCAGCGGCGGGCTCTTGCGTGTCGTGTTCGTCGCGAGCCGGCCGGCCCGCGGTACAGGCTCGACTAGGCGGTGGCCCTCTTGTCCTGGGCCTGGAACGCCTTGAGCGAGGATTCGAAAAGGGTCCTGTCGATACGCCCCTTCAGCACCGGTACGTTCATCTCGATGCATTTGGTCAGGACCTCGCGACGCTTCATGTGCATCTCGTCGGCGAGCTCCGTGGGCGTCAGGTGAACGGCCATAGATACCTTCCCGTGGTCTACATCCTCCGCGTGGATGTATATCGCGCTGGGCCGACGTGTCAACTTTTTCGCCGGAAGTTGCGGGATTTCGATCGCATGGTCAGACCGGGTTCGGCACGTCGATGAACGAGTGCTCGACCCCGAAGCGGTCCGCGGCGAGCTCGCCGAGGCGGCGGATCCCGAACGTCTCGGTCGCGTGGTGGCCGCCGGCGAGGAAGTGGATCCCGCACTCGCGCGCCTCGGCCATCGCCGGCTCGGAGGGCTCGCCGGTGACGAGCGCGTCAAGGCCGAGCCTCGCCGCCTCGTCGATCGCGAAGGACCCGCCCCCGGTGACGATGCCGACCCGCTCGATCCGATCGGGCCCCGAGTCGAACACGAGCGGATCCTGGCCGGTGGCATCGCGCAGGCGCCGCGCCAGCTCGGCGACTGGGAGCGGCTCCGAGGCGCGTCCGACCGCGCCGATCGGGGCGCCCTTGGCCTCGGCGAAGGGATGCTCGTCGGCCTCGAGGCCGAGCAGCTCCCGCAGCAGGGCGTTGTTTCCGATCTCCGGATGCGCGTCGAGCGGGAGGTGGTAGGCGGCGAGCGATGCTCCCGCCGTGAGCAGCGCCCGCAGCCGCGCCGCCATCGGCGCCGACAGCGGTCCGAGCTCCGATCCCCACAGCAGGCCGTGGTGGACCAGCACCAGCTCCGCGCCGGAGCCGACGGCGGCCTCGATCAGCGCGAGGTTCGCCGAGACCCCCGTCGCGACGCGCGAGACCTCGGCCACGCCCGGCACCTGCAACCCGTTCGGCCCGTAGTCGTCGAACGAGTGGGCGGCGAGCAGGGCGTCGCAGAAGGCGAGGAGCTCGTCGCGCTGGGCCATCGCAGCCACCCTAACTAGCATTAACCGTCGTGAGCCAGCCTCCCGACGCCGCCGAAACCGACTCCTTCGTGGAGTCGCTGATGGAGACGGACCTGTATTCGATCGGGGCCTTCTTCTGCGATCAGCACCCGGACCTCGTCGACGAGGTCGTCGAGCGCAGCGAGGTGATCGAGCGCCGCGGCCTCGAGAGCTGGGCGGGCGAGACCGAGACGCCCGTCGAGGAGGCCTTCCGGACGCTGCTCACCGGCCTCGCGGTCCGCTACTACAAGGCGCTCGCGGGTTGAGCGAGCAGCCCCCGCATCGCCGGCCCCGGCTGGTCGGGGTGATCGTCCTCGGCCTGATCGCAGCGATCGCGCTGTTCGCGATCGCCGCCCTCTCGCTTGACGACGGCGACGAGGACCCGATCGTGATCGAGGGGGCGGGGGAGGTCCAGGAGCTCGTCGGCGGCATCCCCCAGCTGGGCAACCGGCTGGGCCAGGACGACGCGCCCGTCACGATCGAGGTCTTCAGCGACGTCCAATGCGAGCGCTGCGCCGACTTTCAGCTCGACACGATCGAGCCGCTGATCGCGGACGAGGTGCGCGGCGGCGAGGTGAAGCTCGTCTTCCATCACTACTCGATGGACCCCGACCGGGCGACCGGGGTCGGCGGCTTCGGCGCCGTCGCCGCCGGGCTTCAGGATCACGAATGGCAGTTCATCGAGCTCTTCTTCCGCAACCAGGACGAGGCCAAAAACGACGTGATCAGCCAGCCGTTCCTCGACCAGATCGCGAACGGGGTCCTCAACCTCAACGTCGAGCAGTGGCAGCGTGACTTCAACGAGGACGAGATCCGCGAGACGCTCGAGGACGACGAGATGCTGGCCGTGCAGCGCAGGCTCCCGCTCGAGCCGGCGGTCGTCGTGACCGGCCCTCGGGGAAATCGAGAGCTGATCGAGTCGCCGAGCCTCGATCAGATCCGCGCAGCGATCGAGCAGGTGACGACGCCCTAGGCCGGGGGCCTGTAGAGCGACACGACCGCGGCGCCGCCGAGTCCGATGTTGTGCTGGAGGGCGACCTTTGCTCCCTCGAGCTGGCGGCGATCCGCCTCGCCGCGCAGCTGCCAGGTCAGCTCCGAGCACTGTGCGAGCCCGGTCGCGCCGAGCGGGTGGCCCTTCGAGATCAGCCCCCCGGACGGGTTGACGAGCGGGCCGTCGCCGCCGTAGGTGGTCGCCTCGGACTCGACCAGCTTGTGGCCCTCGCCCTCGTCCGCGAACCCGAGCGCCTCGTAGGTGATCAGCTCGTTCGCCGAGAAGCAGTCGTGAAGCTCCACCACGTCAACGTCGTCAGCCGAGACCTGCGCCTCCTCGTAGGCCTGGTCGGCGGCCTGCCTGGACATGTCGGCGCCGACGATCGCGATGCAGTCGGCATCCTCGGCGAACGTCGACGAGAGGTCCGTGACCATCGACTGCCCGGCGATCTCGATCGCCTGGTCCCAGAGGTCGTGCGCGTCGACGAACCGCTCCGAGGCGACGATCGCGCTGGCGGCGCCGTCGGAGGTGGGCGAGCACTGCAGCTTCGTGAGTGGGTCGTGGATCATCCGCGCCTCGTTGATCTCGTCCATCGAGTACTCGTCCTGGAACTGGGCGTAGGGGTTGTTGACCGAGTGCTTGTGGTTCTTCCAGCCGATCCACGCGTAGTGCTCAGGCTCGGACCCGTACTTCTCCATGTGATCGCGGCCGGCGTTGCCGAACATCTGGGGGGCGAACGGCGACTCCTCCGGAGCGCGAACCGCAAACATCGCCTGGATGTGCTTGTCGAGGGCGGGGGTGCGGTCGTCGTACTTCATCCCCAGCGAACCCTTCTCCATCTTCTCGAAGCCGACCGCCATCGCGCAGTCGACGATCCCGCCCTTGACGGCCTGGCGCGCGAGGAACAGCGCCGAGGACCCGGTCGAGCAGTTGTTGTTCACGTTGATCACCGGGATCCCGGTCAGCCCGAGCCGGTAGAGCGCTCGCTGGCCGTAGGTCGAATCGCCGTAGCAGTAGCCGGCGTAGGCCTGCTCGACCTGGTCGTAGTCGATCCCGGCGTCGGCGAGGGCCCTCTCCCCGGCCTCCTTCGCCCAGTCGGGGTAGTCGCCCTCCTTGGTGCCGGGCTTGTCGAACTTGGTCATCCCGACTCCGATCACGAACGTGCGGTGGCTCATCGGCCTTTCCCTTCCCTCGACTGGCTGGCGAGCCAGGAATCTACGTCAACTAGGCTCGGGCCGTTGGCACGCCCGCCTCTCAACGCCGACGACGAGATCATCCACGCCGAGTGGGGGAGCGTCTCGTCGCGGATGTCGGACGAGGAGCGCCTCGCCCTGATCGAGGCGGAGGTCCGGCGCGGCTTCGAGGCGCTCGCCGAGCTCGGCCCCGCAGTCTGCGTGTTCGGCTCCGCGCGCACCGCCGAGGGCGATCCGGACTACGAGTTGGCCCGCCGCACCGGCAGCGCCCTGGCGGAGGCCGGGTTCGCGGTGATCACGGGGGGCGGGCGGGGACGATGGAGGCCGCCAACCGCGGAGCCCAGGAGGCCGGCGGGCTGTCGATCGGCCTCAACATCGATCTGCCGCACGAGCAGGCGCTGAACCGCTACGTCGACATCGGGATCCGGTTCCACTACTTCTTCGTGCGCAAGCTGATGTTCGTCCGCTACTCGCTTGCCTTCGTCTGCTTCCCCGGCGGTTACGGGACGCTCGACGAGACCTTCGAGGCCCTGACGCTGATCCAGACCCAGAGGGCGGTCGACCACCCGGTGATCCTCGCCGGCGACCGCGAGTACTGGGAGGGGCTCCGCGACTGGATCGAGCGGCATCTGCTCGCGAAGGGGAGGATCTCGCCCGAAGACCTCGATCAGGCGGAGCTCGCCGACGGCGTTGAGGACGTCGTCGCGCGGCTCTGCGCGGGGATCTCGGCGTCGGGGTAGCGCTCGCGGACCGCGTCCACGAAGGCAGCGAGCTGGTTCGCTACCCCCGAGTCCCGGATCTCGAGCACGTTCTCGGCGTTCTGCTCGCCTGAGCGCGACAGGTTGAAGGAGCCGAGAAAGGTGACATCGTCCGCGACTGCGACCTTCGCGTGCATGAAGTCGTGCAGCTCGCTGTCCGGAGTCCACGGCGTCGAGGGCTTGGACGAGAACGGAAGCTGCGACAGGGTCGCGGCCAGGAGCGGGATCTTCCAGGCGCTCTGTCCGTTCTCGGCCCATTGCTCGAACACGGTCGCGACCTGGGGCCCGTCCACAACCCCGGCGACATCGGCGCCCCGGCGGGCGGCGAGCTCCGCCAGCGTCCCGAGGACGGGGGCCGAGGTGATCACCGGCGATGCGATCCTGACCCGCTCTCGCGCCGCTCCGATCGCGGTGGCGATCCGCTGCGAGAGCTCCTCGCCGTGGCCCGGGGTGAACCAGGCCCGGACCTCGACCCCGTCGACGTCCAGCCGCTCGGGGTCGATGCGACCGCTGCGCTCGACGTCGCCGTGCTCCCAGAGCTCGCCGAAGTTGCGGCGGTAGCGCTCGGCGAGCTCGGGAGAGTCGACGATCGCGATCGCGTTCTCCTGCCGCGACCAGGAATCGATCGTCCAATTCGGCGACCCGGTCCAGACCGCGCTGGCGTCGCGGACGGCGTACTTGTGATGCATCAGGTCGGGAACCCCGGAGACGGCCCTGGTCTCGATCGGGAGCTCCTCGAGGATCTCGGGCCGGGTGCGCGGGGGAGGGTGGAGCGCCGCCGGGCGGCCGACCTCGACGTTGTAGATCAGTCGCACGACCACTCCGCGGCCGTGCGCTGCGCGAAGCTGATCGGCGACTATCGAGCCGACCGGGTCGGGAAGCCGCACGTCATAGAGCGCGAGCTCGAGCGACGAGCGCGCGGGGCGGATGAACTCGGCGACGCGCCGGGCGATCAGCTCGGCGGTCTGGCCGCCGTCGGTTAGCGTGACGATCTCGATGCGGCCATTCTGACCGCAGAGCGGCCGAAAGCTGGCCATCGGTGGGCTTCAGGCCGGGCCGGCTTGCGAGACTGACGGGATGCGCGCCCTGGCGATCGTGCATCAGGCGGACGCCGGCCCCGGCGTCTTCGCCGAGCAGATGGAGTCCCGTTCCGTCGAGCTCGATACGTGGGCGATCGCGGAGAGCGGCGACCCGCCGGCCGACCCTGCCTCCTACGACGCGGTGATGAGCTTCGGCGGGGCGATGCATGCCGATCAGGAGGATCGCCACGGCTGGCTTCGGGATGAGAAGAGCCTGCTCGCCGATCTGATCCGGCTCGACGTGCCCCTGCTGGGCGCCTGCCTCGGTGCCCAGGTCCTCTGCGCCGCGGCGGGCGGTGAGGTGCGCCGCATGGAGCTGCCCGAGATCGGCTGGCTCGAGGTCGAGGTGACGCCGGAGGGGGAGGACGACCGGCTGATCGGGGCGCTGGCGCCCGCCTTCACGGCGTTTCAGTGGCACAGCTACGAATGCATGCCGCCGCCGGGGGCGGCCGTGCTCGCGCGAAGCGACGCGTGCGCGCAGGCGTTCCGGGTCGGCGAACGCGCCTGGGGAATCCAGTTCCACGCCGAGGTGAGCGCCGCTGACGCGCGCAGCTGGATCGCGGACTGGCGAAGCGACGGGGATGCGGTCCGGATCGGGCTCGACGCGGCCGCCCTGCGGACCGAGACAGACCGGGCGATCGGGGCGTGGAACGAGCTGGGGCGCTCGCTCTGCGGTCACTTCCTCGATGCGGTCGCTACTCGGGTGTGACGTAGGCGCCCGACAGGCCGCCGTCGACGAGGAAGGTCGAGGCGGTCACGTAGGAGCTCTCGTCGCTCGCGAGGAAGACGGCGCCGAGCGCGATCTCGCGGGCCTCGGCGAAGCGCCCCATCGGGAGGTGGACGAGGCGGCGGTTCGCCTGCTCCTCGTCCGTCGCGAACAGCTCCTGGAGCAGCGGCGTGTTCACCGGCCCGGGGCAGAGGGCGTTGACGCGCACCCGGCGGCGGGCGAACTCGACACCGAGCTCGCGCGACATCGACAGCACCGCTCCCTTCGAGGCCGTGTAGGAGATCTGCGAGACCGCGGCGCCCATCACGGCCACGAACGAGGCGGTGTTGATCACCGATCCGCCGCCCTCGTTGGCGAGCAGGTGCGGGATGCCGTGCTTGCAGCAGAGGAAGACGCTGCGCACGTTCACGTCCTGGACGCGCTGCCAGGCCTCGAGCGAGGTGTCGACCACGGAGGCGTCGTCGGTCGGGTTGATCCCGGCGTTGTTGAAGAGAACGTCGATCCGCCCGAACTCGGACCTGGCGCGCTCGTACATCTCGCGAACCTGGTCCTCGTCGGTGACGTCGGCCCGCAGGGCCAGCTCTCCCTCGGACCCCTCGGCGATGTCGACCCCGACCACGCGGGCGCCCTCCGCGGCGAACACGCGCGCGGACTCGGCCCCGATCCCGCTTGCGGCGCCGGTGATCACGCAGACCTTGCCGTCGAGGCGTCCGGTCACTCAGTTCCCCAGGGCTACGGAGGCCGTCATCGGGCCTCCATCCGGGCTACGGAGGCCCTCATCGGGCCTCCTCCGTCGCGTAGTAGACGTTCTTGACCTCGGTGTAGGCCTCGAGGGCGTCCGGCCCGAGCTCGCGGCCGACGCCCGACTGCTTGAAGCCGCCGAACGGGGTCGCCACCCGCACCGACGTGTTCGAGTTGACCGAGACCACGCCGGTCTCCATCGCCCGCGCCACACGCAGGGCCTTGGCCCCGTCCCGCGTCCAGACCGAGCCGGAGAGCCCGTAAATCGTGTCGTTTGCGATCGCGATCGCGTCGGCCTCGTCGGCGAACGGGATCACGCAGGCGACCGGGCCGAAGATCTCCTCCCGAGCCGGCCGCGCCTGATTGTCGACCGGGGCAAGGACCGTGGGAGGGAACCAGTAGCCGGGTCCGTCCGGGGCCGTGCCGCGAAACGCGACGGGAGCATCGCCGTTCACGAACGACCCGACCGACTCCAGCTGGTCGGCCGAGATCAGCGGGCCCATCTCGGTAGCGTCGTCAAGCGGGTCACCGACCTTGACCGCCTCGACCGCACGCTGGAACGCGCCGAGGAACCCGTCCAGCGCGCTCTGCTCGACCAGGATCCGCGAGCGCGCGCAGCAGTCCTGGCCGGCATTGCCGAACACCGCGATCGGCGCCGAGGCGGCCGCCGCCTCGAGGTCGGCGTCGGCGAAGACGACGTTCGCCGACTTGCCCCCGAGCTCGAGCGTCACCCGCTTGATCTTCGCGGCGGCGCCCGCCGCGATCCCGCGCCCGACCTCGGTTGAGCCGGTGAAGGCGATCTTGGCGACGTCGGGGTGCTCGACGAGCCGCTTGCCGCAGACGCTGCCGGGGCCCGCGACCACTTTGAGGACCCCCTCCGGCAGTCCGGCCTCGATCGCGATCCTCTCGAGCTCGAGAGCGGTGAGCGGCGTCAGCTCGGCCGGCTTCAGCACGACCGTGTTCCCGGCCGCGAGCGCGGGCGCGACCTTCCACGCGGCGATCACGAGCGGGAAGTTCCACGGGACGATCAGCCCGACGACGCCGAGCGGCTCCCGAAAGGTCATGTCGACCCCGCCGGAGACGGGGATCGTCTTCCCGAGCAGGCGCTCGGGCGCGCCGGCGTAGTAGCGAAACGTCTCCACGACCATCCCGATCTCCCCGCGAGCGTCGGAGATCGGCTTGCCCGCATTGCGGGCCTCGAGCGTCGCCAGCTCCTCGTCGCGCTCTTCGATCGTATCGGCGAGGCCCCGCATCAGGACGGAC
Source organism: Solirubrobacterales bacterium (assembly GCA_036258315.1). Lineage (GTDB taxonomy): Bacteria > Actinomycetota > Thermoleophilia > Solirubrobacterales > 70-9 > DASSYK01. The sequence continues at coordinate 16,573 of DATADX010000055.1, forward strand.
CGATCGGCCGGGGCCACCGCCCGCCAGGCCGGGAAGGCGCGCTTGGCGGCGGCGACCGCGGCGTCGACCTGTTCGGCTCCCGCGCGCGGGAGCGTCGCCATCACCTGCTCGGTGGCCGGCTCGACGACCTCTATCTGGCTCGGTTGCGGGGACATCGCGACGGAGCATAGGATGCTCGCATGGCTGGAGGAGGAGGCGACGGCGCGGCTCCCCGGCCGGGCGGTCCCGGCGGCGACCGCGGGATGCTCTCGATCGACCAGCTGAAGAAGGCGGCGAACGAGGGAACGATCGACACGGTCGTGACCGCCTTCACCGATATGCAGGGACGCCTGTTCGGGAAGCGGATCCAGGTCGAGTACTTCCTCGACGACGTGGTCGGCCATGGGGTCGAAGGCTGCGACTACCTGCTCGCCCTCGACATGGACATGGAGCCCCTGCCCGGCTACGAGATGGCGAACTGGGAGGAGGGCTACGGCGACTTCGGGATCGTCCCCGACATCTCGACGCTCCGCGAGATCCCCTGGCTCGACCGCACGGCGCTGGTCCTCTGCGACGTCCTCGACCACGACGGCAGCCCGGTCGTCGCGTCGCCGCGCCAGGTCCTGATTGCGACCTACGAGCGGGCGCTGGAGATGGGCTTCACACCCTTCGCGGCCACCGAGCTCGAGTTCTACCTCTACAAGGAGAGCTACGCCGAGGCATGGGAGAAGGACTTCCGGGACCTGACCCCGACGATCCCGTACATCCTCGACTACCACATCCTTGCCACGACGATGGACGAGCAGTACCTGGGGCCGATCCGCCGCGGGATGCACGGCGCGGGGATCCCGATCGAGTTCTCGAAGGGGGAGGCGTGGCATGGCCAGCACGAGGTGAACACCCGCTACGCGGACGCCGTCACCGCCGCCGACCGCCACACGGTCTACAAGAACGGCGTCAAGGAGATCGCTTTCCTGAACGGGATCTCGGCGAGCTTCATGGCGAAGCCCTCCGAGAACGACATCGGCAGCTCCTGCCACATCCACCAGAGCCTGGTCGGAGAGGACGGCAAGAGCGTCCTCGTCGACGAGGACGGCGAGGAGACCGACACGTTCCGGCACTTCCTGGGCGGAATGCGGAATCACATCCGCGAACTGGCGCTGTTCGTCGCTCCCGCCATCAACTCCTACAAGCGCTATGCCGCCGAGAGCTGGGCGCCGACCTCGGTCTCCTGGGGACGGGACAACCGCACCTGCGGGTTCCGGATCGTCGGCGACGGGCAGGCGCGGCGGGTCGAATGCCGGATCCCCGGCGCCGACGCCAACCCCTACCTGGCGATCGCGGCGCTGCTCGCCGCCGGCCTCGACGGGATCGAGAACGAGACCGACCCTGGGCCCGAGCTGAAGGGCAATGCCTACGAGGCCGGCGAGGCCGAGGCGTTCCCCGCCTCGCTGCGGGAGGCGGTCGCCCTCTGGGAGAACAGCGACTTCGCGAGGCAGGCCTTCGGCGACGCCGTTCACAAGCACTACCTCAACTACGGGCGGCTCGAGCAGGGGCTGTTCGACAAGGTCGTGACCGACTACGAGCGGCGCCGGATGTTCGAGCGGGGGTAGGGGCCACGAGGCCGCTGCACTCCGGAGGGGCGGTTATGCCGCCCGACTTGTGCGGGGCGGGCGCTCGTGGCCCCGGCTAACGGCGAAGCCGTCGACCTACCCCGCCGCCGCGACCAGCGCCGGGATCACCCGGCTGCCCGGATCCTCCTCGGGGTGCCAGAGCACCCCGAGTGCGAACGAGCGGTCTGGGAGCTCGATCGCCTCGATGGTGTCCTCGTCGTCGGGGTCGGCCGACCACCCGCTCACCTCGACCCCGTCGCCGAGGTCGGCGACCCCCTGGTGATGGTGGCTCTTCACCGCGAGGCGCTCGCCTGCGGCCGCGCGGGCGGCGAGCGAGCCGGCCTGGAGCCGGACCTCGTGCTCGCCCCACGAACCGGGGACCTGCCGGTGGCGCTCGTGGCCGAGCCGCTCCGGGAGGTGCTGCTCGAGCGCGCCGCCGGTCGCCACGTTCAGCAGCTGCATCCCGCGGCAGATCCCGAGCAGCGGTAGATCTCGCTCGAGCGCGGTCGTGGCGAGGGCGATCTCGAACCGGTCCCGTTCGGGGTCGGTGTCGCGGATCTCGGGGTGAGGTCGCCCGTCGTGGCTGGAGGGGTCGATGTCGGCGCCGCCGCCGAGGATCAGCGCGTCGAGGCGGTCGAGCAGCTCGTCAGGGCGCTCGGCGGCGGCGGGGTCCGGCGGGAGCATCATCGCCAGCCCACCTCCGGCCTGGATCGAGCGGGCGTACGAGACGGGGAGAAGGACGGTGGGCTCGCCCACCCAGACGCCGTAGCTCGCGGGCTCAACGGCGGCGCAGACGCCGATCACGGGGCGGGGCATGCCGGGCAAGGTAGCGGTGTGGTACGAACCCGGACGTGGCCTCCGGCTCCGGCAAGGACGCTGACGTAGCGGTGGTCGGCGGCGGCGTGGTCGGGTGTGCGGTCGCCGAGGCGCTTGCGAGCCGCGGGGCCGCGGTCGCGGTCCTGGAGGCCGAGAAGGCGCTCGGGCTCGCGGCGAGCGGGACCAACTCAGGGATCCTGCACACCGGGTTCGACTCGGTCCCCGGGGAGCTCGAGACGCGATTGATCCTGCGCTCGAACGAGCTCCGCGAGCCGTGGCTCCGGCGCGTCGGGTCACTCGGGGTCTCGACGATCGAGTGCGGCGCCGAGCTGCGCCCGAGCGACGCGGCGGAGGGGGCCATCGTTGCGGAGATCGCCCGCGGCGCCGGGCGGAACCGGGTGGAGGTCGCGCTCCGCGCCGGCGGCGTGCTCGAGATCCCGGATGAGGCCGTCACCGACCCGGTCGCCTACACGCTCGCCCTGTCACACGCCGCGGAGGCGGCCGGCGCGGAGGTCCGCACAGGGGCCCGGGTCGAGGCGATTGAGCGCGGCGGCGGCGGCCTGACGTTGTCGCACACCGATGGGACGAGGCTGCGGTGCCGGGTCGCGGTCAACTGCGCCGGCCTGTACGCGGACCAGGTGGCGCGGCTGGCCGGTGACGACAGCTTCGAGATCTATCCGCGCAAGGGCGAGTTCTTCGTCTTCGAGCCGCCGGGCGGTGAGCCGCTCGAACGAATCCTGCTCCCGGTCCCGACCAAGCGGACCAAGGGCGTGCTCGTGTTCCCGACGGTGGACGGCAAGGTCGTCGCGGGTCCGACCGCGCACGACCAGACGGACAAGGGGGACTGGTCCGTCCGCCCCGGCGCCGCCGAGGAGGTGCTGCCGAAGGCGCGCGGGATGTTCCCGGCGCTCGAGGGGGTTGAGCCGATCGCGAGCTACGCGGGCCTCCGTCCGGCGGGCCGCGGCGTCAACTATGCGATCGGCGCCTCGACTCGCTGCCCCGGCCTGATCAACGTCGCCGCAATCCGCTCCACCGGTCTGTCCGCCTCGCTCGGGATCGGCGAGCACGTCGCCGCGCTGGTCGCCGACCAGGGCATCGAGGTCGGCGCCCGGAACGACGGGGACCCCCTCGAGGCGGTCTCGTACGAGGGCCCATGGTGGATGCGGACGGCACGCGAGAAGGCCCCGGCGTGACGCGGCTGCTGCTCGGCATCGACGAGGGCACCACCGGCGTCAAGGCGGCGTTGTTCGACGAGCGCCTGCGCCCGGTCAGGGAGGCGCGGCGCGAGAAGGTGAACCGCCACCCGCGCGAGGGCTGGGTGGAGCAGGACCCCGAAGATGTGCTCGAGGCCGTCGCCGGGGCCGTCGCCGAGCTGCTCGACGACGCCCCCGGCGATGTCGTCGCCTGCGGGCTCGACCACCAGGGCGAGTCGGTGCTCGCATGGGAGGCGGACAGCGGCCGGCCGCTGAGCCCGATCGTCGTCTGGCAGGACAAGCGCTCGCAGGCGATCCTCGACGGGCTCGGCGCCAGCGAGGAGGAGGTCAAGGAGCTGAGCGGCCTTCCGTACGACCCCTACTTCTCCGCCGCAAAGCTGGCCTGGCTCCTGGAGAACGACCAGGGCGTCAAGCGGGCTCGTGCGGACGGCAACCTCCGGATGGGCACCGTCGACTCGTTTCTCTGCGACCGGCTCGGCGCGGGCTTCGCGACCGACGCTTCGACCGCTTCGCGCACGCAGCTCCACCGGCTCGGCACGCCGGGATTCGACCGGCGCCTCTGCGAGATCTTCGGAGTACCCCACGACGTGCTTCCGGAGGTGCGCGACACGGCGGGCGAGCTGGGCACGCTGCACCACGAGAGCTGGCCGGCCGAGCTGCCGCTTCGCGGCCAGGTCGTGGACCAGCAGGCCGCGCTCGCCGGCGCAGCTTGTGTCGAGCCCGGCCGCGTCAAGGCGACCTACGGAACGGGCGTGTTCGTGCTCGCCCACGTCGGCGATCAGGTGCCGACACCCGCCGGCGGCCTGCTCCCGACTGTCGCCTGGAGCATCGGCGGAGAGGTCGAGTACGCGCTCGATGGCGGCGCCTTCGCCGCCGGGGCGATGCTCGAGTGGATGTGCAACCAGCTCGGGATCGCGGAGGACCCACCGGCCCTCTCGAAGCTCGCGCGCGAGGCCGAGGGATCGGCGGGCGCGCGGGTGCTTCCCGGCCTCGCGGGCATCGGAGCGCCCTGGTGGCGGCCCAACGCGCGCGCCGTGATCTCGGGCATCTATGGCGGCACCAGGCGCGAGAACGTCGCCCGCGCCGCGCTCGAGGGGATCTCGTGGCGGGTCGCGGACGTCGTCGCGGCGATCCGGGAGACCGCCCCGGTGGAGACGCTCCGCGTCGACGGCGGCCTCACGAACGCGCCGCTTATGCTCCAGCTCCAGGCCGACACGATCGGGGCGCCGGTCGAGGCCGCCGGCGCGGACGCGACCGTCCTCGGCGCCGCGGCGCTGGCCGGGGTGGGCTCCGGCGCGATCGGCTCGCTCACCGACCTGCCGGGGATGCTTCCGGCCGATCGGCGGGTCGAGCCCGAGCGTGACGACGCCTGGCGCGAGTCAGAGCACGAGCGCTGGCGTCGGTTCGTCAGGGCGACGGAAGCGCTCGACCCGAGCTGAGCGCGATCGATGCCGTCGGCGTCACGACGCGAGCATCAGATGCATCCCTCGACGAGGAACGCCATCGCCACCGCTCCCGCCGCGATGGAGTACAGGGCCACCAGCACCTTCGCACGCCGGTGCTCGTCCGGGGCGAGCGGCCGGTCGAGCGGATCTTCAGCCATTGCTCTCGTTCCTCTCGTCGACCTTCGACAATGAACCGACGGACGAGTGCGTGGAAGAAGTCCTGTCGAGTGACGACCGCATGGACACGCCCGTCGGTCGCGATCGGGATGATCAGCACCTGGTGATTGAGGAACAGCTGGGCGAGCTGCGTGTCGGAGTAGTCGTCCTCCACCAGGACCGCATCGGTCGTCATGTAGGAGCGAATCGGCTCCAGCGCCGAGTCGAGGCGCCGCTCGATCGCCTCGTCCATCCGCCGCGAGACCATCCCGGCCGAACCGAGCTCCGCGACATAGCCCGGAAACAGGGCGGCCATGAACTCTCGCTCGCCGAAGATCCCGGCGAACCGGCCGTCCTCATCGACCGCCGGAAGGGCGGGAAGGTCGGCCTCGACCACCCTCCGTGCCGCGGTGCCGACGGAGTCGTCCGCGCAGAGTGGCTCGATCTCCCTGATCGCCTCTTGCACGATGGAATCGGGCATTCCGTCTCCTCTCTTCAGCTCACCGCGACGTAGCGGACGAGTACGTAGGCGCTCGCCATCAGGATCGAGACGACGATGACCGGCAGCCCGATCTTGAGGAAGGCGACGAATCCGATCGGCTTCCCCGCCCGCTCCGCGAGGCCGGCGGCGACGACGTTGGCACCGGCCGCGACGATCGTTGCGTTTCCCCCGAAGCAGGCGCCCAGCGCGAGTGCCCACCAGTACGCGTCGTCGTCCTCCGCACCCGCGCTCGCCTGAAGCTCGTTGACCACGGGGATCATCGCCGCCGTGAAGGGGATGTTGTCGACGATCGCCGAACCCGTCGCCGCGATCCAGATGATTCCGAGAAGCTCCGCAGTCCGCTCGCCGCCGGTGATGTCGGCGACCGCCTGCGCGACCTCGTCGATAGCGCCGGTCTCCTCGAGCGCGCCGACCATCACGAAGAGGGCGACGAAGAAGAACAGCGTCGGCCCATTCGATCTTGGACAGGGCCTGCTCGAGGTCTGTACGGGTGACCAGCAGCGCGACCGCCGCTCCCGTCAGGGCGACCGTGGCCGGCTCGATGTGGAGAGCCTGATGGGCGAAGAAGAGGAGGATGGTCGCGGCCAGAACCGGCCCGGTGCGCCGCAGCTCCTCGGGGTCACGGATCGCCGCCTTCGCATTCATCTCCGACACGTAGCGCCGGTTCGACTCGTCGATCTGAAGTCGCGGCCGGTACCAGAGGTAGAGGAGCCCCGTGATCGCCACGAAGGTGACCAGGGCGATCGGAGCGAGGTTGACGATGAACTCGTTGAAGCTGAGGTCGGTGGCCCCGGCGATGATGATGTTCGGCGGGTCCCCGATCAGCGTCGCCGTTCCACCGATGTTCGACGAGATCACCTCGATCACGATCAGCGGAATCGGATCGACGTCGAGCGCATCCGCGACGAGGAAGGTCATCGGGACGATCAGGAGGATCGTCGTCAGGTTGTCGAGGAAGGCGGAGAGGAGCGCGGTCGTCGCGGCGAGGCTGAGGACCAGGTAGAGGGCGCGCCCGCGGGCGGCCTGGCCGGCGCGGATCGCGACGTAGTCGTAGAGTCCCGTCTGCTGGGTGAGATAGACGAGGATCATCATCCCCGCGAGCAGGCCGATCGTGTTGAAGTCGACCGACTCGATCGCCTTGTCCTGCGAGAGCTCGTCGACGAACAGCACCACGATCGCCGCGCCGAGCAGGGCGATCTTCGTGCGGTGAATCCGCTCGGATGCGATCGCCCCGAGGACGACCAGGAAGGTCCCGACCGCGATCGCCACGTCAGGTGTGGACAGCCGGCGCCGCGAAGTGAGCACTGTTGGCCAAGGCCGCTCCCATGGGTCGACGACGAACATGCCGATCAGCCTTCCCGGCGCACCTGGCGGCAGGATAAGGACCGGGGAGCGGCCGGGTGGCGAAAAGCGCTCGGCCCGCGCTGGGCGCGGGCCGAGGCCGATTCCGGTATTCAGGCTTCGCTCAGACGATCGAGAGGATGATCGCGAGCAGGGCGATCACACCCAGGACCGTCGCGCCCATCCTCAGGTCCTTCTGTCCGATGCCGGTGTCTTCCATTCGCTCGTCCTTTCTCGCTCAGTCGCGGGTGACGACATCCTCCTCGAGGGTGCTGACCGGGCCCTGGTAGGTGTCCTTCGCCGAGACCAGGTACCAGATCCCGAACAGCAGCGGGAGGATGATCGCGAACGGCGTGTAGTTCACGTTCGCCGAGTCGAACTCCTCGTTCCACGGCAGCCCGGTCGGGTCATACGGCAGGTTGAGCGAGTAGACGACGACGATCACGAACAGGATCGCGAGGACGTTGACGATCCTGTAGCGGCCCCCGAGGTTCCACGGTCCCCGCTCGAACGACTCGCCAGCGCGCAGCCGCAGGAACACGGGGATGATGTACGCGAGGTACAGCCCGACCGTGCAGATCCCGGTCAGCGCGAAGAACGCGAACGGGATGTCGTTCTTCCCGAACAGCGCCGGGATCGCGATGATCAGCGAGAACACCGATACCGCGATCACCGCGTTGAACGGCACCCGGTCGCGGTTGACCCGCCGGAACACCGCCCAGCCCGGGATCGCGCGGTCGCGCGAGAACGCGTACCACGTCCGCGAGGCACTGGTCAGCCCCGCCGCTCCGCAGAAGAACTGGCCGACGGTCGCGATCAGGACCACCATCTTCGCCGCCCAGGAATCGAGCGCCGAGTTGAAGATCCCGAAGACCGCGCCGCCCTCGTCGGTGACCGCTGCCGGGTCGTTCGCGGCGAAGAGGAAGGCGAGGATCACGAGCCAGCCGATGATCGCCGACCAGAAGACCGACCGCCACACTCCCTGGGCGGCGGAGACCGCCGCCCCCCGCGTCTCCTCGGCGGTGTGGGCCGAGGCGTCGTACCCGGTCTGGGTGTACATCCCGAGCAGGAACCCGACCGGGGCGACCAGGAACCAGAACCCGAGTCCCCCCGTGTCGCCGCCGAGCGTCCCGCTTTCGTTCAGCCGCTCGCCGAAGACGAAGTCGACGCTCTGGTGGTCGTCGGGGACGAACACCAGCAGGGCGATGATCACCGCGACGCCGAGCAGGTGCCAGCCGACCGAGATGTTGTTCATCGCGGCGAGGATCCGGTCGCCGAAGATGTTCACCAGCGTGTAGAGGAACAGGATGATGAAGAAGAGGAGCCAGGTCTCCCCGAGGATGTGAACGTCGTCGCCGAAGTTCACTCCGAAGATGTCGAGCCCATAGAGCGCCAGCAGGTTGAAGAGGAAGAACGCGCACCCGTAGGCGACCGAGGCGACGATCCCGACCAGGCCGACGATGTTGAACCAGCCGGTCATCCAGCTCCAGCCCTTGCCGCCGAGGTCGTGCGCCCACCAGTAGGGCCCCCCCGCGGTCGGATACCTCGAGGTGAGCTCGCCCATCGACATCGCGACCATCAGGACGAAGAAGCAGATCACCGGCCAGCCGATCGATGCCATCACCGGCCCTCCGTGCAGCCACGCGAACGAGAACGTCGTGAACGTTCCCGCCAGGACCGAGATGATCGTGAACGAGATCGCGAAGTTGGTGAACGCGCTCCAGCCTCGCGAGAGCTCCTGCTTGTAGCCGAGCTCGGCGAGGCGCTCCTCGTCGCGCCTCACCTGATCGACATCTGAGACCCCTTCAGGTGGTGTCACGTACCTCTCCCTCCGTCGCGGAGGCGCCGCCTTCCTGCGACACCACCTATGTCGCGGATGACCCGCACCCTAAGTGCCGAAGCGGACATCAGTCAAGCCGAATTTGTCGAATGGTTCGACCTTGTACCGATCGGCCAATCAGCGACGAGCGAACCTGCCGATCAACCGTGAGAGAACGTGCTTCAGAGCGGATTGGACCTGCCGGCGCTTCGACTGCCTCTCGAGGGACCCCACGGTCACGGCGCCGAACTCCTCCAGGTGAGAGGCCAGGGCGAGAAAGACCTGCGCGGTGGTGAGGGCGTCCCCGTCCGCGTGGTGGGGGCGGTGGACGGGCAGCCCGAGCGAACGCGCAAGGCGCGAGAGGCCAGGTGAGGAGGCTCCCTCCGCCTCGTTCTCGAGCTCGCGCGTGAGGGGCGGTTTCCGTTGCAGGCGCCGAAGCTCCTCCGCGAGCAGCGCGGTGTCGACGACGGGGTTGCGAAGCTCGAGCCCACGGGCGGCGAGCGCTCGCCGCAGGAACCCGACCTCGACGGGAGCGACGTGTGCCACGAGGACCCGCCCGGTCAGTGCCGCCAACAGCTCGTCGAGGAGCTGATCGAGCGACGGGGCGCCGCGAAGGTCGCTTTCGCGCAGCCCGTGGATCCGGATCGTCTTCGCGTCCGGCATCCGGCGCGGGCAGACGAGGCGGTGAATCGCATCGCCGAGCTTGATCCGTCCGCCCTCGACCGTGACCGTCGCGAACGAGACGATCTCGTCCTCCACGGGGTCGAGTCCGGTCAGCTCGAGGTCGACGACGCTGAAGATGGCCCGGCGCCACGGGGTGGCGGGCGCCGGCAGCCGGGCGTCGCCGTAGGCGCGGGCGAAGGGCGAGTCCGGTCCCTCCGTCGCGTTCACGGGCCCCACGTGAGCTCGGCCGCGAAGCTCTTCTGAATCGAGGCGACCTCGCGGAACGCGTCGCGCAGGTAGCGGCGCGTGAGCGAGTTGAGCTGCTTCGGATCGAGGTGGTCGTCGGGCTCCTGCCCGCGCTCGAGCTGCTGCACCTGGTGCTCCATTCGCAGCTCCGCGAACAGGTCGTAGGCCTCGTCCAGCGTCCGCGCCTGCTCGTTGGTGAACACTCCCGCCTCGGCTCCGACTCGGAGCCGCTCGGGCGTGGCGGTCACTCGCGTCCCGGCCTTCAGCCCCGCATACCGCGCGAGGTCGACGATCGGGAGCAGTCCGCCGTGCTTGATGTCGAACGTGCCGCGGTGCTCTCCCGAGTGCTCGACGACGATGTTGCGCATGAACCCGGTCGGCGGCTTTGTCGCCAGCGCCAGTCGCAGCATCCATCGCTCGAGCGTCGTGCGATGCCGGGACTCGAGAAAGAAGCGCTTCGGGTCGAGGTCGTCGGGCCCGTATATGACGCGGCCGTCGAGCAGGATCGAGGTCGCGATCAGGACCCGCTCGTCCTCGGGGTGGCCGAGCCAGCGCTCGATCGCCGATCGCCATTCGCCGATCGAGCTGGCCGAGAACTCGTCGGAGGCGGTGACTCCGTGCGGATCGAGCCGCCATCCGACCACCCGGAGGCAGGCGGCGACGTCCGCGGCGATCGCCCGCATGTAGCGGCGTGTCTCCGCCGCGGACAGCGTCCGCCGGGGGTTCGATGCGGCCGGTCCCGAGTCGTCCTGCCACGCCATCCCCGAATCGACGTCGGAGGCGGGGACGGGCTCGCGCCGTCCGTGGCTGCCCAGCGCGAGCCAGGAGAACTGGGTCGGCGGCTCACCCGTCGACTCGATCGCGAGCTCGATCATCCGCGTGATCAGCGCGTCGGACACGGCCGAGATCACCTGGCTCAGCTGCCAGGGCGCGAGCTCGGCTCGATGCAGCGCGATCACGGTGGAGCGGAGGCGCGCCGCGGCATCGCGGAGCTCCTCCTTGCTGTTCGCCTCGGAGATCGCCCTCCGCAGCAGGAACGGCGTGCGGGCCTCCGCTGCGACCAGGTCGATGCCGACGATCATCCCCAGTACCTCGGACCGGGCCGAGACGACGGGCACATGCCGGATGTCGTTCTCCAGCATCGCCAGCATCACGTCTGCGCCCGTCTGATCGGCCTGCACCGTGACGATCGGCGAGGTCATCGCGGTCTCGACGGGGGCATCGACGGACACGTCCCCGGCTGCGACCCGCCTTCGCAGGTCGCTGTCGGTGAGGATCCCGAGCTCGTCGTCGTTCCGGCGGATCAGCATCGAGCTGACCCCCTCGTCCACCATCCGCTGGGCGGCCTCCCGCAGGGTCAAACCCGTGATCCCGATCACCGGCTCCCGGCGGATCAGGTCGCGCGCCGACTGCTGCGCCGTCTCGGCGCTCGCCACATCCGCGTCGTCGGCGCCTCCCGGCTTGCGACGCCGGAGCAGCGACCGCGCCAGATACGGAAGGCTGGACGGACGCGCGAGCAGGGGCAATACCTCGGGCGCGGCCAGCGCGTAGACGAGCGAGTCCTCGTGCGCCCTCGCCTCGAACCCGGTCGGCAGCCCGGAGAGCATCGACGGATGGCCGAACAGCTCCCCCTCGCCGAGCAGGTCGAGGACCCGGCCCCGGTCGAGCAGCTCGATCGACCCCTTTCGCACCACTCGGACCTTGGTCTGCGGTCGCTCCCCCTGCGTGAAGATCACCGTGCCGGCGGCGAAGAACTCGACCTCGGAGCGCTCTGCAAGCCGCTCGAGCGCCTCCTCGCCGAGATCGCCGAAGGGCTCGTACCGCCTCAGAAACTCAGCCACGTCGTGCATGACAGGTCACATCCTGACCTCATCGGGGCGCCCGGATTTGAACCGGGGACCTCACCGACCCGAACGGTGCGCGCTACCAGGCTGCGCCACGCCCCGAGGCAGCGAAGGATAGAAGGGGCGGCTTGAGGGCCGCGGCGCGGTCGGTGTAGGTTGGGGCGGTGGCCGACAACGCCGAGCTGATCCGGCGGCTCTATGACGCCCTCGACCGGCACGACGGCGAGACGATGGCGGCCTGCTACGCCCCGGACGCGCGCTTTAAGGACCCCGCGTTCGGCGAGCTCAACGGCGAGGAGGCCGGCGACATGTGGCGGATGCTCACCTCGCGCGCCCAGGACCTCGACGTCGAGCTCGTCGATCATGCCGCCGATGGCGACGCCGGCACGGCGCACTGGATCGCCACCTACACGTTCAGGACGGGCCGCCCAGTGGTCAACGACATTCAGGCCCGGTTCAGATTCCGCGCCGGGCTGATCGCCGACCACGAGGACTCGTTCTCGTTCCGGCGCTGGGCCCGCCAGGCGCTCGGCCCGGCCGGCGCGGTGCTCGGGCTGCCTCCCTTCAACCGGCTGGTCCGCCGCCGGGCGCGCGCCGATCTCGACGAGTTCAGGGCGGCTCGGGCGGAGGCCTAGTGGGCGCGCTCGACCCGCTCGAGTTTCTGCCCTGGGAGACGCAGCTGCACGGTCATGACGTGATCTACCGCAAGGCGGGCAGCGGGCCGGCGGTGGTCCTCATCCACGGAATGGTCAACTCCTCCCGGCACTGGGAGGAGGTCGCGCTCAGGCTCGCCGACGACCACGCGGTGATCGCCCCGGACCTGATCGGGCACGGCGACTCGGCAGCGGTGCGAGGCGACTACTCGCTCGGAGCCCACGCGTCCAGCATCCGCGACCTACTCGCCACCCTCGGGGTCGAGCGGGCGACGATCGTCGGGCACTCGCTCGGCGGAGGGATCGCGATGCAGTTCTTCTATCAGTTCCCGCAGCGCACCGAGCGACTCGTGCTCGTTTCGAGCGGGGGCCTCGGCCGCGACGTCAGCCCCCTGCTCAGAGGAGCCGCCGCCCCCGGAGCCTCGGCGCTGATCTGGGCGGCGGCGCACCCGCGCGTGCTGGATGCCCTGTGGGACTTCGGCGAGCGGATGCGCGAGCGCGGCCGGCGCGGGGGCGTTTACCCGCAGGCGATCGCCCGCGCGTTGCGCCCTCTCCAGCGCCCCGGCGCCCGCCAGGCCTTCCTGCAGACGCTGCGCTCGGTGATCGACGCCCGGGGCCAGAAGGTCAGCGCGCGCGACAGGCTCTACCTGCTGGACTGGTTCCCGACCCTGATCGTGTGGGGCGAGCGCGATCACACGATCCCGATCGCTCACGGCCGCGCCGCGCACGAGGCGATCGCCGGAAGCCGGTTCGAGACGCTCCCCCGAGCCGCTCATTTTCCCCACCTCGAGGACCCCGAGGGGCTCGCCGCGGCGATCTCGGACTTCGTGCGGACCACCGGGCCCGGGCGGCTCGACGACGGCGATTGGGGCGAGGTGCTGAAGGCGCGTCCTCCGCGCCGGCGGACCAAGCGGAGTGCGCTCGAGGGTTAGCTGCGGGGCCCCGAGGTGGCGCCGTGGTCGGCGTGGTCCTCGCCCGCGGCGCGCGGGAGGAGGAAGCGGACGCCGAGCAGGCCCAGCAACAGCGCGGCAGCGCCGACCCACAGGATCGGGTCCTCGATCGAGAAGCTCTCAAGGCGGCCGCCGAGGTAGACGAAGTAGGCGGTGATCGGCAGGTAGCCGACCGCTGTGGTCCAGACGTAGCGCGGCAGCGGCACCCGCGCGGCGCCTGCCACGTAGCCCATCAGGCTGAACGGGACGATCGGCACCAGCCTCGCGGCGAGCAGGACGGTGACGCCGCCGCGCTCGAGGATCCGCTCGAGCTTCGTGAACCGTTCCTCGCCGACGAATCGGTAGAGGAGCGGCCGCGCTGCGTGGCGGCCGACGAAGTAGGCGAGGATGCCGGAGATCACCCAGCCCGCCATCACCAGGGCCAGCGCGGGCCAGAAGTCGTAGACGAAGCCCGTCGCCGCGTCGAGGATCTCGGCCGGGTACCAGACGATCGTGTGGATGATCGCCAGCGCCAGGACCAGCAGGGCTCCCTCGGCGCCGTGGTCGCGGAGGTCCGCCCGGACCTTGTCGGTGTCGCCTCTGACGGCGTCCGAGACGGCGTCGCGAAGCGTCGGGACCGCCAGCATCAGCGCCAGGATCGCGACGATTCCGGCGACGGTGACAGCCACGCCTGTCCAGGTCCCTCCACCGGGCGGCCCACTGGTCACGACCGCTAGATTAGACGCGAGGACCAGCCGGCCCCGAGCGTGACAGGGGTCTGAAGTCGAAACTGCGAAGGAGAGCCAGATGGCGTACGAGGTACCGGACCTTCCCTACGACTACAACGCGCTCGAGCCTCACATCGACGAGCAGACGATGCGCGTCCATCACGACAAGCATCACCAGGCTTACGTGGACAAGGCGAACGCCGCGCTCGAGGGCACCGAGTGGGCGGACAAGGACGTCAACGAGGTGCTGCAGAATCTGGATTCTCTGGGCGACGTTCAGACCGCGGTGCGCAACAACGCCGGCGGGCACTCCAACCACAGCTTCTTCTGGGAGATCATGAGCCCGGACGGCGGCGGCGAGCCGGAGGGGGAGCTCGCGGAGGCGATCAACGACAAGTTCGGCGACTTCGCCTCCTTCCAGGAGGAGCTGAAGAACGCCGGCGTCAACCAGTTCGGCTCGGGCTGGGCCTGGCTGATCCACGACGACTCCGGCCTCGTGGTCACCTCAACGGCCAACCAGGACACGCCGATCTCGGACGGTCATGCGCCGATCATCGGCGTCGACGTCTGGGAGCATGCCTACTACCTGAAGTACCAGAACAAGCGCCCGGACTACCTCGACGCCTGGTGGAACGTCGTCAACTGGGCCAAGGCCGGCGAGCACTTCTCCGCGGCGAGCGGCTGATGCGCAGGCGGGCGGCACTACTGGCGGCGGGGGCGGCCGGAGCGGCCGCGATGCTCGCCGCGGCGCCGACGGCGGTCGCGGCGCCGGCCACGATCATCGGCGGCACCGCTGCCGGCGACTTCTTCAGCGCACCCTCCTATGCACACGAAGCCGGGACGACGGCGACGCTGACATGGGCGGGCGGTGGGAGTCACAACGCCACGGCGGGGGCCGCCGGACCCGACGGCAAGCCCCTCTTCCGAAGCGACACGATCCCATCGGGCACGACCCCGGTGCGGGGCACCCAGTACCTGCCGCTCGGCTCCTACCCGTTCAGCTGCACGATCCACCTCGGGATGAACTCGACCCTCGACGTGAACTCCGGGACGCCGCAACCGCGGCCGACCGTCGCCGTGAAGCTGACGAGCACCAAGCTGGCCAAGGTGGTGGCGAAGCGGAAGGTCGCGACGAAGGTGACGCTGACGGGCACCGAGGCGGCAACCGTCACCGTCAGGCTCGGCAAGAAGCAGCTCGGGACCGCGACGACGGCGAAGAGCGGCGGGCTGCCGGTGAAGCTGAGCGCGAAGAACGCGGCGGCCCTCGGCGCGAAGCGCAAGGCGAAGCTCAAGCTCGAGGCCTCGGTGGACTTCGGCTCGCCGGCGAAGGCGAGCGGAACGCTCAAGTAGCGAATTGGCGGGTTGGTCGCGGTATGCGCGACCAACCCGCCAGAAGTCGGCGGGCGCTACTCCTCGTAGCGCTTGAAGTCGGACTTCCGCGCGCCACAGACCGGGCAGAACCAGTCGTCGGGAATGTCCGCGAAGGCTGTCCCTGGCGGGATCCCGCCGTCCGGGTCCCCCTCTGCCGGGTCGTAGACGAACCCGCAGGATTCGCAGACCCAGACATCAGCCCGCACGCGCTCAGCTTCGCTTCCGGGCGTGCGGGGCTGCGACGCGGGCGTGGGGGCCGCTGAGGCTGCGGCGGGCGGGCTCATGCCGGCACCTCCTCCGGCGCCTCGGCGACGAGGGGGACCCCGATCGCCTTGAGGCGGCGGCTCAGCGCCTTGAACGCGAACTCGTTCACCTCGGCCGAGGTGTAGCCGAGCATCTCCCAGTCGTTGGGGTCGGCGCCCTTCGGCACCAGCACCCCGCTCGCGACCGGCAGCAGCTCGTGGAGCGTCGCGCGCATCCGCGCGCCCATCGCCTCGTCGCTGCCGCACTTCTCCTTCAGGAACCAGGTCCCGTAGGCGACGTGGCGGTGCTCGTCGCGGGCGACCTTCCTGAACCCGTCGACGAAGCCGGGGAGGAGGTCGTTGTTCTCGAGGTAGGTGGTGATGAAGTTCTGGCCGGTCAGCGCGAGCGTCCCCTCGATCACCATGTGGTACGTGGTGCAGAAGTCGACCTTCGCCTCGAGGCTGGCGGGGTCGGCGATCAGGCGCTGGTTGGCCTCGACCAGGACCTCGTCGAACAGCTTCACGAACGAGTCGTTGAGCTCCTCGCGAACGCGGCCGAGGCGCTGCTCCCAGCTCGGGTCGTCGATGCCGATCACCTCGCGGTAGAAACGGTCGAAGAACTGGGAGTGGCGGGCCTCGTCGACCTGCTGGGTGGTCAGGAAGGCCTCCTCGCTCTCGTCCTCGTAGGCCATCACGAGTCCGCAGAACTGCGTCGTCACCCGCTCCTCGCCGATGAAGAAGGCGGCGAGCCCCCAGACGAAGTAGTCGCGCTCCTCGTCGGTCAGGTTCGCCCAGTGGTCCTTGTCCCGCGAGAAGTCGATCTCGTGCGAGAGCCAGTGCTGCTTCTCCCAGAGCTCGTAGAGCTGCTGCGGGTCGAGCAGCTGGATCCTCGAGGCCTGGTCCTCGCTCGTCAGCGTTCCAGGATCGCCCTGCGTGGCGAGCTGTTCGAGTGTGTCGGCCATCCGTCGCTCCTTTCGGCCGCGGTCGCGGCTTCCGGTCGTGCGCGGGGCACCGTACCAGCTCCTCTGACACGGTGTCAAACATTACGTCAGACGCTCCGTTAGAATCGCGTCCGTGCCGACCGCCGTCGAACAGCGCAGCAACAACCGCCGCCGCCGGGAGCAGGCCCGAAGCGAGGTGGTGCGGCGCGCCCTCGAGCTCGCCGAGACGCGGCCGTTCCGCGACGTCACCGTCGACGAGATCGCGCGCGCCGCGCGGCTGTCGCGGAGCGCCTTCTACACGCACTTCAGGGACAAGCACGAGCTCCTCCTCGCCGCCGTCCAGGAGGTCGCCGACGAGCTCTACCGGATGTCCGACCGCTGGTGGAGCGGCGGCGGCCCGCCGGGCGACCGGGTCCGGCGCGCGCTCGAGGGCGTCGTGTCGGTCTACTCGGAGCACGCAAGTTTGCTCCGGGTCGCGACCGAGGTCTCGACCTACGACGCCGACGTGCGCGAGTTCTGGCTCTCGATCGTGTACCGGTTCATCGCCGCCACCGCGGAGCACATCCGGGCCGAGCAGCGCGCGGGGCTGATCCCGGAGCTGCTCGAGGCGCAGGCGACCTCGGAGGGCCTCATCTGGATGGCGGAGCGCTGCTGCTACATCTACCTCGCCCGCGGCGAGCGCACTCCGGAGCAGGTCGTCGACGCGATGGCCCCGGTCTGGGCCGCCGCGCTTTACCCCGGCGTGATTCCCGCGGAGCAACTCCGTGCCTTCGATTCCGCCGGCGGGGCCGCGCCCGGGTCACGCGAATAGGCGGTAATCGCGCGCGTCACCGCTTCTTTTCCCGATACAGGTGTTGAGATCTTGTGATTGACTCCGGGCCGAGAGAGGGAAGAGCGGGGATGGACAAGATGACAACCGGAGCAGGAAGGTCTTGACGTTGAAGTCGAAGCGCGGGCTCGCCGGTCTCGCGACGGCGGTGACGCTGCTCGTCGCGGCGCCGGTCGCGCTCGCGCACATCGAGCGCGCCTCGTACTGGCCGGCGCCCGGGGCAGACAAGGCCGGCCGCCAGTCGACCGGCGGCAAGGTCCCCGCCGTCCGCAAGCTGTTCAGCGCGCTGAAGACGAAGCCGCCGGGCGAGACCCGCGTCGTCTGCCAGGGCAAGGTGCCGAAGCCGCCCAAGGGCGGCAATCGCGCGGCGAGCAAGAGCGCAACCGGGGCCGAGCGGAAGTACAAGCGCGCGGTCAAGAAGAACGCCTCGATCAAGCGGCTCGACAAGACGATCAAGAAGGTCACGAAGAGCAAGAACAAGAAGAAGCGCGGCTACGTGCTGCGCCCCTCGGAGCCGAAGGTGAAGGTGGGGAAGAAGGCCGCGAAGAAGCTCCGCAAGTTCAACGTCAGGCTCCTCGAGGAGTGCAGGTACGACTCGATCCAGAAGGCCGTCACCGCCTCGGGCAACAACGACCGGGTCGTGATCATGCCGGGCGTCTACACCGAGCCCAACTCGCGAAAGGCGCCGACCAACGATCCGAAATGCGACGGGCTCGAGGAGGTCAACGACCGGGGCCAGACCGGCGCGCTCTCCTACAAGTACCAGCTCAGCTGCCCCAACGACCAGAACCTGATCGCGGTGATGGGCAGGGCGGCCGGCGCCGCGCCGCCGCCGCAGCCGCCGCTCGCGGATCGCCACGGGATCCCCGACGAGGGGCCGTGTCTGCGCTGCAACCTGCAGCTCGAGGGATCCGGCCTCACCCCCGACGACGTCGTGATCGACGCGGGGGACGTCAAGGCGGGCAACGGCGGCCCGGCGAAGCCGGTCAAGGACGTCGTGATCCGCGCCGATCGCGCTGACGGCTTCGTCGCCCGAAACATCAACGTCCGCCACGCCGCGGAGCACGGGATCTACGTGATCGAGACCGACGGCTACCGCCTCGAGCAGTTCAAGGCGTTCTGGAACGAGGAGTACGGGGTGCTCACGTTCACCTCGGACCACGGCTTGATGCAGGACTGCGACGCAGCCGGGAGCGGCGACTCGGCGCTCTACCCGGGAGCGGCGCCGGAGACCGGCGAACAGACCGTCGAGGCGTCGGGGCGCTACAACACCGAGATCCGCGAGTGCGACATGCACCACAGCGCGGCCGGGTACTCGGGGACCGACGCGAACGCGGTCTGGGTCCACCACAACGACCTCTACGACAACGCCAACGGGTTCACGACCGACGTCTTCACCGCCGCAGGCCATCCGGGCTTCCCTCAGGACTCGGACCTGATCGAGGACAACGAGTTCTACTCGAACAACTTCAACCCCTACCTGCCGAACTCCGACGTCGTCCCGACGGTGGCGATGCCGGTCGGGACCGGGATGTGGATCGCGGGGGGCAACAACAACGTAATCCGCGACAACCGCTTCTGGGACAACTGGCGCCGCGGGGCGATGCTGTTCGCCGTCCCCGACGCGTTCGTCTGCGGCGATCCCGGCCCCGGCGACGACCAGATCCCCGGCTGCGACCCGAGCGATCCCCTGGTGAACACCCACACCTCGTTCCGGAACCGCTTCTACGGAAACAAGATGGGCCAGGCCCCGAGCGGCAAGTCCGACCCGAACGGGCTCGACTTCTGGTGGGACCAGCAGGGGATCCTCACGTCCACCGCGAACACCGCGAACTGCTGGTACGACAACACCGGCAAGGACGGCACCGCCGCCAGCGTCACGGCGTTACCGCCCCCCGATGGCACGCCGCCCGACAACCTGCCGTCGGACTGCTCGAACGCTCCGGGTGACGGTGGCTCGCCTCCCCACGGCCAGGTCACCGAGCTCCTCAACTGCAGCGGGGGGATCGGCTCCGCCAGCTGCCCCTGGTTCACGACTCCGCCCGAACCGAACCCATAGCACGACCGAACGCGAGGACGATCCTGGCGCTGGCTTCAGCGGCGCTGGCCATGGCGTTCGCCGCGTGCGGAAGCGACTCGTCGTCCGGGACCCCGCAGGGCAATGTCGGCGGGCCTGCGATCGGCGTCCCCGTCCAGCTCGCCGACTGCACGGATTGGGAGCAGGCGAGCGTGGAGGAGCGGCTCGGCACGATCGCGCAGATCAGCACCTTCGTGGGCGGGCCCGTCGGGACGGCGGGCGGCACGGGGGCGACGCTGACCGAGGACCAGGCCTACGAGGTGATGGAGGGCTGGTGCGGCAACGAGTACGCGCGCGGATTCCGGCTCTACAAGCTGTACACACGCGCGGCGGCGTTCGGCGGCCCGCAGGCCCCGTAGTGGCCCGAATCCGCCCCGCTTAACCTCATCTCAAAAGTGGGTAGGGCCGATTTGGCTCTGCCGTGCGGAAAACCGCGTCTGACGACGACGGTTCTCGATTGACACCCGCTCAGAGGCGATGGAAGAATCGTCGAGGCTGCCGGTGTGGGGCGGGGTACCCCGAAGCCGGGACAGCACCAGCTACGGGAGCAGGTAGAGAGCGAGATGCCAACGTCGAGTGCCGTCGGTCGCGTTGCGGCGATCCTCGCCCTGGCCGGGTCGGCGGTCGTCGTTTTGCTGATGCTCGTCGGCGGGGGCTCCAGCTACACCGTCACCGCCCAGTTCGAGAACGCGAGCCAGCTCGTCAGCGGCAACACGGTGAACGTCGCCGGGGTGAGCGCGGGGTCGGTCCAGGACATCTCCCTCTCCGACGACGGCCAGGCGCTGGTCGAGCTCGAGGTCTCCGACGAATACGCGCCGCTCCCCCGCGGCACCCACGCGACCGTCCGCTCGCAGTCGCTCTCGGGGATCGCCAACCGCTACGTCGACCTCGCGCTTCCCCCGGCCGGCACCGAGACGGAGACGATCGAGTCGGGCGGTGTCATCTCCCAGGTCGACACCACCTCCGAGGTCGACCTCGACCAGCTCTTCAACTCCCTGAACGAGGACACCGTCGCTTCGCTGAAGTCGGTGATCAAGGGCTTCGCGCGGACCTACGACGGCGTCGGCCCGCAGGCGAACCGCGGCTTCTACTACCTGAACCCGTTCCTGTCGACCTCGCGCCGGGTGTTCGGCGAGCTCAACTCCGACAAGGCGGCGCTGTCCTCGCTGCTCGTCGACTCGGCCTCGCTGACCGAGGCGCTCGCCGAGCGCAACCCCGACATCACCCAGCTCGTCTCGAACGTGAACCAGATGATGGGCGCGATCGGGCGCCGCGAGGGGGAGCTCGCCTCCGCGATCGAGCAGCTCCCCGACTTCATGCGCCAGTTCAACACCACGGCGGTCAACCTGCGCGCCGCGCTCGACGACGTCGACCCCCTCGTCACGGCCTCACGCCCGGTCGCGCGAAAGCTCCGCCCGTTCGCGGCGAATCTGCGCGGTTTCGCTCGCGACTCGGTGCCGACGATCAAGTCCCTGGACGGGATCGTGCGCCGCGCGGGCCCGGCCAACGACCTGATCGAGCTGGCGGACCTGCAGGTGCCGCTCGCGGACATCGGGGTCGGCCCGGTGGACCGAAACGGCGCCACCCGTGAGGGCGCGCTCCCGGCCTCCGCACAGGCGCTGACCGACTCGCTGCCGCAGCTGTCCTTCCTGCGCCCCTATGTGACGACCGAGGGGGTGACGGGGTGGTTCGACGACTTCGGGCACTCCGGCTTCCCCGATGCGATCGGCGGGATCGGCCGCGTCGGACTGACCATGAACCCGTTCTCGGTCGGGGCTCCGCCCGTGCTGGGCAACCTGATCAACCTGACCGGGCTGGACAACAGCCTGCCCGGCCTCGAGGCGCTCGGCTTCAGCCTCAACAACCTGAAGCGCTGCCCCGGCTCCCACGAGCGCGGGCTGTCGGCCGAGCAGCTCACGATCGGGGGCACGATCGACTGCGACCCGTCCCAGGTGCCGCTCGGACCATGAGGCGGCTCGCGACGATCGCGCTCCTGTTGCTCGCCGTCAGCGTGACCGTCGTCGCGACCGCCGGCGCCGAGGACTCGCGGACCTATCAGGCGAAGCTCTTCAACGCCTTCGGCCTCGTCGAGGGCTCGGAGCTGCGCGTCGCAGGCGTCAAGGCCGGCACCGTCACGGACCTCGACATCACGCCCGAGAAGACCGCGCTCGTCAGCTTCGAGGTCGGCCCCGAGTTCCCCGAGTTCAAGGCCGACGCGAGCTGCTCGTCCG
>DATADX010000056.1:0-8565 GCA_036258315.1 Solirubrobacterales bacterium
CTTGCCGCCCTTGCGGGGCGGCGGCTGCAGCGGGAAGGCGAGGCAGAGGACCGCGACGCCGCCCGTCGCGTCGACGGTGCGGCAGGCGACTCGGGCACCGAGCGAGCGGCCTCCGACGATCGGCGCGAGGCCGCTCAGCTCGTCCCCGCGCAGGTGCTCGACCATGGCGGTCCAGGCGGCGTCGAGCTGACCAGCCGAGGCGGGTGACTTGCGGCCGGCGACGCGGTAGGGCTGCTCGACGAGCGCGACGCTGACGCCCTCGGACAGCGCCGCCTCCTTGGCCGCAACGAGGTCCGGAGCCTCGACCCCTCCCCCGGCTCCGTGGCCGAGGATCAGCGCGGCGCTCGCGCCGTCGGCGGCGTGAAGGTGCGCCCTCGCGGGCCCGTGCGGCGTTTCGATGTCTCTGATCTTCGGCTTCGTCACGCGTTTCGCTTACCCGGCTTCGCCATCAAGTCGCCGCCACAAGCGGCCGCCGATCACAAGTCGCTACGGGCTTCGCCCTTCGCTCCAAAGGAACAGCGGCCTGGTGGCGGCTAGGCCCCATGGCACTTCTTGTACTTCTTGCCCGACCCGCACCAGCAGGGGTCGTTGCGGCCGAGCTTCTCGCGCTCGTCCTTGACGACGGTCTCCTGCTCCTGCACCGTCTGGGCGCCGTTGCCGTCCCCCGCGGTTCCCTCCATGGCCCGCTCGGCGGCCGTGTCCGGGCCGGATGCCGTCGCGACGGCGGCCTGGCCCAGCGCCGAGGGCTGCTCAGCGGTGCCGCCGGAGTACTGGACGTTGGCCGGAGCGCGTGCCGGCTCGTCGCCGCCGAACGGCTGCGCCTGGCCCGGGGCCACCTCGACCTGGACGTGGAAGATCAGGCGCGCGAACTCCTCCCAGATCGAGTGCATCAGGTCCTCGAACATCGAGAAGCCCTCGTTCTTGTACGCGACCAGCGGGTCGATTTGGGCGAAGCCGCGGAGGTGGATGCCCTCGCGCAGGTAGTCCATCTCGTAGAGATGCTCGCGCCAGCGGTTGTCGATGATCTGCAGCAGGATCGCGCGCTCGAGCTGGCGTGCGACCTCGTCGCCGAACTCCGCCTCGCGCCTGTCGTAGGCGGCGAGCGCGTCGGCGATCAGCTGCTCGCGGAGGTCCTCGCGGTCGGTCGACTCGGGAAGGAGCCCGGTCAGGTCGACCTGCGACGGCCACAGCTGCTGGACCTGGGTCTGCAGCTCCCCGAGGTCCCACTCCTCGAACACGTCGCCGGGGGTGTAGGTGTCGACCAGGCGGCTGACGACCTCGGCGAGCTCCTCGCGCGCGACGTCCGACATGTCCTTGCCCTCGAGGATCTCGCGCCGGTAGTTGTAGACGATGCGGCGCTGCTCGTTCATCACGTCGTCGTACTCGAGGACGCGCTTGCGGATCAGGAAGTTCTGCTGCTCGACCTTCTTCTGAGCGCCCTCGATGGTCTTCGTCAGCATCTTGGCCTCGAGCGCCTCCTCGTTGCCCTCCTCGTCGATCGGGCCGAGGCGGTCGAGGATCTTGTAGATCCGCTCGCCGGCGAACAGGCGGATCAGGTCGTCCTCGGCCGAGAGGAAGAAGCGCGATTCGCCGGGGTCGCCCTGGCGGCCGGAGCGGCCGCGAAGCTGGTTGTCGATCCGGCGGGACTCGTGGCGCTCGGTGCCCAGGATGTAGAGGCCGCCCGCCTCACGCACCTCGTCGGCCTCGGCGGCGGTCTGGACATCGAGCTGCTCCTCGAGCGCCTTCAGCTCCTCCTCATACGCGTCGTCACCGGGCTTGACGCCCCGGTTGGCGAGCTCGTGGCGGGCCATATGCTCGGGGCTGCCGCCGAGCTTGATGTCGACGCCGCGCCCGGCCATGTTGGTCGCGATCGTGACCGCGCCCCTGCGGCCCGCCTGGGCGATCGTCTCGCCCTCGCGCTGGGCGTGCTCGGGCTTCGCGTTGAGGACGACGTGGTCGATGCCGCGGCGCTTGAACTCGCCCGCGAGCATCTCCGAGATCTCCACCGAGATCGTCCCGACGAGCACCGGCTGACCGCGCTCGTTGCGAGCCTGGACCTCGTTGACGACCGCCTTCCATTTCCCGTCCTTGGTCTTGTAGATCGCGTCGTTCTGGTCGGCGCGGATCATGTCGCGGTGCGTCGGGATCTCAACCGTCGGCACCTTGTAGATCTTCATGAACTCCTGGGCCTCGGTCAGCGCCGTGCCCGTCATCCCCGAGAGCTTCTCGTAGAGGCGGAAGTAGTTCTGGAGCGTGATCGTCGCGAGGGTCTGGTTCTCCTCGCGGATCGAGACGCCCTCCTTCGCCTCGATCGCCTGGTGCAGGCCCTCGGACCAGCGCCGCCCCTCGAGGATCCGGCCGGTGAACTCGTCGATGATCATCACCTGGCCGTCGATCACGGCGTACTCGGTGTCGCGCTTGTAGAGCGACTCGGCCTTGAGCGCCTGGATCAGGTGGTTGACGAGCGTCCCGTGCTCGCCGAGGTAGAGGTTGTCCACTCCGAGGAACTCCTCGGCCTTCTTGACCCCCCGCTCGGTCGGCGCGACCGTCTTGTGCTTCTCGTCGTACTCGTAGTCGTAGTCGACGTTCGAGGTGTCCTTGGACTCGCCGAGCGACTTGAGCCGCGTCTTCGCCGGCTCGCCGACCATCGTCTTGGCGAGGCGCGCGAACGTGTAGTAGAGATCGGCCGCCTGCTCGGGCTTGCCCGAAATGATCAGCGGGGTGCGCGCCTCGTCGATCAGGATGTTGTCGACCTCGTCGACGATCGCGAACTGGTACCCGCGCTGGACGCACTCCTCGAGCGAGCCGGCCATGTTGTCGCGCAGATAGTCGAACCCGAACTCCGAATTGGTCCCGTAGGTGACGTCGCACGCGTACTTCTCGCGGCGGGTCGGCGGGTCGTCGCCCTCCTGGATCGCGGCGACGGTGACGCCGAGGGCGTCGTAGATCGGTTTCATCCACTCGGCGTCGCGGCGCGCCAGGTAGTCGTTGACCGTGACCAGGTGGACGCTGTTCCCCGCGAGGGTGTTGAGGAACACCGCCAGGGTCGCCGTCAGCGTCTTGCCCTCACCGGTCTTCATCTCAGCGATCGCGCCCGAGTGCAGGACCATCCCGCCGATCAGCTGCACGTCGTAGTGGCGCTGGCCGATCGTGCGCCGCGCGGCCTCGCGGGTGAGCGCGAACGCCTCCGGCAGCAGGTCGTCGAGAGATTCGTCGCCCTTGGCCCGCTCGCGGAGGGCGTCGGCCTCCTGGCGCAGCTCGTCGTCCTCGAGCAACTCCATCTCGGGCTCGATCGCGTTGATCGACTCGACCCGGCTCGCGTACTCCTTGAATTGCTTCGACTCGCCCATCCGGAGGGCGCGATCGATCAGTCCTCTGGCCACGGGATCAGCCTAGCAACGGGCCCTCTCGCCACTCGCCGGGCGAACGGCCGCTCACTCTGAGCGTGAACGGCCAGCAATCCGGTGCGGCCGACGAGCCTGCGCCTCAGCTGCGCCGTGCGCAACTACCCCGCGGATTCCGGCTCGTAGGGCGGTGTCTCGCCCCAGCCCCAGCGCGGGACGGGGGCGTGCGGGGGCACCTCGGCGCCGGGCTGCGAGTTGTGGAACGCGAGGCGGGTGCCCCACTCGACGTAAGCCATGAATGCCGAGCGGAACTCGGGGTCGTCGGGGAGCTCGGGGTCGTCGGGAGCTCGGCGTCGTCGGCCGCGAGGCTCATCAGGGTCGCGAAGCGGAGGCGCTGCTCGGGGGTGATCCCGAGGCCGCGATGCTTGCCGACCATCCGCTCGTAGCCGCCGAGCTCCTTCGTGTAGTCGTCCGGGCCGCCGAACACCTCGCACCACCAGGCGGTCACGTGACGGCGATGCTCCTCACTGAAACCCCGCCCGGGAACAGCGGCGAGATCAACTCGTCGGCCTCGACGCGGTCATAGAACGCGTTGATCAGGCGCTCGAACGCAGGCTGCTTCCCCCGCCCATTCGTAGAGCGACGGCGGGGCGTCTGTCGAATCAGGGCCGATGCGCCGACGGTACTGAAGCGGTCAAGCCGACTTGCTGCGCAGGCGCTCCATGATCCGCCGTGTCTGGTGGCGCTTGCGGCGCAGCTCGCGGTGCTTCTTCACCTGCCGGCGAATGTCCTCGGCCATCTCGTGGATCGAGTGCACCATGTCGGGCGAGGCCTCCACGGCGCGGAGCGTCTTGCCCTTCAGCCGCAGCGTCGCCTCGGCGATCATCCGGTCGCTGATCCGCGGGTTGCGCTCCTCGCGCAGCTCGACCTCGAGCGTGGCGACGTCAGGGACCTGCTTGGCGACGCGCTGGAACCTTGTCTGGACCGCCTCCCGGAGCTCGTCGGTCACCTCGACGTTCGTACCTCGGATCTCGATCCTCACGCTCGGCTCCTTTCCGGTGGGGGCACAGATTATGCCCCGCCGCGGGGCACCGGCAACCGGGCCGCTCAGCGCGACCGCGCGAGAGTCAAGGCGACGACGCGCGTGCACCCGGATGCGCGCAGCGCGGCCGCGCACGCCGCCAGCGTCGCGCCTGTGGTGTGGACGTCGTCGACGAGCAGCGCCGCCGCCGGGACGCGGCGTCGCGGCCTCACCCGCGGCGGGTCGGCGACGCGGTCAGCGCGCGTCCTCCCGACCTGGCGCGGGCCCGGCGACCGCCGCAGGCAGCGGGCGAGCGGCAGGCCGGTGACGTGGGCGAGAGCGAGCGCGATCTCCTCGGCGGGGTCGAAGCCCCGCCAGCGCCGCCGCCACGGCGAGGGCGGGACCGGCACCAGGGTGCCGTCGAGCGACCCCGGCGGGCAGGCCGCGGCGATCGCCTCCGCGGCGAGACCGGCGAGGCCGAGGCGGCGGCCGAACTTGAGCCGGTGGGCCAGCTCACGGACGATCCCGTTGTAGGGGCCGGCCGCGACGGCGAGCTCGACTCCGCGGGGACCAGCCTCGAGGACCGGCCGCGCGACCGCGAGCTCCTCGAGGCAGGTTGAGCAGAGCGTCTCCACCGACGCGCTGTCCTCGCCGCAGCAGGCACAGCGGGGCGGAGCGGCGATCCCGAGCAGATGGCGCGTCGCTGCAAGCGGCACGCGGCGAGGGTGACCGGTTCTGCGTGACGGCGGGCTCGAGGTTGTGGCGAATCGGTGCCGGGCGGCGCTCAGCCCAGGGGACGATCGGCCGCGATCCCGTGCACCCCTCCGACGACCATCGTCCCGGGCGCGAGCCGGGTCCCGGGCAGGAGGACCGCGTCCCGGACCATCGCCCCCGCGCCGATCTCCGCCCCGTCGCCGACCACGACCGGGCCGTGCAGGTCGGCGCCGACTCCGACCTCCGCCCCGGCGCCGATCAGGACCGGCGGCTTCACCTTGACCGCGTCGAGGTCGGATCCCTCGTCCGCGTAGACGCCGTCCGCGACCTCGGTATGACCCTTGACCGCGAGCTTCCCCTCGAGCGCGTCGAAGTTGCCCTGCACGTACTCGCCGATCGAGCCGATGTCGTTCCAGTAGGCATCGATCTCGTGCGAGTAGAAGGGGACGTCGTTCTCGAGCAGGGCCGGAAACACGTCGAGCGCCCAGTCGACGAAGCCCTCCGGCTGGTCGTCGTCGCCCGCGGGGCTCCGATGGCCGGGCGGGGGGAAGTATTCGAAGATCTCGGCGCGGAACATGTAGATCCCGCAGTTCGCGAGGTCCGACAGCGCCTCGGCCGGATCGGGCTTCTCCTGGAAGCCCTGGATGCGCCCGTCCTCGTCGGTGATCGCGACGCCGAACTGGCTCGTGTCGGCGACCCGCTTCGTCGCGAGGGTCGCGATCCCGTCGTGCGCCTCGTGCGCCTCCCGCATCGCCGCCAGGTCGATGTCGGTGAGCGCGTCGCCGGAGATGATCAGGAACGACTCCGACTGCGCCAGGAAGTCGCGGACCTTTCCGACACCCCCGGCCGTGCCGAGCGGCTCGGGCTCCTCGCTGTAGCTGAGCTCGATACCGAACTCGGAGCCATCGCCGAACTGGTCGCGGATCTGCTCAGGGAGATAGGAGAGGTTCGCGATCACGTTTGTGAAGCCGTGACCGGCGAGGAGCCGCGCGATGTGCTCCATCACGGGCCGGTTCAAGACCGGGGCCATCGGCTTCGGCATCAGGTAGGTCAGCGGTCGCAGCCGCGTCCCCAGGCCGGCGGCCAGGATCATCGCCCGCACGGGCTAGTACCGGTAGTTGTCGCTCTTGTAGGGGCCCTCAACCGGGACCCCGATGTACGCGGCCTGATCCGGCTTCAGCTCGGTCAGCTCGACGCCGAGAGCGTCGAGATGCAGCCGCGCGACCTTCTCGTCGAGGTGCTTGGGAAGCACGTGCACTGACTTGCCGTACTCGAGCGGCTGGCCGAACAGCTCGATCTGGGCGATCACCTGGTTGGTGAACGAGTTCGACATCACGAAGCTCGGATGGCCGGTGGCGTTGCCGAGGTTGAGCAGGCGGCCCTCGGAGAGGACGATGATCGAGTGGCCGTCGGGGAAGCGCCACTCGTCGACCTGCGGCTTGATGTTGATGCGCTCGACGCCGTTCAGCGCCTCGAGCCCGGCCATCTCGATCTCGTTGTCGAAGTGGCCGATGTTGCCGACGATCGCCTGATGCTTCATCCGGGCCATGTGGTCGACGGTGATCACGTTCTTGTTGCCGGTCGCGGTGATGAAGATGGCGCCACTCTCCAGCACGGATTCGAGCCGCTTCACCTCGTATCCCTGCATCGAGGCCTGGAGCGCGCAGATCGGATCGATCTCCGTGACGACGACCTTCGCGCCCTGGCCGCGGAGCGACTCCGCGCAGCCCTTGCCGACGTCGCCGTATCCGCAGATCACGGCGGTCTTGCCGGCGATCATCACATCGGTGGCGCGGTTGATGCCGTCGACCAGTGAGTGGCGGCAGCCGTAGATGTTGTCGAACTTCGACTTGGTGACCGAGTCGTTGACGTTGATCGCCGGGAACAGCAACGTCCCCTGGCGCTCCATCTCATAGAGGCGGAGGACACCGGTCGTGGTCTCCTCGGTGACGCCCTTGATCCCGGCGGCCATCCGGGTGAAGCGCTGGGGATCCGCCTCGATGCTCGTGCGGAGCAGGGCGAGGATCACCTTCTCCTCATCCGAGCCGTCGGTCTCGTCGCCCGGGACGGCGCCGGCGGCCTCGTACTCCACTCCCCTGTGGATCAGGAGCGTCGCGTCCCCGCCGTCGTCGAGGACCATGTTCGGGCCGGTCTCACCCTCCCCCGATGCTTGCCCCGGCTCGGGCCAGCTCAGGGCCCGCAGGGTGCACCACCAGTACTCCTCGAGCGTCTCGCCCTTCCAGGCGAACACCGAGACCCCCTGCGGGTTCTCCCGCGTCCCCTCCGGGCCGACCGCGACGGCCGCGGCGGCGTGATCCTGGGTCGAGAAGATGTTGCAGCTCGCCCAGCGGACCTCGGCGCCGAGCGCGACGAGCGTCTCGATCAGGACGGCGGTCTGCACGGTCATGTGGAGCGAGCCGGTCACGCGGGCGCCCTTCAGCGGTTGGGCATCGGCGAACTCGCGCCGGGTCGCCATCAGCCCGGGCATCTCGTGCTCGGCGAGGCGAATCTCCTTGCGGCCGAACTCTGCCAGCGAGAGGTCGGCGACCTTGAAGTCGAGGTCGGTCTTCGGGGGGCTCGTAGCCGTGCTCATCGCGCTGTCGTTCTCCTCGTTCGGGGAGCGGGGCGCGAGGAAGGCTACAGAGCGGCCGTGCGAAGCCGCGCCAGCCTCGACGGTGGCGCGACGGCCTCGTCGGCGGTGCCGGTGGAGGAGCTTGCGCGGCCGACACGGCCGACTCCGAAGGCGAGCGACGAGATGAAGAGCACGTAGAGCAAGCCGACGAAGCCCGTCGCCGCGGTCCAGGTCCAGGTGGGGACGTCGGTCTTGGACTCCCTCTGCAGAACGGCCTTGTCGGTCGTCACCTCGCGCGTGACCCTCGGCGAGGCGGGCACCTCGGGGGCGGGGATCGCGTCGTCCCGCGGCAGATAGACCGGCACGGCGGCGAGCCGGCGGCCGTTCTGCAGGCGCACGATCGACTTCCAGTCCCCGCTCAACGGCACCGCGCCGTCGCTGCGCCAGACGCCGTCGTCGCCCTTCGTCAGCTCGGTCAGCTCGAGGCCGCCTCCCTGCCACGAGGTGACGTTGGCCCAGGAGGCGCCGTCGCCGAACGCGGAGGGATCGAAGCGGACCGCGACCTCGCCCCCGCGCGGCTCGCCACCGACACCCGTGACGTTGATCCGGGCGCTCACGTTCCGGGGCTCCTCGGTGGCGAGGCCGTTCGCGATCAGGACGCCCAGCGCGCCGAGCGAGGCCGCAAAGGCCGTGCGGGCGACGACCCGGCGGGGCAGCTCGCCGTTCAGCCCCATCGCGAGCAGGGCCCCGAGCACGCCGCCGCCGAGGCCGGCGACCAGCGCCATCACGACGCCCTCCGGAGAATGTCC
Organism: Solirubrobacterales bacterium; assembly: GCA_036258315.1. GTDB lineage: Bacteria > Actinomycetota > Thermoleophilia > Solirubrobacterales > 70-9 > DASSYK01. The sequence goes on from DATADX010000056.1 coordinate 8,461, forward strand.
GCCGTCCACGGCACCGGCATCACGAGCTGCGACCAACCCCACTGCGCGAGGAACCCGACCGAGCCGGCGGCGAGGCCGGCCGCGACGCCGAAGCGGAGCGGCCGC
>DATADX010000057.1:0-1717 GCA_036258315.1 Solirubrobacterales bacterium
GGAGGCGAACACCACGATCGCCAACCTCGCCGAGTCGACCGTCGCCGATCCCTCCACGGTCATTGCCGAGGAGCTCGAGGTCGTCGAGGGCGAGCTCGACCAGATCGACAGCCTCGGCGCCCCGAGCGAGGACGAGGCGACGCTCGCCGACTTAATCGACGCCCTCGAGCAGCTCGCCGACAACCTCGATAAGCAGCAGCTCGCGGCCGAGCGCGACGACACAACCTCCCTCAACGAGCTTCAGGCCGAGGAGACCACGATCCAGTCGGAGCTCACACTCGCGGCAGAGGACTACGGATTCAAGGAATGCGGCCAGGAGGGCGAGGTCACGACCACGGGCACGGGCGGCGGCGCCGGGGCTGGAGCCGACACCGGCGTCGCCCCAGCCCCGGTCGAGCCAGCCCCGGCAGCACCCGCTCCGGTCGAACCGGCACCCCCACCCGCACCCGCACCGGCGCCCGCCCCGGCACCCGCGCCCCCGAGCGGCGGCACCGGCGGCGGCACGGGAGGCACGGCGCCCGGCGACTCGGGCGGCGTCAGCCCGTAGCGTCGCCGCGCCGTCGGGCCTTCGCTACGCCGCCTGTTCCGACCACGCGCCGTACAGCCGGGCGTACTGACCGCCCGCGGCGATCAGCTCGTCGTGCGTGCCGGACTCCGCGATCCGCCCGCCCTCGAGCACCACGATCCTCCCCGCCCTCCTGATTGTCGACAGGCGGTGGGCGATCACGATCGCCGTGCGTCCAATCAGGAGCCGCTCCAGCGCCCGCTCGATCTGGCGCTCGGTGCGAACGTCGACGCTCGAGGTCGCCTCGTCGAGGATCAGGATCCGCGGCTCGGCGAGCAGCGCGCGCGCGAACGCGACGAGCTGGCGCTGGCCGGCGGACAGGTGAATGCCGCGCTCCCCGACCTCGGTCTCGTAGCCGTCGGGGAGCGCCGTTATGAACTCGTCGGCCCCGACAGTGCCCGCTGCCGCGCGGATCTCCTCGTCGGTCGCGTCGGGGCGTCCGAACGCGATGTTCTCGCGCACAGTGCCGGAGAACAGGAAGCCCTCCTGCGGCACGATCCCGAGCTGGCCTCGCAGGCAGCTCGATCGAAGGTCGCGCACGTCGTGCCCGTCGACCAGCACCCGCCCCTGCTGCGGGTCGTAGAACCGCGCGACGAGCTTCGCTAGCGTCGACTTGCCGGCGCCCGTCTCGCCGACGAGCGCCAGGGTCTGGCCGGCCGGCACGTCCAGGTCGATATCCCGCAGCGCCCAGTCCGCGTCCGAGGCCGGATCGCTCGCATACGAGAACGACACGTCCTCGAGCGCGATCTCCCCGCGCAGCCGCCCCGGGTCGAGCGCGTCCTCGCGATCGACCATCTCCGGCTCGGTGTCGAGGAGATCGAAGATCTTGTCGAGCGCCGCCATCCCCTGCTGGTAGGTGGTGTACAGCTGCGATATCTGCTGGATCGGGTCGAAGAAGGTCTGGAGGTAGCCGATGAACGCGACCACCACACCGATCGCGATCGCGCCCTCGAGCGCCTGATAGCCGCCGTAGAGGATGATCACCGCCGTCCCCACCGCCGCCAGCAGCTCGACCGCCGGGAAGTACGCCGCGTTGAGGTAGACGGTCTTCAGGTTTGCGTCGTAGTTCTCCTCGTTGAGGACATCCATCCGCTGCACGTGGCGCGGCTCCTGCGCGAAGCTGCGCACCACCCGCACACCGCTCAGCGTCTC
>DATADX010000058.1:0-47412 GCA_036258315.1 Solirubrobacterales bacterium
GCCCTTTACGACATGCTCGATCCCGACCGGGTCAACGGCTACTTCGAGCGTGGCGTGATCGAGGTCGCGCCGCTGGCCTTCATGCGCGGCAGGACGCTCAACGACTCCTTCGTCATCCTCGACGAGGCGCAGAACACCAGCCCTGAGCAGATGAAGATGTTCCTCACGCGGCTCGGCTTCAACTCGCGCATGGTCGTCACCGGCGACGTCACCCAGATCGACCTGCCCAGCGATCAGCGCTCCGGCCTGGTCGTGGTGCGCGACATCCTCAGCCAGGTGCCGGACATCTCCTTCGTCCGCTTCGGCGGCGAGGACGTCGTCCGCCACAAGCTGGTGCAGCGGATCGTCGCCGCCTACGGCGAGCACGCGGAGCGGCGGCAGGACGAAGAGTCGCCGGCGGATGGCGGTTGACCTCGGCGACGTGCCGACCGAGCTGCGCGGCGCGGTCGCGGCGGCGCTCAGCGCCGCCGGCGTCGAGGACGGTCACCTGGCGGTCGAGCTGGTCGCCGCGGAGCGGATCCAGGAGCTCAATCGCACCCACCGCGGCCGTGATGCCCCCACCGACGTGCTCGCCTTCCCCCTCGACGGAGTCGGCCCGACCGCCGGGCCGCGCGAGCTCGGCGACGTGACGATCTGTCCCGAGCACTGCGCCGACGTGGTCGAGGCGACCGTCCACGGCACCCTCCACCTCTGCGGCATGGATCACGAGGTCGATCGCGGCGAGATGCTGGCGCTGCAGGAGCGCGTGATGGCGGAGCTGGGATGACGCGGGTGGGCTTCATCGGGTTGGCGGGCCGGCCCAACGTCGGCAAGTCGACGCTCGTCAACGCGATCGTCGGCGCCCACGTCGCGATCGTCTCCGAGCGCCCGCAGACGACCCGACGCGCGATCCGCGGCGTCCTCAGCAACGCCGCCGAGGGCTGGCAGCTGGTTCTCACGGACCTGCCCGGCGTGCAGCGTCCCCGCGACGTGCTCACCGAGCGCATGCAGCGCCGCGTCGAGCGCGAGCTGGCGGACTCCGACGTCGTCCTCTTCGTCGTCAACGCCGAGGAGGGGATCGGTCCCGGCGACCGGTTCATCTCCAAGGCGCTGCTCGCCGCTAACGCCGGCACCCCGGTGGTCTGCGCGGTCAACAAGATCGACCGGTTGAACAACGCAGAGGTGGCGGCGGTGCTCGCCGCCGCGGCCGAGCTCGAGGGCATCGACGAGGTGTTCCCGATCAGCGCCAAGCGAGGGACCGGGATCGAGCCCCTCGTCACGCGCCTCACCGAGCTCGTCCCCGAGAGCCCGTTCCTCTACGAGCCCGAGCAGCGCTCGGATCAGGCGAGCGAGGTCCTGCTCGCCGAGCTGGTCCGCGAGCAGGTCCTGCGCCGGACCCGCGACGAGCTTCCCCACGCGGTCGAGGTCGAGGTCACCGACGTCGAGACCCGCGAGGACGGCATCACCGAGGTGCGCGCCCAAGTCTGGGCCGAGACCGACTCTCAGAAAGGCATCCTGATCGGCAAGTCCGGCGCCAGGATCAAGGAGATCGGCTCCGGCGCGCGCAAGGAGCTCGAGCGCGAGCTCGGCGGCAGGGTCTTCCTGGACCTCAAGGTCCGCGTCCGCGGCAAATGGCGGCGCGACGAGGGGCTGCTCGACCGGATCGGGATCGAGTGATCCCTTCACCTCCCGTTCACAGCGATCGAGCGCGCGGTGACGAAGATGTCGCAAGGGCGCAACCGACAGAGGAGGGCGAGCAAGGATGAGTGCCGAGAACGAGTACGAGCGCGAGGGCGCCGGGCCGCTGCCGATCCAGTCCGCCCAGGCCGCCGGTATCGAAGGGATCGACGAGGCCGACCCCGACGTCGACCCGGACGTCGAGGAGGAGGTCAAGCTCCAGGCGGAGACGGAGGAGGCAGAGGACCACGAGCCGGCGGGGCCCCTCGAGGCCGCCCTCGAGGAGGCGGAGGAGGAAGACGCGGAGGCGGACGAGGGCCGCGCCTGAGCCTGACCCGGTGACCGCCTGAATCATTCCCATCGGGGGCGCGAGCAGGTGATTCGTACACTTGCTCGATGTTCGGAGTCGCCGAGAAGAACGCCGAAAAGGTGCGCTTCGACGAGCGCGGACTCGTCCCCTGCGTCCTCCAGGACGCTCGCACGGGCGAAGTGTTGACGCTCGCCTACATGAATGAAGAGGCTTTGCGGTTGACGCTCGACACCCGCGAGATGCACCTCTACAGCCGCAGCCGCGACGAGATCTGGCACAAGGGTGCGACCTCGGGCAACTTCCAGCGCGTCAAGCAGCTCCGCTACGACTGCGACGGCGACGCGCTGGTGGCGCTGGTGGAGCCGGTCGGACCGGCCTGCCACACCGGCGAGCGCTCCTGCTTCTACCGCGACCTCGAGGGCACGGCCGACCCCGCCGTCGACGCGCCGCCGGTCGCCGGAGAGCCCGCTTCGATGCCGAGCGAGGCGCTCGCCGCGCTCGAGCGAACCCTCGTCGCCCGCCGGCGTGACCGGCCCGCCGGAAGCTACACCGTCGACCTGCTGGAGAACCCCTCGCTGGCCGCCGCCAAGGTCAAGGAGGAGGCCGCCGAGGTCGTCAGGGCGGTCAGGTCCGAGTCCGAGGAGCGGGTGGCCGAGGAGGGCGCCGACGTGATCTACCACCTGGCCGTGCTGCTGCTCTCGCGCGGCGTCTCGATGGCGGAGGTGCTGGCGATCCTGAATGGGCGGAGGCGATGACGTCGGCCGCAGCGGCCACCGCCCTGCAGCCGGGGCTCGAGCCCGACCTCCACCGTGCCCGCGAGCTCGCCCAAGGCCACAACGTCGTCCCGGTCCGCTACCGGTTCATCGACGACGTCGAGACGCCGGTCAGCGCCTTCCTGAAGTTGCGCGGCGAAGGCCCGTCGTTTCTGCTCGAGTCCGCCGAGCAGGGGCGGCTTGGGCGCTGGTCCTTCCTGGGGTTCCGGCCCCGCGCGATCCTGCGCTGGAGCGACGGCGTCCTCGCCGAGTGGGACGAGGGCTCTCCGTCCGGGTCCGACCCCGACCGGACCAGCGACGTGCCGGACCCGTACGGCGCGGTCGCCGGCTACTTGGCGCGCTACTCGATCGCCGAGCCCGACGCGCTGCCTCCTTTCGCCGGCGGCGCCGTCGGCTTCTTCGGCTACGACCTCGTCCGCACCGTCGAGACCAGGCTGGGGCCGCCGCCCAACCCCGACCCGGTCGGCCTCCCCGATATGGCGCTGATGATCAGCGACGTGCTCGTCGCTTTCGACCATCAGCGCCATGAGGTGACCCTGATCGTCAACGCCTTCGTCGAGGACGGCGGGATCGAGGCCGCATATGACCGCGCCGCCGCCACCATCGCCTGGATCCGCGACCGCCTCAAGGAACCCGTACCCACCCCGGCCTCGCCCGCGGGACCCCGCGGAGCCCCAGCATCCCCCGCGGAACCACCCGGAGCCTCAGCATCCTTCGCGGAACCCCCCCGAGCCTCAGCATCCCCCCGGCCGGCGTCGCAACCGCATATCCCCGCAGGCGAAGCCGAGGAGATGGGTATTGATGGCGAAGCCGTCGACCACCGACCCCGCATCGACTGGCGATCCAACGTGACGCGCGGCGAATTCGAAGCGACCGTCGCCAAGATCGTCGAGTACGTGCACGCCGGTGACGCCTTCCAGGTCGTTCCCTCGCAGCGGTTCAGCGCCGACTCACCGGTCGAGGCCTTCTCGATCTACCGCGGCCTCCGCGTGGTCAACCCCTCGCCGTACATGTACTTCCTCGACTTCGGCGACTTCGAGATCGCCGGCGCCTCCCCCGAGCCCCTGGTCAAGGTGACCGGCGACCGCGTCGAAACGCGTCCGATCGCCGGCACCTACCCGCGCTCGGGCGACGACGAGGAGGATCGCCGCCGTGCCGAGCTCCTGCTTCAGGACCCGAAGGAGCGCGCGGAGCACGTGATGCTCGTCGACCTCGGCCGCAACGACCTCGGGCGGGTGAGCGAGTACGGCACGGTGAACGTCGACGAGCTGATGATCGTCGAGACCTACTCGCACGTCCTTCATATCGTCAGCCACGTCTCCGGCAGGCTCCGCGCCGAGCTCGGCCCGATGGACGTGCTGAGAGCAACCCTCCCGGCCGGCACCCTCTCGGGCGCCCCCAAGGTGCGGGCGATGGAGATCATCGACGAGCTCGAGCCCCACAAGCGCGGCTCCTACGGCGGCGCGATCGGGTATCTCTCCTACACCGGCGACCTCGACACCGCGATCCACATCCGCACCGTCGTCGTCAAGGACGGGCGGGCTTACGTCCAGGCCGGCGGCGGCACCGTCGCCGACGCGCGACCTGAGTACGAGTACGTCGAGTCGGTCAACAAGGCGAGGGCGGTCTTCCGCGCGATCGAGCTGGCTGCCGAGCAGCCGGAGTGGCCATGAGCGGGAACGGGGCGAAGCCGGTGAGCGTGCTCGTGATCGACAACTACGACTCGTTCACCTACAACCTCGTCCAGTACCTGGGCGAGCTCGGGGCCGAGGTGGGGGTGGTCCGCAACGACGTCCAGACGGTCGACGACCTGCTCGGGCTGAGCCCCGATCGCGTCGTCTTGTCGCCGGGCCCGTGCACGCCCGCAGAGGCCGGGGTCTCGATCGAGGCCGTGCGGCGCTTCGCCGAGACGGGGACACCCGTGCTCGGGGTCTGCCTCGGCCACCAGTCGCTTGTCGAGGCGTTCGGCGGCAGGGTGGTCGTCGGCGAGCCGATCCACGGCAAGGACGCCGAGGTGGAGCACGACGGCCGGACGATCTACGCGAGACTGCCGAGTCCCCTGGTCGCGGGCCGCTACCACTCGCTGATCGCCGATCCCGACCTCCCCGACGAGCTCGAGATCACCTCCACCTACGAGGACGTGGTGATGGGGGTCAGGCACCGGGAGCTGCCGGCCGAGGGCGTGCAGTTCCATCCCGAATCGGTGCTGACGCCGCAGGGGAAGCACCTGCTGGATAACTTCCTGCGCGGATGAGCGCCCGCCGCCGCGACCGCGCCCGCTGATGCCGAACGAGATCCTCACCCGAGCGATCGACGAGCTCTGCCGGGGCGCCCACCTGACCGCCGACCACACCTCGGCGGCGCTCGGCGAGATCATGGAGGGCCGCGCCGGGGAGGTCCAGATCGGCGCCTTCCTGATCGCGCTCCGGGCGAAGGGCGAGACCGTCCCCGAGCTCGAGGGGCTGGCGCGGACGATGCGGGGGCTCGCCGCCCACGTCGAGGTGCCGAGCGAGGACCTCGTCGACACCGCGGGCACCGGGGGAGGCCCGGCGACGTTCAACATCTCGACCACCGCGGGGCTGATCGCCGCCGCGGCCGGCTGCCGCGTCGCCAAGCACGGCAACCGCTCGGCGACCAGCAAGAGCGGCTCGGCCGACCTGCTCGAGGCGCTCGGCGTCGAGATCGAGCTGACGCCCGAGCAGGTCGCGACCTGCATCGAGGAGATCGGTTTCGGGTTCATGTTCGCGCCCAAGCACCACAGGGCGACCGCGCACGTGGCCCCGGTCCGCAAGGAGCTGGCGGTGCGGACGATCTTCAACATGCTCGGCCCGCTCACCAACCCGGCCGGCGCCAGGCGGCAGCTGCTCGGCGTCTCGGATCGGAGCTTTCAGGAGACGATCGCCGAGGCGCTGCTCGGACTCGGGTGCGAGCATGCGATGGTGGTCTCGGCCGACGACGGGCTCGACGAGCTCAGCATCGCCTCGCGAACCCGCGTCGTCGAGGTCAACGACGGCCGCACCGACGAGTGGTTCGTCGAGGCCGAGGACGTGGGGCTGGAGGCGGCGCCGCTCGACACGATCGCCGGCGGCACGCCCGAGGAGAACGCCGCCGTGGTCCGGCGGATCTTCGACCGCGAGGCCGGGCCGGCGCGCGAGGTCGCCCTGCTCAACGCGGGGGCCACGATCTACGTCGGCGGCGGCGCGGTCAGCATGCGCGACGGGGTCGAGGAGGCGCGCAGGGCGGTCGATTCCGGCGGCGCCCGCGACGTGCTGGAGAGGCTCGTCGCCCGCGCCTCGGAGCTCGCCGCCCGGTCGAGCTAAGGTCGGGTGCAGCGGATGGGCATGATCGAACAGCTGGTCGACGCCGCGGCCGAGGGCGTGCGCCGCCGCCGCGCGACGAAGCCGCTCACGGAGCTCCAGGCGGAGCTCGCCTTGCGTTCGGAGCGGCGGCCCTTCGACGAGGCGCTCACCCGGCCCGGTCTCTCGCTGGTCGCCGAGTTCAAGCGTCGCTCGCCGAGCGCGGGCGAGATCCGGCCCGGTGCCACCGTCCCGGAGATCGCCGCCGCCTACGAGGAGGGTGGCGCCGCCGCACTGTCCGTGCTCACCGACGGGCCTCATTTCGGCGGCAGCCACGACGACCTCCGGGAGGCGCGCGAGGCGTGTGAGCTGCCGATCCTGCAGAAGGACTTCGTCGTCGACGCCTATCAGCTCTACGAGGCCGCGGTCTACGGCGCCGACGCGATCCTACTGATCGTCGCCGCGCTCGAGGACGAGGCGCTCACCGCGCTGTACGACGCGGCACGCAGGCTCGACCTCGACTGCGTGGTCGAGGTGCACGACGAAGACGACCTCGAGCGCGCGCTCGCGATCGACGCCGACGTCCTCGGGATCAACAACCGCGACCTCGACGACTTCACGGTCGACGTCGGCACCACGTTCGAGCTGATCACCGACGTCCCCGCCGGCAAGACCGTCGTCTCCGAGAGCGGCATCTCCGATCGCGCGCTGCTCGAGGAGCTCGAGGACCGCGGGGTGGACGCCGCCCTCGTCGGCGAGGCACTGATGCGGGCGCCGGACCCCGAGACGAAGGTCCGCGAGCTGACGGCCGATGACGAGGCCACCCGCGAGCACTTCCTCTAGGCCACGCGTGAACTCTTACTGACGTTTTAGCTCGGGTTAGCGGGTCGTTCAGGGGGCGCTTGCAGACTGCGCGTCGTGAGTCGCCTTCGCACTCTTCTCTCGTCCTCTTTCGGGTCGGCCCTTGCCGGCGGCCTGGTCGTAGCCGTGGTCGGCCTGGTGGCGGTCGAGGCCGGCTGGGTCGGCGACGAGGACGGCTCGAGCGCACCCACCGCGGCCGCGGCGCCGCTCACCGAGCCGGTCAGCGACCAGAACGGCGGCAGCGGCCTGACCGTCAACGAGATCTACGAACGCGACTCGAAGGGAGTCGCGTTCATCCACGCCGAGCAGCCGACCGGAGCCGCGACAGGGTCGGGGTTCGTGATCGACGACGACGGGCACATCCTCACCAACGCCCACGTCGTCGAGAATGCGGAGAAGATCGAGGTCGAGTTCGGCGACGACGGCAACACCCGCACCGCCGATCTCGTCGGGATGGACCCATCTTCGGACGTCGCCCTGCTCCACGTCGACGAGAACGACGACCTGACACCGCTTCAGCTCGGCGATTCCTCCAAGGTCGAGGTCGGCGATCCCGTGGTCGCGATCGGCAACCCCTTCGGCCTCGACCGGACCGTCACGACTGGAATCGTGTCGGCCAAGCAGCGCCAGATTCAGGCCCCGAACGGGTTCTCGATCAGCGACGTGATCCAGACCGACGCCGCGGTCAACCCCGGCAACTCGGGAGGCCCGCTGCTCGACTCGACCGGCCGCGTGATCGGGATCAACTCCCAGATCGCGAGCGACAGCGGCGGCAACGACGGCGTCGCCTTCGCTGTTCCGATCGCGACCGCCAAGGACGTAGCCGACCAGCTACTCGCCGACGGGTCGGTCTCCCGCGCCTACCTCGGGGTCACGGGCGGCGAGATCACCTCCGCCGTCGCCGAGGCGCTCAATCTTTCGGTCGACCGCGGGGTGGTCGTCGAGCAGGCCTTCGAGGGCGGCCCCGCCGCAGACGCCGGCATCGAGGGCGCCAGCGGTCAAGCCACGGTCCAGGGCCAGACGGTCCCGGTTGGCGGCGACATCATCACCAAGATCGACGGCAAGGACGTCGCCGGGATGGAGGACGTGATCTCGACCGTGAACGCCGCACAGCCCGGCGACGAGCTGACGCTGACCGTCATCCGCGACGGCAACGAGCGCGACATGACCGTCACGCTCGGCGAGCGTCCGGCTCAGATCGAGGACGCGGCGGCGCCGACGCTGCCGTAGCCCGCCCGCAGCGAGGGCCTGCTCGCGGGCTTCGCGAACAGCATCTGCACGTCGCGAATCCGGCGCTCCCGGAACCCCGCCTCGCTCATCGCGAGCCACAGGGCCCAGAGCCTGCGGAACGGCTCGTCGTAGCCGAGCTCGCCGGCGAGATCCGAGTTGGCGACGAAGCGCTCGCGCCACAGCTCCAGCGTCCGCACGTAGTGGGCGCTGATGTCGTCCATCCAGACCGCGCTCATGTCGGTTTGGCGGGCGATGCAGCGCTGGATCACCTCGACCGAGGGGAGGCAGCCGCCGGGGAAGATCAGCGTGTTCGCGAGCGTCCGCGAGGCCTTCTCGAGCTCGTAGACGCGGTCGTCGATCACGATCGCCTGCAGGAACATCAGCCCGTCGGGCTTCAGCAGCCGCGAGCACTGGCGGAAGAAGCGGTCGAAGTACTGCCAGCCGACCGCCTCGATCATCTCCAGTGAAACGAGCTTGTCGTAGCTGCCCCCGAGGTCGCGGTAGTCGTCGAGCAGGACCGTGATCCGGTCGCCGAGACCGGCGTCGGAGATCCGCCGCAACGCTCCCTCGCGCTGCTCCTCGGAGATCGTCGTGGTGGTGACCCGGCAGCCGTAGTTGGCGGCGGCGTGGACGGCGAGGCCGCCCCAGCCGGTCCCGATCTCGAGCAGATGGTCGCCCGGGCCGAGCTCGAGCGCGGTGCAGACGCGCTCGAGGCGGGCGCGCTGGGCCTCGGCGAGCGTCGTCTCGGGCTCGGGGAAGTAGGCCGACGAGTACATCATCGACTCGTCGAGGAACAGCGCGAACAGGTCGTTGCCGAGGTCGTAGTGCGCCGAGATGTGGCGCTTCGCCTTGCGCGGCGTGTTGTGCGGGACGCGCCAGAGCGTGCGCTGCAGCGGGCCGAGGAACGGGTGGAAGCGGCGCCGGACGCGGTCCAGCGACGGCAGGTTCCGGCACGCGATCCGGACGAGGGAGACCGGGTCGTTCGTGTCCCAGACGCCGTCGCGGTAGGCCTCGCCGAGTCCGACCGTGCCGCCGAGCAGGGCGCGGTAGAAGCGCTGCGAGTGCAGCGTGATCGTCGCTCGCAGGTCCGAGGCGACCTCGCCGAAGCTGAACCGCGCGCCGCCGGGCTCGAGCAGCTCCAAGTGACCACCTTCCAGCCGGGGCAGAACCCGGAGGGCGACCCGCCTGCAGGCGCGCTCGGTCAGGGTCATGGCGCCCGCAGCGTACCGCGCCGGTCTGCGACCCTTGTGGAGATGACGCGAATCAAGGCCTGTGGCATGACCAACCTCGTCGACGCCGAGCACGCCGCGTCCCTGGGTGCCTGGGCGATCGGGCTGATCCACCACCCCGACAGCCCCCGCTACGTCGGCCCCGCCGTCGCCGAGCAGATCGGCGCGGCGCTGAAGCGGCGCTGTGAGGTGGTCGGGGTGTTCGTCAACCCGCGGCTCGACGAGGTCGTCGACGCGGCCGAGCGGGGCGGGCTGACGATGCTCCAGTTCCATGGCGAGGAGGGGCCGTCGTTCTGCGCCGAGGCGGCGCGCCGCACCGGCGCCAGGGTGATGAAGGCGATGCGCGTGAAGAGTGCCGCCGACGTCCACCGCGCCGAGGCGTTCCGGACCGACTTTCACCTCTTCGACGCGTACCGGCACGGCGTCCACGGCGGCACCGGCAAGAGCTTCGACTGGGAGCTTGTCGCGGGGCGGCGATCCAAGGTGCCGATGGTGATCGCCGGCGGGCTGACGGTCGAGAACGTCGGCCGCGCGATCGAGGTCGCCCGCCCCTACGCGGTCGACGTCGTCACGGGAGTCGAGGCGGAGTCGGGCCGCAAGGACCCCGCCAAGGTCGAAGAGTTCTTCCGGGCCGTCGCTGCGCTCAAAGAGCCCACCCCAGCTGCGCCTCAACCCGGCACCCCCGCAGGCAGGGCCGAGGACGTGGCCGGCTGATGCTGGAGGACGTGGCCGGCTGATGCTGGACGAGGTGGCCGGCTGATGCTCGTCGAGGAGCGCTTCGGGCCGTACGGCGGCCGGTTCGTCCCCGAGACCCTGATCGGCGCGCTCGACGAGCTCAGCGCAGCCTGGGCGCAGGCGCGCGCGGACGAGGGCTTCCAATCCGAACTGGCGGGTCTCCTGCGCGACTTCGTCGGCCGCCCGACCCCCCTCTACCTGGCCGAGCGGCTCTCGGAGCGGGTCGGCCATCGCGTCTACCTGAAGCGCGAGGACCTCGCCCACACGGGCGCCCACAAGATCAACAACGCCGTCGGGCAGGCGCTGCTCGCGAAGCGGATGGGGAAGACCCGCGTGATCGCCGAGACCGGCGCGGGCCAGCACGGCGTCGCGACGGCGACCGCTTGCGCGCTGCTGGGGCTCGACTGCGTCGTCTACATGGGCACCGAGGACATCCGCCGCCAGGCTCCCAACGTCGCCCGGATGGAACTGCTCGGCGCCAGGCTCGAGCCGGTCGACGCGGGCGCCCGGACGCTCAAGGAGGCGGTCAGCGCCGCGATCCGCGACTGGGTCGCGAGCGTCGCCGACACGCACTACGTGATCGGCTCGGCGGTCGGCCCCGCGCCGTATCCGGCCCTCGTCCGCGATCTGCAGCGCGTGATCGGCGACGAGGCGCGCGGGCAGGCGCTCGATGCCGAGGGCGCGCTGCCCGCCCGGGCGATCGCCTGCGTCGGTGGTGGCTCCAACGCGATCGGGACCTTCTACGCCTTCCTCGACGACCCGGTCGAGCTGATCGGAGTGGAGGCCGGGGGCGAGGGAATCGGTAGCGGGCGCCACGGCGCCTCGCTGGTCGCGGGCTCGACCGGCGTCCTGCACGGGGCGATGTCGGCGGTGCTCGCCGACGACGCGGGGCAGATCCTCGAGGCCCATTCTGTCTCGGCCGGGCTCGACTACCCGGGCGTCGGCCCCGAGCACGCCTACCTCCGCGACAGCGGCCGCGCCCGCTACCTCGCCGTCACCGACGCCGCCGCGCTGTACGCCTTCCGCGAGCTCGCGCGTCTGGAGGGAATCATCCCGGCGCTCGAATCCGCGCATGCGATCGCCTGGCTTCTGTCGGATGACGCCCCCGTCGACGGCTTCGATGTCCTCTGCCTCTCCGGTCGCGGGGACAAGGACATGGACGAGGCGACCACGAAGCTGGCCGAGCTGCATGCCTGAGGAGACGGTCACAGCCAGCGGTGTCACGCGGATCGCCGAGGCCTTTGCGGATGCCCGAACCGAGGGCCGTGCCGCGCTGATGCCCTATCTGATGGGTGGGTTCCCCGACCCCGACGGCTCGAAGGCGGTGGCCCGCACCTACGCGGACGGGGGTGCCGACCTGATCGAGCTGGGGATTCCGTTCTCGGACCCCCTAGCCGACGGCCCGGTGATCCACGCCGCTGCCACCGCTGCCCTGCAGGCCGGGACCACCCTGGAGTCCGCGCTGGAGGTCTGCGCCGAGGTCTCGGACCGGACCCCCGTGGTGGCGATGGCCTACGCGAACATGATCCTCGCCACGGGGTCACAGGACTTCGCCGAGAAGCTCGCTTCGGCCGGCGCCGCCGGGGCGATCGTCCCCGACCTGCCGCTCGAGGAGGCGCGACCCGTCCGGGAGGCGCTGTTGGCGCGCGGGCTCGCCTACGTGCCGCTGGTCGCACCGACGACCCCGCCTGAGCGCAGACGCGCGATCTGCGCCATCGCTGACGGTTTCGTCTACGTCGTCTCGACGGTCGGTGTGACCGGCGAGCGCTCCGAGCTTCCACCCGAGCTGACCGAGCTGATCGCCTCCGTCCGCGAGGAGCCCGAGGTGCCCGCCGCCGTCGGCTTCGGCATCGGCACTCCTGAGCAGGCGGCGACGATCGGCGCTCTCGCCGACGGCGTCATCATCGGCACCCGGCTCGTCCGGATCGTCGCCGAAGCCCCCGAGATCGTGTCGGCCACCGACGAGGTGGCGCGATTCCTGCAGCAGATCCGCTCCGCCCTGGCGGCGTCGAGCTGAGCGATGGCGAAGACGCGTGAGATCGGCCTCGACGAGATCGTGGCCGCGCGTGATGCAGTCGTGGGAGAGTGCGCGCATACCCCCGTCCTGCGGCTGCCCGCGATCGACGAGCTGCTCGGCGGCCCGATCGCGCTCAAGGCCGAGAACCTGCAGCGGACCGGCTCCTTCAAGGTGCGCGGCGTCACCGCAAAGCTCGCCGCCCTGGGCGAGGGCTGCGCGAACGGAGTCGCCGCCGGCACCGCCGGCAACCACGGGCGCGCGCTCGCCTGGGCCGCCCGGCGGCGCGGCGTCCGCTGTGAGCTGTTCGTTCCCGAGGACGCCCCGATCTCGAAGACGGGCCCGGCCGCCCGCCTCGGCGCCGAGGTCGAGTTCTGCGCGGGCACGGTCGAGGAGTGCGTCGCGCAGGCGCATCAACGGGCCGAGTCGGCTGGGCTCGCGTTCGTCCACCCTTTCGACGATCCTGACGTGATCGCCGGGCAGGGCAGCGTCGGCCTCGAGCTGCTGGCGGACGTTTCGGATCTCGCGCGCGTGCTGGTGCCGCTCGGGGGCGGCGGCCTCGCGAGCGGGATCGCGATCGCCGTCAAGTCCGAGCGGCCCGGCGCCGAGGTGATCGGCGTCCAGGTCGAGCGGTCAGCGCCCTTTCCCGCCTCGCTCGGGGAGGGGGAGCCGGTCACGGTGGAGCCTGGTGTCACCGTCGCCGACGGGATCGCGGTCAAGCGCCCGGGCGAGCTGACCCTGCCGCTCGTCGAGCGCTGGCTCGACGAGGTCGTCGTCGTCTCCGAGGACGAGGTGGGCGACGCGATGGCGGCCCTCTTGGCCGAGGCGAAACTCGTGGTCGAGGGCGCCGGAGCCGTCGGCGTGGCGGCGGTCGCGTCGGGCCGGGTCGCCCCGGCGCCCGAGGGCAGCACGGCGATAGTGCTCTCGGGCGGCAACGTCGACGAGACCGTGCTCGCCGCGATCGCGCGGCGCAGCGGCGCCCGTCACGGGCGCGGCGCCGTCCTGTTCACGACGATCGCCGACCGCCCGGGATCGCTCGCCCGACTGCTCGACGCCGTCGGTGCGACCGGCGCCAGCGTCGTCGACGTCCAGCACGTCCGCGAGCTGGGAGACCTGCACGTAGCCGAGACCGGCGTGGAGCTGATCCTCGAGACCCGCGGCCCCGAGCACACGGAGGCGATCGTCGCCGAGCTCCGGAGGCGGGACTACGAGGTCGAGGTCCAGCACACCGCGAGGGAGGAGTGATCATGTCCGACGAGCGCCGCAGCGACGAGCGCCGCACAGTCGAAGCCGAGGGCGCGCCCGCGGCAATCGGCCCCTACAGTCACGCCGTCGCGTCCGGCGGACTTCTGTTCTGCTCCGGGCAAGTCCCGCTCGATCCCGACTCGGGCGAGATCGCGGGCGAGACCGCCGCCGAGCAGGCGACGCAGTGCCTGCGCAACCTCGAGGCCGTCTGCGAGGCGGCCGGGACCACCCTTGCCCGTGCCGTGCGGCTCACGATCTACACGACCCAGCTCGACCGGTTCGCCGAGATCAACGACGCGTACGCCGATTTCTTCACGTCCGGCCCACCGGCCCGGGCGGCGGTCGGGGTGGCGGCGCTCCCCAAGGGGGCGCTGGTCGAGATCGACGCGATCGTCTCCCTGACGTAGGCGGCCGCGGGCGCCGCAGGCAATCTGTCGCGGGGCAAGCCACCGCTCCGTATCGAGCGGCTGGCGGCCGCTAGGATTCCGCGCGATGATCCTGGCGCTCTTCACCGTGCTCGGGGCGGCCGTGATGGTAATCGGCTACGCCTTCGGCCTCCCCGGCCCGGTCGTCGGGCTGCTCTTCCTCGGCGGGGTCTTCACGGGCGCGCTGCTTCGCGTCACCCAGCCGATCATCGACTGGCTCACGCGCCCCTGAGCCCCGCCCGGCGCGGTGCGCAACCTCGATAGCTTCTGGGGATGCGGATCGGGGTCCTGACAGGCGGCGGCGATTGCCCCGGACTGAATGCCGTCATTCGCGCCGTCGTCCGCAAGGGCGCCGGCCACGACGGGCACCAGTTCGTCGGCTACCGCGACGGCTGGCGCGGCCCCCTGGAGGGGGAGAGCCGGCCGCTGGGGATTCCGGAGGTGCGCGGGATCCTGCCCCGAGGCGGCACGATCCTCGGCTCGTCGCGGACAAACCCGCTCAAGGAGGACGACGGCCTCGAGCGCGTGAAACGGACCCTGGCGGCGGACGGAGTCGAGGGCCTGATCGCGATCGGGGGGGAGGACACGCTCGGCGTCGCCACCAAGCTCAGCGACGAGGGCGTCAAGGTGATCGGGGTGCCCAAGACGATCGACAACGACCTGGGCGCGACCGACTACACGTTCGGCTTCGACACTGCGGTCAACATCGCGATGGAGGCCGTCGACCGGCTCCACACGACGGCCGAGAGCCACCAGCGTGTCCTGATCGTCGAGGTGATGGGCAGGCACGCCGGCTGGATCGCGCTCCACGCGGGGATCGCAGGCGGCGCCAACGTGATCCTGATTCCCGAGGTCCGTTTCAGCATCGAGCGCGTCTGCGAGTACATCGAGCGCCGCTTCGAGCAGCAGTACGCGCCGATCCTGGTCGTCGCCGAGGGCGCCGTGCCCGAGGGAGGGATCCCGGAGCAGGCGGACGTTCCGACCGACGCCTTCGGCCACGTCCGGCTCGGCGGGATCGCCCACTGGCTCGAGGGCGAGATCGAGCGGCGCACCGGGCGCGAGGCGCGGGCGACGGTCCTCGGCCACGTCCAGCGCGGGGGCACCCCGACCGCCTTCGACCGGGTGCTGGCGACCCGGTTCGGGCTCGCGGCGATCGACGCGGTCGAGGCGGGGGATTGGGGGATGATGACGGCGCTGCGGGCGACCGAGATCGAGCTGGTCCCGCTCGCCGAGGCAACGGCGGAGCTGAAGACGGTCCCGGACCACGTCTACCGCGGCGCGGAGGTGTTCTTCGGTTAGGGCACGACGCTCGTGCCTGCTCCTGATCGCAGTCGCTTCCGCCGCGGCCTCGGGCTGCGCGGGGGCGGGTGGCGCGAACGTGGACGGTCCCGTCGCGGTGTACGTCAGCCTGCCCCTGACCGGGCCGCGCGGAGCCGACGGGAACGACGCCGCCGACGGGGCCAGGCTCGCCCTCGAGCAGGCCGGGAGCAGGGCGGGCGGGCTCGACGTCGTCGCGAAGTACCTCGACGATGCGGCCCCGATCGGCGAATCGGGCCCGCCGGCGGCGATTCGGCAGTGGGACCCGGTCGCGACCGCGGCCAATGCCCGGGCCGCCGCCCAGGACTCGACCACGGCCGCGTACATCGGCGAGCTCGACAACGAGCCGACCCGGACCTCGCTGCCGATCACCAACGACGCCGGCATTCTTCAGATCTCGCCCGGGGCGGGTGGGATCGATCTCACCGCCCCCGCGGAGGGGTACCCGGACTCTCCCGGCCGCTACCGGCCCTCCGGCGAGGCGAGCTTCGCGCGCGTGGTCCCCGATGACGGCACCGAGGCGACCGCGGCGGCCGACCTCGCGATCGAGCTCGGGTACCGCAAGGTCGACGTCGCGGCGCGGGACCTCCGGTTCGACGAGCTGATCGCATCGGAGTTCGCGTCCGCCGCGGAGGGGGTCGGAGTCGAGATCGGCCACGAGGGCGCCAACGCCGCTCTGACGATCGGTCAGACGGACGGCATCAGCCTGCTCCCGGGCGGCCGGAGGGCCGATGGACCGGGCGACGAGGTGCACTCGATCGCGCAGCCGCTCGCGCCGGAGAACCTGCCGGGCGCGGAGTTCCCCGCCCGGTTCGAGCAGCGGTTCGACCGCCGGCCCGGCCCGTATGCGGCCTACGGCTACGAGGCGATGAATCTGGCGCTGCAGGGAATCGCCGCGGCTGACGACAGCGACGAGGAGTTTCGCGCCGCGGTCGTCGACGGGGTGCTGGACAGCGAGCGGCCCGACTCGATCCTCGGTCCGTATTCGATCACCGAGGACGGCGACACGACGCTCTGCGCCGTGCAGCCGTACAGCTTCGGCGGTCCGCGGTCGATTCCCGGCGAGCCGATCTGCCCGGGCGGCTGACGCGGTCAGACCTGCGAGGCCGGGCCCTGCTCGGCCGGCATCGGCGCGCCGCCGGTGACGGCCGCGGTCCAGACCGCGATCTCGGGGATCAGCTCGGGATCGACCGAGTGGAGGATCCGCGGCTCGCGGTAGATCACGTCGAGGCCGCCCTCGATCAGCTCGTCGCGGAGGCGGCGCCCGAATCCGACGGGGATCACGTTGTCGAAGGCGCCGTGGCAGACGTAGGCGGGCATCCCGGCCTTGGCGCGGACGTCGAGCCGCCAGCCCCGGACCATCGGCAGGAAGCAGCTCATCGCCAGCAGCCCCGCGGCGCGCGGGCGGCCGGTGCCGAGTCCGAGCGCGCAGGCGACGGCGCCGCCCTGACTGAAGCCCCCGATCACCGCCTTCGCCCAGTCGATCCCGCGCTGTCGCAGGAACCCGTCGACGAACCGGGCTGTCGTGGTCATGCTCGCGACGAAGGTCTCGACGTGCGGCCGGCCGACCTCCTCGATCACGTACCAGTGGCGGCCGCCCGGCGGGACGTTCGTCAGCGGTGCCGCCGGCGTCATCCCGAGCAGGCGCCGCTCTGGGTCGAACGCGTCGAGCAGCGGGTAGAGGTCGTTCTCGTCGAGCCCCCTCCCGTGCAGGAGGATCAACGCGCCCTCCGGCTCGCCGGCGGGCTCGCGGATCCGATGGGGGAGCTCGTCGCCGCTCACGCGGCCAACGCTATTGGGCGGGCTCCGAGGTCGCCTGCCGGGGGTTGGCGATCGGCGTCACCGTCGCCTCGATCTTCTCGCGGAGGGGCTCGTAGTCCGGCGGCAGCGAGAGCTTCTCGCCGAGGCTCTCGAGGGGCTCGTCCGCCGCGAAGCCGGGCCCGAGCGTGGCGATCTCGAACAGGACCCCGCTCGGCTCGCGGAAGTAGATCGAGCGGAAGTAGAAGCGGTCGATCACCGGGGTCGGCCGCCCGCCGCCCGCGATCGCCTTCTCGCGCCAGGCCTCGTGCTCGTCCATCTGCGAGGCCCAGGCGATGTGGTGGACCGATCCCGCTCCCTGGATGCCCGGATCCGGCGGTGGTTCGTCGTAGGCCCAGCGGCCGCCGCGGCTGTTCCCGCGCGCCTCCCAGCCGTCGTCGCGGCGCTCGAACTCGAGGGTCTCGAGCAGGTGCCTGCTCGCGTCGGGGTCGCCGGAGTAGGCGCGGGCGCCGTCGAACCCCTGCAGCGCGAGGTCCTTCGGGACCTCCGGGTGGTCGGCGATCAGCGGCGCGTCGGGCACCGAGGAGACCCGGAGCTGGTGGCGGAGGCCCTCGAAATCCTCGAAGGTGAGAGTATCGCCGTCCCGCTCGGATCGATGACCCGCGTTCGCGAGCCGCTCGGCCCAGAAGTCGAGGGCCTCGGGAGAGGCGACCCGCCAGTCGATCGTGTGGATCATCCCCGCGCCGGGCCGGCCCCGGGCGGCGCCCGGGTACTCGAAGAAGGTGATGTCCGAGCCCGCGTCGCCCTGCTCGTCGGCGTAGAAGAGGTGGTAGACGGTCGGGTCGTCCTGGTTGACGGTCTTCTTCACCATCCGCAGCCCCAGTAGACCGGCGTAGAAGTCGACGTTCCTCTGCGCCTCGGCCGTGATCGCGGTGATGTGGTGGACGCCCTCGAGCTTCATCCATCCATCACTGTATCCCGCCCTCAGCGGAGCGCCGAGAGCAGCGCCTCCTCGATCTCGGGATGGCGGAACTCGTAGCCCAGGTCCTGAGCACGGCGCGGGACCACGCGGATGCTGGCGGTGACCATGTCGGCGAGCTCCTGGCCGCGGATCGCGACCACGGCCAGCTTCGGCGCGGGGAAGAGGGCGGGGCGCCCGAGCGCCCGGCCGAGCGCCTTCGAGAACTCCTTGTTCGTTACCGGGTTCGGGGCGGACGCGTTGATCACCCCGGAGACCGAGGCGTCGTCGAGCGCCCAAAGCACGATCCCGACCTCGTCGTCGAGGTGGATCCACGAGAAGTGCTGCTCCCCGCCGGCGAGCGGCCCGCCGAGGCCGAGCTTGAAGGGAGGGAGCAGCTGCTTGAGCAGACCGGAGTCCTTGTCGATGATCGGCGCCGTCCGCAGGAGCACGAGACGCATCCCGAGCTGCTCGGCCTCGCGCTGTGTGGCCTCCCACTCGACCGGGAGCTCCGACCCGAAGCCCTCGCCGGGTTCGCTCTCCTCGTCGAGGATCCTGTCGCCGCGCTCGCCGTAGTAGCCGATCGCCGACTGGCCGATGAAGGTCTTCGGCCGCTTCTCGAGCGCCGCGATCCCCTGCAGCAGGTTGCGCGAAGCGGTCACGCGGCTGGCCCGGATGCGCTGCTTCGCCGGGTCGGTGAGGCGCTGATTGATCTCCTCGCCGACCACGTTGACGACGGCGTCGACGTCAGTGAACGCCTCGGGCGGGGGGCGTTCGGTGCTCGGCTGCCACGCATACCAGGTGACGGTCGGGTTGCTCGACCGCGCCTTGTCGGGATCCCGGGTCAGGCCGACGACCTCGTCACCTCGTGCCAGCAGCGCGTCGCAGACGGCCGAGCCGATCGTGCCTGTCGCGCCGGTGACCAGGACTCTCACGGGCTGGGTGATCCTAGACGAGCCCCGCGCAGCTGCAAGTTTGTTCCCGAATCAGGGGTCCGATCGCGCAACCCTGGGCTCGTGCCTTCAGGGGGCATATGGCGTCGCGTCCTGGTCGGCGCGGCCACGTTGACGGTTGCTGCGGTCGCGGCGGCGCCCGCTCACGGCGCCAGCGCCGAGATTGCCGCGCTCCAGGTGGCGATGAGCGCCGAAGGGCTCTATCCCCACCGTGTCGACGGCATCTCGGGCCCCTGGACGCAGAGCGCCGTCCGTACCTTCCAGGCCCGGAACGGACTCGCGGTGGACGGCGTCGCCGGCCCGCAGACGCGCGCTGCGCTCGGCAAACGCGGCAAGCCCTCGTTCGGGAGCCGCCCGATGCGGAACGGCCATCGCGGCTGGGACGTCGCCGCCCTCCAGTTCCTGCTCTCGAGTCGCGGCTTCGGCCAGGGCGGTCTGGACGGCGGTTTCGGCCCCGGGACCCAAGCGGCCGTTCGCTCGTTCCAGGGCGCGGCGAGTCTCTCCGTCGACGGCGTCGCCGGCGCCGCCACGATCGGTGCGCTCCGCGGCGGCACGCTGACGACAGCCTCGCCCAGCGACCCGGTCCGCTTCCTGCGCCCGCTGAACGCGCCGATCGGCGATGGGTTCGGGTGGACCGGCGAGCGCTGGCACAACGGGCTCGACTTCCCCGCTTCGAAGGGCGCGGCAGTGGGCGCGGCGGGGCGCGGCACGGTCGCCTTCGCGGCCTGGAACAACGCGGGCTACGGCTACCTGGTCGTCGTCCGGCACCGGCTCGGCTACGAGACCTGGTACGCGCACCTCTCGCGGGTCGCGGCGGTTCCGGGAACCGCGGTCGCGGGCGGCAGCCTGCTCGGCTACGTCGGCTCGACCGGCTACTCGACGGGGCCGCACCTGCACTTCGAGGCGCGCCGGTTCGGCACCCCCGTGGACCCGATGCCTCGCCTGCTCGACGCGGTCTCGCTGAGTCGCGCCCCTCATCGAGCTGGAAATAGCCGGCCAAGCGCCCGCCCGCGCGCCGAGGTCGCCCGGGGCGGCAAGACCAAGGGACGCCGCCCCGCCCGGCGCCGTTGCCGCCCGAATGCCGATGCGCGCGGCGGCCGGAACGTCGATCCGGCGCGGGCGCGGATCGACCGCTGCCCGTAGCCCCCCGGTCGAGTTCACATTCGCCTGTGGGGCTCGCTTACGCCCGGATCGTCTCGGGCGAAGGCTCTATGGCCTCGAACGTCCCGGTCTCCTCGGAGACGCGGGCGAGACCCTCGCTCTTCGCCTCCTCGACGACGGCGGCCGCGACCGCGGGCGCGACGTCGCGGTTGAAGACCGACGGGATCACATAGTCCTCGGAGAGATCGTCATCGGAGACGACGTCGGCGATCCCCTTCGCGGCGGCGAGCTTCATCGCCTCGGTGATCCGGGGGGCGCCGACGTCGAGGGCGCCCCGGAAGATGCCGGGGAAGCAGAGCACGTTGTTGATCTGGTTCGGGTAGTCCGAGCGGCCGGTGGCCATGATCCGCACGAACGAATCGGCCTCCTCGGGCATCACCTCGGGCGTCGGGTTCGCCATCGCGAACACCATCGGGTCCCTGTCCATCTTCTCCAGGGACTTCGGGTCGATCAGGCCGGGGCCGGAGACGCCGATGAACAGGTCGCAGCCCTCGATCACCTCGTTGGGGCCGCCGGCGACGCGCTCGGCGTTCGTGTGCTCGGCGAACCACCGCTTGATTGCCGACATCTCGTTGTTGACGTAGTCGGGGCGGTCGACCGAGATCGCGCCCTGCCGGTCGCAGCCGATGATCTCGGTGATCCCCGACGCCTGCATCATCTTCGTGCAGGCGACGCCGGCGGCGCCGGTGCCCAGCACGAGCACCCGCAGGCTCTCGATCGCCTTGCCGATGATCTTCAGCGAGTTGAACAGGGCGGCCATCACGACGACGGCGGTCCCGTGCTGGTCGTCATGGAAGACGGGGATGTCGAGCTCGACCTTGAGCCGCTCCTCGATCTCGAAGCAGCGCGGCGCCGAGATGTCCTCGAGGTTGATCCCCCCGAACGTCGGCGCGATCAGCCTGACCGCCTGGATGATCTCCTCGGTGTCGTTCGTCGAGAGGCAGATCGGGAACGCATCGACGTCCGCGAACTCCTTGAACAGCATCGCCTTCCCCTCCATCACCGGCATCGCCGCCTCGGGGCCGATGTCGCCGAGCCCGAGCACCGCGGACCCGTCCGAGACGACGGCGACGGTGTTCGCCTTGATCGTGTAGTCGAACGCCTTCGAGCGGTCGGCGGCGATGTACTCGCAGACGCGTGCGACGCCGGGCGTGTAGGCCATCGAGAGGTCATCACGCGTCTTCAGCGGATACTTGTTCTGCTGCTCGATCTTGCCCTTGCGGTGCATCTCGAACGTCCGGTCCGTATAGCTGAGGACCTTCGCGCCGCGGGTCGACCCGATCGAGCGCAGGATCTGCTCCCAGTGGTCGGAGCTGTTCGCGTCGATCGTGAACTCGCGCACCCGCTTGCCTTCGCTGCCCGCGCCCGGGATCAGGTCGACCGACTGGAGTGCCCCGCCCGCCTCGGCGATCTGCGCGGTGAGCTTCCCGAGCGGCTCCTGGCGCGCGTCGAGCTCGACGCGCACGGTGACGCTGTACTGGGCGCTGGCGGCCATGGGCCGCAGAGCATACGGGGGGCCGGATGGCGCCCGGTTGCGCGAAAGACCTGCAAGCAGGGCAGCGGGCCCTGGCGGGGCGAACCGCAGCGGGCCCTGGCGGGGCGAACCGCCCGATCGGCAGGGGCGAACCGCCCGATCGGGCGACTTACTGTCGATATGCGACAGAAACCCGCCCCAGCCGAGGTTCGGATCGCGAAAGTCGCGGCTCGCCAGCACGGCGTGGTATCGACCCTTCAGCTGCGGGAGGCCGGGCTGGACGACGCCGCGATTCGCCGCCGCGCTCTCGCGGGCCGATTGCACCGGGTGCACCGGGGCGTCTACGCGGTGGGACAGCCCATGCTGACCTTCGAGGGACGCTGCCTCGCTGCTGCGTTGTCGTGCGGGTCCGGCGCGGTCGTCAGTCATCTCAGCGCCGCCGCTGTGTGGGGTCTCCTGCCGGCGGGCTCCGGCGCGGTTCACGTCTCCATTCCCCGGCGCGCGGGACGCGCCCGGCGTCCCGGAGTCATCCTCCACCGCCCACGCTCCCTACTTGCAGCTGTCACGACCCGCCGCTCCAACGTCCCCGTTACGGCCGCCGCACGCACGCTGGGCGACCTCAAGCGCACTGCGCCGGAAGACGTGGTCCAGCGCGCCTACCGCCGCGCGCTCGACCTCCGGTTGGTCGGGACAGACGCCCTCGGCCCCGAGCCTGATCTCACCCGAAGCGAGCTTGAACGGCTCTTCCTGAAGCTCTGTCGCCGCCGTCGACTGCCCCGCCCCGAGGTGAACGTTCGCGTCGGACCCTACGAGGTCGACTTCCTGTGGCGCGATCGGCGCATGATCGTCGAGACCGACGGCTTCGAGTACCACCGGAGCCGAGCCGCGTTCGAGGCCGACCGAGCCAGAGACGCCACGCTGCAAGGGCTCGGATATCGGGTTCTGCGCGTCACCTACAGGCAGGTACGTGAGAGTCCCGCGGCCGTGGTCGCCTCGCTACGCGCCGTGATCCGCCGCGGCGCCTGAGGTCTGGCGCGGTACTCGCTGTAATGCGCGAGGAATGCGCCCACGTCGGTCGAGGGCGGCGCACTACTCGCTGTAAGCGCGAGGGAAGCTCCAACGGCGGTGGCTGGAGCCCGACCTATGATGGACAGGTGCCTGCGATGACGTCCAAGAAGGCCCCCGCGGAGGGGAGGAAGGCGGCGAAGGAGAAGGCCGGCGAGCTGTTTCTGATCGACGGGAACTCGCTCGCCTATCGGGCGTTCTTCGCGCTGCCCGAGTCGATCGCGACCCACGACGGGCGGCCCACGAATGCGATCTACGGGCTCGCTTCGATGTTCGCGAAGATGCTGATCGACCACAAGCCGCGTGGCGTGGTGGTCACGTGGGACGCGGGCTGGTCGGGGCGGGAGCTGACCTACGAGCCCTACAAGGCGGAGCGCAAGTCGCGCCCGGACCTGCTCAAGGAGCAGTGGCCGCACCTGATGCCGCTCGCCGAAGCGTTCGGGTTCACGAACGTCAGGGTCGAGGGATACGAGGCCGACGACGTGATCGCCTCGATGACGAAGCGGGCGCGCGAGCAGGGGATCGAGGTGATGGTGGTGTCGGGCGATCGCGACGTCTACCAGCTGGTCGAGGACGGGGTGCGGGTGATGACGACCTCGCGCGGCGTCACCGACACGAAGGTCTACGACCGCGACGGCGTAATCGAGCGCTATGGGGTCCCGCCCGAGCTGGTCACGGACCTGATCGGCCTGAAGGGCGACACCTCGGACAACATCCCGGGCGTTCCCGGGATCGGTGACAAGACCGCCGCGCAGCTGCTTCAGGAGTTCGGCTCACTCGAGGAGGTGCTCGCGAACGTCGACAAGATCTCCGGCGCGAAGCGGAAGGAGAACCTCACCAACCACGCCGAGGACGCCATGATCTCGAAGCAGCTCGCGACCGCGGTGACCGACGTCGACTTCGAGCTCGACCTCGACGAGCTGATGTCGAAGCGGATGGACCGCAGCCGGCTGCGCGAGGTGGCGCGGGAGTTCGAGCTGCGCGTGATCATCCAGCGCCTCGAGGAGGAGCTCGGGGGCGACTACGTCCCCGAATCAGGTGCCGAGGAGGAGCTCGAGGTGAGCGCCGAGCGGGGCTCGATCTCGGATCTCGCCGACGGGGAGGTGGCGCTGGCGATGGCCGGCAGCGCCTGGGCCGCGGCCGACTCGAAGCGGGTCGTCGTCGGCGAGGTCGATGACGAGACGGAGCTCGCCGGCGACCTGCGCGGACGGCCGCTGATCGGCCACGACATCAAGAGCATCGGCGGCGGCGCCAGCCACGGCCTGCTCGCGAGCCTCGGGGAGGGCGTACTCAGCCTCCGCCACGACACGATGGTGGGCGCCTACCTGCTCGATCCGGCGCGGCGCAGCTACGACCTCGTCGACATCGCCGCCCAGCGCGGCCTCGCCGCCTCCTCGAAGCCGATCGACGGCGCCGAAGCCGACGGCGCCGACCGTGCCGAAGCCGACGGCGCCGATGGCGCCGAGGCCGACGGCCAGCTGGAGCTCGGCGAGGAGCCGCCGCCCGATCCCGCCGCCGAGGCCCGGCTCGTCTGGGAGCTCGCGCAGCGCCAGCGCGCCTCGATGAAGGAGCAGGGCCTCGAACGACTGATGGACGAGGTCGAGATGCCGCTGGTCGAGGTGCTCGCGGAGATGGAGCGGGTCGGCGTGATGCTCGACGCCAAGCGCCTCGCGGATATCGGCGAGGGCTTCGAGCAGCGGATCGAGGAGCTCCAGGCCGAGATCTTCGAGTTCGCCGGCCACGAGTTCACGATCGGCTCCCCGCAGCAGCTCGCCGAGGTGCTGTTCGACGAGCTGGGCCTGACCAAGAAGCGCCGCGGGAAGACGGGCTTTTCGACCGACGCCCGGGTGCTCAGCCAGATCCGCGACGAGCACGAGATCATCCCGAGGATCGAGGTCTGGCGCGAGCTGACCAAGCTGAAGAGCACCTATCTCGACGCGCTCCCGGAGCTGATCGACCCGGAGACGGGGCGGATCCACACGACCTTCAACCAGACCGCGACGGCGACCGGCCGTCTCTCGTCGACCAACCCGAACCTGCAGAACATCCCGATCCGCTCGGACGAGGGCCGCCCGATCCGCTCCTGCTTCGTCGCCCCGCGCGGCCACCGCCTGCTCTCGGCGGACTACAACCAGATCGAGCTCCGGATCCTGGCCCACATCGCCGGCGAGGAGGCGCTCCGCGAGATCTTCGCCCGCGGTGAGGACATCCACACCGCGACCGCGGCGGAGGTGCTCGGCGCCGACCCCAACAAGGTCAGCCCCGGGGATCGCTCGAAGGCCAAGATGGTCAACTACGGGATCGCCTACGGGCTGTCGGCCTACGGGCTCGCCGACCGGCTCAACATCGAGCAGGAGGAGGCGGCCGCCTACATCGAGCGCTACTTCGAGCGGTTCCCCAAGGTCCGCGAGTACATCGAGCAGACGATCGCGAGCGCCAAGGAGGACGGGCACGTGTCGACGCTGCTCGGCCGCCGCAGGCCGATTCCCGAGCTGCGCTCGGGGCGCCCCCAGGTGCGAAGCCAGGGCGAGCGGCTCGCGGTCAACATGCCGATCCAGGGCACCTCGGCCGACATCATCAAGATCGCGATGGTGCGCGCCCACAACGCGTTGAAGGAGTCCGAGCTGGTCACCCGCCTCGTCCTCCAGATCCACGACGAGCTCCTGTACGACGGCCCCGCGGCCGAGATGGAGGCGGCGGCCGAGCTCGTCGAGGCCGCGATGTGCGGCGCCTTCGAGCTCGACCCGCCGCTCGCGGTCGACGTCGGCGTCGGCCGCGACTGGCTCGCCGCCAAGTAGCCGACGTGACTCGCCTGGCGGTCGTCGACGCCCCGGTGGACTCCTCCGGAGCGGGACGGGGCGAGGAGCATGCGGCCGAGGCGCTCCGTGCCGCGGGGCTGGTCGAGCGCCTCGGCGCCAGGGACGCCGGGGGGACCGCCGCTCATATCCGTGACACGGAACGCGACCCCGGGACGGGGGTGATCGGCGCCGCCGACGTGCGCCGCGGCTCGACGGCGATCGCCTCCGTCGTCGCCGAGGTGATCTCAGCTGGCGACCGGCCTCTCGTTCTGGGAGGCGACTGCACCCTGCTGCTCGGCGTCTTCCGGGCGTTGCCGCGCGACGCCGGGCTCTGGTTCATCGACGGGCACGCCGACTTCTTCGACGGGCATAGCTCGCCGACCGGTGAGGCGGCCGACATGGACCTCGCGATCCTGACGGGCCACGGGCCGCCCGGGCTGCTCGACGAGGAAGGGCCGCTACTCGAGCCGGCCGGGGTCGTCCTGATCGGGCACCGCCCGAGCGAGCTTCATCCCGACGTCGCCGCCGAGAACGCCCGGCTCGACCCCGCGATCCATGCCGTCACCGCGCCCGAGGTGCGCGAGCGGGGCGCCGCGGCGGTCGGGGTCGAGGCCGCCGCTCGCCTCGCGGCGCGCTCCGCGTGGTTGCACCTCGACCTCGATGCGCTCGACGAATCCGCCTTGCCCGCGGTCAGCTATCCGCAAGCGCGAGGGCTCGACTGGGACGAGCTCGTCGCGATCGGCCGGCACCTCGTCGCCGCGCCGAACCTGCTCGGAGTCTCGGTCGCGGACTTCAATCCCGACCGCGACCCGGACGGCGCCCACGCCGCCAGGGTCGTCGACGCGCTCGAATCGATCTGGGGGACGGGGGGTGATGCGGCTCGGGGGGACGGGGGGTGATGGGGCTCGGCCGTAGAAGCAAATGGCGATGTCCTGGTCCCGGGTCTACGTGATCGAGCTGGACCGCGCCGCCGGGCGGCGGCGGGACCCGCGGATCCCATGGGTGTACGTGGGCTCGAGCGCCCGCAGGCCCGAGGAGCGCCTCGAGCAACACCGGCGCGGCTACAAGTCCTCGAGGCTGGTGAAGCGGTTCGCGGCCCGTCTCCGGCCGGACCTCTATGAGGACCTCGGCGCGTTCAGGGGCTCGCGCGAGGCATGCCGCGCCGAGGCGGATCGCGCCCGGGAGCTCGCAGCATGCGGGTTTGTGGCCCATTGCGACGGCACCTCCTTCGGCGAGGGAGAGGGAGGCTGGAGCGAGTGGGACGCTGTCCGGCTGCAGCCCGTCCTCGGACGCCTCGACGCCGCCGCGGCCGAGCTCCTCGAGTCGTCATTCAAGCCGCTCTCGAGCCTGAGTTGCGCCCAGCTCCTGCACGGCGAGTTCGGGTTCTGGATCGCGGACTACATCGATCCGCTCGACCCGCCTCCCGCGTATGGCCTGATGGCACACGTGCAGCTGCCCGTGTTGGAGCAGCGTGTCGAGGAGCTCGCGGTGGCGAGCGATGAGTTGAGCTCGGAGTAGCGGTCTCATTCGAGGAACCGAGAGAATCCCTGGCCGACCCCGAACAGCAGAGGAGCACGATGATGGCGCAGCAGACCTTCTGTGAGATCTCGATGTCCCTGGACGGCTACGTCGCCGGGCCGAACGCCGACCTCGACGACCCGCTCGGCGTCGGTGGCGAGGCGCTCCACGAGTGGGTGATCTCGCTCGAGGCCTGGCGCAAGGAGCACGGCCATGAAGGCGGCGAGCAGAACGCCTCCACCCCCGTCCTGAACGCCGCGCTCGAGCGGACCGGGGCGCACCTGATGGGCCGGCGGATGTTCAGCGGGGGCGAGGGGCCGTGGGCCGACGACGCCAAGGCGAACGGCTGGTGGGGCGACGAGCCGCCCTTCCACAAGCCCGTCTTCGTCGTCACCCACCACGGGCGCGAGCCGCTGACGCTGGGCGATACGACCTTCACGTTCGTCACCGATGGCGTCGAGTCGGCGCTCGATCAAGCGGCCGAGGCGGCGCGAGACAAGGACGTGATGATCTCCGGCGGGGCCGCGGTCGCGCAGCAGGCGCTTGCCGCGGGCCGGGTCGACGACCTGTTGATCCACGTCGCCCCGCTCTTCCTGGGCGGCGGGGTGCGCTTGTTCGAGAACCTCGGGTCGACCCGGCCCGGACTCGAGCTGACGGGCGCGGTCGACGCGCCCGGCGTCACCCACCTGACCTATCGCGTAGTCACCGAGCGCTGATCAGCGGATCGGGGCGGTCAGGTCCTACCCGCGCCGGCGCCGGATCGAGCGGAGCACCGGCAGCGCCGCCAAGGCGATCACCTGACCGCCGAGGATCACGCGGTTGAGATCGAGCGGGCTCCCAGTGTGGCGGAGGCAGCTCACCGTGTCGGCGCGCCGCTCTGATCGTTCGCGACCCCGAGGCGATGGGCGATCGTTGCCGCCTCGACCCGCCCGCGCACGCCGAGCTTGCTGAGGATCCGGGAGACGTGGACGCTCGCCGTCTTCGGGGAGATGAAGAGCGCCTCGCCGATCTCGCGATTGGTACGGCCCTCGGCGATCAGCGCGAGGACCTGGAGCTCGCGGTCGGTGAGGCCGAGCCGATCCACGGCCGGCTCTTCGCCGGCGGCCGGGGCGGCTGGGGACGCGGCGTCGGAGGACGGGGCGTCGGGGGACGGGGCGGCCTCGGCGGGTAGGTCGAGGCGCGCGCGTCGCGCCAGCGACTCGACCTGGGAGAGCAGCGTCGTCGCACCGGCGGCGCGCGCCGTGGCGGCCGCGCTCCCGAGCAGCTCCGCAGCCCGCTCGCGGTCGCCGTCAGAGGTCACGAGCGCCTCGGCGGC
The DNA here is from genome assembly GCA_036258315.1 of Solirubrobacterales bacterium. GTDB lineage: Bacteria > Actinomycetota > Thermoleophilia > Solirubrobacterales > 70-9 > DASSYK01. The sequence goes on from DATADX010000058.1 coordinate 28,092, forward strand.
GCGCAGCTCTGCGTAACCGCGCTCGAGCGACATCTCGAGTGCCCGCCAGCGCTCCCCGGCGGCGGCCCACTCGTCGGGGTCGGACGCCCCACGCGCGCGCGAGTGCTCGGCGCGGATCACCAACCCATAAGCGAGCACCATCTCCACGGGCGATCCCTCCGGATAGCGCTCCGGCGCGATCAGGGCCTCGAAGCGCTCGACCGCTCTTGCGGCGCCGCGCTCCGCCTCGGCGGCCGCGCCGGAGTCGTCACGCGCGCGCGCCTGCTCCGCGTGGTCGGCGTAGGCACGGGTGCCGCGCGAGTAGAGGCGGGCCAGCGAGAAGGGATATTCGTGCTCGGCGAACTCGTCGAGGATCGCCTCGAAGGCGGCGGCTGCGGCCTCGGGCCCGTCGCGAAGCAGGGTGAGCTCGATCTCGAACCCGGCAGTCGGGCCAAAGAACATCGAGTCGCGGGTGGTCGCGAGCGCCTTGCGCGAGCCGGCGACCGCGTCGGCGGCCGCCTCGAGGTCGCCGCGCGCCAGCGCGACGTCGGCCATGGCGTCGCCCAGCGTGACGGCGCCCAGGCCGTCCGGGTCCCACTCCCGCAGAGCGGCCTGGACCAGCGCATCGGCCTCGGCGAGCCGTCCCGCGCGGGACAGGCGGGACGCCGCCTCATCGGTCAGGTATCCGACGTAGGCGCGGGCGCCGAGCCGGCGCATCTTCTCCGCGCCCTCGACGGCGAGATCGATCGATTCGAGGATGCGGCCGTCCCATTCGACCTCCTCGCTGAGGTTGACGTAGCAGCGACCGATCTCGTCGATCCACTCGATCTCCTCGGCGATCGCCTTCGCCTCGCTGATCATCTCGATCCCGCGTTTCCGGTCCCCGAGGGTGGAGATGTCAACCCCGAGGCTGTTCAGGGCGTGTCCCTCCTCGGCGCGAGCGCCGACGCTGCGCGCCACCTCGACGGCCTGCTCGCAGCGCTCGCGCGACTCCTGGATCCGGCCGCGCAGCATCAGGATCTGACCATGGGCCGAGAGCACCCGTGCCAGCTCAGCGCTGGGCGGCTCGGCCGGCATCAGGTCGACTGCGGTGTGGTAGCTCGTCAGCGCCTCGTCGGCCCGGCCCGAGACCCACAGGTACCGGCCGAGACGCTCGTGCAGCAGAGCGGCCCGGACCGGTTCGGCCTCGGTATCCAACAGCTCCAGCCCCTGGGCCGCCAGCGCAGCGGCGCGGGCGCCGTTGTAGCTCAGGTTCGAGTTCTCGGCCGCACGCGCGAGCAGCTCCACGCGGGACATCCCGGCGCGCTCCTCGGCGTCGTCGACCTGCTCCCAGATCTCCAGCGCGTTCTCGAGGTGCCGCTCGGCTTCGGCGAAGGCGTAGACGCGCTCGGCGGCGCAACCGGCGGCGACCGCGGTGCTGAGGGCCTCGGGCAGGCGGCGTGCCTCCCACCAATGGAAGGCGATCTCGGCGGCCGCGGCGCTCCCGGTCGCGTCCGCCAGTCCCGGGTCGGCCGTCAGCGCGTCTGCGAGTGCGGCGTGGAGCTTCGTGCGCTCGCCCGGGAGCAGGTCGGTGTAGACCGCTTCGCGGACGAGGGCATGGCGGAAGGTGAACGCCTCCCCGTCCTGGATCAGCACGTGCTCGGTGACCGCCTCGCGAAGCGCATCGTCGAACGCGCTGCCGTCCAGCTCGGTCAGCTCCGCGAGGAGGCTGGCGCTGACCCTGCGCCCGGCGGCGGCGGCGAGCCGGAGCAGCTCCCGCGAGGGGCCGGAGAGGACCTCGACGCGGACCATCAGCGCGTCTCGCAGCGTCGCCGGGATCGCCTGCCCGGTCGCCGATGCCCCGAGCAGCTCCTCGGCGAAGAAGGCGTTGCCGTCGGTGCGCTCGAACAGCTCGTCGACGAGGCTCGGTCCCGGGGGCTCGTCGAGAATCGCGCCGACCATCAGCTCCAGCTCGTCGCGGCTGAGCGGATCGAGCTCGATCCGCTCGACACGGTCCCGGCGCTCTTCCTCGGCGAGGAAGGGGCGCAGCGGGTGGCGGCGGTGGAGCTCGTCGCTCCGGTAGGTGCAGATCGTCAGCAGCCGGAGCTGGCCGGCGTTCCGGCTCAGGAAGGAGAGGAAGTCGCGAGTCGACCGGTCGGCCCAATGCAGGTCCTCGATCACGAGCACCACCGGGGCCTCGCGCCCGAGGGTCGCGAGCAGGCCGAGCATCACTTCGAAGAGGCGGGACTGGGCCAGCGGCTCGTCGAGGATCGAAGCCGCGCCCAGTCGCGCGCCCTCGGCGCCGCCGAGCTCCGGCAGGAGGCGCCCGAGCTCCTCGTAGCCCGGGATCTGCTCCAGCTCCCCGGGGTCGAGCTCCCGCGCGAGGGGGCGAAGCGCGGCCGCGAGGGGCGCGAACGGCAGCTCGCCCTCCGCGAGCGCGACGCAGTCGCCGCGCAGCACGCGGACCTCCCAATCGGTCCGGTCCGTGAACTCGGCGATCAGGCGGCTCTTGCCGACGCCCGCCTCGCCGGCGACGTAGACGAACGAGGCCTCCTCCTCCGCGGCGCGGTCGAAGGCGGTCGCGAGCGCGGCCAGCTCCTCCTCGCGCCCGATCAGGTCGGGACTGGTGACCCGTAGCGGCACCCCCTGATTATCGCCGCCGGACGCCCTCCCGGCGGTATGCGGGAGGGCGCTCAGGCGCAGTCGGCCGCGGCGTCACCAGCCGAGGCCTGCTGGGGCGCGGGGCTCGCCGGCGCCTGTCGGCGCGCGGGGCGTCCGTGCAGGGCGGCCAGGCGGCCGCGGAGGCGGAGGGACAGGCGCGGCCTCGCCGCGAGTGCGACGCGATGGGCCTCGGCCGCCCTCAGCATCTCCTGCTGCCGGGCCTGATCTGCTGCGTATGCGATGTTGAAGTGGTCCATTTCCCCTCTCCTTGGTCGATGAAGCGAAGGTACGGGTAAGGCGGGGGGCCGCACATCGGGCGGATGCCTACTGATGGGCCTTACTTCCGGGCCTGATGCCGGCCCCGCCGCCTTACTTGGCCTCAGCCGCCGGGCGGGGTGTACTTACTGACCGAGAAGACGGCGCCCTGGGGGTCGCTGAGCACGGCCATCCTCACCGGCGGCGCGTCGAACGGCTCGACCAGGACCTTGCCGCCGAGCTCGGCGGCGCGGGCGGCCTTGGCGTCGGCGTCGTCGACCGCGAAGGTGACGCCCCAATTCGGCGGGGTGCCTTGGGGCTGTCCCTCCATCGACGCCAGCCAGGCCGTGGCGTCGGCGAATCCGGTCGGCGCGTCGTCCTCATCGAGGCGCTTCCGCAGCGCGGGGTCGGAGCGCTCGAGGAAGTCCCCGTAGCCGGGCACGGCGAAGAACCGGAAGCCGTCCTCCTCGGGGGAGGCCTCCCAGCCGAACACCGCACGGTAGAACGCGATCGCGGCCTCCGGGTCAGTCGTCGTCAGCCCGCTGAAGTTCCACGTGTCGGGGGCGTTCACGAGCTGGGCACCGTTGTGGCCATGGGGCTCCCAGACGCGGAACGCCGCCCCCTGTGGGTCCGCCAGCACGGCCATCCGCCCGGCGCCGGGGATGTCGAACGGCTCCATCAGCACCGCGCCGCCGTTCGCCTTGACCGCGTCCGCCGCTTTCTGGGCACTCTCCATCCAGACGTAGGTGTTCCAGGCGGGCGGCCAGTCCGCCTCGGGGGGGCGCGACCCGACCGCGCCGACGTCGAGGCCCCGCAGTCGGGCGGCGAAGTAGTTGCCCGGCGCATCCGGCAGCATCCGGTCCTCGAATTCCCACCCGAACAGACTGCCGTAGAACTCGCTCCCGGCCTCCGGATCGGGCAGTTCGACGTCGACCCAGCACGTGACGCCTTCGATGTACCCATCGCGTACGTTCAGCTCCATCTCGTTCGTTCCCGTCTCGCTCATCGGCGCTCCTCTCGGTGGTTGGCCTTCGCGGCAGGCTAGGTCCCGATTAGGTCAGGATCTGGCCTAGATATCGGGCAATATGCGGAGGCGATGAACGAGACCTCCAGCCGCCTCCTCACTCTCCTCTCTCTCCTCCAGGCCCGCCGGGACTGGGCCGGGGGCGAGCTCGCCGAGCGGCTCGAGGTCTCGCGCCGCACGGTCCGCCGCGACGTCGAGCGGCTGCGCCAGCTCGGCTATCCGATCGAGTCGCTGGCGGGCCCGGCGGGCGGCTACCGGTTGGAGGCGGGCACCGCGATGCCGCCACTGCTCCTGGACGACGACGAGGCGATCGCGATCGCGGTCGGGCTCCGCACCGCCGCGGGCGCCTCGGTGAGCGGGATCGAGGAGGCATCCCTGCGGGCGCTCGTCAAGCTCGAGCAGGTGCTGCCGTCGCGGCTGCGGCCGCGGCTGCGCGCCCTGCAGGCGGCGGAGACCACGTTCGCCATCAAGGGCCCGACGGTCGATCCCCAGTGCCTGACGGCGGTCGGCTCCGCCTGCCGGGAGTCCGAGCGGCTGCGGTTCGCCTACCGCGACCGGGAGGGGAACGAGACCCGCCGCGAGGTCGACCCGCACACCCTGGTCAGCACCGGGCGCCGCTGGTACCTGGTGGCGTGGGACCGCGGCCGCGAGGACTGGCGCAGCTTCCGGGTCGACCGGATCGCGAGGCCGGCCACGACCGGGGTGCGCGCCACCGAGCGCGAGCTGCCGACCAAGGACGCCGCCGCCTACGTGACCCAGAGCATCTCGGCGATGCCGACCCGCTACGAGGCTCGGGTCGTCCTAAAGGCGCCCGCCGCGGAGGTGCGCGGTCATTTCTCGGCCGGGTGGGGCAGGCTGGAGGAAATCGACGAGCGAAGCTGCGAGTTCCGGACCGGCGACGACGATCTCGACTGGCTCGCGCTCCGCGTCGCGATGCTCGGGGTCGAGTTCGAGGTCCGCGAGCCGCCCGAGCTCGCCGAGCACCTCGCGTCCCTGGCCGGCCGGGTCGCGCGCGGAGCCGGCGCACCGATGAATTCCACCGCCCCGGTCGGTCTCAGGAGCTAGCTTGAAGCCGATGGCCGACCAAGCCGCGATCGAGGCCGAGGGGCTGAGGAAGTCCTTCGGCAAGGTGGAGGCCCTGTGCGGGATCGACCTCAGCGTCGCCCCGGGCACGGTGCTCGGGCTGCTCGGCCCGAACGGCGCCGGGAAGACGACCGCCGTCCGCATCCTGACCACGCTGCTGCGCCCCGATGCCGGCAGCGCCCGGGTCATGGGCCTCGACGTCGTCGAGGACGCCGCGCAGCTGCGCTCGCAGATCGGGCTCGCGGGCCAGTACGCAGCCGTCGACGAGAACCTGACCGGTCGGGAGAACCTCGAGATGGTCGGCCGGCTCTACCACCTCGGCAAGCAGGTGGCTCGGCAGCGCGCCGCGCAGCTGCTCGAGACCTTCGACCTCACCGACGCCGCCGACCGGCTGACGCGGACCTACTCGGGCGGGATGCGCCGACGCCTCGACCTGGCGGCGGCGCTGGTGGCGCAGCCGCCCGTCGTCTTCCTCGATGAGCCGACGACCGGGCTCGACCCGGTCAGCCGGCTGGCACTCTGGAAGACGATCGAGGAACGGGTGGCCGCCGGGACGACGGTGCTGCTCACGACCCAGTACCTCGACGAGGCGGACCGCCTCGCCGACCGGATCGCGGTGATCGACCACGGCCGGTTGATCGCCGAGGGGACCTCGGACGAGCTCAAGGACCGCGTCGGCGGCGAGGGGCTCGAGGTGAGGCTCGAGCGGCCGGACCAGGCGACTGCGGCGATTGCGGCGCTCGCGGAGATGTGCCAGGAGCACCCCGTCGCCGACGACGGCGTGGTCCGGATGCAGATCGGCGGCCGCGATGGCGCGATCGCCGAGACGGTCCGCCGCCTGGACGGTGCCGGGGTGGCGATCGAGGACATCGCGACGCGGCGGCCGACCCTCGACGATGTCTTCCTCGTCCTCACGGGGCACGCGGCGGAGCCGGAGGAAGAGCGCGCGGAGGAGGAGCGGGCGGCGTGACGGCGGCCCAGTACGCGATCGCGGACACGTGGGTGCTCGCCGTTCGCAACCTGAAGCGGATCCCGCGGGCCCCCGACCTGCTGATCTCGTTCACGTTGCAGCCGGTGATGTTCGTGCTCCTGTTCACGTACGTGTTCGGTGGCGCGATCGAGACGCCCGGGCACGACTACGTCGACTTCCTGATCCCGGGCCTGATCGCCCAGACGATGTTCTTCGGCGGGTTCGTGACCGCGATCGGCCTCGCCGACGACCTCAAGAAGGGCCTGATCGACCGGTTCCGGGCACTGCCGATGTCGCGCGGTGCCGTGCTCGCCGGCCGCACGCTCGCGGACGTCGCGACCAACATGCTGTCGCTGGCGGTGATGGTCGCCGTCGGCCTGATCGTCGGCTTCAGCTTCGACGCCAGCCCGCTCGAGATCGTCGCCGGCGTCGGGCTGATGCTGCTGTTCGGCTACGCGTTCTCCTGGATCTTCGCCTACTTCGCCCTCGTCGCCTCGTCGGCCGAGGCGGCACAGGCGATCGGCTTCATGGTGATCTTCCCGCTCACGTTCATCTCCTCCGCCTTCGTCCCGATCGACACCCTTCCCGACGGGCTGCGCCAGTTCGCCGAGGTGAACCCGTTCACGGTCGCGGTCGACGCGATGCGGGCGCTCTGGATCGGCGATCCGGCCGGGAACAGCATCTGGGGCGCGGTGCTGTGGTCGGTCGGGCTCAGCGCCGCGTTCGCGTGGCTCGCGGTGCGGCGCTACAAGCGCGCGGTCAGCGCCTGACGTCGTGTACAGCGATAGCTGATGGTCCGTAACGAAACGGGGCCGTCACGCTCGCCCCAGCCGTGACAGCATCCGGGCCGATGGACAAGGGCTGGGCAGTTCTGGTGATGGGCGCGGTGGGAGGCTTGATCGCGCTGCAGGCGCCGATCAACGCGGGGCTCGGGAAGGCGACCGGCGGCCTCGCCGCTGCGTTCTTCAGCTTCGCGATCGGGACGCTGCTGCTCGGAACGATCGTCGTGATCAGTGGCAAGGCAAGCGGTCTCACCTCGGTCGGAGAGGTCTCCTGGTACTACCTGCTCGGTGGTCTGTTCGGCGCGGCGTACGTGTTCTCGGCGCTGATGCTCGTCGACCAGATCGGCGCCGGCGGCATCGCAGCCGCGACGATCACCGGGCAGCTGACGCTGTCGGTGATCATCGACCGGCTCGGCATCCTCGGGCTCGAGGAGGTACCGATCACGCCTGAGCGGGTGCTTGGGATGGTGCTGCTGCTCGCGGGCACCGTCCTGATCGTGCGCTGAAGCTCCGCGACGGTCTCAGCCCGCGCCACCGCCCCGGATCAGGTCCGCGGCCTTCTCCCCGATCATCACCGTCGGCGCGTGGGTGTTGCCTCCCGTGATCACCGGCATCACCGCGGCGTCGGCGACTCGCAGGCCCTCGACGCCCCGGACGCGGAGCTCGGGGTCGACGACCGCGCCCTCGTCGCCGCCCATCCGGCAGGTGCCGGCTGGGTGGTAGAGGAGCTCGGTCTCCCGCCTCAGGAAGGCCTCGATCTCCTCGTCGCTGCGAAGCTCGGCGTCGGGCACGAGCCGGCGGCCACGGACCTCGTCGAGCGGAGCCGTGTTCGCGATCTCCTCGAGCTGCTTGAAGCCGGCGACGAGCGACGCGACGTCCTCGGGCTCGGAGAGGTGGTTGCCGAGCAGCCGCGGCTTCGCGTCCGGGTCGGCGGAGCGGAGTCGCAGGCGGCCGCGGCTGCGCGGCGTGATCAGCGCTGCGGCGAGCGAGAACGCGTGCCCGTCGAAGCTGTCGAAGCCATGGTCGTGGTAGTAGACGGGCCCGAATGCGAACTGGACGTCGGCGGCGGGGAGGCCGGGGCGGGTGCGGACGAAGGCAGTCGCCTCGCCGACGTTCGAGGTGAGCGGGCCGGTGCGGCGGAGGAGAAACTCGAGCAGCGCCTTCGGCTTTTCTGCGTCGGCGAGGTCCTCGTTCACGGTCGACTCGAAGCAGAGCAGGAAGAAGGGGTGGTCCTGGAGGTTCTCGCCGACCCCGGGGCTGTCCACGCGCGGCTCGATCCCGAGCTCACGGAGGTGCTCTGACGGTCCGACCCCAGACAGCATCAGCAGCTGCGGGCTGCCGATCGCCCCGGCCGAGAGCACGATCTCGCGGCTCGCCCGCGTGCTGTGCTCGCGCCCGCGCGAGTCTCGCCAGCGGACCGCGCTCGCGCGACCGTCGACGAGCTCGATCCCGAGCGCCTGAGCGCCCGTCTTCACGGCGAGGTTGGCGCGCTTCATCGCCGGGCGCAGGTAGCCGTCTGCGGTGCTCCAGCGGCGGCCGTTTCGCTGCGTCACCGGCGTCATCGCGACGCCGTCCTGCTCCGGAGAGTTGATGTCGGGGTTGACCGGGATTCCGGCGCGTTGCGCCGCCTCGATGAAGCGCCGAGTGAGCGGCCTCGGTGACGGCACGTGCTTGGTGACGTTCACCGGGCCGTCCGAGCCGTGCCATTCGGAGCCGCCGTCCTCGTAGCTCTCCAGCCGCTTGAAGTAGGGAAGGACGTCGTCGTAGCCCCAGCCCCAGCAGCCGGCCTGGCGCCAGCCGTCGTAGTCGAGCGGGCGCCCGCGCACCCACATCATCGCGTTCATCGAGCCGGAGCCGCCCAGGGCCTTGCCGCGGGGGACATAGAGCTCGCGGTCGTCGAGGTGGGGCTCGGGGCCGGTGCTGTGGCCCCAGTCGAGCCTGGTCCGGAACTGCTTCGAGAACGCCGCCGGGAGCTTGATGTTCGGCGAGCGGTCCTTGCCGCCGGCCTCGAGCACGAGCACAGTCGCGCCCGGGTCCTCGCTGAGCCGGCCCGCGATCGCGCACCCGGCCGAGCCCGCGCCGACGATCACGTAGTCGAAACTCTCCTCCATTGGGGCGACCCTACCTTCTCGGCTGGGCGGGACTGACGACATGTCCGCGCTCGGTTTCAAGCTGCGAAAGCCGCGCAGGAAGGCGCTAACGCGCGATCCGCAGCGACGCGTCGGCCTCGAGGAAGCGGCCGATTTCGGCGACCTCGCGCTCGAGGCCCGGCCTGGCCCCCCGCGGGAGCCGGTCGAACGGCTGGACGACGACCTCGATCGCCGGCTCGCCGCGCTCGATCCGCCAGGTGGCGAAGCCGAGGCCGTCGGCGAAGGCGGTCGGAGCGATTACGCCCCTGGAGTAGCTGACCTTGCTCTCGGCGCTGCCCGGCAGGGTGAGATCGCGGCGTTTCCACGAGAGCAGGTAATGGTCGAACCAGCCGAGCAGCCGCACGAACGGGCGCTCATCGAGGCCGGGCGGCGTGGTCGCCCATGCCGGCGCGACCATCACGCCGCGCTCGGTCGCGAGGGGCACCGTCTTCCCGGCCGCCTCGAAGGCGAGCCGCGCCTCGCCCTTCGGCATCTTCGCCCAGTAAGCGAGATCCTCCGGGGTGGCAGGTCCGTGTGACTCGAGATAGCGCCGGCCGAGGCGGGCGAGCGCGGCCTCCCGGTCGAGCGGCTCGTCGGGCGGCGCGGCGACGAACCGCTGCCGGTTGTCGAGGGCCGGCCGGGCGACGAGTATCCCGCGCAGCGCCGCGAGGTGGGGGACCCAGTAGAAGATCCCCGCTTCGGTCGCGCCCCGCTCGGCGAGCATCGCCCGCAGCGCGGAGCGTTCGAGCGGACCCCGAGCGAGGAGGGCGGGGAGCTCGGCGAGAACCTCCTCGGCGACCTTCGACCCGCCGAGGTCCCTGAGCCGGCGCTCGGCCAGCGCCAGCGGGCGCGAGGCGAGGAGCGGGCGCATCCAGGCCAGCTCCCTGGAGGCGAACAGGAAGATCGTGTTCCGCATCAGCCACGAGCGGCAGACCGAATCCCGCGCCGCCTGGCGGCGGGCGCGCTCGGCGGTGAGGCCCGCGGTCCGCGCCCGCACGCCGAGGGCGGCGGCCGGGACGTCCTGGGCCTGGATCGCGAGCGCCTTCGAGGCGGCCGCCGCGACCGACTTCAGCTCCGAGCCGGGCAGGAGGCGCTGGGAGCGCATCCGCATCAGGCGAAGCTCCCGATCGGAGACCTCCCCGGTGGACATCCGTCCGGTCAGGCGACGGCCGAGAGCGGCTCCCGGTCGCGGCGCGGCTCCGGCGCCGGGTCGGCGAACTCGGGCGGCGCGATCCGCAGGTAGTGCCCGAATGACCAGTCGACGAAGCGCTTCCGGCCGCAGGAGCGGATCACGGCGCGCTGCAGCCGCGCCGGCAGCCGCGGCAACAACCGCTGGGCGCGGAGCATCCAGCGGAACTTCCACTCGTGGGCGGCGGTGAACCCGGAGTAGTTGCGCAGCGCGGCGGCGCGGTCCTGGCGGCCCTCGACGACCGCCCGCAGCTCGTCGCCGAGCTTGATCCCGAAGTAGAAGGCGGTGCGGATCCCCTCGGCGGTCAGCGGCAGGCAATGGCCCGCCGAGTCGCCGACGAAGAAGATCTCCCCGTCGGTCGCGGGGCGCATCTTGTGCGGGATCCAATTGCCCTGGTAGCGGACCGGCGGCCGCTCGAGGTCCTCGGCGAGCAGCACGGTCGTGTCCTTGACATGGAAGCGCGGGTCGAACGAGCCGATGCCGATCCGCTGCTCGCCGCGCGCCGGGAAGCTCCACCCGTAGCCCGCCGGGACGTAGCGGCGGTCGATCCACACCTCGAGGTCATCGCCGCCGCCCTCCGGATGGACCTCGAGCCCGCGCGATAGCGGCGCGTCGGGCGGCTGATAGCCGCCGTCGGCGGCGAGGATCCGCCGCCACCCGAGCGCGTCGACGATCAGCGGCGCGCTGACGTCGCCGCGATCGGTGTGGACGGTCTCGCCGGTCCGCCCGTTCACCTTGGCTGTCTCGAAGTCGGCGTCGTTCTGGTCGTCGAGGAGCCGGCAGAGCTCGCGGTAGTCGAAGGTCGAGAAGGTCCACGGCAGCGCGTAGCGCGAGGTCCCGAGCGGGGTGTGGACGACGAGCTCGGGGAACTCCTGCCGGATCGAGTCCTGCAGCCCCATCGCCTGCAGCCAGGCGGTCGGCGCTCCGCATGCCGATGTCTGGCGCTCGCCGATCTCGTAGCGATCGAGGATCAGGACGCGGGCGCCGGAGCCGGTCAGCTGGCGGGCGACGGTCAGCCCCGCAAAGCTGGCGCCGCAGACGATCACGTCGTAGTTTCCGGACAGCGGGGTCCGCTCCGCGCCGCGTTTCGTCGCGCGTCTCGGCATCGCGCTGAGGGTATCCGACAGGGCGCGGGTTGCATCCCTGCCTGCCTTGACCGTGCCTGCGGGTCCTCTCTGTCAAACTTCCCTGTTCGTGTCCGCGACCGAGACTACGAGCGACGCCGCCACCGACACGCCGGTGGCCGAGGAGACGCCTGCAACCACGCCTGAGACGGCCGCCGAGACGCCCGTCGCGCCCGAGGCTCCCGCCGGCAACGGCGCCGCTTCCCAGGACCTCCTGATCGAGGTCGACGGCAAGCTCGTCCCCAACTACGACGCGACCATTCACCCCTTCGGGGAAGGGGACGTGGTGAGCGGCAAGGTCGTGCGAATCGACAAGGACGAGGTCCTGGTCGACATCGGCTACAAGTCGGAGGGGGTCATCCCCTCCCACGAGCTTTCGATCCGCAAGTCAGTCGATCCGTCGGACGAGGTCGAGCTCGGCGAGGAGGTCGACGCCCTCGTCCTCACGAAGGAGGACCAGGAGGGACGGCTGATCCTGTCCAAGAAGCGGGCCCGCTTCGAGAAGGCCTGGCGCCGGATCGAGGCGGCCGCCGAGTCCGGCGAGCCGGTCGAGGGCACCGTGATCGAGGTCGTCAAGGGCGGGCTGATCCTCGACCTCGGGGTGCGCGGCTTCCTGCCCGCCTCCCTGGTCGACATCCGCCGGGTCCAGAACCTCGACGAGTTCATGGGCCAGAAGCTGCTCTGCAAGGTGATCGAGCTGAACCGGTCGCGCAACAACGTCGTGCTGTCGCGCCGCGCGGTCCTGGAGGAGGAGCGCAAGGAGGTCCGTGAGCAGATCCTGGGCCGCCTCGAGCCGGGCCAGGAGGTCGAGGGGAAGATCTCCAACATCGTCGACTTCGGCGCCTTCGTCGACCTCGACGGCATCGACGGCCTGATCCACATCTCCGAGCTCTCCTGGAGCCACGTCAACCATCCTTCCGAGGTCCTCTCGATCGGCGACACGGTCCGGGTCAAGGTGCTCGACATCGACCGCGACCGGCAGCGGATCTCACTCGGTCTGAAGCAGACCCAGGAAGATCCCTGGCAGCGGGTGCTGAGCGAGGACAAGGAGGGCGACGTCGTCAGCGGCAAGGTCACGAAGATCGTCGCCTTCGGCGCCTTCGTCCAGATCCTGCCGGGGGTTGAGGGCCTCGTCCACATCTCCGAGCTCGCCCAGCATCACGTCGAGAGCCCCGCCGAGGTCGTCCGGCCCGGCGACGAGCTTCAGGTGCGGATCCTCGAGGTCGACGACAGCCGCCGCCGGCTCTCCCTCTCGGTGAAGCGGGTCGAGGGGCAGGAGCTGCCCGGTTACGCGCCCGAGGAGGCCGCGGCGATCCCGGTCGCCGACGTGCCGGAGGGCGAGGCGTCCGCGCCAGAGGGCGAGGGGTCCGGGCCAGGGACTGAGGCGTCCGTGCCCGACGCCGCTGCGCCCGATGCTGAGGCGCCCGCCGCCGAGACCGAGGCGCCTGAGGCGCCCGAGGCGCCGGTGACGCCCCCGGAGGAGGTCCCGGGCGAGGAGGCGCCCGCGGAGGAGCCGACCCCCGACGAGGAGCCCCTGCCCGAGGAAGAGCCGCCCGCAGAGGACGGCTAGCCGCTTCGCTTGACTCGGTTCATCGGGCTGACCGGGGGAATCGGCGCGGGCAAGTCCGAGGCGCTCGCGGCCGCGGGCCGGCTCGGGGCCGCGACTCTCTCGACCGACCAGGTCACGCACCAGCTGCTCGGCCGCGAGGACGTCACCCTGGCGCTGGCCGAGCGCTGGGGAGACGAGATCGCTCCCGGAGGCGAGATCGACCGCGCGAAGGTCGCAGCGATCGTCTTCGCCGAGCCCGACGAGCTCGCCTGGCTCGAGTCCCAGCTGCATCCCCTCGTCGGCGAGCAGGTGCTCGCCTGGCGCGAATCGCTCGACCCGGGCGTCGAGGTCGCCGTGATCGAGGTGCCGCTCCTGTTCGAGGCGGGTCTTGAGGAGGCCTTCGACGCGACCCTGGCCGTGATCGCCGACGACCCGCTTCGGGAGCGACGCCTCGCCGAGCGCGGCCAGGCCGGGCTGGTCGGGCGCGAGGGCCGTCAGCTTCCCCAGGAGGAGAAGGCCGCCCGCGCCAACCACGTGATCCGCAACGACGGCACGCTCGAGGAGCTCGAGCGGGAGCTGTCGAGGGCGCTCGAGGGGGTACGCCGCGACGGAGCCTCGGCGTGAGCTCCCGGACCGGCACGCGGCGCGCCCGAGCGAAGCCGCGCTCGTCGAGGCGCCACACGCGGCTCGTGGTCGCGGGGCTGGTCGGGCTGCTCGCGGTCGTCGCCGTGATCAACCGCGACGAGATCGGCGACCAGCTGCGTGAGGTGACATTGCCGCTCCGTCACGAGGACATCATCCGCCAGCAGTCCAGGGACAAGAACGTCCCGCCCGACCTGATCGCCGCGGTGATCTATGCCGAATCGCGGTTCCGGGACCAGGAGTCCCACGCCGGCGCCCGCGGGCTGATGCAGGTGACGCCGCAGACGGCCGAGCTGATCGAGGGCCTCAGCGGCGGCTCGACATTCGTCGCGGACGACCTCTCGGACCCCGACATCAACATCCGCTACGGGACGTTCTACCTGCGCTACCTGCTCGACAAGTTCAACGGCAACCTGACGGCCGGGCTCGCCGCCTACAACGCCGGCGAGACCAACGTCGCCGCGTGGGGAGGGTCGGAGCTGCAGCTCAGCGACATCGAGTTCGAGGAGACGCGCGACTACGTCGAGAGCGTGCTCGAGAAGCGCGACGAGTACCGCGAGCACTACTCGGATGAGCTCGGCCTCTAGGCCGTTCGGCGAGCCGTCCCCTCAGGCGAGGCGTCGCTCCAGTGTCGTCTCGAGCGCCGGCGAGGCGCCCGGCCGCGCCTGCTCAATGCGCAGGTGGGCCCGGCGCCCCTCGAATCGGAGGGTCCCGATCTGGTTGTCGAACGTCGCCGGCTCGACCAGCCTCCAGCGCACGTCGGCGTCCGGCACCCCCGCGCCCCGGGCGAGCGCTCTGGCGACCAGCTCCGCGCCGCGGGTCCCGCCCATCCTCGCGAGTCGGCGCTCATGCTTGACGAGCGGGTTCCGATAGGGGGAGCAGACGGCCTGCCAGACATTGCTGCGCACCCCGCGGTCGCGCCGGAAGCCGACCTCGGCGAGGTAGGCGTGGTGGATGTCGCCGCCGAGCGCCACGATCGTCGCCGGGGCCTCGCCGCGGTTCCCCGCGCCGACGTCGGCGATCAGGTCCGTCAGCTGCCGGAACGAGTGCTGAAAGGCGCCCCAGTGTTCGAGGTCGAGCGCGCGGCGCAGCTTCTCACCGGCTCCGGCCGCGACCGCGCCCCAGGCGCCGTCGCAGACCGCCTCGTTCCACGCCTCGAGGTCCTGCATCGCCGGCGGCATCATCACGGGCAGCGTGTCGGCGATCACGAGGTGATCGCAATCGCCGGTCACCTTCTCCGTCAGCCACTCCCACTCCCCGTCGTCGAACATCCGGCGCGGCGTCTCGCCGAGGACCCGTCCCTCGCGGGAATCCATGAACACGACAGACGTCCCGCCCAGCGTGCGGGAGTAGCTCCATCGCCTGCCCTCGCTGCCCGAGTCGGCCTCGCGGGCCGAGTCGCGGAGCATCGGCCAGGCGTCCCCGTGCTCGTGCACGCGCGGGAGGATCCCGCGCTCGCGCAGCCGCGCCGGGGAGAGGTTGCCGAGGTGCTGGTAGACCCAGTAGGCGACCAGGGCCCCCGTGATGCGCGCGTCCCACCACGGCTTCGAGCGCATCTCCTCGACCCAGTCGATCGAGATGTTCCAGTCGTCGTGGACGTCGTGGTCGTCGAACAGCATCGCGACGCCGACGGTCGAGAGCAGCCAGCGCACGACCGGGTCGCTCCAGGACTCTCGATAGAGGCGCGTGTACTCCTCGAAGTCGGCGACCTCGAGACCCGGCTCGCCATCGACCCCGCGGCGCGAGCGGATGAACTCCCGCGTGGCGGGCGCGTCCTCGTCCGCGTAAACCTGGTCCCCGAGCATGAACAGCAGGTGCGGCCACCGCTCGGGCGGCTGCTCGAGCATCCGCAGGCCGTAGGTGCGCAGGGCGTCATTCCCGCGCCCGCGCTCGTCTTCGTCCTTGGAGAGGTGATGGGGGCGCTGATGCGGCATCGACACCCGGCAGGACCCGAACGCGATCCGAAGCTCCCCTTCTGGGTCGACCGTGCGGATCAGGCTCGGCGGCAGCTCGCTGTCGGACTCCGGCCAGACCCGCTCGCCGTCGAGGCGCACCTCGTAGGGCTGCGAGACCCCCGGCTCGAGGCCCTCGACGAAGACGAGCGCGTAGTGATGCCCGCCGACGCAGAAGGTCTCCGCGGTGCGCCCCAGCACCTCGACCTCGCAGGGGGCGTCCGTCTCGACCCAGACGGTCGCGACCTCCTCGTCCACGTAGCGGAGCAGTGGGCCCAGCATCATCCCCGGCATATCGGGAGACTTCCCCGATCCGGGCCTCTGTCAATCCTGCGGGCGAGCACGCCTGATCCGGCGCTAGGCTTCCGGCCCGATGAGGTCGGGACGCTTTCGCAGGAGTCGGGACGCTTTCGGAGGATGGGAGCTCACCAGGCGCAGCCGGCGGGTTGTTGCGAGCGATGTGCGGGGTGTTGCGAGCGATGCGGCGGACGGGCAGGCGGTCGGCGGTTTTCATCCCGGGAACTCGAAACGGCCGTCCGCGTCAAGGGTTAGACAGGGAGCGATGAAGCACTGCTCACGCATGGCGGCCGTGGTCGCCGGCGCGTCACTCGTGGCGCTCGCCCTCTGGGCCGGCGCGGCGTCAGCGCGGGCGGGAAACGGGGGAGGGGGGCCGGTCGCCCACGCCTCGATCGTCGGCGGCGGCAAGGCCGATCCGGTCAAGTGGAGATTCATGGCCGCCGTGCTGCGGAGAGACCGGCTGCACTGCGGCGGCGCGGTGATCGCGCCGACGAAGGTCCTCACGGCCGCCCACTGCGTCAAGAGCTTCGACCCGGCGACGCTCTCGGTCGTTGTCGGCCGCAATCGACTGGCGGACAAGACCAGGGAAGAGGCGATCTCGGTGGTCGCGGCGGTCGCCCATCCCGACTATGCCCTCAGCCAGCTCCACGACGTCGGCGTGCTCACCCTCGCGCGCCCAGTGTCGGCCCCGCCGATCGCGCTGCCGACCCCGGAGGAAGGCGCGATCCTCGGGCAGCCCGGTCGGCTGCTGCGAGTCGCCGGCTGGGGAGCGCAGAACCCTTACAAGGTGAGCCTGCCGCGGGACCTGAAGCGGACGACCGAGCGGGTCCGCCCGAACGGTCAGTGCACGCACGCCTACCGCCACGTGTTCCAGCCGGAGACGATGATCTGCGCGCTCGGCAAGAAGATGGGGCGGTTCAGGCGTCCCTCGATTCACTCGTCCGCCTGCTCGGGTGACAGCGGCGGGCCGCTCGTCGCCGACACCGCTGCCGGGCCGGTGGCGGTCGGGACCGTTTCCTTCGGCGGCGCCTTCTGCGGGCTGCCCGCGGCGCCGACCGTCTACTCGAGGGTGTCTGGCTCTCTCGACTTCATCGCGCAGGCCCTCGCGGCTTCCTAGCCGCGTCTGTGCCGCTTCTTTTTCTTCTTCCCCTTGACGACGAGGCGCTGGGTCATCTGCACCGGGTGCAGCGCGCAGAAGAACCGGTAGGTGCCAGGGCGGCCGAACCGCTTCGTGAAGGTCCGCCCCTGGTCGAGGTTGTCGGTGCCGATCCCGACCGGTCCATTCGCGAGCGTCAGATTGTGGAGCTCGGCCCCCGCGAAGCGCCAGTTCAGCGTCGCCCCGCGCTTCGCCTCGATGTTCCGGCGCCCGAAGAAGCGGTCGCTCACCTGCGTCGTCGTCCCCGAGCGTGCCCGCTTCAGCTTCCCGCCGGGCTTCTTGATCGCAATCGCCTCGCCCTGGGCGTTCAGCCCCGTGAGCGGGATCTTGAAGGGGACCGGGCCGGGGCGCCCCGGCTGGTCGGTCTTGAACGTCTGCAAGTCGCCCGGTGCGCCGCCGCAGGCCGGCGTGCCCGGAGCGCCAGGTGCGATGTAGACGACGAAGATCCCCATCACCCGAACGTGGGGCAACGAGTTGTCGTAGAGCGAGTTGAGCCTGATGCGCTCGCCGGCCCTGATCGGGATCCCGGTCGATGTCTGGAAACCGCTCATGTTGATCGGACCCGGCTCGTGCAGGATCGGTCGCACGTTGTAGAAGGGGTGGTCGGGCAGCCCCCAAGTGGGCGTCGACTCGGCGACCTTCAGATCACCGCAGTCGGGCTTCGTGATGTCGAGCGCCCGCGCCCCGCCGTGGACGTGGCCGGCGCCGGCGATGATCCGCCCGGCCTCGGGAATCACATAGTCGCGACCGACCGTCGAGGTGGATTTCTTGCCCCCTGTACCCGGGACGTTGTAGATCGGGTCCGCCCTGCAGTCGTTGACGTCGAGCCAGTACGGCTTGACCGGGGTCGTGCCGGGATCGTCCTCGACCGTGACCTTGTACTGAATGAGGGCGTTGTCCGGCGCGGCCCGGTGATTCATCAGCATGTAGGTCATCCCCCAGATGTCGCCGCCGGAGGTCGGATAGCCGTAGCCGGGGGGTAGGGCGAGCTTCGCGCGCTCCTCGCCGGCGGCGTAGAAGCGCTGCGGCGCGAGGCCGAACCAGGTGCGGGTGTCGAAGGAGAGGAAATCGGAGCAGGTGTTGTCGCGTTTCAGCCCGTTGAAGAAGACGATGTGGTGGAGCATCAGGCGCGAGATCGGCACCGGCTCGCCGGTGGCGGCGTCGACGATGTCCGTTTCCATCTTGGTGATGAAGCCGCTCGCCGCCGGCTTGGGGATCGGCACGTCGACCTCCTGCTTGACCTCGTACCCGCTGATCGTTCCCGTCGGGACGCTCATCGTGTACGTGGTCTCGGCGGCGGAGGCGGCCGCGGGCACGGCGAGCGCGCCGCTGGCCAGCGCCACCAACACGAGCGATCTGAGCTTCCGCATTTCTCTCCTCTGGATTCCGAGCCGAGTGACTCAGAGTCAACCGCCCCAGAAAGCTATCGGCTTCCGCGAGGTCCGGAAGCGCTCGACAAGGCGCGCTGGGAGGCGGTCGAGCGGATCGCGCCGCAAATGGGCCTCGACCCGAGTCGACCTGCGGTCAGGGTCGGCTGCGGGGCTGGATCGGCTACGTAGACGCGGCGATGCTCGCCTGGCTCGATACGGGCGGCCCCGACCGCGAGCAGCTCGTCGAGATGATCGCCCTGGCCCTGCGCGGCACCGGAAAGGAAATTGCCGCGGAGGGGCGATAGCGTGGCCGCTGTGAAGGGCGTGTGAAAGGCAGGAAGCCTCCGCTCGTCGCAGCGATCCCACTGGCGGCGGCGCTCGTCGCAGTGACGGGCGTCCTCTCGGCCGGCGCCACCGCGGG
The DNA here is from genome assembly GCA_036258315.1 of Solirubrobacterales bacterium. Lineage (GTDB taxonomy): Bacteria > Actinomycetota > Thermoleophilia > Solirubrobacterales > 70-9 > DASSYK01. The sequence continues at coordinate 46,654 of DATADX010000058.1, forward strand.
CGGCACCGCGGCTGCGAACGCGGCCGCGAAGGGCAAAGCCGACCGCGTCCTCTTCAACGGGCGCATCTACACGGTCGATCCTTCGCAGCCCTGGGCGAGCGCGGTCGCGATCCGGGGCAGGCGGATTGCTTACGTCGGCACCGACGCCGGCGCCAAGGCGCTCGCCGGCCCGAAGACGGAGATGGTCAACCTCAGGGGCCGGATGGCGATGCCCGGCCTCGTCGATGCCCACAGCCACCCGATCGACGGCGGCGCCCTGCTCGACGCGTGCAGCCTCGACTTCGAAAGGCTGACGGTCCCCCAGTTCCAGGCGCGGATCCAGCGCTGCCTGGATGGAAGCCGCGCGAAGGAGCCCGACGGCTGGCTCGAGGTCGAGGGATGGAACGCGGAGGAGACGAGGCCGGCCGGGACGGTGATCCGCAAGGAGGCCCTCGACGCACTCGACACCCGGCGCCCGATCGTCGTCCACAACGCCGACGGTCACAAATCGCTCGCCAACTCACGTGCGCTGGCGCTCGCTGGGATCACCGGCTCGACCCCCGATCCCGGCGGCGGGGTGATCGAGAAGGCGAACGGCGAGCCGACCGGGCTGCTGTTCGAGAACGCCCAGGGCCTCGTCAACCGGCGCATCCCACCGGACAGCTTCGAGGACCGCGTGCGCTGGGGCCGGCTCGCGATCGAGGCGCTGAACGAGGAAGGGGTCACCTCGACCCTCGACGCGGCCGGCGGGAAGCCGAACCTGCGCGTCTACGAGGCGCT
>DATADX010000059.1:0-32514 GCA_036258315.1 Solirubrobacterales bacterium
CGCAACCGGAGGAGCTGCCGGTGGCAATGGCGGCGGCGGTGCGGGAGTTTCGCGCGCACCCCGCGGGCGCATACGCGCTGGCGATGTTCCGCGAGGAACGGCGCTGAACGGAGCGCTAGTCGAAGAGCGCTCCTTTCGATGCAAAGCAGCGGTTTCGCCCTCAGACTGCCTACTCCGACACCCCGGCGGCTTCAAGGGCGTCTCGTCGATCCGTGAATTCCGTAACGCTTGTCACGGTCAGCCCGTCGTGATCCCGGACTTCCCAGACCTGCCAGATCTGCATGGCGGCTTCCGCCCCGGATGTTCGTCCCGTCCCGGTTACCCGAAACCCGGCCACCACAGTCTCGTCGCCTTCGAGGTACTCATGCGACTCCGTACGCGCATCCGGGAAGGTCTGCTGAAAGCCTTCGAAGAACTTGATCACCTCGTCGCGGCTTCGCAGCACCCGCGACTCGGGCCAGGTCGGCGCTAGTCGATACTCGAGCTGATCGGGAAGCGCCGCGTAGGCGGTCTTTACATCGCCTGCGTTCCAGGCACGATTCCCTTGCTCGAAAACCACTCGGAATGCGCGAAGGAACTCGGACTCGAGAGCCGACATCGCCCGCTTAGTATCCCGGGCGAAACCGCTGCTTTCCACGCAAAGCGGGCTGTTCTGGAATCACGCCTCCAAGCGTTGAAGGATTCAGGCCCCAGGGTGCACCAGACCGCTCCGATGGGAAGGCATTTTTCCCCATGGTTTTCCCGTAGAGGTAGGGTCCCGATACATGCGCTTTGAGGTCGAGTTCTTTGAGAAGCCAGCCTCGGGTGGGGAGTGGAACCCAGTTGGCATCGCCGAGGTGACTGGCGGCCGGGCCGGGCAGCAAGCGGTGGAGGAGGTTGCCGAGTTCACCGGCTGGTATCGCGTCCGCCCCGAGGCCGAACCCGACGCGCCGTGGGCGTTTTACCGCGTCACCATTCACGGCGAGACCGGCGAGACGATCGTTGAGGACAGCGAGGTTCCGCCACCTTTCTAGGCGGAAACGGACCAGTGCGCTGATACGTTCGGATCGGAACGCCGGCCATGCGTCAGCTCTCTAGCCTCGCTGGACTCACCTGGTGGCGGGTCCATTCGCCGATCGGCACTTGACTCGTTGTCTCGAGTTCGACGAGACTTATCGGATGGCGGGACCGGTCGCTCGGTGGGTGGCGCGGCTCAAATCCGGCTGCGCTCGAGCGGCGGCTCCCGGTGTGAGGGCGCGGAGCCTGATGATCGTCCTCGTGAGCGTGCTGGTGCTCGCCTTCCCGGGCACGGGTCCGACCGTCGCCCAGGCCGCATCCCCGGCCGAGGGCAAGCCGCCCGTGATGCTGCTGTTTCCCTCAGGCGGATTCGCGTTCGGGGACCCGAGTCTCATGGACCCCGCTGCCGCTCGCGCGCTCGAGGCGGGCTTCCGGCCCCGTTCGGTCGCGTATCTCACCGGCGGAGGAGGCATCCCCGCGATGGTGACGCGCACGATGCAACTCGCCAGGCAGATCACCCGGCGGGGAAGGGACGTGTACGCCTACGGCGATTCTGCCGGCGGGCTGCTCGCCTCTCTCCTCGCGCAGAAGGGGATTGCGCGGCGAGCGGCGGCCAAGCAGCCGGTATCCGACCTCGGGCACTTCATCAGGTCGCTTCCCGGCAGCGACGATGACGAAGCGGCATTCCTCGGTGTCCCGACCCCGTTTCAGCAGCGCATCTTTTCTCCGAACGCGCGTCGGACGCACAACAACGTCCTGGTGACCGCGGCGGAGAATGACGCGCTGAGCGAGCCGACGGTCCTCTGGGCGAGGCGTGAGCTCCGCGTCGGCCTCCGGACCTCGCCCGGGACCCACCTCGACCCGGCGTACTACGACCAGAACATGAGCAGCTCGATCGCCTGGCTCGCGCAGCAGCGCACGCGCCTGGAGCGCCACGACGCAAGGCTCGCCAGGAGACAAATGAAATGAAGTGAGTCGAGCCGGGCGCTGTGGTGGTAGCGGCTACTCGTGCAACCCGGCGGCCTCGAGGGCTTGGGCGCGGTCTCGATACGCGTGCAGGGAGATCGCACGACCCTCGTGGACGGTCCAAACATGCGTCGTCTCCAGCTCGACCGGGACACCGCTCGCTTCACCCTCTCCCACGATCCGGGCGAACACGACGACCTTCTCGGCGGCTTCGAGAAACCGCTCCGGCTCGAATCGCCACTCACGCCAGGTGTCGCGGAGCAAGGCGATCAGGTCGTCGAGTCCGGCCCGACCCCGAAACGCGAGCTCGCCTTCCGGATAGTCCGGGGGGAGGCGAAACTCGAAATCCTGATCCAGGTCCTCGCGGAACAGCCGGTCGATCTGGTCGGCGGTCAGCCGGAGGAGCTCGCCGCCTTCCGCGTACAACCGGCGGACGAGCTCGACGTTCTGCTTGGACATCTCTCGGGCAGTATCGCGCGGCGACCCAATCCCATGTAATCGGGTCAGGAATTGCTAGTTTGGGGCGCGTGGCGGGTGCGCCCGGACATGGAGCGGCTCTCAGGGTGAGCGGCGAGGCCTCGGCGCTGGTCGGCGGGACGCCGCTGGTGGTGCTGAGCAGGCTCGGGGAAGACCTCCGCGGCGAGGTCGTCGCCAAGCTCGAGTACTTCAATCCCGGCGGCTCGGTCAAGGACCGGCTCGGGGTGGCGATGATCGACGCGGCCGAGCGCGACGGGCTGATCGAGCCGGGCTCGACGATCGTCGAGCCGACGTCGGGCAACACGGGGATCGCGCTCGCCGTCGTGTCCGCGGCCCGCGGCTACCGGCTGATCCTGACGCTGCCTGAGGGGATGAGCCGGGAGCGGACGGCGCTGCTTCGTACCTACGGTGCCGAGGTCCACGAGACGGCCTCGATGGGCGGGATGGACGAGGCCGTGGCGCTTGCGCGGGAGCTCGTCGCCGACCACGACGGGTTCATGCCGATGCAGTTCTCGAACCCTGCCAACGTCGAGATCCACCGCCGCACCACCGCCGAGGAGATCTGGGCCGACCTCGATGGCGAGATCGACGCCTTCGTCGCGGGCGTCGGCACCGGCGGGACGATCAGCGGCGTCGGCCAGGTGCTGAAGGAGCGCCGCCCGGACGCCCAGGTGATCGCGGTCGAGCCGGCCGCGTCGCCGGTCCTGTCGGGGGGAGAGCCCGGGCCGCACAGGATCCAGGGAATCGGGGCGGGGTTCGTCCCCGAGGTGCTCGATCACTCCGTGATCGACGAGGTGATCGGAGTCGACGACGAGGACGCGCTGGAGATGGCGCGGACGATGGCGCGGCGCGAGGGGATCCTGTGCGGGATCTCGGCCGGCGCCGCCGTCCATGCCGCGCTGCAGGTCGCCGACCGCGAGGAAATGCTCGGGAACCGGATCGTCACCGTCGTGCCCGACAGCGGCGAGAGGTACATGTCGCTGCCGTTCTTCGCACCCGCCTAAGCTTGCGGGGCCATGTTCGGCCTCGGAACCCTGGGACAGGTCGCGCGGGAGATCAGCTCCGACCTCACCGCCGCGCGCGACCGCGACCCCGCGGCGCGGGGGGTCGGCGCGCTCGAGATCCTGACCGGCTGGGCCGGGGTCCAGGCGCTGCTCGCCCACCGCGTCGCGCATGCGCTTTGGGACGCCCAGGTGCCGATGGCGCCGCGGATGATCGCCTACACGAGCCGCGCCGTGACCGGGATCGAGATCCATCCCGCCGCCGAGATCGGATCCGACTTCTTCATCGACCACGGCTCGGGGGTCGTGATCGGCGAGACGACCGAGATCGGCGACCGCGTCACCCTGTTCCAAGGGGTGACGCTCGGCGGTACCGGGTTCGCCCGCGGCAAGCGCCACCCGACGCTCGAGGACGACGTCACGGTCGGCTCGGGGGCGAAGCTGCTTGGCCCGGTCACGGTCGGCCGCAACGCCAAGGTCGGCGCCAACACCGTCGTGATCGAGGACGTCCCCCCAGAGACGACGGTGGTCGGCAACCCCGGCCACCCGGTGCGCGTCGAGGGTAAGCCGGTCGAGGGGCCGGACACCGACTGGATCCACCTTCCCGACCCGATCGCCGACGCGATCAAGGAGCTCTCGGACCGGATCGCTGACCTCGAGCGAAAGGTCGGCGAGGCGAACGGGGAGAGGGATGCCTCGGGTGAGGTGACGCAGCTGCATCCGAAGAAGGGCCCCTCTTCCGCGGGCGGCTAGCCGCGATTTGACGCGTACGCGCCGGGCTATGCTCGGACGGTGGCAAGACCCGATGCGCAGATAGAGGCCGAACAAGCGGGCGCCGTCGCGGCCGACGAGGAGGGGGCCGGCGCCCCGATCGAGGCGGGCGCGACGCAGGTCGAGCGCCTGCTCGCGGACCTGAACACGCCGCAGCGCGAGGCGGTCACCCACGGCGAGGGACCGCTGCTGGTGCTGGCGGGCGCGGGCTCTGGGAAGACCCGCGTGCTCACCCACCGGGTGGCCTGGCTGCTCGCGACCGGGCAGGCGCGGCCGAACCAGGTCCTCGCGATCACGTTCACCAACAAGGCCGCGGAGGAGATGCGCGAGCGGGTCGCCGAGCTGGTCGGCGGGGTGGAGAGGCGGATGTGGGTGATGACCTTCCACGCCGCCTGCGCGCGGCTGCTCCGGATCGAGGCCGAGCGGCTCGGTTACAGCAAGAGCTTCACGATCTACGACCAGGCCGACTCGCTGCGGATGCTGAAGCGCTGCCTCGAGGAGCTCGAGGTCGACACCAAGCGCTACCCGCCGCGCGCGATCCAGGCCCGGATCTCCGAAGCCAAGAACGCTCTGATCGACGGAGAGGCGTACATCGAGCAGGGGGGGTCGCCGTTCGAGGAGCTGGTCGGCCAGGTCTACCGCGTCTACGAGCGCCGGATGCTCGAGGCGAACGCGATGGACTTCGACGACCTGCTGATGCGGGCGGTCAACGTGCTCGAGCTGTTCGAGGACGTCCGCCGCCGCTATCAGGAGCGGTTCCGCTGGATCCTCGTCGACGAGTACCAGGACACGAACCGCGCCCAGTACCAGCTGCTGCGCCTGCTCACTGGCAGCAAAGGCAACCTCACCGTTGTTGGCGACGAAGATCAGGCTGTCTATTCGTTCCGCGGAGCCGATGTCCGCAACATCCTCGAGTTCGAGCAGGACTTCCCGGAGGCGGCGGTGGTTAAGCTCGAGCAGAACTACCGCTCAACGCAGACCATCCTGTCCAGCGCAAACGCCGTGGTCTCCAACAACCGCGGGCGGCTAGGGAAGAACCTCTGGACGGCCGCCGGCGAGGGGGACAAGGTGATCGTCGCCGAGCTCGACGACGAGCACGCCGAGGCGCGGTTCGTCGCCGGGGAGATCGAGGGCTTGGTCGGCGACGAGGGGATGTCGCGCGACGACATCGCGGTCTTCTACCGGACCAATGCCCAGAGTCGCGTGCTCGAGGACATCCTCGTCCGCTACGAGCTCCCCTATCAGGTGATCGGCGGGACGAAGTTCTACGAGCGCGCCGAGATCAAGGACGCGGTCGCCTACCTGAACCTGCTCGTCAACCGGGCCGACGCGGTCAGCTTCTCGCGCGTCGTCAACTCGCCGCGGCGGGGGATCGGCGACACCACCCAGGGGAGGCTCGCCGCTTACGCCAACACGAGCGGCCAGACGATCTGGGAGGTGGCCGAGCAGGCCGAGTCCGTCCCGGGCCTCACCCCGGCGGCGATCCGGTCGATCGCGCGGTTCAGGGAACTGATCGGGGGACTCCGCGCCGATTTCGAGGACGCCCCGGTGGCCGAGTTGCTGCAGGCGCTGTTGGAGCGGTCGGGCTACATCGACGCGCTGTCCGCCGAGCGCACGATCGAGGCCGACGGGCGGATCGAGAACCTCGATGAGCTGGTCGGGGTGGCGGGAGAGTTCGATGCCAACCGCGCCGTCGAGGGCGACTCCGAGCTGTCGCCGGTTGAGGAGTTCCTGCAGGCGATCTCGCTCTACACGGACGCCGACGACCTCGAGAAGGGGGAGTCCAAGGTGACGCTGATGACCCTCCACAACGCCAAGGGCCTCGAGTACCAGGCCGTTTTCATGATCGGCTGCGAGGAGGGGGTGTTCCCGCACTCGCGCTCGCTCGAGGAGGGGAACGAGGAGGAGGAGCGGCGGCTCTGCTATGTGGGGATCACCCGCGCGCGCGAGCGCCTCTGGCTGACCTATGCCCGAAGCCGGCGCATCTTCGGCGAGAACGGGCTCGGGATTCCCTCGCGGTTCCTCTCGGAGCTTCCCGACGAGCTGGTCGAGCGCGAGGGCACCGACGAGCAGGCCGTGACCGGCTGGGCGCTCGGCAAGGCGGCGCCGGGCCGCCCGGGCGGGGCCGGAGGTGTCGACTTCGGGACCGGCGACGACGTCGTCCACGCCGCCTTCGGCGAGGGCGTCGTCACCGCGGTCGAGCCCGGCGGCGTGCTCGTCGTCCGCTTCTCGGGCGACGGGGCGGAGCGCAAGCTGATGGCGGACTACGCCCCGCTCAAGAAGGTCGGCGTCGGATGAGTGCGACCGTGATCGACGGCAAGGCCGTCGCGGCCCAGGTGCGCGCGCGGGTCGCCGGGGAGGTCAGCGAGCTCAGCGCCGGGCTGGGCCGCCCGCCGGGGCTGGCGACCGTGCTCGTCGGCGACGACCCCGCGTCGGCCGTCTACGTGCGAAGCAAGCGCCGCGTCTCCGAGGAGGTCGGGATCCGCTCCATCCACCACGAGCCCGGCGGCGGGACCTCGCAGGAGGAGCTCGAGGAGCTCGTCGGAGAGCTGAACCGCTCCGAGGAGGTGGACGGCGTCCTCGTGCAGCTGCCGCTGCCCGCGCACCTCGACGCCGCAGCCGTGATCAACGCCATCGACCCCGCCAAGGACGTGGACGGGCTCACCCCGATCAGCGCCGGGCTGCTCGCCCGCGGGGAGCCCGGGCTCGTGCCCTGCACGCCGCGCGGCGTGATGGAGCTGCTGTCGAGCGCCGGAGTGGACCCGTCCGGCAAGGAGGCGGTGATCGTCGGGCGCTCCAATCTCGTCGGCCGCCCGCTCTACGCGCTGCTGCTCGGGGCCGACGCGACGGTGACGACCTGCCACAGCCGCACCCGCGACCTCGGCGAGGTCTGCCGGCGCGCCGAGATCCTGGTCGCGGCCGCCGGCCGCGCCCGGCTGATCACCGCCGAGATGGTGAGTCCCGGGGCCACTGTGATCGATGTCGGCACCAACCGCGGCGAGGACGGGCTGGTCGGGGACGTCGACTTCGACGCCGTCCGTGAGGTCGCGGGAGCGATCACGCCGGTACCCGGCGGGGTCGGCCCGATGACGATCGCGATGCTGCTCGCGAACACGGTCGAGGCCGCACGCCGGCGCGCCGTCGCGGTCGGCGCCCCAGGCTGACCTCCGGTCCGCGAGCACGCGCAAGCGCTCGTCGGGCAGCGGGAAGCTCGCGCCGGAGGCGGCCTGTCGGGGGTATAGGCTGCCGCCGTCAGGGCATCCGCCCTGCGCGACGCCAAATCGCACGAGAGGAGACGGATGGACACGGGAAGGCTGTCTCAGGGGCAGGTGATCGCGGCCGCCTCCGCGGTCCTGCTGATTATCTCGCTGTTCCTGAAATGGTTCGGCACGGAGGGCTCGGTCTCGATCTCCGGCTGGGAGAGCCAGAACACGCTCGACATCTACCTCACGATCGTGGCACTTTTCGCGCTCGTTCCAACCGTGCTGGCACTGACCGGAAGCGGTGCGGAGGTTCCCTTCGCCCCGGCGGCGGCGACCTTCCTCCTCGGAGCGATCGGGATCATCCTCACCGCGTACGTCGTGATCGACGGCGAAGGCACAAAGATCGGCGTCTGGCTCGCGCTGATCGCCGTGATCGGGGTCACCGTCGGCGCCTACCTGGCGATGCAGGACGAGCTCGCCGAGGAGTACTAGCGCGATGGCCGCGGGGAGACTGTCACAGGGGCGGCTGATCGCCGGCGTCGCGGCGGTGCTGCTGTTCATCCTGATGTTCATCCCCTGGTTCGAGATCCCCGGGGTGGAGGCCCAGCTTCCCGAGGAGGTGACCAGCAGCGTCGACCTCTCGGGGACGCCGGGGATCGAGAGCCAGAGCGTCAACGCGTGGGAGGCCGAGAACCCCCTCGACGTCTATCTCCTGATCACGATCCTGATCACGCTCGCCGGCGTCGCACTGGCGGCGACCGGCAGGGGCGGCAGCGCCACGCTGATGCCCCTGTCCGCCGTCACCTTCCTGCTCGGCGCGATCGGGACGATCCAGGTCCTCTACCAGGTGTTCGACGTTCCCGGCGACCTCACCCGCAAGGTCGGCCTCTTCCTGGGCCTGATCGCCGTCGCGGGGATCGCGGTCGGCGGCTATCTGTCGATGTCGGAAGAGGGCGGCGCGGGGGAGCGCTACTGACGAACCGCCCGCTGCTCGGAGAGTGGGTCGGCGCGCTGAGCGGCGCCGGCCTGCTCGCCGCCACCTTCCTCGCCTGGTACAGCGAGCCGTCCTCGGACGCGAGCCTCAATGCCTGGGAGGCGTTCAGCGTCGTCGACCTCGTCTGCGCGGCCGCGGCGGTCGCGGCGCTCGCCGGCGGATTCGTGACCCTGACTGGACTGTCGGTCAGCTACCCGGTCGCCGGCAGCGCGATCAGCTGCGGGCTCGGCGCGCTCGCTTTCCTGCTCGTCCTGTACCGCCTGATCGACCCGCCGCTCGACGGCGAGGTCGAACGCGAGGTCGGCATCTGGCTCGGCCTCCTCGCGAGCGCGGGGATCGCGGTCGGCGGCTACCTCGGCATGCAGGAGGCGGGCGCTCCTCCGAGGGGCTAGGCGCTAGGCGGCGACCGCGGCGCCCGGGCGCTCGCCGGCAAGCTCGGCGCCGACCCCGCGCGCGACGCGGGAGGCGCAGGCGATTATCGTCATCATCGGGTTCACCCCGACCGACGACGGAAGCAGGCTGGCGTCGGCCGCGTACAGGCGGCTGACCCCGCGGACCGCTCCCGCCGGGTCGGTGACGCTGATCGCCGCGTTCGAGCCCATCCGGGCCGTCGACATCGGGTGGAAGGCCTCGAGGCGCAGGTCGGCCGGGCTCAGCGCCATCGCCTCGAACTCCGCCACCCGACCGCGCGTGAGCACGGGGCAGCCACCGACATTGGGATAGACCTCGGTGGCCCCGGCGGCGAAATGGATCTCGGCGGCACGCGCGATCCCGAACTGCAGCGTTCGCGCCTCCCCATCGCTGAGGTCGTAGCTCAGCCGCAGCTCCCCGCTCGCCGTCAGCCCGACGCGGCCCTCGGAGAGGTCGTGGAGATGGACGCCGATCGAGCCGATCTGGTCGTAGTTGGCGACGCGGTCGCCGAACGCCTCCCCGACGCCGGGCAGCCACTGGGCTCCGAACGCGAGCGGCGTGAACGTCGCCTCGAGGAGGATCCCCTGCTCCCGCCATTCGTCGACGTAGTAGCTCTGCATCACGCCGTCCCAGCCGCGCACCCGCTCGGGATAGCGGGCGCCGATCCAGGCCGCCGGATGGACGTGCAGGTGACGCCCGAGATGGGGGTGGGCGATGCCCGAGCGCAGCAGCAGCTCGGGCGTACCGAAGGCCCCGCCGGCGGCGATCACCGCGTTCGCCTTCACGCGCCACGGGCGCCCGGCCGCGGGACGGCCGTCGCGCGCCCTCTCCTCTGCGGCGTCGGTCGGCAGCCCGGCCCGACACTCGACCCCGGTGGCGCGCCCGTTCGCCACCAGCACGCGCAGCGCCTCGACGCCGGCGCGGACGCGGGCCCCGGCGGCGACGGCGCGGGGCAGATAAGAGACATGGGAGGCGCGCTTCGCGTCGATCCGGCAGCCGAGCGGGCAGGAGCTGCACTGGACGCAGGCGCCCGCGTTGCGGGCGATCGGGCCGCCCCTCGCGCCCAGCGCCGCCGCTCCCTCCATGCAGAGCTGGCCGTTGCGGCCCATCCGCTCGGGGTCCACCGGTTCGACCCGGAGCATCTCCTCGGCCGCGGCGTAGTCGGAGTCCATCTCGCCGGCCCAGGGAATCCCGGCCCGCTCCCGCCAGTCGCTCAGCACCTCGTCCGGTGCCCGGAAGCAGGTGCCCGAGTTGATCACGGTGGTGCCGCCGACCGTGCGCCCGACCGGGATCGGGATCCGGGGCCTGCCGCCGGCGACGGTGAGGCCGCCGTCGCGGTACATCAGCGGCAGCCCCTCGAGCGTGTCCGTGGGGTAGTCGTGATGGTCGAGATAGGGGCCCGACTCGAGCACGAGCACGTCCAGTCCCGCCTCGGCGAGGACCGAGGCGGCGACGGCCCCGCCGGCGCCCGAGCCCACGATCGCGACGTCGCACTCCTCGCCGTCGCCGCGGGGCCGGAGACCGCCGAGCGGGCCGGCGGCCGGGGCCGGCGTCCCCTCGCGGACGGCGCAACGCGCCTCGTAGCCGATCGCGGCGGCGGCGCGAGGGTCGCGCGACCAGCCGATCATCGAGAGGAGCTTCGCGAGCAGGACCAGCTCCCGATAGGGGCCGAAGCGCGAGCGCTCCATCTTGGCGAGGTACTCGACCCGGGCATCGAGCCCGAGTCTGCTGAAGCGCCACGGGAAGGGGGCCCACTCGAACGCCCGAAGGGCCCAGCTGATCAGCGCGACCCGCCTCGCCGGCAGCTTCGAGAGGAAGCTCGCGAGCGGCTCGGCGACCGGGATCTCCGCCTCGGCGGCGGGCAGCCCGGCATGGCCGGGCATCACCGCCGCTGCGATCGCGCGCAGCGTGCGCAGCTCGGCGGCCCCGAGCCCCGGCGCGCGCCTTCAGCCGGGCGCGGCCGGCGCCCCCACTCGCCCGGCGAGGGAATAGAGGAGGAGCGATGCGAACACCAACAGGCCGTCGACGATCCCGTTCAGGAGGTAGGCGAACACGTCGTCCTGGGCGAAGAACACGAGCGAGGTGATCGACGAGGCCGCCTTGCCCGCCGCGAGCGCCAGGATCATCGGCCGGTAGCGGACCACGTCCGAGGCGGCGATCAGGGCCAGGAACGTGATCACCACCATGTAGGCGAACCCGAGCGAGAGCCAGAGCCGCTCGTCGGTCTCGGGCGCCGGGGCGAAGTCGCCGAAGTCGTCCCCGAGCTCCGTCAGGCGGGCGAGCGTGCCGTCGGGCCAGGCGATGAAGAAGAACCCGACGATCGCGAACCCGCCCGCCATCAGCAGCAGATTGAGGCGAACGAAGCGCTCGGCTCTCTGCCCCGACATCGCGGGCATCCTAACTGGCTCGTTGGCCAGGACGCGGAGGCGGGCGAGGGCCGGGGCCCGGCGCCTAGAATCGGGCGCGGTGATCGATCGCGAACAGGTCCTGCACGTCGCGAAGCTCGCGCGGCTTCGCCTCACCGACGAGGAGGTGGACCGGATGGCGGGCGAGCTGTCGGGGATCCTCGAGCACGTCGAGCACATCTCCGAGCTCGACCTCGACGACGTCGAGCCGACCGCCCACGTGATCGAGCTCGAGAACGTACTGAGGCCCGACAAGCCGCGCCCGAGCTGGCCGCGCGAGGACGTGCTCGGGCTGGCTCCCGACGCGGCCGACGGCGCCTTCCGCGTCCCCTCGCCGCAGGCCTGAGCCGATGAGCGAGCTGCTCGAGCTCACGGCCGCCGAGGCGATCGAGCGGATCGCCTCGGGGGAGCTGAGCTCCGACGAGTACTGGGATGCCTACCGCGAGGCCGCATCGGGCGACGAGCTGAACGCGTACCTGTGGCACGCCGCCGAGGAGAGCCCGGTCGACGAGGGAGCGGCCGACCGTGAGCTGCGCGGTGCCCCGATCGCGGTCAAGGACATCTTCTGCACGAACGGCGTCGTCACCACGGCCGGGTCGCGGATCCTCGAGCACAACGAGCCGCTCTACGACGCCGGCGCGATCACCCGGCTGCGGGAGGCGGGCGCCCGGATCCTCGGCAAGACGAACATGGACGAGTTCGCGATGGGGTCCTCGAACGAGAACTCCGCGTATGGCGACGTCCTCAACCCCTGGGACCGCTCGCGCGTCCCGGGCGGCTCTTCGGGCGGATCCGCCGCCGCAGTCGCCGGCCGGCTCGCGCCCTGGGCGATCGGCACCGATACCGGCGGCTCGATCCGCCAGCCCGCCTCGCTGTGCGGGATCGTTGGGATGAAGCCCACCTACGGAGCCGTTTCGCGCTATGGGATGATCGCGTTCGCGTCCTCGCTCGACCAATGCGGCCCGCTCACCCGCGACGTCACGGACGCCGCGATCCTGCTGCGCGCGATCGAGGGGCGCGACCACTGCGACTCGACCTCCGTCGGGATCGAGGGAGGGGTCGCGCTGCCGAGCCGCGAGGACCTGAAGGGCCTCAGCTTCGGCGTCCCGCGCGAGCTCGCGGGCGACGCGGAGGGGATGGAGTCGGGAGTGCGCGCCAACTTCGAGCGCACCCTGGCCCTGGTCGAGGAGCTGGGCGGCGAGGTCTCCGAGACGGAGCTGCCGCACGCGCCGCACGGGATCTCCGCCTACTACGTGCTCGCGCCGGCGGAGGCCTCCGCGAACCTCGCCCGCTACGATGGCGTCCGGTTCGGCCTCCGCACGGCCGCCGACGACCTCACCGAGATGTACGAGTCGACCCGCCGCGACGGGTTTGGCGCCGAGGTGAAGCGGCGGATCATGCTCGGCACCTACTCCCTCGCGTCGGGCTACTACGACGCCTACTATGGCCGCGCGCAGAGGGTGCGGACGAAGATCGCGGAGGACTTCGACACCGCGTTCGAGCGGTTCGACTACATCGTCACCCCGACCTCGCCGACGGTCGCGTTCGAGCTCGGCGAGCGGACCGGCGACCCGCTCGCGATGTACATGTCCGACTACTGCACCGTGCCGATGCCGCTCGCGGGGATCCCGGCAATCTCGATCCCCTCGGGGCTCGCCCGACCGGACGGCGGTGGTCCCAAGCTCCCGGTCGGGTTTCAGATCGCGGGCCCCGCCTTCAGCGAGAGCGGGATGCTCGACGTCGCCTACGCGCTCGAGCGCGCGATCGGCTTCGATTCCCGCCCGCCGTCGAACGGGTCGGCCCGATGACCTACGCCTCCGAACGCCCCCCGCTCAGCGATGAGGAGACGGTCGCCTCCGTCCAGGAGGCGCTGGACTCGCTCCCGCCCGAGATCGGCTCGAAGCTGATGAACGTCGCGATCCTCGTCGAGGACGGCAACCCCGACGAGAACCTGATGGGCATCTACGACCCGACAGGCGGGCTGCAGCGGATCGTGATCTTCCGCGACAGGCATCCGAGCGCCGCAGAGGTGAAGCGCACCGTGCTGCACGAGATCGGGCACTACTTCGGGATGGACGAGGAGCGGGTCCGGGGGTGGGGGCTGTGAGCGGCGAGCGGTGGGAGCCGGTGATCGGGCTCGAGATCCACGTGCAGCTGTCGACCAAGACGAAGATGTTCTGCGGCTGCTCGCTCAGCTTCGGCGACGAGCCCAACGTCCACACCTGCCCGGTCTGCCTCGGCCACCCCGGGACGCTTCCGACGGCGAACGAGCAGGCGATCCGCTACGGCCTGATGATCGCGCTGGCGCTCGAATGCGAGGTGGCGGCTCGTTCGAGCTTCCACCGCAAGAACTACTTCTATCCCGACCTGCCGAAGGGCTACCAGATCAGCCAGTACGACGAGCCCCTCGCCGTCAACGGCCGGCTCGGCGACGTCCGCATCCACCGCGCCCACCTCGAGGAGGACGCGGCGAAGCTGATCCACCTCGGAGAGTCCGGGCGGATCCACGGCTCCGGCTCCTCGCTGGTCGACTTCAACCGAGGCGGGACGCCGCTTGTCGAGATCGTCACCGAGCCCGACATCCGCAGCGCCGCGCAGGCGCGCGAGTGGGCGCAGCTGCTCCGCACAACCCTGCGCCAGCTCGGGGTCTCGGACGTGAACATGGAGGAGGGGAGCCTCAGGGTCGACGGCAACATCTCACTGCGGCCGGCCGGAAGTGAGGAGCTGGGCGTCAAGACCGAGCTCAAGAACATGAACAGCTTCCGCTTCCTCGAGCGCGGGATCGAGGCCGAGATCGCGCGGCAGCGCGCGCTGCTCCAGGCCGGCGAGGAGGTCGAGCAGGAGACCTTCCATTTCCACCCTGAGGACGGCTCGCTCACCCCGCTGCGCTCGAAGGAGTACGCCCACGACTACCGCTACTTTCCCGAGCCCGACCTGGTCCCGGTGGCGCCGACCGAGGAGATGGTCGTCGAGGCGCGCGAGGCGCTCCCCGAGCTCCCCGCGGCGCGCCGCGAGCGCTACGTCTCCGAGGTCGGGCTCTCCGACGAGGCCGCGGCGACCCTCGCCTTCCAGTCGGCCTACGGCGAGTACTTCGAGCGCGCCCTCGAGTCCGCCGACGGCGCTTCGGCGACCGCGATCGCGAACTGGGTCACCGGGGAGCTGGTGGCGACGCTTCGTCAGGCCGGGGAGGAGGACCCGCTCGAATCGAAGGCCACCCCCGCCGCCGTCGCCACGCTCGCGGGCCTGGTCGAGGCGAAGAGGATCTCGCACGGCTCCGGCAAGCAGGTGCTCGCGAAGCTGGTCGCCGAGGGCGGCGACCCGGCGGCGATCGTGGAGAGCGAGGGGCTCGCCCAGATCTCCGACACCGGCGAGCTCGAGAAGGTCGTCGAAGCGGCGATCGAGGCCGAGCCTGAGGCCGCGGAGGCGGTCCGCGGAGGGAACGAGAAGGCCGCTGGGCGGATCATGGGCGCGGTGATGAAGCAGACTAAGGGCCGCGCCGACGGCGGCGAGGTCCAGCGCCTGATCCGCGAGAAACTCGGTAGCTGAGGCTGATGGCCTGGAACGTCGTGATCGCGGGTGGCGGCTTCGCCGGGTCGACCTGCGCGCGCCGCCTCGAGCACCTGCTGCCGAAACAGTCGACGCGCCTCTCGCTCGTCAACGACGTCAACTTCGTCCTTTACACGCCGTTCCTTCCCGAAGCCGCGGCCGGGCTGCTGGAGCCGCGCCACGTGGTCACCCCGCTGCGCGAGATCCTCGACCGCACCTACCTGCGTCTCGGAGCCGTCACCGGTCACGACCCCGGGGCTCGCACTGTCGAGCTCCGCACGCACGACGGTGAGACCGAGGAGCTGCGCTACGACCAGTTCGTGGTCTCGATCGGGTCGGTCTCGCGCACCGTCCCCGTGCCCGGGCTCGAGGAACACGCGATCGGGTTCAAGAGCCTCGCCGACGCGATCTGGCTTCGCAACCACGTCGTCGAGACTCTCGAGGTCGCGAACACGACGGAGGACCCCGCGCGGCGGGAGGGTCTGCTCACCTACGTCTTCGTCGGCGGCGGCTACGCGGGCCTCGAGGCGCTCGCCGAGCTCCAGGACTTCGCCGCCGACGCGATGGGGCGCTACCCTCGCGCGCGGCTGCACGGGATGCGGTGGATCCTGGTAGAGGCGACCGATCGCGTCCTGCCCGAGATCGACGTGAAGCTCGCCGAGTACGCGGTCCGGGAGCTGCGCAAGCGGGGGATCGAGGTGAGGCTCGGGACCACCCTCGAGGCCGTCGACGCCGCCACCGCGACGCTGTCGACCGGCGAGGTCGTCCCGACCAGGACCGTCGTCTGGACAGCGGGCGTTCGCCCCCACCCGAGCCTCGCCCGGTTCAACCTGCCCCTCGACGAGCGCGGCCGCGTCAAGGTTGACGAGCACCTGCAGGTCGAGGGGATGGACGGCGTCTGGGCGGTCGGCGATTGCGCTGCGGTCCCGGATCCCGGCGGCGGAGTGGCGCCGGGGACGGCGCAGCACGGGATTCGCGAGGCGCGGGTCGTCGCCGACAACGTCGCCGCGTCACTGGGCGGCGAGCCGTTGCGCCGCTACGAGTACTCGAGCAGGACGGGCTTCGTCAACCTCGGCCGCTACAAGGCCGTCGGGCAGCTGGGCGAGTGGACCTTCTCCGGCTTCTTCGCCTGGTGGCTGGCGCGGACCTACCACCTCAGCCAGATCCCCGGCCTGTTCCGGAAGGTCCGTGCGGTGATCGACTGGACCGTCAGCCTTCCCTTCCAGCGCGACCTGTCCGAGGTCGGCTCGATCGGCCATCCGAAGCCGCTGCGCGCCGACGAGTACGAGTTCGGGGGTAGCCACAGGCCGCTTGCGATCGCGGCCGAGCACGATCCGGACGGCGCCCGGACCGATCGCTAGCGGACCGCGAGCGAAGCGCTCATGCCCTGCTCGTGGCCTCGGCAGTCGGCGGGGGCGACTTTAGCCGTACCCTCGGGACATGGCCGGCATCGAGTACGTGATCATCGCGGTCAGCTTCGGGCTCGCGACCGGGATCATCGGCCGCGGCAAGGGCAGCTCGTTTCTGACCTGGTTCGCGGTCGGGACCGTGATCCCGATCCTCGGCCTCGTCGCGGTGATCCTCTCTCGCTCCGAGGACGAGGAGCCCGAGCGCCAGTGCCCGACCTGCAACAAGGTCCTGAAGCTCTACGTCCAGGTCTGCCCACGCTGTGGCACGGACCTCTATCTCCCCGACCCCTCCGAGGTCCGCCAGCCGCGAGCGTAGGGAGCCCGCGAGTCGGGCGTGGAGCGGCTGCGACCCGCACGGGATACTGCGTGGCCGATGTCGGAGGAGAACGTCCAGGTCATCCGCCGCCTCTACCGGGCGATGGACGCGCGTGACATCGACACGGTCATCGAGCTCGCGCATCCGGCGGTCGAATGGGTCCCGGACCGACGCGTCGGAGAAGGCCCTGTACACGGACGCGACCACGTGATCCGGTTCTTCAGCGACCGCGCCGAGATGTTCGAGGGTACTCGGACCGAGATCGAACGCATCCTGCAGAGCGGCGATCAGGTGCTCGCCTTTATCCGGGTGACCGGGCATGGGACGAGCAGCGGGGCGGGATTCGACGTCCGAATCGCCCATCTGTGGACGCTCACCGAAGGGCTCGTGGTACGAGGCGAGGGCTACGGCAACCGCGACGAGGCCCTGAAAGCCGCGGGCCTGCGGGAGTAGCTGCCGGCCCCTGCTGGGCGCAGCTAACGGAGCCAGGTGCGGACGATCGCGTTGGTGAAGCCGAGGCCGTAGCGGACCACCGCTGGCTTCTTCGAGTGTCCGTGCAGGCGGCGATCGACGGTCACCGGGACCTCCTTGGCCGGGATTCCGCGCTTGATCGCCTCGATCATGAACTCGGAGGTGTGGAACTGCTCCTGGCGCAGCACGAGCTGGGGGAGGACGGTCGTGCGGACGGCGCGGTAGCCGTTCGAGCAGTCCGAGACTCGTGTCCGCGTGATGAACGAGACGACCTTGTTGAAGAACACAATCCCCAGTTCCCTGGATCGGGAATTGGGGTCCGCTTCGCCCAGGACACGCGACCCGTGGGCCATGTCGACCTCGCCGTCGATGATCGGGCGGACGAGGCGCTCCATCTCGTCGGGGCGGTGCTGGCCGTCGGCGTCGAGGGTGACGACGATCTTGGCCCCGGACTCGGCCATCAGCCTGTAGCCGGTGCGGAGCGCTGCGCCGCCGCCGCGGTTGATCACGTGGCGGGCGACGACCGCCCCGGCTCGCGCGGCGACGTCGCGGGTCCCGTCGCGCGAGCCGTCGTCGACGACGAGGGTGGAAGTCGCGACACCGCAGACCTCCTCCGGGATCTCGGCGATCACCGAGCCGACGCTGTCGGCCTCGTTGTAGGCGGGGATCACGATCGCAATCCGGTCGCGGAACTGGGCGGGCAGGTTCGCGCCCTTGAACTCCTCCCACGCCATCCCCTCGAGCAGCGCCGAGAGCTGCTGGTTCATCCTGGAGCTCTCGGTCAGCGCCCGCAGCACGAGCAGGAACAGGATGGCGATCGCGAATACAGCCAACCCGAGGATCCGCTCGCCGTTGCCGGCCTCGAACGCGAACGCCTCGAGCAGAGCGTCGACCAGCTCGGTCCCGGACACGATCGCGAGGGCGATGCCGCCGAGCAGGGCGAGCAGCACGGCGCCGTTGGAGAGCTCGCGGCGGCGCCAGATCGCGAACACGATCAGGCCGAGGGCGAACACGAGCCCCGCCGCGCGCAGCGCGGTCAGCTCGGGCGGGAAGACTGAGGCGACGGCCCCCATGACGGCGATCACGGTACCCTGCCGCGTCCTATGCGCGTCCTCATCCTCGGGGGCGACGGCTACCTCGGCTGGCCGACCGCGATGCGCTTCTCGCAGCGCGGCCACGAGGTGATCGTCGTCGACAACTTCTCGCGCCGTCGCTGGCACGAGGCCCAGGGCACCGACTCCCTGACGCCGATCCGCTCGCTTGAGGAGCGAATCGCTGCGTGGGAGGAGCTGTCGGGCAAGCGAATCGCCTCACAGATCGGCTCGATGGAGGACGGCGAATTCCTCGAGCAGGTCGTGATCGAGACCAGGCCCGAGGCAATCGTCCACTACGGCGAGCAGCCCTCGGCGCCGTACTCGATGGCGAGCCGCGAGCAGGCGGTCGAGACGCAGTACACCAACGTGATCGGCACCCTCAACCTGCTGTTCGCGATGCGGGATCACGCGCCCGACGCTCACCTGGTGAAGCTCGGGACGATGGGGGAGTACGGAACCCCGAACATCGACATCGAGGAGGGCTACATCGAGATCGAGCACAAGGGCCGCAAGGACACGCTGCCTTTCCCGAAGCTGCCCGGCTCGCTCTACCACCTCTCCAAGGTCCACGATTCGCACAACATCCACTTCGCGGGCCGGATCTGGGGCCTGCGCGCCACCGACCTGAACCAGGGCGTCGTCTACGGGATCGAGACCGACGAGACCGCGCTCGACCTCCGCCTCTGCACGCGGTTCGACTACGACGACGTGTTCGGGACCGTGCTGAACCGCTTCTGCGTCCAGGCCGTGATCGGCCGCCCGCTCACGGTCTACGGCAAGGGGGGGCAGACTCGAGGCTTCCTCAACATCCGCGACACCCTCCAATGCGTCGAGCTCGCCGTCGCCAATCCCGCGGAGCCGGGCGACTTCCGCGTCTTCAACCAGTTCACGGAGCAGTTCTCGGTCGGGCAGCTCGCAGAGCTGGTAAAGACGGCCGCGGCGGAGCTCGGGATTGAGGTCGAGATCGAGCATCTGCACAACCCCCGCGTCGAGGCCGAGGAGCACTACTACAACGCGACGCACACCAAGCTGTTCGACCTCGGCCTCGATCCGGCGCTGCTCGGCGACGAGCTGGTCCGCTCGATGCTGAAGGCGATCGAGGCGAATCGCGACCGCATCGACCCCTCGCACATCGAGCCGCACACCAGCTGGAAGTCGGGTCGCGAGTCTCAAGCCGGCATTTCCTAGCTCGCTACCATCGGCGCATGCGCGCGGCTGACGCACTGATGGAGGCCCTCAAGGCCGAGGGCGTCGAGCATGTGTTCGGAATCCCGGGCGGGGCGAACCTGCCCACCTACGACGCGCTCTACGACGCCGAGCTGACCCACATCCAGGCTCGCCACGAGCAGGGCGCTGGGCACATGGCCGAGGGCTACGCGAAGGCCTCGGGGCGGGTAGGGGTCGCGATGGCGACCTCGGGGCCCGGGGCCACGAACCTGGTCACCGCGATCGCCGACGCGATCATGGACTCGGTCCCGACCGTGTTCGTGACGGGGCAGGTCCGCACCGACCTGCTCGGCACCGACGGCTTCCAGGAGGCTGACGTGAACGGGATCACGATGCCGATCGTGAAGCACTCGTTCATGGTCCAGGACCCCCGCTACATCCCCGACTACATCCACGCCGCCTTCCACATCGCCTCGACCGGTCGGCCGGGCCCCGTTCTGGTCGACATCCCGCAGGACCTCTCCCGAGCCGAGATCGAATACGAGCCGATCACCGAGACGCCCAACCTGCCCGGCTACAAGCCCTCGACCGAGGGCAACATCAAGCAGATCCGGCTCGCCGCCAAGGCGCTCGCCAACGCCGCCCGCCCGGTCATCTACGCGGGCGGCGGCGTGATCAACGCCAACGCCTCGGACGAGCTCCGCGAGCTCGCCACGGCCGACAACTTCCCCGTCACCACCACGGTGATGGGCCTGGGCGGGTTCCCGGCCCCGCACGAGCAGTGGCTGGGGATGCTCGGGATGCACGGCACGCGGACCGCCAACTACGCGATGGACAACGCCGACCTGATCGTCGCGATCGGGGCCCGCTTCGACGATCGGATCACCGGGAAGCTGTCCGAGTTCGCGCCGCGCGCCAAGTTCGTCCACGTCGACATCGATCCGGCCGAGATCTCGAAGAACGTCCCCGCCCACATCCCGATCGTCGGCGACGCGAAGCAGGTGCTGCCGAAGCTGACCAAGGAGTACCGGGCGCTGCAGGCCGACCGCTCTCGCCTCGACGGGTGGTGGGAGCAGCTCCACGCCTGGCAGCAGGAGTACCCCCTCACCTATGAGCGCTCCGAGACCGGCGAGATCAAGCCGCAGGCGATGATCGAGGCGATGTACAAGGCGACCGACGGCGACGCGATCATCACCTCCGACGTCGGCCAGCACCAGATGTGGGCGGCGCAGTACTACCACTTCAAGGAGCCGCGCAGGTGGATCAACTCCGGCGGGCTGGGGACGATGGGCTTCGGGTTGCCGAGCGCGATCGGCGCCAAAGTAGCCCGGCCCGATGACACGGTCCTGTGCCTCGCGGGCGACGGCAGCCTGATCATGAACGTGCAGGAGTTCGCGACCGCGGTCCGCCACGAGATCCCGATCAAGGTGTTCCTGATGAACAACGGCTACTTCGGGATGGTCCGACAGTGGCAGGAGCTGTTCTGGGACGGGCGCTACTCGTCGGTCGAGATGGGCCCGAGCCCCGACTGGGTGAAGCTCGCCGACGCGTTCGGCGCGAAGGGCATGCGCGTCGAGGAGCAGGGCGAGATCGAGGGAGCGATGCGCGATGCGCTCGCCGCCGAGGGCCCCGTGCTGCTCGACGTCAGGGTCTCGCCTGAGGAGAACTGCTATCCGATGATCCCGGCCGGGGCCGCCGCCCGGGACATGGTCGGCTGACCCAAGGGTGCAAGGACGATGGAAGCCGGAACTCCGGATCTGATCAAGCTCGAGGACCTCGACGCCGCCGCCGGCCGGCTGACCGGCCGCAAGCACGTCCTCTCGATCCTGGTCGAGAACCGCCCGGGCGTCCTCGCCCGGATCGCGGGCCTGTTCAGCCGCCGCGGCTTCAACATCGACACGCTCGCGGTCGGGCCGACCGAGGACCCCGACATCTCCCGGATCACCCTCACCCTCGACGGCGCCGTCCACCCGATCGACCAGGTCACCAAGCAGCTCCACAAGCTCGTCAACGTGCTGAAGATCCGCGACATGGAGCCGAACGAGACGATCGCCCGTGAGATGGCGCTGTTCAAGGTCTCCGCCCCCGTCGAGAGCCGCCAGGAGATCATGCAGTTCGCCGAGATCTTCCGCGCCACCATCGTCGACGTCTCGCGGCGCTCGCTGACGATCGAGTTGACCGGCAGCTCCGACAAGCTCGAGGCGTTCGAGCGGATGATCCGCCCGCACGGGCTGATCGAGATGGTGCGCACCGGCGAGGTCGCGATCGCCCGCACCAAGTCCGATTCCTAGGGCCGCGGCTGTGGACCACTCGAGCCGCCGGCCCCCTGCACGTAGCGGGCCCGCCTGATGCCGCCCGTGGAGGTCACCGAGGGCGTCCTCATCGCCGCGTCCAAGGCGATCGACCGCGCCGCCTCTCGCGGCGGCCGCCGGCTCGTGAGCGCCACCATCCGCGCCGAGGCGCTCGACCCGAGCGCGATGGTTTTCGCCTCACGCCTCGCCTCGGACCGCTGGTTCTGCTGGGAGCAGCCCGACGGCGATGGCTTCGCGCTCGGCGCGCTCGGCTCGGCCGCCGAGGTCGTCTCCCGCGGCGCCGAGCGATTCGAGCAGGTCGCGCGCGACTGCGGAGAGCTCCTCGAGGGCGCCGCGCTGAGTGAGCCCGAGGGGCTGCCCGCCGGGGCGGGGCCGGTCTGGACGGGCGGGTTCGCGTTCGCCGCGGAGGGGGGATCGCAGCCGCAGTGGTCCTCGCTGCCCCCGGCGCTGATGGTGCTCCCCGAGCTCTCGCTGCTGCGCAGTGGCGGCGAGTGCTTCCTGACCCTGAACGCGGTCGTGTCGGGGGAGCGGGACGCCGGCGAGGCGCTGGCGCGGCTCGAGCGCAGGCTGGCCGGCCTTCGCGGGACGGTGATCGGCCCGCTCGACCCGGAGCCGACAGCGCGCGCGGAGATCAGCTCCCCGCACCCGCCCGGCCGGTACGAGCTGCTCGTCGCCGAGGCGACCCGGCGGATCGGCGAGGGCGGCATCGAGAAGGCCGTGCTGGCGCGCGAGATACTCGTCACCGCCGCGGCGGCCCACGACCCGGCCCCGCTGTTCGGCGCCCTGCGCGAACTGTTCCCATCCTGCTTCTGCTTCTGCGCCGGCACGCCCGAGGCCGCCTTCATCGGCGCCAGCCCGGAGCTCCTGATCCGCCGCCGCGGCCCGGTGGCCGCCACCGTCGCGCTCGCGGGCTCGACACGGCGCAGCGCCGACCCCGCCGTCGACGACCACCTCGGCGAGCAGCTTCTCGTCAGCAGCAAGGACCGCTCCGAGCATGAGATCGTCGCGCGCCGGATCGAGCGCGCGCTGCGCCCGCACGCGGTCTGGATCCAGCGCGAGGAGGACCCCACCGTGGTCAAGGTGGCGAACATCCAGCACCTTGCGACCCCGATCCGGGCGCAGCTCGCCCAGTCGCACTCCGCGATCTCGCTGGCCGGCAAGCTGCATCCCACACCGGCGGTGGGCGGCGAGCCGAGCGACCCGGCTCAGCGGCTGATCGCCGAGATCGAGGCTCTCGACCGGGGCTGGTACGCCGGGCCCGTCGGATGGATGGACGCGACCGAGGACGGCGAGTTCTGCGTCGCCCTCCGCTCGGCGCTGCTCCGCGACCGGACCGCGCACCTCTACACGGGGGCCGGGATCGTCGCCGACTCCGACCCCGCCGCCGAGCTCGCCGAGACCGAGATCAAGCTCGAGGCCCTGCTGCCGCTGATCGCGGGCTGACCGCCGGCTAGGCCGACGCGAGCGCCGCCGCTGCGGCCTCTGCGAGCTCGCGGTGAAGCTCGAGGTTGCGCCGGCGGTCGGTGCGGACGACGACCGCACCCGCGTCGCCGGCGAGCGCGGCGGCGAGCTCGTCGGGCGCGCGGGGTTCCTGGACGGCGAGCCCGAACAGCCGCAGGGCGTCCGCCGGAGCGACGTCGGCGGGCGTCCCGAGGAGCGCCTCGAAGTCCTCGCCCGACAGCTCCTCGGCCTGGGGAAGGAAGTGGAAGATGCCGCCGCCGCCGTTGTCGAGGACCACGAGGCGGAGCTCGTCGAGGCGGCGCGCGGCCGCGAGGCCGCCGAGGTCGTGGAGAAGTGCGAGATCGCCGAGCACCGTCCAGGTCCGGCGGCCTGCCGCGAGCGCGGCGCCCGCGCCGGTCGAGACGAGCCCGTCGATGCCGTTGGCGCCGCGGTTGGAGAGGAAGCGGACCCCCTCCGGGCCCGGGCGCAGAAATGCCTCGAGGTCGCGGACAGGCATGCTCGAGGCGGCGAGCAGGGTGTCCCCGTCGCGCAGCGCGGCGCCGATCGCCTGCCAGGCGCCCGGCTCACTCAGCTCGCTCAGGCCGGCGATGCGCTCGTCGACCGCCGCCCGCACCGCCGCGTCGGCGGCGAGCCACGCGGTCGCGAACGGCGCCCCGGCCGCCGCGCGGGCGCCCTCGCGCCGCCGCGCGAGGCGCTCGCCGAGGCCGCGGGCAACCGCCGTCGGGTCGGCTCGGACGGTCGCCGCCGCCCGGCGGGTCGGCTCCCGCCAGTCGCCCGAGGCGTCGACGACGAGCTGATCGAGACCCTCGAGTGCGGTCAGCCACTGGCGCAACGGCTTGCTCGTCGGCATGTCGCCGACCCGGAAGATCAGCTCAGGCGCCAGCTCGCTCGACCGGGCGCGGGCGAGGAAGTCGTAGGAGGAGACGACCAGGGAGCGGTCGTGGGGACCGCGGCGCAGCTGCGACGTCGGCTCGGCGAGGATCGGATATCCGGCGGCGGCCGCGAGCGCCGCGAGCGGGTCGGCGAGGCGGGCGTCGCCCAGGCGTCCGGCGACGATCAGGCCGCGTGGGGAAGCCTCGATCCGGTCGGCCAGCTGGTCCAGCAGCGCCTCGCCGGGGCGCTGCGGTGAGCGCAGCACGGTGCTCAGCGGCCACTCATCCCGGCCCTCGATGGCGAGGGGGTCCGTCGCGGTCACATCCCCCTCCACCGGGGCCGGCCCGAGCGGGTCGCGCCACGGCACGTTCAGGTGGACGGGTCCCGGCCGCGGGTCGCCGATCGCCGCAGCGAAGGCCCGGCAGGCGACGGAGCGGAAGTGGAGCAGGCCGTCGTCGTCCGCCTCGTGCGTGCCCAGCTCGCAGAACCAGCGCGGCGAGTCTCCGTAGAGCTTCAGCTGGTCGATCGTCTGGCCCGCCCCGATCCCGCGCAGCTCCGGGGGGCGATCGGCGGTCAGGACGATCAGCGGCACCGCCGCCTCGTCGGCCTCGACGACGGCCGGATGGAGATTGGCAGCGGCGGATCCGGAGGTGCACAGGACCGCCGCCGGCACGCCGCTGACGAGGGCGGTGCCGAGGGCGAGGAACCCGGCGCTGCGCTCGTCGAGGACGACCTCGACCTCGATCTCCGTCCGGCGCCACAATGCGAGCGCGAGGGGCGTCGAGCGCGACCCGGGGGAGACGACCGCGCGCCTCACCCCCGAGCGTGCAAGCTCCTCGACCATCGCCGAGGCGAGCGCCGTGTTGCGGTTCGTCGGGTCCACGCCGGACAACCGTAGACGAGCGCCGGGCGGCCGCCGCGAGTGAGCTTGCCGGCTCAGATCCTCCGCGCGGCCAGCGCCCGCTCGTCGATCTCGACCCCGAGGCCCGGGGTATCGCCGAGCAGGAGCCGGTCGCCGTCGGCCACCGCGCCGCTGCCGATCGTCTCGGAGAAGAGCTGCTCGGTTGCGAGCCCGTGCGCGAGCGCGTCGGTCTCCGGGCGCTCGGGAAGGGCCTGGACCGTGTGGGCCGCGGCCGCGATGCCGACGGGTCCCTCGAGCGCGCTCGACAGGTAGGACGGGAGCTCGCGGGCGACCTCGAGCGCCGCCGAGATCCCTCCCACCTTGGCGAGCTTCACCGCCGCGTAGCTGCAGGCCCGCAGCCGCACCGCCTCACGCGCGTCGCGGACCGAAACCAGGCTCTCGTCAGCGGCAAGCGGAATCCCGGTCCGCTCGGCCCGGAGACGGGCCATCTGCTCGAGCCCGGTCACCGCCTCCTCGGCGAGCTCGATCGAGTGCTGGGCGAGCGCCCGCAGCCGGTCGCCGGCGTCGTGGCGGGTCCACGCGCCATTCGCGTCGACCCGGAGCTTCACGTCCGGGCCGAGCACCTCCCGCACGCTCGCCACCTGCGCGACGTCCCCGGCCAACCCGACCTTGAGCTTGAAGGTGCGAAAGCCGCGTTCGTGCCAAAGCTGCGCCAGCACCCGCAGCGGAGCAGGGTTGAGAGCGGGAAGCGTCGCGTTGCAGAGGACCGGCTTCGCCCCGCGCGCTCCCAGCAACCGCCAGAGCGGCTTGTCCTCCGCCTTCGCGGCGAGGTCGTGGAGCGCGATGTCGAGGGCCGCCAGAGCCGGCGAGGAGGCGCCGCGGCTGCGGCAGCGCGCGAGCGACGACCAGATCCGGCCCGGGTCGAAGCCGCCCTCGAGCAGCACCGGACGGCAGACCTGCTCGAGCTGCCGAGCGATCTCGCCGACGCCTGCCCCGCCGCGGAGCGTCAGCGCCGCCGCCTCCCCGAGCCCCTCGAGCCCCTCCGCACGGACCCGGAGGAGGACGAGCGCCCGCTCGCTGAGCTCGCCCCGCGCGGTCACGTAGGGCTCTCGGAAGGGCAGCGAGTACGGAATCGCCTCCAGAGACTCCGGCTGCATGGGGCGATGCTAGATCGGAAAGGCTAGGAGGCGACGAGCAGCCCGATCGTGACGAGCAGGCTGAACGCGCCGAGCAGCGCCCCGGTGCCGGCGAGGGCGCCGTTCAGCGCCGGTCCGTCGGTCCGCGTCAGGACGGGGACGGCGGTCTTGCGGGCGAGCGGGAGCGACAGGAGCGCGAGCAGCGCCCAGGCGGGCCCTTCGCCCGCGAGCAGGGCGATCGGGAGGGCGACGTAGGCGAGGCCGACGAGGGCGACGTAGAGCCGCCGCGTGCGCTCCCGGCCGAGCCTGACGGCGAGCGTGTTCTTGCCGACGCGGCGGTCGGTATCGATGTCGCGGAGGTTGTTGACGACGAGGATCGCCGTCGCCAGCAGCCCGACCGAGATCGATAGCCCGAGCGGGAGCAGGTCGAGCCGCTCGAGCTGCACCCAGTAGGAGCCGTTCACGGCGACGAGCCCGAAGAACACGAACACGAACAGCTCACCGAGACCGGCGTATCCGTAGGGCCTCGGCCCGGCCGTGTAGAGCACGCCGGCGAGGATCGAGACCGCGCCGACGGCGAGGATCTCCGGCCCGGCGACGGTAGCGAGGTAGATCCCGGCGACCATCGCGATCCCGAACGCCACCCAGGTGGCGACGAGCACGCTCCGCGGGGCGACGAGGCCGGCGGCGGTGACCCGCACGGGGCCGAGCCGGTCGACGGTGTCGGCACCACGCTTCGCGTCCGAGTAGTCGTTGACGAGGTTGGTGCCGATCTGGATGAAGATGCTGCCGGCGAGCGCCGCGAAGAAGGCGCCCACGCGCGGCAGCTCACCGACCTCGTAGACGACGGCGCCCGACCCGACCAGCACCGGCGCGATCGCCGCCGGCAGCGTCCGCGGCCGCGCCGCCATCAGCCAGATGCGCACCTACCGGCACCTCCTCCGCTTCGCGTCCGGGGGTGCCGGGTGAGGACGCACACGAGCTGGGCTCGTTGTCACGGCCGTTTGGGGAATTTGGTGAAGTCGGGACGGCGGCCCTGCTGGTAGGCGTTGCGGCCCTCCTGGCCCTCCTCGGTCATGTAGAAGAGGAGCGTCGCGTCATGGGAGAGCTGCTGGAGGCCGGTGAGCCCATCCTCGTCGGCGTTGAAGCTCGACTTCAGAAGCCTCAGGGAGAGGGGGGAGAGGTGGGCCATCTCCCGGCACCACGCGACCGTCTCGCGCTCGAGCTGGGCGAGCGGGACGACCGTGTTCACGAGCCCCATCTCGAGCGCCTCCCCGGCGTCGTAGAGACGGCTCAAGAACCAGAACTCCTTGGCCTTCTTGAGGCCGATGTTGCGGACGAGCAGGCTGGCCCCGAATCCGCCGTCGAAGCTCCCGACCCGCGGGCCGGTCTGCCCGAACACCGCGTTGTCGGCTGCGATCGTCATGTCGCAGACGAGGTGGAGGATGTGGCCGCCGCCGACCGCGTATCCGGCGACCATCGCCACGACCGGCTTCGGCAGCCGCCTGATCTGCACGTGGAGGTCGCCGACGTCGAGCCGGCCGACGCCCTGCCGGGCGACCTCGTCGTCGCCCATGTAGCCGTCGTCGCCGCGGATCCGCTGGTCGCCGCCGGAGCAGAACGACTCCGTGCCCGCTCCCGTCAGGATCACCGCCGCGACATCGATGTCGTCGCGGGCGCGGTTGAAGGCGTCGCGCAGCTCGGCGAGCGTCGATGGCCGGAACGCGTTTCGTACCTCCGGGCGGTCGATCGTGATCTTCGCGATCGCGTCTCCGCGCTCGTAGAGCACGTCCTCGTAGTCGCCCTCGCCGCGCCATGCGATCGGCGCGTAGAGCTCCTCCTCCGGCGGTGCGTCCTTGTGGCGGCTCGGCACGGCGGCAACCATAGCCCGGCGGTCTAGGCTACGGCGCGTGAAGCTCGACAACTGGCTCGCGCAGAGGTCACAGAGCTGTCCCGAGCGGGTCGCGTTGGTCACGGAGGCCGCGAGCGTCACCTACGCGGAACTCGAGGCGGAGGCGACGTGGGTCGCCCGCCGGCTCGCCGCCTACGGCGTCCGCCGGGGCGCGACGGCGGCGCTGACGATGCACCCCCGCCGCGAGGAGGTCGTCTTGCTGCACGCGCTGATGAAGCTCGGCGCGACGGCGCTGCCGCTCAGCCCGCAGCTGACCGAGGCCGAGCGCGACGCAGTCCTCGCAGCGGAGCGGCCGGCGATCGACCTGAACGACGTCGGGGAGCTGACCCAGACCGAAGCGGACCTGCCACTGCTCGGCGAGCACGACATGGACGACGTCGAGTGCCGGATCCTGACCAGCGGCAGCGCCGCGTCGCCGCGCCCGGTCGCGCTCACCTACGGGAACTTCCTGTTCAGCGCGGTCGGATCGGCGTTCAACATCGGCGTCGACCCGGCGGATCGCTGGCTCTGCTGCCTTCCGCTCGGCCACGTCGCAGGGCTGTCGATCGTGATGCGCTCCGTGATCTACGGGACCACGGCGGTGCTCCTCCCCGGCTTCGAGACCGACCAGGTGGCGACCACGCTGAGCTCGGGCGGGATCACGGTGGTTTCGCTGGTCCCGACGATGCTGATCCGCCTGCTTGAGGCGGGCGCTGACCTCTCGCGGCCGCGGGCGATCCTGGTCGGCGGCGGCCCCGTCCCGCCCGAGGCGCTCCGCGAGGCGCTCGACCGGGGCGCCACCGTCGTCCAGACGTACGGGATGACGGAGACCTGCTCGCAGGTGACTACCCTCGCGCCCGAGGAGGCCCACCGCAAGCTCGGCTCAGCCGGCCGGCCGCTGCTCACCACGCACGTCCGCATCGACGGCGGCGAGATCCTCGTTCAAGGGCCGACCGTCGCCCGCGACGCACTCGATCCCGACGGCTGGCTGCACACCGGTGACCTCGGCCGGATCGACGACGAGGGTTTCCTCTATGTCAGCGGCCGCCGCACGGAGGTGATCATCACGGGCGGGGAGAACGTGATGCCCGCCGAGGTCGAGGCGGCGCTGCTCGAGCATCCCGCCGTCGCCGAGGTCGCCGTGATCGGCCGCCCCGACCCGGATTGGCAGGAGGCCGTCTGCGCGCTGGTCGTCCGGGCGGACGGTACGGAGGCCGGGGAGGAGGAGCTGCGCAGCCACTGCTCGGCCTCTCTCGCTCCGTTCAAGGTGCCGAAGCACGTCGAGTTCGTCGCCGAGTTGCCCCGGACGGCTGCGGGAAAGCTCGCTCGGGCCGCCCTGTAGCATCCCGCGCCGCATGGAGGCTGGCAAGGACATCTTCTATGACGCCGACGCGGATCTCTCCCTGCTCGACGGCAAGACGGTCGCGATCCTCGGCTACGGATCGCAGGGGCACGCGCACGCGCTCAACCTGAAGGACTCAGGCGTCGACGTCGTCGTCGGCCTTCGGCCCGACTCCTCCAGCAGGGCAGAGGCCGAGGCCGCCGGGCTCGAGGTGCTCGACATCGCCGATGCTGCCAGCCGCGGTGACATCGTGATGGTCCTGCTCCCCGACGAGAAGCAGGCCGAAATCTGGCGCGAGCAGATCTCGGACGGGATCGCCGCGGGCAACCTGCTGATGTTCGCGCACGGCTTCTCGATCAACTTCGACCAGATCAAGCCGCCGGCGGGCGTCGACGTCGGAATGGTCGCCCCGAAGGGGCCGGGCCACCTCGTCCGCCGCCAGTACGAGGAGGGCCGCGGCGTGCCCTGCCTGATGGCGGTGCACCAGGACGAGAGCGGCAACGCGCGCAAGCTCGTCCTCGCCTACGCATCGGGGATCGGTGGCGGCCGCGCCGGAGTCATCGAGACCAGCTTCAAGGACGAGGCCGAGACCGACCTGTTCGGCGAGCAGGCCGTGCTGTGCGGCGGGGCCACCGAGCTGGTCCGGGCGGGCTTCGAGACCCTCGTCGAGGCCGGGTACGACCCGCGGCTCGCCTACTTCGAGTGCCTCCACGAGCTGAAGCTGATCGTCGACCTGATGTACGAGCAGGGGATCCAGGGAATGCGGCACTCGATCTCGAACACGGCCGAGTACGGCGACATGACCCGCGGTCCGCGCGTGATCACCGAGGAGACCCGCGAGGCGATGCGGAAGATCCTCGCCGATGTTCAGTCGGGGGAGTTCGCGCACGAGTGGATCGCCGAGAACGAGGCCGGCCACGAGAACTTCGACCGGATGCGCAAGGAGGCCGCTGGCCACCAGATCGAGCGGGTCGGCGGCGAGCTCAGGGCGATGATGCCCTGGATCGCCAAGAAGGACTAGCGGCGAGTCTCGTCCTCGGGCTGGCGCCCGTCGCGGCCGACGTACCCGTCCTTGCCCCCGACGACGAGGTAGACCGCGTCCTGCGAGTCGCTGAGGTTCCTGACGCTGCGCACCGTCGATGGGTCGACGCGAGCGGCGCCGCCCTCCCGGACCTCGATCTCGTCGCCCTCGTCGAAGCGCATCGCGATCGCCCCGCGGTGCACGAAGTAAAGCTCCTCCTGCTCGTCGTGCCAGTGCCGGCCGGTCTCGTACCCCGGTGGGATCGTGATCACGTTCGCTCCGAAGGCGGTCACGTCGAGCTCCTTGCGGACCTTGCGGAAGCCGTAGCCCGCGCCGAGCGCGTCGAGGCTCTCGGCGACCGCATAGCCGTCACCTCTCACGACCTCGGGCACAGTCAGCTCTGCTCCGGCTCGGACCGCCGCTCGCTGGAGACCGCGCCGGTCGCCGGCGCCTGGTCGGAGACCGGCGGATACGTCTCCGTGATCAGCAGGAAGTACGCGGTCGCGCGGAGCTGGTAGGCGAGGCCGGTCGTCAGCGTGTTGTGGATGCCGCCCGAGGTGCGGCCCATGAACACGATGTGCAGCCAGGCGATCACCGAGGCGACCTGGTACAGGTAGCTGAACACGGAGACCATCAAGGCGACCGGGATCCCGAGGATGAACCGGAAGCCCGTCTTCCAGCGGTTGTACGTCTCGAGCGGCCCGTCGACCTCGGCGCGGATCGGGTACTCGGGAGCCTGCTCGAACCCGAACGGCGGCCAGCGGTCCGTCTGCAGGAACGTGAACGCATAGGCGCGCGCGATGAACCGCAGGAAGCCGGCGTTGAAGTTGTAGAGCCCCTCCGGGTAGCGACCCGTGAACACGATCGCGAACCAGGCGAGGAAGGCGACGATGAACGCGGCGACCGCGTAGATGCTGCCGAGGATGTACCAGGGGACGACAAGGATCAGGCGGAAGAAGGTGATCCACCGGTTCTGCTGCTCGACGTAGTCGGCTTCGTATCTGACGGGATACACGGCGTCTCTCCCTGTGCTCGATGAGATCGAGGGGCCCGGCCCACCCCGCGGACCAGGCCCCTCGGGCAGCGGCTACTGGACCTCGCGGCTGGCCGACTCGGTCGGGATCTGTCCCGCCGGAGCGGTCTCGCCCTCCTCGAGCGAGAACGGCGGCCAATCCTCGGTCATAAGCATGAAATACGCGCTCGCCCGGGTCAGGTACGCGGTCGCCGAGCGCATCGGGTTGAACAGCCCCTCGGGGAGCTTGCCGGTGAACAGGATCGCGAACCACGCGATGATCGCGCAGACCGCGAGGATCAGGCCTTGGACGATCGCGAGCAGGTAGACCGGGATCCCGACGATGATCCGGAAGAAGGTCTTCATCCGGCTGTACTTGTCGAGCGGAGGCGCTACGCCCACTCGGATCGGGTAGTTCGGCGCCTCCTCGCCGCCGAACGGCGGCCATCCGTCGGTCAGCAGGTAGTAGAAGCTGTTCACCCGCGTCGACATCCGCAGGAACCCGGCGTTGAAGTCGTAGAGGCCGTCCGGGTAGCGGCCGGTGAACACGATCGCGAACCAGGTGATGAGGACCGCGATGGTGGCCACGAGCCCGTACAGGGACTGCACGATCTGCCACGGGATCGCGACGATGCCGCGGAAGAACGTCGTGAGGCGATTGCGACCCTCGAGTACCGGGTCCGCCTCATAGGTGATCGGGTACATATCCATCTCCCAGGGTCGAGGTCACGGGGATCCGCGCCCCGGACGAGCCGGCCCCGCGGGCGCGCGGCGGCCACACTACTCGACGCCCCGGAGGTCAGTCCAGCTTGACGGCCGAATAACGCTCGCGCCGGGTGACGGCTAGCCTTGCGACTCCCCCGCGCCGGACCGATGACACGAACGATGGTTGAAATCCCAGCTGCCCTGAAGCCCGCCGATGGGCGGTTCGGCTGCGGCCCGTCGAAGGTGAGGCCCGAGGCGCTCGCGAAGCTGGCCGCGCAGAACGAGCTGATCGGCACCTCTCACCGCCAGGCGCCGGTGAAGAAGCTCGTCGCCCGCGTTCGGGCGGGGCTGGGGGAGCTGTTCAGCGTGCCCGATGGCTACGAGGTTGCGCTGGGCAACGGCGGGACGACCGCCTTCTGGGACGCGGCGGCGGCTTGGCTGGTCTGCGAGCGCCCCCTACACCTGAGCTACGGCGAGTTCTCGTCCAAGTTCGCCAAGGCGTCCGGCGGCGCCCCGTTTCTGGCCGAACCGATCGTGATCGAGGCCGAGCCCGGCGACGCGCCGGCCCCGGCCGCCGATCCCGAGGCCGACGCGATCGCCTGGGCACACAACGAGACCTCGACCGGAGTGAGGGTCCCGGTGGAGCGCCCGGACGGAGCGGGGCAGAGCCTG
>DATADX010000060.1:0-57123 GCA_036258315.1 Solirubrobacterales bacterium
GACGAGGCGGCGGCGGTGCCTGCCGCGGCGCCGGAAGAGCGGCGCCGGCCCGAGCAGGTCGGTGCCGCCCGGCAGCCGCTCGTCGACCAGCGCCTTGAGCGCCTCGGCGGCGCCCTCCACGGCGGCCTCCCGCTCGGATCCCAGCTCGATCTGGATCAGGTGGGAGAAGGGCGGGTAGCGCAGCGCCTCGCGGCGCCCGAGCTCCTCGCCGAGGAAGCCGGCGGCATCGTGGGCTGCGGCGCGGCGGACGCTCGGGGCCTCGGGTGAGAGCGTCTGCACGATCACGCGGCCGCCCGCCTCGCCCCTGCCGCTGCGCCCGGCGAGCTGCGTGATCAGGGCGAACGTCCGCTCCTCGGCGCGGAAGTCGGGCAGCCGGAGGCTGGCGTCGGCGTCGAGGACGACGCCGAGCGTCACCTCGTGGAAGTCGTGTCCCTTGGCGACCATCTGAGTCCACACCAGGACGCCCGACACCGAAGCCTCGAACCGACGGAGGATCGCGCCGTGCCCGCCACCGGCCGAGCTGTCCGAGTCGAGTCGGAAGACATCCAGCGGCTCGAGCAGCGCGGACAGCTCCGACTCGATCCGCTCCGCTCCCGCACCCACCCGGGCGATCGTCACCGAGGAGCAGTCGGGGCAGGATTCCGGGAGCGGCTCGGCGTGGCCGCAGTGGTGGCAGCTCAGCCCGCCGCCGCGGTGGAGGACCAGCGAGACGTCGCAGTCGGGGCACTGCCAGGCGCGCCCGCAGGAACGGCAGGCCAGGTGCGTCGACCAGCCGCGGCGGTTGATCATCACGATCGCCTTCGAGCCGGAGTCCCGGACCGCGGCGAGCGCGGCGAGGGTGCTCGGGTGGAGCGCCCCGCGCGTGCCGCGCATGTCGACGATCTCGACAGGCGGCAGCGGCCGCCTGTCGACGCGGTCCGGCAGCTGCAGGCGCGGCGTGTCCGGCCAGCTCTCGGGCCGCGGTGTGGCGCTGCCCGCGACGAGGACCGCCCCGTTCTGCTCGGCACGCCGCCGCGCCACCTCGCGGGCGTCGTAGCGGGGGTCCCCCTCCTGCTTGTAGGAGGAGTCGTGCTCCTCGTCGATCACGATCAGGCCGAGGTCGGCGACCGGCGCGAGCACGGCCGAGCGCGGTCCGACCGCGATCCGCGCCTCGCCCGAGCGCAGCCGCCGCCACTCGTCGTAGCGCGCCCCGGCGGGCATCCGCGAGTGCAGGAGCGCCACCGACTCCCCGAAGCGGCGCTGGAAGCGGCTCACGGTCTGGGGCGTGAGCGCGATCTCAGGAACGAGCACGATCACGCCTCGCCCCGCCCCGACCGCGGCCCCGGCCGCCTCGAGATAGACCTCCGTCTTCCCGGAGCCGGTGACGCCGTGGAGCAGGAACGCGCCGCCGTCGCCGAGCGCCCCGACGATCCGGTCCGCGGCCGCGCGCTGGGCGGGGCTCAGCCGGACGCCCCGGTTGACGGCCCCGGCCCGCTGCGACGGCGGGCGGCGCCGGCGCCCGACCTCGCGCGTGACGATCAGCCCGCGCGCCTCGAGCCGGCGCAACGCCCCGCGGTCGGCGCCCGCGGTCGCCGACAGGCGCCGGGCCGTTCGCGGGCCCGCCGCGAGAGCGCGCAGCACCGCCCGCTGGCGCAGGCCGAGCCGCGCGGCGCCGCCCAGCGCCGCCTCTCCCTCGGAAGTGATCTCGGCCTCGAGCTCGGTCAGCGCGCGCACCCGGCGCGCCTCCGCCCCGGTCCCCGTCCCCGGCGGCAGCGCGAGCCCCAGGCCCCGCGCCGGCGTCGAGCAGTACTCCTCGGCGATCCAGCCGCCCAGCTCGACCAGCTCGGCGGGGACCCCCGCCTCCAGCGCCTCGATCGGCTCCGCGAGCCGCTCGGGGGGAATCTCGCTCGCGTCGGCGAGCCCGACGACGACACCCTTGACGCGGCGGCGCCCGAACGGAACGACGAGGATCGAGCCTACCCCGACGCCCTCCATCGACTCGGGCAACCGGTAGTCGAACGGCCCGCGGACATTCCGCGTCGTCAGCAGTGGCTCCACCTTGGCGATCGCCATCGCGCCAGGCTACGAGCGAGAACGGACGCGGGAGCCCCCGGGCATCAGGGAACGCCGCAACGAGCGGTACGCTCCCGGCCGTGGACCTCCAGTCAGGGGAGCGAATCATCTATCAGGGGCACCCGTCCTGGCGCGCGATCATCGGCTTCTACCTGAAGGGGATCCTGGCGGCGGTGGTGATCGCCGTGATCGTCGCGCTGATCGACGACACCGCGCCGGCGATCGTCGTCGGCGCCGTAATCGTCGGGATCACGATCCTGGCCGGATTCATCCTGCGCGTCGCGACCGTCTACACGATCACCGACCGCAGGCTCAACATCAAGCGCGGGGTCATCGCCCGCCGGGTCCAGGAGACGCGGCTGCAGCGAGTTCAGAACGTCAACTACAGCCAGGGCGTCTACGAGCGGATCGTGCAGGTCGGCGACGTCGACTTCGACACCGCCGGCACCGACGACTCGGGGTTCACGTTCGTCGGCGTGGCGCAGCCCGAGAAGGTCGTCGAGCAGGTCGACCGGGCGACGAAGCACGCCACCGGGCTCGACGGCAGCGCCGAGCACGCGCAGGGCGCGTAACGGCGGCGAGTAAGGTGGCAGCGCCTGGCGTCGCCGCCGTCAGCTGCCCTGACGTGAGCACCGATTGGGTGCTCAGGGCAGGACAGCCGACCGTGAGCGCCGGCCCCCCCCGACCTGCCCGTTTCGCGGCCTTACGTGCGGCAGCTGACCCTACGCCGGCGCTTCGGCCTTGGCCTCGAGGCCCGCTGCCTTGCGGAGGCCGTCGGCGCGGTCGGTACGCTCCCAGGTGAAGTCGGCGTCCTCGCGACCGAAGTGGCCATACGCCGCCGTCTTCTGGAAGATCGGGCGGTGCAGGTCGAGGTAGCTGCGGAAGGCTGCCGGGCGCAGGTCGAAGTGCTCCTCGACCAGGCTCCGGATCTCGGAGTCCGACAGCTTGCCGGTGCCGAAGCTCTTCACCATCACGGAGACGGGATGCGCGACGCCGATCGCGTACGCGACCTGGACCTCGACGCGGTCGGCGACCCCGGCCGCGACGATGTTCTTGGCCACGTAGCGCGCGGCGTATGCCGCCGAGCGGTCGACCTTCGAAGGGTCCTTGCCCGAGAATGCCCCGCCGCCGTGGCGGGCCGCGCCTCCGTAGGTGTCGACGATGATCTTGCGGCCGGTCAGGCCGGCGTCGCCGACCGGGCCGCCGATCACGAACTTGCCCGTCGGGTTGCACAGGAAGTTGTCGAGCAACTCGCTCTCGGTGTAGAGCTCCTTGTACTCCGTGTGCAGGACCGGCTCGATCACGTGCTCCCAGAGATCGCGGCGGATCATCTGCTCGCCGGCCTCTTCGCGATGCTGCGTCGAGATCAGCACCTTCTCGATCTCGACCGGCCGCTCGTTCTCGTAGCGGACCGTGACCTGCGTCTTGCCGTCGGGACCGAGGTAGGGAATGACGTCCGCCTTGCGGACCTCGGCGAGCTGCCTGGCGAGCTGGTGCGCGACCTGGATCGGCATCGGCATCAGCGCCTTGGTCTCGCGGGTCGCGTAGCCGAACATCATCCCCTGGTCGCCGGCGCCGGCCTCGTCGAGTTCGTCGTCGGATCCCCCCTCGCGCTGCTCGCGGCCCTTGTCGACACCCCGGGCAATGTCCGCGGACTGCTCGTCGATCGCGGTGAGCACCGCGCAGGCCTTGTGGTCGAACCCGTAACGGGGGTCGTCGTAGCCGATCTTCTCGATCGTCTCGCGGGCGATCGTGGGGATGTCGACGTATGTCTCTGTCGTGATCTCGCCCGAGACAACGACGAGCCCGGTGTTGACCAGCGTCTCGCAGGCGACGCGGCCTTCGGAGTCCTCGGCCATCACGGCGTCGAGGACGCCGTCGGAGATCTGGTCGCAGATCTTGTCGGGGTGGCCTTCGGTGACGGACTCCGATGTGAACAGGTACTCGTTGTCCGAAAGTTGCTTGGTGCTCACTGTGTTCAGCGCCTCCTGGCGTCTAGTCGAGGGTGAGGAACAGCTCGGTGCGGATCGAGTCCTCCTCGCCGTTGACGGCGAGCCCGAGTGACGACGCGTTTTCGAAGAGTACGGTCAAATCCGCGAACGATGGATCCTCGACCAGGCCCGTTCGCGTCACCTGGCCGAACAGCTCGTCGAGGTTGAGGAAGACTAGCGCCGAGACCTGATCGGGCAGCTGATCGGTCGTCTGCTCGTAGGGCCCTGAGTCGGCGAGGCTCTCACCGCCTGCCCGCACCTGCGTGATCCCGGCCGGATCGGTGCTCAGTACGAGCGTCTCGTCGAACACCGCGTAGGAGAGATTGACGGTGGGCGAGAGCCGGATCGAGCGCACGATCACTCCCTCGACCTCGCTCTCCTCGAAGCTCGGCCGCCGGCCGCCGCCCCGACCGGTCGAGCGCAGCAACGGGCGCTGCAGGCCGGCCAGCGCCTCCGAGACCTTGTCCTCGTCGATCCCTGCGACGATCAGGGTGGCGAAGGGAACCGCGTCGGTCGGTTCGGCGACGAGCGCCGCCTGGCCGTCGAGGGCCGGCAGCAGGTCCCGCAACGGGTTCACCCCGGCTTCCTGCTCGAGGCCGGCGCCGACGCCCTGGAGGGCGCCGCCGAGGCCCTTGGCGCCCGGCTGGCCTAGCAGCTCGCTGAGGGTCGGGCCGACGTCGCCCAGGCCGGCGTAGCCGATCGCGCGCGATCCCACCTCGTCGGCGAGGCTGGGCTCGAACGTGGGAAGCGCGGAGAACAAGCTCGGGCTCCGCTCGGCGAGCTTCGGATCGAGCCTGCTGACGAGGTCCACCTCGATCCCCTCGTCCTTTGCGACCGCGGCCGCCGCGATCCCCGTGGTCGCCGCGTAGTCGACGAAGGTCTCGAGCTGCGAGGCGGGACCCGCCCGGCCTGCAAGCAGCCGCTGCACTCCGTCGCGCGAGAGGTAGACCTCCGCGAAGCGGGCGTCCGGGAGGTCGTCCAGCGGCGCCGCCTGCTCGGAGCCGTCGAGGGGCTCGGCGGCACCGCTGTCGGCGTCGAGCGAGCGCCGCACCGCCAGCTCGTCGCCGAACGCGATCTCATCCCCGATGAACGTGTACGCGAAGCCGCTCGGGTAGGCGGTCAGCGAGGCGTCCCCCTGCTGCTGCTGCGCCGGGGTCTCCGCCGGCGCGATCTTCGTCATGAACTGCTCGGCGCCGGCACGCTGGGCGACGCCGGTGATGAAAGCCGTCGCCGAGGCCTGCTTCGGCCCCGGGACCGTTGCGATCGCGAGATCGCCCTCGGCCCAGGGGAGCACGTCCAGGCGCAGGTCGACGGTCGCCCCCGACGGCGCAGGGACCGCGCCCGAGCCGCTGCCGACGACGAGCCGCTCGAGCTCGCCGAGTTGCTCGAACGCCTCGCCCGCCCGCTCGAGCTGTGCCGAGTCGCCCTCGAGCGTCACGTGGGCGTAGAGGAGCGCGTCGGCCGGGACGAGAGCGACCGTGTCGTCGCCCGGCGCGCACTCCGCGGCGGCCGAGATGCTGCACGGAACTCCGGGGATCGAGGCGAACTTGATCACCGCGTAGAGGAGCAGCACGCCGACGACGGCCCCGATCTTGATCCGGTCCGCCTGCGAGCGCCGCGACCAGAAGCCCCCGACCGCGCGGCCGCCCCTCTGGGCCAGCCCCGCGCCGGCCTGGGCCCGCTCCCGGAGCCAGTACCCGAGCGCCCGCACCCGCGTGGAGAACCGGAACCAAAGATCGTCCTTGGGCTCCTTGCGCGGGGGCTCGAACGGTCGCGGGCCGACCGCCGAGGGCGGCCCCGGCTCGTCGGCCTCGGGGAGCATCGAGTTCGCGGGCGGCGCCTCGGTCGCGCCGGATTGGTCGGTTCGCCGCACGGTCGGGCGCTTCAGCTTGGGGAGCTTCACGGGCGGCCCCTTATAGCGGGATGGACGGCTAGCCGCTCCGGTTCCGGCCTTTGCGGGGCACGTAGTCGATCACCAGCGGCACCCCGTGCAGGCCGTACGCATCGCGGAGCCGGTTCTCGAGATGGAAGGCCCAGCCGCGGTCGATCAGGCGCCGGTCGTTCACCTGGATCGCGATCCGGGGCGGCCGCCGTCCGACCTGGGCCGCGTAGTAGAGGCGCAGTCGGCGCCCGCGGCGCTGGGGCGGCGGGCGCTCGGCGACGACGCCGGTCACGAACCGGTTCAGCTCGCCGGTCGAGATCCGCTCGCCGGAGCGGTCGGCGAGGACGATCGCCTCGCGCAGCACCGGCTCGACACCGCGGCCGGTCCGCGCCGACGCCGTCAGCAGCGGGGGGCGCAGGCGCAGCTTGCGGTTGACCCGGGCCCGAGCGTCCTCGAGGTCGAAGTCGTCGCCCGAGGTGAGGTCCCACTTGTTGAGCACGACCACGGTCGCGCAGCCGGCCCGCATCGCGAGGTCGGCCACCCGCAGGTCCTCGGCGGTGATCCCCTCCGTCGCATCGGCGACGACGATCGCCGCGTCCGCCCGCTCCGCGGCGCGCTCCGCGCGCAGCTGCGCGTAGTAGTCGACCGTGCCCGCGACCTTCCCGCGGCGACGGAGCCCCGCGGTGTCGACCAGGACGACGCGGCGGCCGTCGACCTCGATCTCGGTGTCGACTGGATCCCTAGTCGTGCCCGCGCGCTCGGAGACGATCACGCGGTCGGCGCCGAGCAGGCTGTTCAGCAACGAGGACTTGCCGACGTTCGGACGGCCGAGGATCGCGATCCGCGGCGGCACGTCGGTCTCCCCCTCGGGCGCGGGCTCTGGGAGCACGCTGCCGAGCTCGGCGGTGACGCGGTCGAGCAGGTCGCCCGTCCCAAGGCCGTGGCTCGCCGAGACCGGCATCGGCTCCCCCAGCCCCAGCGAGTAGAGCTCGGAGCTCGTCGCCTGATCGCCGGGGCGGTCGATCTTGTTGGCGGCGACCACGACCGGCTTCCCGGAGCGCCGCAGCATGTCGGCGAGCTCGGCGTCGCCGGGCCCGAGCCCCGCCCGGGCGTCGACGACCAGCACGATCAGGTCGGCGAGCTCGATCGCGATCCGAGCCTGCTCCTGGACCGAGCGCGCGAGGTCGTCGGAATCCGCGAGGTCGACGCCGCCCGTGTCGATCAGGTCGAAGCTCAGCCCGTTCCACTCGCAGCGAACGGCGCGCCGATCGCGGGTCACCCCCGGCTCGGCGTCGGTGACCGCCTCGCGCCCGCCGGCCAGCCGGTTGACGAGCGTGCTCTTGCCGGCGTTCGGAAAGCCGACGATCGCGACAGCCGGGCGCCTGGTCGCGGCCGCCGCGAGATCGGAGGCCGGCTCGGCGGTCACGCCAGGCCCCGCTCGCGCGCGAGCTCGACCACGCGCCCGATCACGTCCTCGACCGCGAGCCCCGTGGTGTCGAGTTCGACCGAGTCCTCGGCAGGACGCAGGGCGCCGTGCTCGCGGCCGGCGTCGCGCTCGTCGCGGTCGCGCATCCCCGCCAGCACCCGGTCGGGATCCTCGCCGGTCTCGGCCGCACGGCGCCGGGCCCGCTCTTCCGGGCTCGCCGTCAGGAACACCTTCAACGGCGCGTCGGGGCTGACCACGGTGCCGATGTCGCGCCCTTCCGCCACGTAGTCCGCCGAGTCGATCATCGCCCGCTGCCGCTCGACCATCGCCGAGCGCACCTGAGGGTGCACCGACACGCGCGAGGCCGCCGCGGTCACCTCGGGCGTGCGGATCGCGGCTGTGACCTCGCCGAACCCGCCGAGCCGGACGGCGCCGTCAGCGAGCTGGATCCTCAGCCCGCGCGCGAGCCGGCCCAGCGCCTCGCCGTCGTCGAGGTCGATTCCCTCCCGCAGCGCGGCCAGCGCCACGGCGCGATACATCGCGCCCGAGTCGAGGTAGATGCGTCCGAGCGCGTCGGCGACGCCGCGCGCCACGGTTGACTTGCCGGCGCCGGCCGGACCATCGATCGCGATCACCATCGCGGGCAGGGTAGAGCCGAGGCTCAGCCGCGGTTATAAAGTGCCCGTGCCCGTGCAGAGCTGGAACCTGAACGAGATCGACGTCGAGCCCCGTCAGCCCCAGGTGCTCGACTCGGAGTCCGAGGGCCGCGCGATCGTGATCAACCTGCCCGCCGGAGAGCAGCTCCAGGAGCACCAGGTCCACGAGCGCGCCTGGCTGGTGGTCGCCGATGGGGAGATCGAGGTCGCGGACTCGAAAGGCGAGGCGGTCACCGGAACGGCCGGCTGGCTCGCGATCTTCGACCCGAACGAGCGCCACGAGGTGACGGCGAAGTCCGACGCGCGCCTGCTGCTCGTCCTCTCGCCGTGGCCGGGCGACGGCCACCCCAGCCGGCGAAGCTGAGCGACGCGCGCTCAGCCCCGAGCGTCCGCGCAGCCACCGAGGCCGACGCCGAGGCGATCGCCGCGATCCACAACCAGGGGATCGGGGAGCGTTCGGCGACGTTCGAGACAAGGCTGAAGAGCGCGGAGCCGATCGCCGAGCGGATCGCCCACTGGGGCCTCTATCTCGTCGCCGAGGAGGAAGGCGAGGTGATCGGCTTCGCCAAGGCGGGTCCATACGAGGACCGCAGCCACTACTACGAGGGGATCGGCGAGGCGACCATCTTCGTCGAGCGCGACCACCGCGAGCATGGCGCCGGGCGCGCGCTGCTCGAGGCGCTGGTCGAGGCCGCGCGTCGGCGGGGCCTCCACAAGCTGACGGCGAAGATCATCGCCGGGAACGGCGCGAGCATTCGCCTGTTCGAATCGTCCGGGTTCCGGATCGTCGGGACCCACGAGCGCCACGGGCAGCTCGAAGGCGAGTGGCTCGACGTCGTCGTGCTCGAGCGGTCGCTCTAGCCGCGCGCCCGTGCGCTTGCGCCGGGCGCGCTGCGCATTTGCTCCAGCCGCGCGCCTGTGCGTTCGAGGACGCAACGGCGTCCTCGAATGCGCACCCGTGGGCACGTGGCCTCAGCGGGGGGCCCGGCGGATCGAGCTTGTCAATTCGCCAGCGCGCGCAGGTCGCGCTCGAAGCCGGGGTAGCTGACGCTGACCGCCTCGAACCCCTCGACCTCGACCCCCTCGCGGGATACGAGGCCGGCGACGGCGCCGAGCATCGCCATCCGGTGGTCACCGCGCGAGTCGAGCGTCCCGCCGGCCAATCCTCCCGTGCCCCGGACCACGAACCCGTCGCCCCGTCCCTCGATCTCAGCGCCGAGCGCGGCGAGCCCGGCGACGACGGCGTCGATCCGATCGGACTCCTTCTCGCGCAGCTCCGCGGCGCCGCCGACCACGGTCTCGCCCTCCGCGAAGCAGGCGAGCAGGGCGACGAGCGGGAGCTCGTCGATCGCCGCCGGGACGTCCCCGGCGCCGACATCGGTTCCGCGCAGCGGAGCCTGGCGCACCCGCAGCGTCGCCAGCGGCTCCGGTCCCGGCTCACGGATCTCGTGGACCGTGATCGCGGCGCACTCGGCCTCGTGCGGGCCGCCCATCCGGACGCCCATCCGAGACAGGATCGAGAGCAGCCCGATCCGGTTGCGGTTGATGCCGACCTCGCGGATCTCAACGTCGCTGTCCAGAGCGAGCAGCGCGGCGGCGATGAAGAAGGCGGCCGAGGAGAAGTCCCCCGGGACCGTCACATCGCCCGAATCGAGCCGCTCGGACGGCTCGATCGTGATCGCCGCTCCGTCGCGCCTGATCCGCGCCCCCGACGCGGCCAGCATCCGCTCGGTGTGGTCGCGCGAGGGCGTCGGCTCGCGCACCGTCGTCTCGCCCTCGGCAAGCAGGCCCGCGAACAACAGGCACGACTTCACCTGCGCGCTCGAGATCGGCATCTCGTAGTCGATCCCGCGGAGGCGCGAGCCGCGAACCGCCAGCGGAGGGAGGCGGCCGTCGCGGCACTCCACCGCCGCCCCCATCGCCGCGAGCGGGTCGGCGACCCTGTCGACGGGCCGGCGCCGGATCGACTCGTCCCCGTCGAGGGTCCACTCGCCCCCGGGCTGTCCGGCGAGCCAGCCCGGAAGGATTCGCAGCAGCGTGCCCGCGTTGCCGACGTCGATCCGGGCCGAGCGGGCGCCGCGCAGCCCGGCCCCCTCGACCTCGACGAAGAACCCACCGCTCTCGTCGGCGGCGCCGGCGCTCACCCCGGCCCCCACGGCCTCGACGGCGGCGAGCGTCGAGCGGGTGTCGGCGGAGTCGAGGTAGCCCGTGATCCGCGTCGGCCCCTCGCAGATCGCCCCGATCATCGCCGCGCGGTGCGAGATCGACTTGTCCGGCGGTGGCTGCAGCGCGCCGCTCAGGGGTCGGGCAACGGGATCGAAGCGGGTGCCCACGGCCTCAGCGTGTGACGGGCGAGACGTCGTGGCCGAGCTCGCGGATCAGGGAGGCGGCTCGCTCGGCCTCGTCGTCGCCCGCGACGTAGATCGAGATCGCCCCTGAGCGCATGTCCTCGGCCGGGTGGAGGCCCATGTCCTCGATGTTGACGCCGCCGCGTCCCAGGGCCAACGCGATCTCGGCGACGATCCCGGGCCGGTTGGGGACCCAGACCCGGAGCTCGGTCAGAGGGCCCCCCTCGAGCTCGGCCTCGAGCAGGGCGCGGCGCCGCGCCGCCGCCTCCGCGTGCCAGGCCCCGATCCGCTCCCGATCGCCCGAGCGAAGCAGGCGCGCGACCTCGTCGAGCCGCCCGGCGATCGCCTCGACCTGACCGGCGACCGCCTCGCTGTTGCCGGTGAGGATGTCTCCCCAGATCGCCGGGTTTGCGCCCGCGACCCGGGTCGCGTCACGGAAGCTCGGGCCGACCTCGGGCAGCCGCTCGTCCTCGTCGGCGAGCCCCTCGGAGGCCTGCGCGACCAGCACGTCGGCGAGCACGTGCGGGAGGTGGCTGACGGTGGCGAGGAGGCGATCGTGCTCGCCGGCGTCGATCGCCTGCGGGCGGGCGCCGAGCTCGGCGACGATGCGCTGCACCCGGTCATAGATCACGCCGCCGGTGCGGGCGGTCGGGGTCAGGTACCAGCGGGCGCCCTCGAACAGGTCGGCACGTGAGTGCTCGACCCCGGCGGTCTCGGCTCCGGCGATCGGGTGACCGCCGACGAAGCGCGGCTCGTCGCCGAGCGCGGCGATGGCCGGCCGCTTCACGGAGCCGACGTCGGTGACCGCCGTCTCCTCGCCGGCTGCAGCGAGCGCCGCGGCCGCGAGCTCGGGCAGCGCGGCGACCGGCGCCGCGCAGAAGACCAGCTCCGCGCCGGACACCGCCTCGGCGACCGAGCCGTGGGCCGAATCAATCGCGCCCAGCTCCCTCGCCCGCTCGAGCAACTCGCCGTCGGGGTCGAAGCCCGCCACGTCGGCGCCCTCGAGCCGGGCGCGAGCTGCCAACCCGATCGACCCGCCGATCAGGCCGACGCCAAGCACGGCGATCCTCATCTACTTGAATCTGAATCAGGCACGATCTCGCCGCTCCCGGACCGCGCCGGCGAGGCGATCGAGGACGAGCACGGTCGTATCCCAGTCCATGCAGGCG
Organism: Solirubrobacterales bacterium; assembly: GCA_036258315.1. Classification (GTDB taxonomy): domain Bacteria; phylum Actinomycetota; class Thermoleophilia; order Solirubrobacterales; family 70-9; genus DASSYK01. Next base: position 11,525 of record DATADX010000060.1, read on the forward strand.
TCGGTGATCGACTGGCCGTAGACGAGGTCGACGCCGGGATCCAGGTCCTGACGGCCGGCGACGAGGAAGGACTCGAGCATCACCCCGACGATTGCCCCGTTGCCGGCGCCGACTTGATCCGCGATCTCGCTCACCACCCGCGGCTGGCGCCTGTGGTCCTTGCCGCTGTTGTCGTGCGAGGCGTCGATCACGAGGCGCTCCGGCAGCCCGGCATCGCCGAGCTGGACGAGCGCGTCGTCGAGGGTGCCCGGATCGTAGTTGGGCGCACCCCGGCCTCCCCGGAGGATGATGTGGCAGTCGCGGTTGCCCTGCGTGTGGAGGATCGCCGGCGTGCCGGTCTCGTCGACGCCGGCGAACGCGTGCCGGGCGGCCGCGGCGCGGACCGCGTCGACCGCCACCTTCACGTTTCCGTCCGTTCCGTTCTTGAACCCGACCGGCATCGACAACCCGGACGCGAGCTGGCGGTGGATCTGGCTCTCCGTCGTGCGGGCGCCGATCGCGCCCCACGCGACGACGTCGGAGATGTACTGCGGCGTGATCGGGTCGAGGAACTCGCACCCGATCGGCAGGCCGAGATCGAGGACCTCGCGCAGCAGACGCCGCGCCATGTGCAGTCCCGTGTTCACATCACCGGAGCCGTCCAGGTGCGGATCGTTGATCAGGCCCTTCCAGCCGATCGTGGTGCGCGGCTTCTCGAAGTAGACGCGCATCGCGATGCAGAGGTCGTCGCGGAGCTCCTCGGCCCGGGCGCTGAGGCGCTCGGCGTACTCGAGCCCGGCCTCGACGTCGTGCACACTGCACGGGCCGACGACGAGGAGGAGGCGGTCATCGCTGCGGTCGAGGATGCCCGCGACCTCGGCGCGCGCCGCGACCACGGCGTCCTCCTGCGCCGAGTCGAGCGGGAGCTCGGTGAGGATCTGCGCCGGAGAGACGAGCGGCACGATCTGCTCGATGCGGCGATCGCGGACGCGCGGCTCGATGCGCGTTGTCGGTGGGTCGTTCATCTCGATCGTCATTCTGAAGTCTCTCTTTCTACCGGCGGGAAAGGGGTCCTTGGTTGCGGACGTGGGTCCGGTGAAGGCGCCCGGCGAAGGAATCCGTGTGGCGGGGCGGCAGCGAGCCGCGCGGCGCCGGACGCCTAGATAAATCGCCAGCAGCAGTAGGCACGCGCGCGAGCCGCGAGGCAGCGAGTCGGAGCGGGAATGCGCGCGCCGTCAGGCATGGGCAGGCTTTGTAGCAGACGCCACCCGCGATGTCGACCGGATTCGCCCGCCGCTCAGGCGATCGCGTCGCGCAGGGCCGCGAGGAACCGCTGGTTCTCGGCGCGGGTCCCGTAGCTGACGCGGAAGTGGCCCGGGTCCCCGAGTGGCGTGCCCGCGCGCACGGCGACGCCAGCCCGCGCCAATGACTCGATCACCTCGTCCTCGTCGTGCTCCCCGAGCTCGACCCAGGAGAAGTTCGCTCCCGAGTCCGGCGTCATCAGGCCGAGCTCGCGGATCCCCTCCTCGACGAACACGCGCTGGATCACGTTGCGCTCGACGCGGTCGGCGACGTCGTCCTGGTGGAGGATTGCCTCGGCCGCGGCGGCTTGGGCGACGGCGTTGACGCTGAAGGGCTGGCGGACGGCGTCGACGGCGGCGCGGAACTGCGGCGTGCCGATCGCGTAGCCGACGCGGAGACCGGCGAGGCCGTAGCACTTGCTGAACGTCCTCAGCAGCGCCACGTTCGGCCGGTCGCGAACGAGGTCCAGGGTCGTGTCCGGGTCTTCGCTCGCCTGGTACTCGATGTAGGCCTCATCGAGGATCACCGTGACGTGGTCGGGGACCCGGTCGAGGAACGCGCCGATCCGCGCCGCGGGGAGGTGCGTGCCGGTCGGGTTGTTCGGGTTGCAGATCACCGCGATCTGGGTCGCGGCGGTGATCTCCTCGAGCATCGCGTCGAGGTCGTGAACGTCGCCCGCGTCGAGCGGGACGCTGACGTCGCGCGCCCCTGACAGCGCCGTCATGTGCGGGTAGATCGAGAAGGACGGCCACGCGTAGACGATCTCGTCCCCCGGCTCGCAGAGCGCCAGGGCCGCCGCGAGCAGGATCTCGCAGGAGCCGTTGCTGATCGCGATCCTCGCCGGCTCGGTCTCGTAGCGGTCGGCGATCCGGCCGCGCAGCACCCGCGCGTCGGGGTCGGGGTAGCGGTTCACGCCGGCGGCCGCCTCGGCGATCGTCTCGACCACCTTCGGATGCGGTCCGTGAGGCGACTCGTTCGAGGCGAGCTTGATCGCGTCTGCGGTTTCGGCGTGCGCCGTCGCGTCCTCGAGCGTCGTGCCCGGCTCGTAGTGCGGCATCCGCGCGAGCTTCTCGGCGAAGGTGACTGACATCCCGCGCATTGTGACGGGCGCGCCGGGCGGGCGGCCGGTCAGGCCGTCAGGGCTCGCCGCAGCCTGACCGTCTCGGTTCCGAGCGGCACGAACGGGCGGCTCGCTCCGTCGGCGGCGAAGCCGGCGGCTCGATAGATGCGCAGGGCGCGCTCGTTTCGGGCCCAGGTCCAGAGGATGATCTCCGCATAGCCGAGCTTGCCGGCCTCGGCGAGCGCGGCATCGAGCAGCGCCCTCCCCGCTCCCCGCCCCCAGCTCTCGGGGTAGACGTACAGCGCAACCAGCTCGGCCACCTTCGAGTCGTCGGGCTCCCCCCGCCCCGGGGCCGCCACGAAGCAGTAGCCGGCGAAGCTTCCATCGAGCTCGGCGATCCGGGTGAACGAATCCCCGCGCGGCTCCGCGAGACCCGCGCGCATCTCACGCAGCCAGCGCTTCACGGGCAGGTCGTCGAGGTAGTGCTGGGGGACGATCTCGCGATAGCCCACCCGCCACCCCGCGGCGTTGACGTCCGCCATCGCCTCGGCGTCATCGACCCGCGCCTCCCGCACGTTGATCACTATTGCGCGGCGTGGAGGTCCGAGCGGAGATCCTGGGCCTCGCCGAGGTACACGTGGGCGGGCTCGTGGTCCGGCGCGGCGTAGTAGTGCATCATCACCCTGATCACCGAGCTCATCGCGCCGGGCACGTCGATCTCCCGCCCGCACAGGAGCGGCACGGCGTCGAGGCCGAGGTTCCGCGCCGCCACGGCCGGGAACTCGGCGTTGAGATCGTGGGTCGAGGTGAAGATGCAGCTCACGATCCGCTCGGGCACGAGGTCGTTGCGCGCGGTCAGCTCGCGCATCAGCTCCTCGGTCGCCGACACGATCACCTCGGGATCGTTGCTGGCCGCCTTGGTCGCGCCGCGGACGGCCCAGAGGCGTTGATCGCGGAGGTCGGGGGCGTCTCTCATCGGGAGCGGGCATCTTCCCAGAGCGACCGCGCCTCGTCGTCGTCGAGCCGGCGCGCCTCGCCGCGGCGCAACCCGCCGAGCTCGAGCGAGCCGATCCGAACCCGCTCCAGCGCGGTGACCTCGTTGCCGACGGCCTCGGCCATCCGGCGGAGCTGCCGCTTCCTCCCCTCGCGGATCGTCACCTCGATCTCGCTCTCGCCGCGGCGGCTGACCTCGGCCGGAGCGGTGGGCCCGTCGTCGAGCCGGACGCCCGTGCGGAGCTGCTCGAGCTCGCGCGTCGAGGGCGGCCGCGCCAGCGTCACTCGATAGGTCTTCGGGACCCCGTAGCGGGGATGGGTGAGTCGGTTCGCGAGCTCGCCGTCGTTGGTGAGCAGGATCAGCCCGGTCGAGTCCGCGTCGAGCCGCCCCACCGGGTAGAGCCGCCGATCGGAGTCGACCAGCTCGGTGACCGCGCGGCGGCGACCGGGCTCGCTCGCCGTCGAGACGACGCCCTCCGGCTTGTTCAGGGCCCAGACCTCCCTCGGCTCGGCCGCGACCGGTCGGCCGTCGACCTCGACGTGGCCGGAGTCGTCGACGTCGTGGGCGGGGTCGGTGACGACCTCACCGCCCACCGAGACACGCCCCGCGGCGATCAGCTCCTCGGCCGCCCGCCGGGAGGCGACCCCGCCGTGCGCCAGGTACTTCGCGAGTCGCACGCGACGGAGCGACCGGGCTCAGCAGCCGCCGAGCGCGTCGAGCTTCCGGCGGTAGATGCTCATGCTCGCGCGGGCCCAGTCGCCGTGCGTCCGGCCGCGGAAGTCCGGGTCGAGCTCGCGGTAGAACGGCGAGCTGAGGCTCTCGTTGTGGCCGATCACGCGCTTCACGCCCAGCCCGAACCGGCACCGCAGCCAGCGCGTCAGCCGCAGCGACGCGTTCAGCTGCGCGGGCCGGTTGAGGATCTCGGCGTCGGAGAACCCGACATGCTCGATCCCGATCGAGACGTGGTTGAGGCCGACCACATGGCGGCAGCGCACGTTCAGCGCGACGAACTTGACGATCCGCCCGTCCGCGCCGATCGCGAAATGCGAGCAGACGCCGGGCAGCTCGTGGAACTCCACGTCCGGGTTGTTCGGAGCGAAGGTGTTGTAGATCGCGTCGATGCTGCCGGCGACCGCGTAGTGCTGAACGATCAGCTTCGGGTTTGCGAGGCGCCACTTGTAGTGCCCGTAGTGGCGCTTCGAGTAGGCGGCCATGTCGCGCTTGCGCGCCTTCCCGTACGGGATCGCCCGCTTCGTGATCGCCGGGCGGGGAGCCGCAGACGCGGCCGCGTCCGCCGGGACCACGGCGGCGCTCGGCGCGCCGCCGCCGCCGCCGCTCAGCAGCATCGCCGCGGTCAGCAGCGCCGCGATACCCGCCGCCGCGACCGTCCTCCGTCTGATCCGCTCAGCCATCCCTCGCGATGATGGCGGCTGCGCGCGCGTGGCGGCGCGCCGTCCGGCCGCTGATCCCGCCCGCCGGGAACTCGACCACGAATGCCGTGCTCCCCGGGATCGTCGCGTTCTCCCAGTTGATCGCAGTCCCCGGCAGGCCCCTGCCCCGGCAGGTGGTCCTGATCTTGGCGAGCTTCGCGTAGCGCGCGGCGAGCGGCGGCCGTCCCCGGCAGGCCAGCACCGCGCCCCAGGGCTGGTGGTACCAGATCGCCACGTCGGGCTGGATCCGCTCGATGAACCGCATCGCCGCGCGAACCTCCGGCTCGGAGGCCGGGCCGGGGCCCGGGTAGTAGCCGCTCGAGCGCGGCACTCCGCCGCGCCAGCGGTACGGGAAGTTCCGGTTCAGGTCCACGCCGCGCGCGTTCTTGCGCGTGTGCGCCTTGAGCCCGTCGGGATTGAGGGCATCGATCGCCCACAGCTGGGTGCCCTCGAGCCGGTCGCCGAACGCCCGGAGCCGGTCGAGCACCCGTAGCCCCGCCCGCTCGTCGCCGTGGATCACGCCGACGACGAGGGCAACGCGCTCGCCGTCGGGGTCGCCGAGCTGGTGGGCGACGATCGCGCGGCCGCCGACGGAGCGCCCGACCTCGACCGCGGAGTCGCTCGCCGCCTCCAGCCCGCCCGAGGGGACGAGCAGCAGCGCCGCCGCGAGGGCGGCGACCGGAGCGGACCGCTTCACTCCGAGCGCTGCTCGCCGGCCTTGAGGAGGCGCTCGCGGAGCTCGCGCTCGTCCTCGGGGGTGGGATCGAACTGCGCGGGATCCGGCAGCGCGTCGAGGCCCGAGAGCCCGAACAGCCTCTCGAACAGCGTCGTGGTCGCGTAGGTGACCGCGCCGAACCGGCTCCGCCCCCGCTCCTCGATCATCCCCCGCTCGGTCAGGCTCGCCACGGCCGAGTCGGACGAGACGCCGCGGATGCGGGCGATCTCGGGCCGGGCGACCGGCTGCAGGTAGGCGACGATCGCGAGTACCTCGGCCTGCGCGTGGGTGAGCGGTGGCGTGCGCGGCTTCGCGAGCAGCCGGCGGGCGGCGTCCTCGGCCTCCGGCACCGCGGCCAGCGTGTAGCCGCCCGCGACCCTGCGGAGGCGGACGCCGCGCCCGCCCCGCTCCAGGTCCGACTCGAGGCTCTCCAGCGCCGCCGCCACGTCCTCCTCCTCAACCTCGAGCGCCTCCGCGAGTTGCGCGGCCGAGACAGGATCGCTGGACAGAAACAGGAGCGCCTCCAGCGAGGGATGGAGGCCGTTGGCGCTCATCCGCCCCTCACCTCGATCGGGCCGAAGGTGTCCTTCTGCGCCCAGGTCGCCTCGCCGCGGCGGTGGAGCTCGAGCAGCGCGAACAGCGTCACCGCCTGGGTGAAGCGGTCCTCGCGGCCGAATGCGGCGTCGAAATCGAGCACCCCCGAGCCCTCGCGGAGGGCCTCCCGGATCACGCCGAGCCGGCGCTGGACCGAGACCGTGGCGCGGATGTGGGCTGTGTCGGGGTCGGGCGGCGGGGCGAGCAGCTCGCCGAGCGCGGAGCCGAGCCTGTCGGGCTCGTAGGCCTGCACCGCCGCGTCGAGCGCGGCGCGGCGCAGCTCCGGCGGCGGAGGAGCGGAGCGGTAGAGGACGCCGGCCTCGCGCTCGAAGATCCGTTCGAAGACCGCAGCGGCGTCGCGATAGCGCCGGTACTCGAGCATCCTCGCGAGCAGCTCGTCGGCGGCCTCCTGCGGGCCCAGCTCGAGGTCATCCTCCTGCCCGGGCAGCAGCAGGCGGGACTTCAGCTCGAGCAGCGCCGCGATCAGGACCAGGAACTCGGTGACGGCCTCGAGGTCCATCTCGCCGGTCTCGTCGAGGTGGTCGACGTAGGCGAGCACGATCTGTCCTAGCTCGACCTCGGCGAGGCTGATCTCCTCGCGCAGCAGGACCGCGAGCAGCAGGTCGAACGGGCCCTGGAAGACGTCGAGATCGAGCTCGAGCTGCGAGGCCGAGGTCACGCGGCCACCTTAGCCACCCGCGCGGTCGCCGAGGGCGCTGGGCGGAGGGTCAGGCGGGGCCGATGCCCATCACCGAGCGGACCTCGGCGAGGGTCTTGGAGGCGATCGCGCGGGCCTTCTCGGCGCCCGACTCGAGCGCTTCCTCCAGCGCGCCCTCGTCGGGGCGGAGCTGCTCGTAGCGCTCGCGCACCGGAGCGAGGAAATCGACCGCCTCCGCGGCGACGGCGCCCTTGAAGTCGCCGTACCCCGAGCCGTCGAAGTCGGCCTCGATCTCGTCCATCGTCGTCCCGCGGACGACCGAGAGGATCTCGATCAGGTTCGCGATCCCCTCCTTGCCCTCGCCGCGCCTCACCTCCTGGCCCGAGTCGGTGACCGCGCTGCGGATCTTCTTGGTGACGGCTTCCGGCTGATCGAGCACGAACACCGTCCCCTGCTCGCTGCCGCCGGTCGTCGACATCTTCGAGGTCGGGTCCTGGAGATCCATCACCCGGGCGCCGAGTTCGGGGATGTGGTGCTCGGGCTCGACCAGGTGCGGCCCGAAGCGGTCGTTGAACCGCCGCGCGATCTCGCGCATCAGCTCGACGTGCTGGCGCTGGTCCTCGCCGACGGGTACGGTGTCGGCCTTGTAGGCGAGCACGTCGGCGGCCTGCAGGACGGGATAGAAGAAGAGCCCGGCGGAGATGAGCTCGCGCTGCTTCGCGGACTTCTCCTTGAACTGGGTCATCCGGTTCAGGTCGCCGTGCGAGGTGACCGAGGAGAGCAGCCAGGTGAGCTCGGTGTGCTCGCGGACGTCGGATTGGCGGAAGAGGATGCAGCGCTCGGGGTCGAGGCCGGCGGCGAGCAGGATCGCTGTCGTGTCGTGGACGTTGCGCCGCAGCACGATCGGATCCCACGGAACCGTGATCGCGTGCAGGTCGACGATGCAGTAGATCGCCGGATCGCCCTCGTCCTGGCCCGAGACGTACTGCCGGATCGCGCCGATGTAGTTGCCGAGGTGCTTCCGTCCGGTCGGCTGGATGCCGCTGAAGATCCTCATCGCGGGCGCAGTCTAGGCAGGCCGGTCGGCCGCCGATCCGCGAAACGCTCCGATCGGTTCAGACTCGCGTGGAGGTCTCTAACGTGACCACACCCGACGACGAGGAGCAGCGATGGGCAAGGTGCGCTACTCGATGATCATGTCCGTGGATGGCTACATCGAGGACGCGGACGGCAGCTTCGCGTTCGCCGCGCCCGCGGACGATGTGCACAGGGCGTCCAACGAGGAAGCCTTGGGGGCTTCCGCATTTCTCTACGGCAGGGGCATCTACGAGGTGATGGAGGAGGCCTGGACGGCGGCCGCCAGCCGGGACGACCTGCCCGAGGTGGAAGCCGAGTTCGCCCGCGCCTACGTGGAGACGCCGAGGATCGTCTTCTCGGACACCCTCGAGAGCGCCCCCGACGGCGTGCAGATCGTGCGCCGGAGCGGCGCGGTCGCCGAGCTGACGCGCCTCAAGCAGCACACCGAGGGGCCGCTGCTGCTCGGCGGCGCCGGTCTCGCAGCTTCACTCGCGGATCAGATCGACGAGTTCAGGCTCTATGTGATGCCGGTGGCGGTGGGCGGCGGCAAGCCCTTCTTCCCCGCGGGAAAGCGGCTCTCGCTGCGGCCGGCCGGACAACGCGCGTTCGAGTCGGGAGCCGTCTTGCTGCGCTACGAGCGTCCCTGACGGCGTCGCAGCACGCCGCCGGCTCGAGCGGCCGCGCTCTAGGTCACGGCCTGCTCGGGCTCGGGGCGGTCGCGTGCACGCCCGGCATCCGTGTGGCGCGAGCACTCCCCGGCGGTCGCCGCGAGCGGTACCCGCGGCTCCTCGCGCCCTTCCTCGCGGCGCGGGTTTCGCAGCCCGATCCCGGCGACGACCCCGCCGAGGACCATCAGGCCGGCCGCGACGCCGATCCCGAGATGGAAGCCATCCTCGGCTGCGACCGTCGCTGCGGAGTCGATCGGGTCGGCCTCGGACGGGGGCAGGGCGCCGGTGTCCGGGGCGGGAAGCGGATCCGCCTTGGCGTCGTCGACCGCCTCCTGTCCCTGCGGCGAGAGCCTTACTCCCTGCAGCTCGCTGTCGAGCCTGCTCCCGAACTGGCCCGAGATCAGCGCCCCGAGCACCGCGATCGCGAGCAAGCCCGCGACCCTGGAGACGCCGTTGTTGATCCCCGAGGCGATGCCGACATGGCGCTCGTCGACCGAGTTGAGCGCCGTGGCCGTCAGCGGCGCGACGGTCGCCGACAGGCCGACCCCGAACAGGACCAGGCCGGGCAGGACATCGGTCACGTAGTTCGGGCTGGCGTTCACCATCAGCAGGAGCAGCAGCCCGCAGCCCGCGACGATCGGGCCGACCGACATCGGCAGCCTCGGGCCCGTCGCCATCGAGAACTTCCCGAACCGGGGAGACAGCACGAACAGGAGCAGGGAGACGGGCGTGGTCGCGAGTCCGGCCTCGAGCGGGGAATAGCCCGCAGTCTGCTGGAGGAAGAGGGTGAGGTAGAACAGCGCCCCGATCAGACCGGCGTAGACGATCAACGTCTCGAGGTTGGTGACCGCGAAGTTCCGGATCTTGAACAGGCTCAGATCGAGGACCGGATACGACATCCGCGACTCCCAGACCAGGAAGAGCGTGAACAGGACGACTCCGGCGATCAGCGGCACGTAGACGACCGGGTCGCCCCACCCGTGGGTGGGCTGCTGGATCAGCGCGAAGACGACGCCCCCCAGACCCGCCGCCGACATCACGATCCCGAGCCAGTCGATCCGGCGGTCGGCATCGGGGTCGGCGCTCTCCTCAACCGCATCCGAGGCGATCCAGAGCGTCAACGCGATCAGGGGCACGTTCACCCAAAAGATCGCCCGCCACGAGATCGCCTCGACCAGCAGCCCGCCCCCGGCCGGACCGATCACGGTCGCGATCCCGCTCCAGGCCGTCCAGGTGCCGACGGCCCTGCCCCGCTCGTCGCCCTCGAAGGTCGCAGCCAAGATCGCAAGCGAGCCGGGCACCAGCAGGGCGCCGGCGAAGCCCTGCAGGGCACGGCTCGCGATCAGCATCTCGGCGTTCGGGGCGAGCCCGCACATGATCGACGTGATCCCGAATCCGACCAGCCCGACCATGAACAGCCGGCGACGGCCGAACTGATCTCCCAGCGAACCCCCGACGAGCAGCAGCGAGACGAGCGCCAGCAGGTAGGCCTCCACGACCCACTGCTGGTCGGCGAGCCCGGCGTCGAGGTCGTCCGAGAGCGCCGGCAGCGCCACGTTCACGACCGTCGAATCGAGGAACACGATCGTCGAGCCGAAGATCGTCGCGACGAGCGTGAACCGCTTGCGGCGGGACTCGGACACCAGCTTCGAGTCTACGCCGGGCCGTCCGCCGTCCCGCCCGCTCAGCGAGCCGGGGGCTCCCGCAGCTGGTGGGCCGGCGTGAAGAAGTTCCGCCGGGCCAGCGTCGTCGCCATCAGCGCCGCGATCGCGACGGAGCCGAGCAGCGCGTAGAGGAGGATCAGCTGCAGGCGCACGGCGTCGACAGGATCGGCGCCGGCGAGCAGCATCCCCACCATCGTGCCGGGGAAGAAGATCAGCCCGGTCGTCTTCGTCGAGTCGATCAGCGGGATCATCCCCGAGCGCAGGCTGCGGCGGACCAGCGGCTGCACCGCCTGGGTCGAGGTCGCGCCGAGCGCCAGCGCCGCCTCGATGTCCCTCGCCGACCCCCGGACATCCTCGCCGAGCCGGTTCAACGCGACCGCCGCGGCGGTCATCGAGTTGCCGATCACCATCCCTCCGACGGGGACGACGAAGCGCGGCTCGGCGTCGATGACCCCGAGGACGAGGACGAGGCCGAGCGTCGCCGCCGCCGCGACCGCGAGCGAGATCGCGAGGGGCCAGAAGGCCGCGGGCACCAGCGGCGCCCGATGGCGCGCGGTCAGGGCGCCGAAGAAGACCATCACCGCGAGCAGGGCGATCACGAAGACCGCGTTGTCCTGCTCGAAGATGAAGTTGACCACCAGCCCGATCGCGGTCAGCTGCACGAACGAGCGCGCGACCGCGACCGCGATGTCGCCCTCGAGATCGGCCTGGCGCCAGCGCGAGGCAACGATCGCGATCGCTACGAGGACCAGCGACGCGGCAACCTCGGTGAGGCTGATGTCGATCGGCTGACTCAGCTCCCGTTCTCCGCTGCGTTCGGGAGCCGTTCCCGCTCCGCGGCGAGGACCTCGGCCGCCGCTCCCTCGCGCACCACCCTGCCGGCCTCGACGCGGGCGACGTGGTCCGCCGTCCGCTCCGCCTGGTCGATGTCGTGGGTGACGAGCACGAGCGAGATCGCCGTCCTCGCCCGGAGGTCGTTCAGGGTCCGCTCCACCGCGGCCTTGGCGCCGGCGTCGAGTGCGGCGGTGGGCTCGTCGAGGAGCAGCACCCGCGGCTCGAGCGCCAGGGCGCGGGCGAGCATCACCCGCTGCTGCTCTCCCACCGAGAGGCGGTCGGCGGGGCGCGGCGCGAAGCTCGCGTCGAGCCCCGCGAGCTCGAGCGGGGTCCTCGAGTCGAAGCTGTGGCCCGCCAGCCGCGGGCCGAAGGCGACGTTGTCCGCCACGGTGCCCTCGACCAGGGCGGGGACCTGCGGGACCAGGCAGACCTCGCGGCGCAGCGAGAGCACCTCGCGCTCGCGGACGTCGACGCCCTCGTAGAGGACGCGCCCGGAGTCCGGGTCGGCGAGCCGGTTGAGGAGCCGCAGCACGGTGGACTTGCCGCTGCCAGACGGCCCGAACAGGCAGCTCGCTCCGACCGGCAGCCGGGCGCCGAGACCGCGAAGGACGTCCCGGCCGTCGCGCCGGTAGCGGAGATCGTCGAGCTCGAACAGCACGGCCTCGATTTAATCGAGATGTGTCCGCGCCCAAGGAGAGGTTCCCGAAGGGCCTGCTGCCGATGCTCGCGAAGATGGCGCCGCTGTCCCCCGCCGAGGACGAGAGCTGGGCCTACGAGGTGAAGTGGGACGGGATCCGCGCGCTCGCCTACGCGGACCACGGGCGGTGGGGGATGCAGAGCCGGAGGCTCGAGGACGTCACCGCCCGCTACCCGGAACTGGCCGGGATCGCCGACCAGGTCGCGGATCGGGCCGCGGTGCTCGACGGCGAGGTCGTCGCCCTCGACTCGGAGGGTCGGCCGCGCTTTCAGCTGATTCAGCGCCGGATGGGCCTCAGCTCGGCCGCGGCGGTCGAGGCCCGGATGCGGGAGACGCCGGTCGACTTCGTGATCTTCGACGTCCTCCACCTCGACGGCCGCCGGACCCGGGACCTCCCGTATCTCGAGCGCCGCGAGCTGCTGCTCGGGCTCGGTCTCGACGCCCCGCGCTGGCGCGTCCCCGGACACCGGCTCGGCGGCGGGACCGAGCTGCTCGAGGCCGCGCGCCGGCAGGGCCTGGAGGGCGTCGTCGCGAAGCGCGCCGACAGCCCGTACCGCCCGGGCAAGCGCACCGGCGAGTGGATCAAGGCACGCGTCTGGCGCCGCCAGGAGTTCGTGATCGGCGGCCACATCCCCGGCGAGGGAAGGCGCGCCGAGCGCGTCGGCTCCCTGCTGGTCGGCTACTACGACAAGCGCGCCTCGGAGCTTGGCAAGCGAGAGATCCAGGAGCTGGTCTTCGCGGGCGGCGTGGGCTCGGGGCTGAAGGAGGAGGACCTCGATTTCCTCACCCGCGAGCTCGCAAAGCGGCGGCGGCCCGACAGCCCATTCGACGTCGGCGCCCCGCGCGGCCCGAAGGCGCGGCTCGCGGTCTGGTCCGAGCCGGAGCTCGTCTGCGAGGTCTCATGGACCGAGTGGACCGACGAGGGGACCCTGCGACAACCCGCGTTCAAGGGGATCCGCGACGACAAGGATCCGCGCGAGGTCGTCCGGGAGAGCTGAGCCGCGATGAGTTTCCGGCCCCGCACCGGTCTCAGGCGTAAGAACCCGTGCAACCGAGTGCCCGGGGAACCGGCCGGCGGGTGTCGAAGGGTACCCTCCAGGTAGTCCCAGTCGAGAGGTAGCGAGCGATGGCAAGAGCGATATGGAGTGGTTCGATCAGCTTCGGACTGCTGAACGTGCCGGTGAAGCTGTACAGCGCCGTCTCCAAACAGACGATCCGGTTCCGGGAGCTTCGCGAGGACGACGGAGCCCGGGTGCGCCACAAGCGCGTCGCCGAGACGGACGGCAAGGAGGTCGCCTACGACGACATCGTCAAGGGCTACGAGTTCGCCCCCGACCAGTACGTGACCCTGACGCGCGACGAGCTCTCCGAGCTCGATCCGAAGAAGACCCGCGCGATCGAGATCCAGGATTTCGTCGACCTCGACGAGATCGATCCGATCTACTTCGAGCAGCCCTACTACCTCGGCCCTGACAAGGGCGCCGAGAAGGCCTACGCGCTGCTCGTCGAGGCGATGAAGGAGGCGCGCAAGGTTGCGATCGCGCGCTTCGTGCTGCGCAACAAGGAGCACCTCGCCGCGATCCGCCCGCTGGGCGACGTGCTGACGATGGCGACGATGCGCTTCCACGACGAGGTCACGAAGCCCGAGGACCTCGACGGAGAGCTGTTCGCCGACAAGCCGGACAAGCCCGACGATCGCGAGCTCGAGATGGCGAAGCGGCTGATCGAGTCGCTCTCGACCGACTTCCAGCCGGACAAGTACCGCGACGAGTACCGCGAGGAGCTGCTCGCGATGCTGGAGCGGAAGGCGGAGGGCAAGGAGGTCGTCAGCGCGGCCAGCGAGGAGCCGGAGCCGACCAAGGCGCCCGACCTGATGGCCGCCCTCGAGGAGAGCCTCGCCGCCGTCCGCGGCGAGGGCGACGGCGCCACCGCCAGCAAGGGCAACGGCGGCGGCGGCTCGAAGCGGAAGGCGCCGGCCAAGCGCAAGGCCTCCTCGACCCGGAAGAGCTCGGGATCGGGCTCGAAGTCCTCCGGCTCGAAGGCGAAGCCGAAGAGCAGGGCGAAGGCTGGCAGCAAGTAGAGAAGTAACGGTCGGCTCGCGGAAGCTGAAGCTGACCAACCTCGACAAGGTCCTCTACCCGAAGGCCGGCTTCACCAAGGGCGAGGTGATCGACTACTACGCCCGCATCGCGGACGCGATCCTGCCCCACCTGAAGGGACGCCCGCTGACGCTGAAGCGGTTCCCCGACGGCGTCGAGGGCTTCAACTTCTACGAGAAGCGCTGTCCCGAGCACCGCCCCGACTGGGTGAAGACGGCGCACGTGCTCGCCGACCGGGCCGGCGAGATCGACTTCTGCGTCTGCGACAACCTCTCGACGCTGATCTGGCTCGAGCAGCTCGCCGCGATCGAGCTCCATCCATCGCTCGCCAAGTCCTCGAACATCGATCGGCCGACCGTCGTCGCGTTCGACCTCGACCCGGGCCCGCCGGCCGACGCAGTCGACTGCTGCCGGATCGCGCTCCGCCTCCGCGACCTGTTCGCCGACCTCGGCCTCGACTGCTACCCGAAGACCTCGGGCTCGAAGGGGATCCAGGTCTACGTGCCCCTCAACACGCCGGTCGGCTACGACGGGACGGGCCCCTTCGCGCATGCCGTCGCGATGCTGCTGGAGAAGCAGTACCCGAAGGAGGTCGTCTCGAGGATGACCAAGAAGCTCCGCAAGGGCAAGGTGCTGGTCGACTGGAGCCAGAACAACCGCCACAAGACGACGGTCGCGGTCTACTCGCTGCGCGCCAAGGAGCGCCCGACCGCCTCGACGCCGCTCGAGTGGGCCGAGGTCGAGCGGGCCCTGAAGAGGAAGGACGCGAGCTCGCTCGTCTTCGAGGCCTCCGCCGTCCTGACACGGGTCGAGAAGCACGGCGACCTGTTCGCGCCGGTCCTGAAGCAGCGGCAGCGCCTGCCCGAGCCGCCGGGGCAGCCCGACTGACGGCGTTCTGCCCTCCAACCAACAGCTCCTCGCAGACGCAGCTGCTCTGCACGGCGTGGCGCAGACAAAGCCTCATCAAGAACGAGCGGCAGCCATCCGCCGCATCCGCGGGGCCGCAGTCGGGCGGCCCCGTCTCGTCCGGCGTTAGGCGGCCTAGGCGATCGGCAGCGCCTCGCTGACGCGGGGGCGCTTGGCGAGCGAGCGGATCGCGCGGGCGAGCCGGCGCGTCCCCTCGACGAGCTGGTCCGGCTCGAGAAAGCCGTAGGAGAGCCGCATGTGGGTGAGGTGCGAGGCCGTCGGCAGCATCGCCGCGCCGGGCACGAAGGTGACGCCGTTGCGGACCGCCTCGCTGATCAGCTCGGACTCGTTCAGCGGCAGGTCCAGGGTGAGCCAGAGGTGGCCGCCGCCCGGGCTCTGCGTCGCGACCGTCGCGAGCCCCTTCAGGTGCTTGCCCGTCGCCTCGAGCAGGACGTCGCGGCGCTCACGGTAGAAGTCGCGGGCGCGCTCGATGTGCGCCGGATACTCGCCCGCCGCGAGGAAGCCGGCGACGGCGAGCTGCGTGAGCGTCGGGCTGTGCATGTCGTCGGCGCGCTTCTCGACCAGGATCCGCTCCCGAACCGGGCCGCTGGCCGCGATCCAGCCCACCCGCAGGCCGCCGCCGACCGTCTTCGAGACCGAGTCGATGTAGATCACGTGGCCGCGAGCCTCGGCACGAAGCGAGCCGGGGTCCTCGCCGTCGTAGCGGAGATCGCCGTAGATGCCGTCCTCGACGATGAAGAAGCCATGCCGGTGGGCGAGCTCGAGAAGCTGCGTGCGCCGGGCCGGCGCGAGATCTTGCCCGGTCGGGTTGTGGCAGCGCGGCTGGATCGCGAGGAAGCGGATCTGCTCGCGCCCGAGCAGCTCCTCGAGGGCATCGACGTCGAGTCCCTGCTCGTCCATCGGGACGGGCAGGACGCGGGTGTCGATCGCCTTCACGGACTCGAGCACGCCCATGAACGTCGGGGCCTCGCAGGCGACGGCGTCGCCGGGGCGCAGGATCGCCCGCGCGGCGAGCGTCAGGCCCTGGCGGGCGCCGGTTGTGACGACGATGTCGCCGGGGTCCTCCGGGGAGCCCCGCTGCGCCGACAGTGCGGCGAGCTCCTCGACCAGGTCGGGCTCGCCGGCGATGTCGGTGTACTGGAGAGCGCGCGCGTCCCGGTCGTCCATGCACGCATCCAGCGCACGGCGGATCTCGTCGAACGGGAACAGCTTCGACGACGGGTACCCGACCGAGAGTGGGATCAACCCGCGGGCCTGCGAATGGCGATACATCTCGGCCATCACCCGGTCGCCGTGGCTCTCCGCGAGCGGCGGGAGGACGAAGTGCTGCCAATCGGTCGCGTCCGCGTCGCCGGGGGCGGGCAGCACCGCGGGCGCCGAGTCGCGCACGAAGGTGCCGCGGCCGACCTGCGACGAAACCAGCCCGAGCTCCCTGAGGCGCTTGTAGGCCCGCACCGCGGTGAGGTGATTGACGCCGGCGGTCTCGGCGAGCTCGCGCGTCGGCGGCAGCTTCTCTCCCGGAGCCAGCTCGCCGGCCTCGATCGCGCCGCGAAAGGCGCCCACGATCTGGTCGGTCAGCGAACGCTCGCCGTCGCGCTCAAGGTCATTCAATACGCTTTTGTACGACATATCACTCCGCTTCTGGTCCTGTATGGTACGCGGTGAGTGTAGCTCATGAACGCCAGATAGACCAGGATCGGGGGAAACGTATGTATTACAAGCGGCAGATTGACACCGCGGAGACGATCACCATCCGCCGGGCCACCGCCGAGGACCGCGCCGCCCTCGAGCGCGTCGCGCAGCGCGACAGCGCCGACGTTCCGCGGGGCGAGCTGTTGGTCGCCGTCGCCGGCGACGAGCTGTACGCCGCGATCTCGACCAAGACCCGCGAGGTGATCGCGGATCCGTTCCAGCGCACCGAGGAGGCGGTGGGGATACTCGTGATCCGCGCCGCCCAGCTCAAGCCGGGCCAGCCGCGCCGGACGGGACTGCTCGCCCCGCTGCGCCGGGGCCGTCGAGGCAGCTTCGCGCCGCAGCCGGCCGGGACCCTCCGCCCCGCGCGCTCGGGCAGCGCCCCCGGCCACCGGCCGCTCTAGTCAGCCGAGCGGCTGCCGGATCAGCGGCCTGCGGTTCGCGGCGACCTCGTCGAGCCGGCGCACCGGCGTCGTGTACGGCGCGTTCTGCGCCACGCTCGGGTCCTGCTCGGCCTCGGCGAGGATCTCGTCGACCGCCTCGGCGAAGGCGTCGAGGGTCTCGCGCGTCTCGGTCTCGGTCGGCTCGACCATCAGCGCCTCGTCGACGAGCAACGGGAAGTAGACCGTGGGCGGGTGGAAGCCGAAGTCGAGCAGCCGCTTTGCGATGTCGAGCGTCTTGACGCCCAGCAGCTTCCTCGCCGGGGCTCCGGAGAGGACGAACTCGTGCATCGGGCGGCGGTCGAAGGCGACCGGCGCGTAGCTGCCGGCGCGCCCCTCGCGGAGCTTCGCGAGCAGGTAGTTGGCGTTCAGGACCGCCGTCTCCGAGGCCTCCGTGAGCCCGTCGCCGCCGAGGCTGAGGATGTACGCGTAAGAGCGGACGAAGACGCCGAAGTTGCCCTGGAAGCCGCGCAGGCGCCCGATCGACCTGGGGCGGTCGTGGTCGAGGTCGTAGCGGGGCTCCGATCCGTTCTCGCCCTCGCGCCGGACGACCTGCGGGCGTGGCAGGAAGGGCTCGATCCGGTCGGAGACGGCGATCGGCCCGGCCCCCGGGCCCCCTCCCCCGTGCGGCTGCGAGAACGACTTGTGGAGGTTGACGTGGACGATGTCGAAGCCCATGTCCCCGGGGCGCGTGTGGCCGATGATCGCGTTCAGGTTGGCGCCGTCGTAGTAGAGCGTGCCCCCCACCCCGTGCACGATCTCGGCGATCTCGGCGATGTTCTCGTCGAATAGGCCGAGCGTGTTCGGGTTGGTCAGCATCAGGCAGGCGACCTGGTCGTCTGCCTTGGCACGGAGGTCGTCGACGTCCACCCCGCCGCGCTCGTTGGTCTCGACCTTGACCACGTCATAGCCCGCCATCGTCACCGTGGCGGGGTTCGTCCCGTGGGCAGTATCCGGAGTCAGCACCCTGGTCCGCTTCTCGCCGCGGTCGGCGTGGTAGGCCCTGGTCAGGAGCAGCCCGGCGAGCTCGCCGTGCGAACCGGCCGACGGCTGGAGGCTGACGTGCGGGAGGCCGCAGATCTCCGAGAGCGACCCCTGCAGCAGCCACATCAGCTCCAGCGCCCCCTGGGCGCGCCTCGGGTCTTGGGCGGGATGCAGCCGCGCATGTCCCGGCAGCGCCGCGACCCGCTCGTTGAGGCGCGGGTTGTGCTTCATCGTGCACGAGCCGAGCGGGTAGAAGCCGGTGTCGAGGTCGAAGTTCCGCCGCGAGATCCGGTTGTAGTGGCGGACGATCTCGGGCTCGGAGATCTCCGGCAGCTCGGCCGGGCGGTCGCGCAGCAGCCGCTTCGGGATCAGGTCCTCGAGAGGAGTCTCGGGGACATCGGCCTCGACCGGGGCGGCGGCCCTCCGCCCTTCCACCGAGCGCTCGAAGATCGTCGTCGCCCGCTCGCGCTGCATCGGTGTCCCAGCCTCACCGTCGGCTGCCCCGCTCCCGGTCGGCCTCGCGGTATCACTCATGCACTCGGCCTCCCCCCGCGTCCGCGCCGACGGGTTCGGGCGCCGCCGCTCTGGTCACCCCGATCGCCCTCCCGAGGGCATCGGCGAGGCGGTCGATGTCCGCGCGGTCGCGGCGCTCGCTGAGCGCGACCAGGAGGCCGTCCTCGTACTCCGGGTACTCGATCCCGAGCGCGTAGCCGGCACCGATCCCCTCGGCCGCGCAACGGTCGAGCACCCGCTCGACCGGAGCGTCGAGCCGGAGCGCGAACTCGCGCACCACCGGGGCGTCGTGGAGCAACTCGACCCCGTCGATGGCGGCGAGGGTCTCGCGCGCGTAGGCCGTCCGGCGCACGAGCAGCTCGCCGAGCTCGACGAAGCCGCGCTTGCCGAGCCAACTCAGGTGAATGATCCCGGCGAGCGCGTTCAGCGCCTGCGCCGTGCAGATGTTGTGGGTCGCCTTCTCGCGGCGGATGTGCTGCTCGCGCGTCTGCAGCGTGAGCACGAACCCACGGCGCCCGTCGACGTCGGTGGTCTCGCCGGCGATCCGCCCCGGCATCCGGCGGAGGTGCTCCTCGGTCACGCAGAAGAATCCGAACGACGGCCCGCCGTAGTCGAGCCGGTTGCCGAGCGGCTGGCCCTCCCCGACCGCGACGTCTGCCCCGGCCTCCCCCGGCGGCTTCAGCACCGACAGCGCGATCGGGTCGCACGCGACGACCACCAGCGCGCCGTTCTCCTTCGCGGCCGCGCCGAGCGCCTCGACGTCCTCGACCGCCCCGAGGAAGTTCGGCTGCTGCAGGAAGACGGCGGCGGTCTGATCGTCGATCGCCGCGGCGAGCCCCGCCGCGTCGGTGACGCCGTCGGCGAGCGGCACCTCGGCCAACTCGGAGCCGAAGCCGGCGCCGTAGGTGACGAGCGACTCACGGCTGTGCGGATGCAGGCCCCGGGACGCGACGAGCTTCGTCCTCCCGGTCGCGCCGAGCGCCAGGTACGCGGCCGACGCGACGGCCGACGGCCCCTCGTAGAGCGCTGCGTTCGAGACCGGCAGCCCGGTCAGCTCCGACATCCCGGTCTGGAACTCGAACATCGCCTGCAAGCCGCCCTGCGAGATCTCGGGCTGGTAGGGCGTGTAGGGAGTCAGGAACTCCGACCGGGATGTGATCGCGTCGACGATCGCCGGCACGTAGTTGTCGTACATCCCGGCGCCGAGGAAGCTGACCTCCGACTCGGCGTCGGTATTCCGCCCGGCGAGTGCGCGGAGCCGCTCGTAGACCTCGGGCTCGGAAAGCCCGCCCGGCAGCTCCAGGGCGCGGCCGAGACGCAGGTACTCCGGGATGTCCTCGAAAAGCTCGTCGACCGAGGCCGCGCCGATCGCCTCGAGCATCCGGGCGCGGTCCTCGTCGGTGGCGGACGTGTAGCGGCTCACCCCGCCAATCGTAGTGAGGGCGGCCGATGCGGCTTCAGTCGGCGAGCAGCTTCCTGTACGCCCCGGCGTCGAGCAGCTCGTCGGCCTCGGAGGGTTCCGAGAGCTTGACCTTGGCCATCCAGCCGTCGCCGTAGGGGTCGGCGTTGATCGTCTCGGGCGTGTCCTTGAGCGCCTCGTTGACCTCGGTGATCTCGCCGGAGAGCGGCGCGTAGACGTCGGAGACGGCCTTGACCGACTCGACCTCTGCGTAGGCCGTGTCCTTGTTGATCTCGGCGCCGACCTCCGGGGGCTCGAAGAAGACGACCTCGCCGAGAGCGTCCTGCGCGTACCAGGTGATCCCGAAGGTCGCCTGGTCGCCCTCGATCCGGGCCCAGTCGTGCTCGGGGTGATACCTCAGGTCCTCGGGATAGCTCTCGTCGGCCAACTCGGGCTCCTTTCCGATCGGGGCAAGGCCATCGGCAGGCTATTCGAACGTGGCGCCTGCGTGGCCTCATTCGGCCTGGTCGGCCCCGATGTGGACCGTGTAGCCATCCGGGTCGGAGACCGACGCGACCCGCTCGCCCCAGGGCTGGTCGGCGGGCTCGCTGATCACCGTGGCTCCGGCAGCGGTGAGCTCGGCGAAGGCGGCATCGACGTCGTCCGTGTAGAGCCAGATCGCGGTGCTCCCCGTCTCCACCTCCGCCTTCGGGCCGCCGATCGCGAGCTTGCCGCCGCCCTCGAGCTCCATCGAGACAAAGGCCGGGTGCTCCTCCGACGGGTGGGCGAACGTGACCCGGAAGCCGAGCAGCCCGCGGTAGAAGTCGAGCGAGCGGCGGACGTCGGCGACCTCGAGGATCGGGAACGAGTCGCGGAAGCCCGGCACGGTCTCAGGCCGAGCCGCCCTTGTAGAGCGGCACCTTCTCGACGCGGGCGCCGCGGCGCTTGCCCCGGACGTCGATCTGGACCTCCCTCCCGGGCTCGGCGAGGTCGGAGCGGACGTAGCCCATTCCAATCCCGACGCCGAGCGAGGGCGAGAGGGTGCCGCTCGTGACCTCGCCGACCCGCTCGTCGCCGAGCATGATCGGGTTGCCCGGGCGCGCGATCCCGTCGGTCGTGATCACGAACGGCTTCAGCAGCCGCCGGGGCCCCGCGGCGCGCTGCTCGGCGCAGCGCTCGGCGCCGATGAAGCCCGTCTGCTCCTGGACGATCCAGCCGAGGCTGGCCTCGATCGGCGTGTGCTCCTCGTCGAGGTCGTTGCCGTAGAGGGCGTAGTTGACCTCGAGCCTGAGGGTGTCGCGGGCGCCGAGGCCGGCAGGGGTGGCTCCGGCGACGAGCAGCTCCTCCCACAGCGCCCCCGCCTCGTCGGGGCGGACGAGCAGCTCCACCCCGTCCTCTCCCGTGTAGCCGGTCCCGCACACCAGGGCGTCGCCGGGCCCGATGTTCATGTCCGCGACGTGGAACCGGGCGGGCAGCGTCCCCTGGGCCATCGAATCGACGATCTCGCGCGCCTTCGGCCCCTGCACTGCGAGCATCGCGTAGGCGTCCAGGTGATCGTGGACCTCGGCCTCGAACCCCTCGGCGCGCTCGCGGAACCAGGCCAGGTCCCTGGCGTGGTTGGCCGCGTTGGTGACCGTCAGATAATGGTCGCCCCCGAGCCGGTAGGTGAAGAGGTCGTCGAGGACGCCACCGTCCTCCCGGCACAGGCACGAGTATTGGGCGCCGCCGACCTCGATCCTCGAGACGTCGTTCGTGAGCAGCCGCTGCAGCAGTTCCCGCGCCTCGGGGCCCTCGGTCTCGATCTCGCCCATGTGCGAGACGTCGAAGACGCCGCATCCGGTTCGCACCGCCTCGTGCTCGGCGCGGATCCCCTCGTACTCCACGGGCATCTCCCAGCCGGCGAAGTCGACGAGCTTCGCCCCCGCCTCGACGTGGGCGTCGTACAGCGGCGTCCGCTTCAGGGTCCCGGCTTCCACGCCGGAAACGCTACTTCAGGAAATCGGGGACGTCGATCTCGGAGTCGCTGATGCGGAGATCGCCGATCGTCTCGCGCTCGCGGTCGGCGCCCGCGCCGGCCGCTGCTCCGCTGCGACGCTCCTCGCGGGCGCGACGGACGAACGGGGGCGCATCGCGATCCCGCTCGCGACGCGTGAACTCCGGAGCGCGAGCGATCATCTCGAAGCCCTCGAAGCCGGTCGCGATCACGGTCACCCGCACCTCCTCGTGCATCGAGGAGTCGACGACCGCTCCGAACACGATGTTCGCGTTGGCGTCGGCGGTCTGCATCGCCAGTCGCGCGGCCTCGTTGACCTCGAACAGGCCGAGGTCCTCGCCGCCCGTCACGTTCAGGAGCATCCCCTTCGCCCCGTCGATCTTCTCCTCGATCAGGGGCGAGGTGATCGCGTTCTTGGCGGCCTCGACGGCGCGGTTCTCGCCGGAGCCGATCCCGACGCCCATCAGCGCCGAGCCGGCCTGGTGCATGACCAGGCGGACGTCGGCGAAGTCCAGGTTGATCAGGCCGGGGATCGTGATCAGGTCCGTGATCCCCTGGACGCCCTGGCGGAGGATGTCGTCGGCCTCGCGGAAGGCCTCGAGGATCGTGGTGCGGCGCTCGACGATCTGGAGGAGCTTCTCGTTCGGGACGACGATCAGCGTGTCAACCTCCTGGCGGAGGCGGTTGATGCCCTCCTCGGCCTGGGCCATCCGCTTCTTGCCCTCGAACTCGAAGGGCTTCGTGACGGCGCCGACCGTGAGGGCGCCGATCTCCTGCTTGGCGATCTCGGCGATCACGGGGGCGGCGCCGGTACCGGTTCCGCCTCCCTCGCCGCAGGTGATGAAGACCATGTCAGCGCCCTTCAGCGCCTCCTTGATGTCGTCGCGCGACTCGGCCGCGGCGCCCGCGCCGACCTCGGGGTTGGCGCCCGCTCCGAGCCCCTTGGTGAGGTTGTGGCCGATCCCGATCTTGACGTCGGCGTCGCAGGCCTGGAGGGCCTGGGCGTCGGTGTTGCAGGCGATGAACTCGACTCCGCGGAGGCCGGCGTCGACCATCCGCGAAACGGCGTTGGAGCCGCCGCCGCCGACTCCGACGACTTTGATGACTGCGAGGTAAGACGTTTCCATTTGAGTTGATCCCGCTCCGGTTCCCGCTGTGCGGCCGCTTTCGGCCGCCGGGAACGTTTCCGAAAGTAGGGCAAAGCTTGACAGGTGTCAACGCCCGGCTGTGCCTGAACTCTCGAGTCTCACTTGAGAGTCGCCACGTGGTGACCCTCGTCTGCAGGTCTAGGCTGAGACTCGCTTGAGGGTCCGAAAACCGGCTGCAAAGCACGATTTTCGAGCCCTTTTGCACCCCGCGCGGCCCCCCGGGCGGCAGCCCCCCGCGGCGCCGTCGGCGCTGCAGGACGCGTTGCAGACTCGCCCCTCAACCGGCGGCGATCGAGCGCTCGGGGACGGCGACGTCGATGTATGCCGACGCACCGGACTGCCCGCGGGCGAGCACGGTGACGACGGCCTTCCACTTGTCCGGGGCGTCGTCGCCGTTGCCGAAGCGGAGCTCGGGCGCGCCCTCGAGGTCGACCACGACCCCGCCGCGGTCGATGTCGAAGGCCGACTCGGCGATCCGCTCACGGAGCTCGGATGGCGCCCCGCCGAGGATCGCGGCCTGCTCCAGGCCCTCCTCGTCGAGGCCGCCGTTCACCGCCTCGGCGTCCATCGCGGGCAGTCCCAGCCCCTCGGTCTCGAGACCGGTAAGCAGATAGCCGTCTCCCGAGACGGCCACCGGCTCGCCCTCGACCTTGATCGCAGCGACGGGAGGCCGCTCGCCGACGGTGATCGTAAGCGAGTGCAGGAGGCCGGCATCGGCGCTGACCGAGGCGACGGTCGGGAACCTCGCCACGGCGTCGCGCAGCTCGCCCTCGTCGACGTGCAGGGTGGTCATCCCGCGCGCCGCCTCTTCGAGCGCCGCCGTGACCTCCTCCTGGTTGGCGCTGACGCCCTCCACCTTGACCTCCTCGACCGCGAACAGTGAGGAGTCGCGCAGCCAGAGCAGATAGCCGAGGACCAGCACGGTGGCGATCGCGCCCAGGGCGATCGCCCGACGGCGCCAGAGACGCGCGTCGCTCATCGGTCGAGCTGCCATTCCGGCGGCCAGCTCACGTCTCCGAGGATCTGCACCTCGGGCTCGAGCGCGACCCCGAAGCGCTGGTGCACCTGGCGCCGCGCAGCCGCCATCACGGCGAGCACGTCGGCGGTGGTGGCGTTGCCGGTGTTCTCGACGAAGTTCGCGTGCTTCGGAGAGAGGCGGGCGCCGCCGCGGCTCAGCCCGCGGCAGCCCGCGGCGTCGAGCAGCTGGCCGGCCGAGCGGCCCTCGGCACGGGGGTCATCGGGATTGACGAAGGTCGAGCCGAACGTCTTGATCCCGGACGGCTGTGCCTCGTGGCGGCGCTTGCGCATCTCCGCCATCGTCGCCTTCACCTCGGACTCCTCCGCTGGGCTGAGCCGGAATGAGGCCTCGGTGACGACCTCGCGCTCGCCGAGGTTCGAGCTGCGGTACGCGAAGCCGAGCTCGCCGGGGGCCCGCCGGCCAGCGCCGGCGGCCGTCGCCACCGAGACCGATTCGAGCACGCGCGCCAGCTCGCCGCCGTAGGCGTTCGCGTTCATCCGCACGGCGCCGCCGACGGTGCCGGGGATGTTGACCCCGAACTCGAGCCCGGTCAGCCCCCAGCCGGCCGTCTTCGCGGCAGCCGAGGGGAGGCGCATGCCGCCGCCGGTGACGACGCGGTCACCGTCGCGCTCGATCCCGGTCAGCTTGCCCCCGAGCTTCAGGACGAGACCGCGGAACCCCTCGTCCGCGACGAGCAGGTTCGAGCCCGACCCGACCACCCCGACCGCGAGCCCCTCGCGCTCTGCCCACGTGAGCAGCTCGACGACCTCCGCCTCCGTGCCGGGTCGCGCCAGGTAGTCCGCGGGCCCGCCGACCCTGACCGTCGTCAGCCGGGCCAGTGGGAAGTCGCGTTCGACGGATTCCGGGATCGCGTTCACGGCTCACCTCCATCCGCTCGCCCGTCCCCGTCGCCTCGCCCGGCCACCAGGGCGTCGGCGAGCCGGTAGACGTCCCCCGCCCCGATCGTCAGCAGCAGGTCCCCCGGGCCGAGGCGTGGCGCCAGCGCCCGCTCGGCGAGCTCGGCGTCGGGGAGCCACCAGACCGGCTTGCCGCCGGCCCGGTCCGCCGCGGCCTCCGCGATCGCCCGGCCGCTGACCCCGGCGAGCGCCCCGACGGGCTGCTCGCGAGCGGGGTAGATCTCGAGCACTGCGATCTCGTCCGCCGCCGCAAGCGCCGCCCCGAACTCCGGCGCGAGCGCCTTCGTGCGCGAATAGAGGTGCGGCTGGAACACCGCGATCAGCCGCTGCGCCCCGAGCTCCCGAGCCGCCTCGAGCGTCGCCCTGACCTCGGTCGGATGGTGCGCGTAGTCGTCGTAGACGCGGGCGCCGGCTCGCTCGCCCTTCAGCTCGAGCCGCCGTGCGACGCCGCGGAACCCACCGAGGGCCTCCGCGGTCGCTCCCGGGTCGAACCCCGCCAAGGTGAGGGCCGCCAGCGCCGCCAGCGCGTTGGCCACGTTGTGCCGCCCCGGGACCGGGAGCGAGACGTCGACGTCGAGGCCCGCCCCCCTTGCGTGGAAGCGGATGCCGCCCTCCTCGCCGGCCTCGATCCGCTCGGCGACCAGGCCGGCGGGCGGGGCCGGAGGCTCTCCCGGGGGCGGCTCGAGCGCGAACCGCAGCTGCCGGCGCTCCGGGCCGTCGGGCAGCGCGACGGACGCCTCGGCGGCCAGTCCCTGCGCCGGCGCGGCGAAGGCGGCGAAGGCGACCCGCAGCTCCGCCAGCGATGTCCAGCGCGAGTGGTGATCGAACTCGAGGTTCGTGATCACCGCGACCTCGGGGCGCAGGTCGAGGAAGCTGCCGTCGCTCTCGTCGGCCTCGGCGACGACCCACTCGCCCGCTCCCCACCCGGCGTTGGCGGGGGCGCCCGCAGCGCCGGCGCCGGGAAGCTCGCCGCCGAGGAAGAAGCTCGGGTCGGCGCCGATCCCGCGCAGGGCGTGCACGCACATCGCCGCCGTCGTCGTCTTCCCGTGGGTGCCGGCGACCGCGACCAGGCGGCGCTCGGCGCAGAGCTCGGCGAGCAGCTCGCCACGGTGCAGGACGAGCTGCCCCCGCTCGCGCGCGATCGCCAGCTCGGGGTTGTCCGCTGCGATCGCGGTGGAGACGACGACCTCGGCGTCCGCAGGGACGTTGGCTGCGTCGTGGCCGAGCGACGGCTCGAGGCCGCTGTCGCGGAGACGCTGCAGATACGAGGACTCCGCCCGGTCCGAGCCGGTCACATCGGCGCCGCGCGCGTGTGCGACGAGCGCGAGCCCGCTCATGCCCGCGCCCCCGATCGCGACGAAGTGGAGCTTGCGGGCCTTCACCGGCCGGCGGCCTCGAGGATCTCGGAGGCGACGCGCTCGGCGGCGTCCGGGCGGGCGAGGCGCCTGGAGGCGACTGCCATCTCGTCGAGGGCGGCGGGATCGTCGAGCAGCCGCTCGGTCTCGGCGGCGAGCCGCTCGGGGCTCAGCTCCGCGTCGGGAATCACCACGGCCGCCCCGCCGCTCTGCATCCAGCGGGCGTTGGCGCTCTGATGGTCCGCGGTCGCATGCGGATAGGGGACCAGGATGGCGGGGCGCCCGGCCGCGGTGATCTCCATCACTGACCCGCCGGCGCGGGAGACGACCAGGTCGGAGGCGGCGAGCACGTCGCCGAGCGAGGGCTCGTACTCGAGCAGCAGGTAGCGCTCCGGACCGCCGGCGACCCGGAGGCGCTCGCGGAGGGACGGGTAGTCGCGGCTGCCGGCGATGTGGATGACCCAGGCCGTGTCGCCCCCCTGCGCTCGGGGGGCGAACGCCGACAGCGCCGCGTCGTTGATCGAGCGGGCGCCGAGGCTTCCCCCGACGACGGCGACGCAGCGGTCGCCCCCGCGGATCCCGAAGCGGCGCCGGGCGGCGCCGCGGTCGGCCTCGAGGATCGCCGCCGGGACGGGGCGGCCGGTGACAACGTACCGCCCGCCCTCGCGTCCGGCGATCGGGAAGGCGAGGCAGACGCGGCGGGCGCGCGGGGCGAGCAGCCTGTTGGTCAGCCCGAGGTGGCTGTCGGACTCGGTCAGGACCAAGGGGAGCCGCAGCGACAGCGCCGCGAGGCCGGCCGGCCCCGCGACGTAGCCGCCGCCGCCGAGCACGACCTCGGCGCCGCGCCCGCGCAGGATCCGGCGCGCCGCCGGTACCGCCGCCGCCGCGCGTCCGGCCGCGCGCGCCGCACGGAGCGGATTGCGCCGGTCGAGCCCCGAGACCGTGAGGAAGTCGATCTCGTAGCCCGCCGCCGGAACGAGCTCGGCCTCCGCCCGCTCTCGCGTGCCGACGAAGCTGACCGTCGCCCCGCTAGCGCGAAGCGCGTCGGCGACGGCGATCGCCGGCACCACGTGGCCCGCCGTGCCGCCGGCCGCTATCACGACTCGTGTCGCTTCCAGCTCGTCGTCTCCTGATCTTCTCGCCGCCGCCGTCGACGACCCGCAGTCTTTCACCGCGACCGGTTGTGGCGCCGGACCGCCGCGTGCCCGAGGCCCGTGAGGAGGCCGACCTCGACGCCGCCGCCGGCCGCCTTGCGACGTTCAGGATCAGGCCCGCCGCCGTCAGGGTCACGATCAGGCTCGTCCCTCCATAGGACACGAACGGCAGGGGCACGCCGGTCAGAGGCGCGAGGCCGAGCACCGCGAACAGGTTGATCGCCGCCTGGCCGAGGATCAGCGACGTGAGCCCGGCGGCGAGCAGCTTGCTGTAGCGGTCGCGGGCGCGATGCGCCGCCCGGAAACCCGCGTAGCCGAACATCCCGAACAGCCCGATCAGCACCACCATCCCGGCGAACCCGGTCTCCTCGCCGAACACGGCCGAGACCATGTCCGTATGGGCCTCCGGCAGATAGAACGCCTTCTGGACGCTCTCGCCGAGCCCGACGCCCATCACCCCGCCCGAGCCGAGCGCGATCTCGGCCTGCAGGCTCTGGTAGCCGGCCCCGCCCGGATCGCCCCCGGGGTTGAGGAAGCCCGTCAGGCGCTCCTGCTGGTACGGATTGGTGGCGATCAGGGCGACGATCGCGATCGCTCCGACGGCGGCGACCGGCGCCAGCGTCCCCGGCTTCACGCCGGCGGCGAGCAGCAGGCAGGTGACCGCGAGGGTGGTCGTCATCGCCGTCCCGAGGTCGGGCTGGAGGCCAACGAGGAGCAGGGCGAAGCCGACGATCAGCAGGTAGGGGGCGAGGCCGCCCAGGCCGCGGACCCGCTTCGGCTGCGACGCGAGCATCTGGGCCCCGTAGAGGATCAGGGCGACCTTGGCGAGCTCGGAGGGCTGGAAGCTGAACAGGCCGGCGCCGAGCCAGCGCTGGGAGCCGTTGACGCTCTGCCCGACCCCTGGCACCAGCACGCAGGCGAGCAGGAACAGCGAGATCGCGACCAGGACCGGGGTGAGGAGCTTCGAGGCGCGGACGCCGTTCAGCGAGGCGAGGCGGAGCACGAGCAGCCCGATGCCCGCGAACAGCAGGGTGCGCTTCAGGTAGTAGAAGCCGTCGCCGCCGCCCTCGGCCAGCAGCGAGGTCGCGGAGCTGGCGCTGAACACGATCACCGCTCCGATCGAGAGCAGGCAGAGCGTCGCCGTGAGGAGCAGCGAGTACTCGAGCGGCGGCGCCGAGCGGCGCTTGGTGGAGGCGCTCACCTGAGCGCCTCCACCAGGGCGCGGAAGTGCTCGCCGCGCTGCTCGAAGTCCTCGTACGCGTCGAAGCTCGCGCAGGCCGGGGACAGGAGCACGACCTCGCCCGGCCGCGCTGCGATCGACGCCGCAGCGACCGCGGCGGCGAGTGTCCCGGGCCGCTCGATCTCGACTCCGCGGGCGGCCACCGGTGCGAGCTGCACCTCGAGCTGGTCGGCTGCTTCGCCGATCAGATAGACGGCGCGGCAGCGCTCGGCGACGGGCTCGGCCAGCGGCTCGAAGGATTCGCCCTTCAGCGAGCCACCGAGGATCAGGTGGAGGCCGTCGTCGAACGACTCGATCCCCGCGAGCGCCGACGCGACATTGGTCGCCTTCGAGTCGTTCACATAGAGGACGCCGTCGAGCTCCCGGACCCGCTCGAGCCGGTGCTGGACCCCCTCGAAGCTCCGCAGGCCCTCGGCGACGGCATCGCGGTCGATCCCGATCGCGAGCGCCGCCGCGGCGGCGGCCATCGCGTTCTCGACGTTGTGGGCGCCGATCAGCCGCAGCTCGTCCGTGCGCAGCAGCGGCTCGTCGGCGGCGAAGATGACGCTGTCGCGGACCGCGACCTCGCAGTCGGGGTCGCCCGTCATCTCCTCGCTCGGGCAGAACCCGACCCGGCGCGCGCATCCGCCCAGGTCCCGTCCGCGCAGCTCCGGGTCGGACGCGTTGAAGACGGCGACGTCGTCGTTGCCCTGATTGGCGAAGATCCGCAGCTTGGCGTCCCGGTAGCTCTCCAACGTGCCGTGGCGGTCGAGGTGGTCGGGGGCGATGTTGATGAAGACGGCGCATTCGGGAGCGAACGCGGAGCTGTCCTCGAGCTGGAAGCTCGAGCACTCGCAGAAGATCGTCGCGGCGGCATCGACCTCCCCGACGAGCGATGCGAGCGGGGTGCCGACGTTGCCGGCTACGGCGACCGGAAGCCCGGCCGTCCGGTGGACGTGCCCGAGCAGCTCCGTCGTGGTCGTCTTGCCGTTGGTGCCGGTGACGGCGCAGAACGCGTTCGGAAGCGCCCGCCAGGCGAGCTCGAGCTCGCCGGTGACCTCGGTGCCGCGCTCGCGGGCGGCCACGACCACGGGCGCGTCCTGCGGCACGCCGGGGCTCTTGACCAGCGTCCGCACCTCGTCCAGCAGTCCTGTTCCGTCCACGTCCAGGCGGACTTCGACGCCTGCGGCGGCCAACCCTTCCGCCTCCGCGGGATGGCCCGAATCGACTCCGACCACGCGCTCGCCGCGCGCGGCGAGCATTCGCGCGACCGCGGCTCCCGACCGCGCCAGGCCGACGACGAGGAACGGCCCAGGCGACAGCGGCGGCCGAGGCTTCGAATCACCCGGTGGGTTCACATAACAATCTTCGCCCCATCCTGCCGCTCCCCTGCGTCGCCCGTGCGGAGCCTCAGCATCCCCGCGGCCCGCGTTGCACCCCGTATCCCCGCAGGGCGAAGCCCGAGGAGATGCGGGCTTACGGCGAAGCCGTCAACCGCCGCCCTATGTCCCGATCGACTGCTGATAGAGGGTGAAGCCGATCCCCGAGCAGACCGCCGCGATGATCCAGAAGCGGAGCATGATCTTCGTCTCCGACCAGGCGAGCAGCTCGAAGTGGTGGTGCAGGGGTGCCATCAGCAGCACGCGGCGGCGGAAGGTCTTGAAGGTGAAGACCTGGAGCGCGACCGACAGCGCCTCGATCACGAAGATGCCGCCGGTGATGATCAGCAGCACCTCGGTCTGCGTCATCACCGCGAGCGCGCCGATCGCGCCGCCGAGCCCGAGCGAGCCGGTGTCGCCCATGAAGATCGACGCCGGGAAGGCGTTGAACCAGAGGAACCCGACGCAGGCGCCGACCAGGCAGGCGGAGAGCAGCGAGAGGCTGTCCTGCTCGTTGGTCACGAACGTGATCGCCGTGTAGGCGAGCAGCACGATCGCGCAGCACCCGGCCGCGAGGCCGTCGAGCCCGTCGGTGAGGTTGACCGCGTTCGAGGCGCCGGCGATGACGAGGAAGATCAGCACCAGGTACGCCGCGTCGGGGATGTCGAGCTGCGCGTCGGAGATGCGCAGCTCGATCACCGAGTCGAGGCCGACCTCCTCGGTGGCGATGTAGAAGAGCGCCACCGCGAGCGCGGCCTGGAAGACGAGCTTCCAGCGCGCCGAGAGCCCCAGCGAGCGGCGCTTCATCAGCTTCGTGATGTCGTCGGCGAAGCCGAGCGCCGCGCAGCCTATCGCGACCCCGAACACCGCCAGGCTGGCGACGTCGCGGTCCGAGAGCACGAGGTACGGGATCGAGATCGCCGTGAACACGATCAGGCCGCCCATCGTCGGCGTCCCCGCCTTCTCGTGGTGCTCCTCGGGGCCCTCCTCGCGGATGTGCTGGCCGAACTCCTTGAGGCGCAGGTACTCGATGAACTTGGGCCCCAGGAAGATGCAGAGCAGCATCGCCGCCATGCCTGCGATCAGGATCTCCCCCATCGTCAGGTGTCGGCTCCGGGGTCGCCGCCCTCGAGGCGCTCGGCGACGAGCTCGAGGCCGATCGCCCGCGAGCCCTTCACGAGCACCGCGTCCCCCTCCCCCAGCTCGGCTTCGAGGGCCTCAGCGGCGGCGGCGGCGTCGGCGGCCCGCAGGTCCGGCGCGTAGTCCGCCGCCAGCTCGCCGACCCCGATCAGGACCTGGACGCCGATCGCCCGGACGTGCTCGCCGATCTCGCGGTGGTACCGCGCGGCGTCGGGCCCCAGCTCGAGCATGTCGCCGAGCACGGCGAGACGGCGGCCGCCGACATCCAGCGAAGCCAGATGGTCCAGCGCCGCCCGCATCGAGACCGGGTTGGCGTTGTAGCAGTCGTTGATCAGGATCGTGCCCCTCGGGAGCCGGACGAGCTCCCCACGAAGGCGCGAGAAGGTTATCCGCGGTGCCCGCTGTGCCATTGCATCCAGCGGCATCCCGAGCGCGACCCCGGCCGCGATCGCGGCGAGGGCGTTGTCGAGGTTGTGGCCCTCGGTGAACGGGAACCGGAAGCGCTGCTCGCCTGCGGGGGTCGCGACGAGCGCGTCGGTGGCGCCGTTGTTCGTGCTCGTCTCCTCGGCGTAGACGTCGCCGCCGTCGCCGAAGCGCAGCAGCCCGCTCGCGCCGGCGAGGTACGGCTCGAGCGGTCCGGCGACCGCCGGAACCACAGCCGTCCCCCCGGGACGCAGCCCGGTGATGATCTCGGCCTTCGCCGCGGCCACCGCCTCGAGGCTGCCGAGCAGCTCGACATGGACCGGCCCGACGTTCGTGATGACCCCGACGTCGGGCTCGGCGACCTCGCACAGCTCCGCGATCTGCCCGGCACCGCGCATCCCCATCTCCAGCACGAGCGCCTCGGTTCCCTCGGGGGCGGCGAGCACCGCCAGCGGCAGCCCGATCTCGGTGTTGTAGTTCTCGGGGCTGGCGTGCACCCGCGCCGGCAGCAGCGCCCGGCAGACGTCCTTCACCGAGGTCTTGCCGGTCGAGCCGGTGATCCCGATCGCCGCGCAGCCGAGCTCGCGGCGCCAGCGCCTGGCGATCCCCTGCAGTGCCGGGAGGGGGTCGGCGCTCGCCATCACCCAGCCGTCGAACTCGTCCACGCCGCGCTTCCGCATCTCGACGATCTCGCGCACCCACTGCGGCCCGGCGAGCACCCCCCATGCGCCCCTGCGGAGCGCCTCGAGCGCGAACTGGCCGCCGTCGTGGCGCTCGCCGGGCAGCCCGAAGAAGAGGTCTCCCGCGGTCACCGACCGCGAGTCGATCACCGCCCGCTCCGGGCCGCCCCGCGGGCCCTCGGACAGGACCTCGGCGCCGCCGGCGGCGGCGATCGCAGCGCCGCTCAGCGTCCTCACCGCACCGCGCGCTCGGCGGTCAGCCGGCGCAGCTCCTCGCGGGCGACGTCGCGGTCGTCGAACGGGATCTTCCTGCCGCCCTCGAACTCCTGTCCCTGCTCGTGTCCCTTGCCGGCGATCACGACCGTGTCCCCCGCCGCGGCCCTGGAGAAGGCCAGTCCGATCGCAGCGCGGCGGTCTGGCTCGACCACCACCTCGGCCCGCGCGGTCTCGATCGCCTCGATCCCGGCGAGGATCGCCTCGATGATCGCCTCGGGGCGCTCGGAGCGCGGGTTGTCCGATGTGACGACCGCCAGATCGGAGAGCTCCGCAGCCGCTCGCCCCATCAGCGGCCGCTTGTCGCGGTCGCGGTCGCCGCCGCAGCCGAACACCGACACCAGCCGCCCCTCGGTCAGCTTGCCCGCGGCCTCGAGCACGTTCTCGAGCGAATCGGGGGTGTGCGCGTAGTCGACGAGTACGGTGAACGGCTGTCCCTCCTCGATCGCCTCGAAGCGCCCGGGCACCTGTCCGACCTCCGCCAGCGCCGCAGCGGCGGCCTGGGGCGCGACCCCGAGCGCGTGGCCCGCGGCGATCGCGGCGAGCGCGTTCTCGACGTTGAAATCGCCCGGCAGCGGGGTCCGGACCCGGACCGTCCCCTCGGGGGTGACACACGCGAAAGTCGAGCCCGTCGCGTCGAAGGAGACGTCGCGAGCCGAGAAGTCGGCCTCCGCACCCGCCGCCGAGAACGTCAGGCAGCCTTCGGGCGCCTCCTCGAGCAGCTCGGCGGCGAGCCGCGCGCCGTAGGCGTCATCGACGTTGATCACCGAAACGCCGCCGGCGACCACGAGCGTCGGCGAGCCGCCCTCGGCCGTGAACAGCAGCCGCTTCGCGGCGAAGTAGTCCTCCATGTCGGCGTGGAAGTCGAGGTGATCCTGGGTGAGGTTCGTGAACACCTTGGCGTCGAAGTTGATCGCGTCGGCGCGATGGAGGACGAGCGCGTGCGAGGAGACCTCCATTACGCACGCGCGGTCCCCCGCCTCCAGCATCCGGGCGAACGTGGCCTGGAGATCGATCGCCTCCGGCGTCGTCCGCTCGACCGGCTCGACCTCGCCTCCGACCACGCGCTGGACCGTGCCCAGCAGCCCGCACTGGCGCCCGGATCCCTCGAGCAGGCGGCGGATCAGGAACGCGGTCGTCGTCTTCCCGTTGGTCCCGGTCACTCCGGCGACGACGAGCTCGGCGGTCGGATCGCCGTAGAAGGCGGCGGCGAGCGGCGCCATCGCCGCGCGGGCGTCGTCGACCTGGACCTCGGGCACGCCGAGCTCGAGCGGGCGCTCGACCACGAGCGCGCACGCCCCGGCCTGCACCGCCTGGGGCGCGAACTCGTGCCGATCGACCTGCTCACCCGGAAAGCAGAAGAACAGGGTGCCCGGCTCGACCGCGCGGCTGTCGTAGGCGAGCTTCGAGATCTGAACGGCCTCGTCGCCGCGGATCTCCGCGGCGACGCCCGAGGCGCGCACGAGCGTTCCCAGCTCCATCGCGGCGATTCTAGGTCGCGATCAGGTTTTCCCGCCTTCGTGCCGAATACGGGGCTTGACAGCCCGGATGGGAGCCTTCACCCTCCCTTACCAGGTAGGGGAGAGATTGGCCTCGATTCAGTGATGAGCGCGCTGCGAAGCAGAAGCGGACTGATCGCGGCGCTGACGGCAGCCGCGATGGCGACGCCTGCCGCGGCGCCGGCCGCCGGTCAGGAGCCCGCGCCGGCCGGCGCCGAACGCTTCGTTCGGGGCGAGCTGATCGTTCGCTTCGACCCGGATGTCTCGCGTGGCGAGAGCCGCGACCTCGCGGGAGACCTCGACGCCCGGGTGGTCGACCGGCTCGAGATCGCCCCGAGCGTCGCCCTCGTCGAGCTCCCGGCCGGCCTCGGAGTGAAGCGCGGAGATCTCCTCTTCGAGGGCCTAGACGGCGTCCGCGGCGCCGAGCCCAACGGGCTGCGCACGGTCGCGCTCGAGCCCGACGACGACCTTTACGGGCAGCAGTGGGGCCTCAGCAACTCGGGCGGCCCGCCGTTCAACGGGGTTATCGACGCCGACATCGACGCCCCGGGGGCGTGGGGGCTGGCGGTCGGCGATCCGGATGTGACCGTGGCGGTGATCGACACGGGGACCGCGATCTCACACCCCGACCTGAGCGGCAACCTGTGGACGAACCCGCTCGAGACCCTCGACGGATTGGACAACGACGGCAACCAGATAACCGACGACGTCAACGGCGCCGATCTCGTCGAGGGGGACGGGACCCCCGACGACGCCAACACCCACGGCAGCCACGTCACCGGCACACTCGGCGCGTCGGGCAACAACGCCACCGGCATCACCGGCGTCAGCTGGAACGTCGGGCTGATGCCGCTGAAGGCGGGCACGGCCGACGGCGGCCTCACCCAGTTCGCGATCCTCGCGGCGATCGACTACGCGGCCACGAACGGCGCCCGGATCGTCAACGCGAGCTTCACGGGCACCGACTTCAGCGCCGCCGAGCGCGACGCGATCGCCGCTGCCCCGGACGTGCTGTTCGTCGCCGCCGCGGGCAACCAGGGAACCGACAACGACAGCTCGCCGCGCTACCCATGCAACTACGACCTCCCGAACATCGTCTGCGTCGCGGCGACGAACCAGTTCGACGCTCTCTCCACGTTCGCCTCGGGCGGGTCCAACTTCGGCAAGGCCTCGGTCGACCTCGCGGCGCCGGGGAGCAGCGGGCTGAGCACGATCCCGGCCTTCGCCCCGCCGCTGTTCAGCGACAACTTCGAGGCCGGGCTCGGCGACTGGACCGTCGGCGGCACCCCCGGGACCTGGGCCGCCTCGGCCGAGCAGCCCCACACCGGCAACCTCGG
The DNA here is from genome assembly GCA_036258315.1 of Solirubrobacterales bacterium. GTDB lineage: Bacteria > Actinomycetota > Thermoleophilia > Solirubrobacterales > 70-9 > DASSYK01. Next base: position 46,786 of record DATADX010000060.1, read on the forward strand.
GCTCTCCGATTCGCCGGGCGGGAGCTACCCGGTCAACGCCGACAACACGATCAGGCTGGCCGATCCGCTCGACCTCAGCGCCGAGGACGCCTGCCGGATGCAATTCAACGCCTCGTACTCGCTCGCCCCCGGCGACACCCTGTGGGTCCAGGGATCCGAGGATCCGAACAGCGGCTGGACCGGGCTCGCGATGTTCACGGGCACGCAGTCGACGTTCGGGCAGGAGACCGTCGACCTGCTCGGCTTCTCGGGCGACGCGGTCGTCTACCTGCGCTTCCGCCTCGTCAGCAACGGCTCCGTCAACGCCGACGGGGCGCACATCGACGACGTCAAGATCGAATGCGAGGACCCCCTCGGCGGGGGCTATGGGTTCAAGTCCGGGACATCGATGGCAACCCCGCACGTGGCGGGGACGGCGGCGCTGCTGCTCGACCGCTACCCGGCTTACACCCCGGCCGACCTCCGCGCCGCGCTGCTCGGCAACGTCGACCGCCTCGCCTCGCTGCACTGCAAGGTCGCCACCGGCGGCAGGCTGAACGCGTTCGGCGCCCTGGACGTCGGCGTGCCGGCGTCACCGCCCGCGCCGGATTGCCCGGCGGTGACGACGCCGACGCCCCCGGCGACGGTCGCGACGCAGCCGCAACCGAAACCGAACAAGTGCAAGAAGATCAAGGACCGGCGGAAGCGGAAGAAGTGCAACCGCAAGCGCCTCAAGGCCGCAGCATCTGGAGCGGCGCGGCAGCGCCGCGACTGACCACGGGCGGCCGCATGAGGCGCGCCTGACGGCGAAGCCGTTCGCCAGTTACTCTGGAGATATCCCCAGGTAGGGAAGCGCGAACTCGGCGATCTGACCGAACACCGGCGCCGCCACCTCGCCGCCCGTGTGGACGTAGGTGGGCTCGTCGACCATCACCGCGACGAGCAGCTTCGGGTCCGTGGCGGGCGCGAAGCCGACGAAAGAGGCGACGTAGCGGGTCTCCGAGTAGCCGCCGTCCTCGGCCTTCTCCGCCGTTCCGGTCTTGCCCGCCAGCTCGTAGCCGGGCACCGACACCGCTGAGGCGGTGCCTCCCGGCTCGAGCACGCCCTCGAGCATCGTTCGCAGCTGCCTCGCGGTGCGCTCCGTGAACACGCGCTCGCCCTCCGAGTCGGGAGGCTGGACCTGGCCGCCGACCGCTGAGACGAGCCGAGGAGTGCGGAGGACGCCGCCGTTCGCGATCGCGGAGTAGGCCGCGGCCATCTGCAGCGGCGTCACGGCCAGGCCCTGGCCGATCGGCATGTTGCCCATCGTCGACCCGGAGTAGTCCTCGAGCGCGGGCACGATCCCCCGTTCCTCGCCCGGGTAGTCGATCCCGGTCGGCTCGCCGAAGCCGAGCCTCCGGACCCAGCGGTCGAACAGCTCGCCGCCGGTCTCGAGGCCGATCGTGACCGCGCCGACGTTGGAGGACTGGGCGAGGATCTCGGCGACCGTGGCGTCGATCGGGGGGCGCGCGTGCGCTTCCTCGATCTCGCGGTCGGCGACCTTGATCGTCGACGGGAGGTGGAACTGGGTGCTCGGGGTGACGATTCCCTCGTCGAGGGCGGCGCCGACGGTGAACGCCTTGAAGGTCGACCCGGGCTCGTACGTGAACCCGGTGGCGCGGTTCGCGAGGGCCTCGGCGCTCGCCGAGTCGAGCTCGGACGGGTCGTAGCCGGGCCAGTTCGCCATCGCCAGCACGTCGCCGCTGCTCGGATCCATCACGATCGCGGTCGCGCCCTTCGCCTCGAAATGCTCGCCCGCCTCGGCGACCGCCTGCTCGGCGCGGTCCTGGATCGCCGCGTCGAGCGTCAGCTGCAGGTCGGCGCCGATGCTCGGCGGCTTCACGGTGTCGAAGCGGATCGGCTCCCCGCGGGCGTCGTGCACGACCTCCTGCTCGCCGCTGGCGCCGCCGAGGGTCTCGTCCTCCGCCTGCTCGAGCCCCGTGAGACCCTCGTTCTCCTCGCCGACCGCGCCGATCACCTGCGAGGCGAGCTCCCCCTGCGGGTAGACCCGCTTGCTGTCCGGGATCGTGTCGATCCCCTCGATGCCCAACTTCTCGACCTGGTCGGCGTCGTCGAGGTCGGCCTGCTTCGTGATGTAGGCGAATCCCGCCTCGCGGTCTGACAGCGCGTCCTCGATCTCGTCCTCGGTCACCGGCAGCACCTGGGATAGGCGCCGGGCCGTCCGCACGGGGTCCTTGATCTGGTACGGCGTCGCGACCACGGTCGCCGCGTCCTCGGAGACGGCGAGCACCTTGCCGTTGCGGTCGAGCACCCGGCCGCGCTCGCCGGGGACCTCCACGGTCGTCACCTGCTGACTGCGGGCGTCGGCGCGAAGCTCGCCCCCGCGCACGCCCTGAAGCCAGAACGAGCGCGCCAGGGCGACGCTGAAGAGGAGCGCGAAGAAGCAGAAGATCAGGCCGAGGCGCTGGTCGATCAGGCGCATCGGGCCGCCCTCCCGCCTAGAGGCCCACGCCCCCGGTCCCCGCGGTCCCGCCGCTTGGCGGGGATGCTGCCTGGGTCGGGGCGGGCGTGGGCGTCGGAGCCGGTGTCGAGGGAGCGGTCTGGACTGGAGCCTGGGTGACGCTGCTCACCGGCGCCTCGGCGTACGAGCTCGGCTCAGGCGCGGGGGGCGGCGGCGAGGAGAGGCTCAGCAGGGTGTCGTTGCTGAGCAGCCTCAGCAGTTTCTCGAGGTCCCCGTCCTCGGTCCCCAGGTAGCTGATCTCGTTGGGGCTCTGCACGTAGTAGCCCTCAGCCGGGGCGGTCGTCGCGATCCGGCTCGCTGACAGCTCCTGCGCGAGCTCGGCGCGCAGGGCGGAGTTCGAGCGCTCGACCTCCCCGATTCGCTGCTCGAGGCGGCCCGAGCCGGCGTTGAGGCTGAGGCTGACGACGTTCAGGGCGACGATTCCGCCGAGCAGCGCGCAGAGGACCGCGATCCAGCCGCGCCCGCGGGTGAGGCGCATGATCAGGCTCGAGTCCGAGAGGTCACGGACGGCCCCGGCGGCGGCGACCGCTGCCTGCGGGAGCAGGGCGGCGCCGGCGAGGGCCGGATTCGGGCGGGGATTGGCGCGCCGGCGGACCAGCTTCGGACGGGAGCCCTTCGCCGCCGTGCGGTTCGCCGCGGCCCGGCCCTTCGAGCCGCGGGCGGGGGTACGGCGCGACGGGGAGCGGCGGGAGGGCGAGCGCCGTGACGGCGTCCGGCGGGACGGGGCCGGGGCTCGCCTCGGGGCTACGGCTGGGGCGCCCATCAGCCGGACTCCTGCTGCTGCACCGGAAGCTTCCGGGCGGCGCGGAGGTGGGCCGAGGCCGAGCGCGGGTTGCGCTCGATCTCCTCGGGGGTCGGCGCCAGCGCCCGCTTGGTCAGCATCTCGGCCTCGGGTTCGCGGCCGCAGACGCAAACCGGGACCTCGGGCGGGCAGATGCAGCCGCGGGCGCGATCGGCGAGGAAGCGCTTGACGCGACGATCCTCGAGCGAGTGGAAGGAGACCGCGCCGAGCCGGCCGCCGACGGCGAGCAGGCCCCAGGCGAGCGGAAGCGCCATGTCGAGCGACTCGAGCTCGCCGTTGACCGCGATTCGGATCGCCTGGAAGGCGCGCTTGGCCGGGTGGCCGCGTCCGAACCGGTCCGCGGGCGGGATCGCGGCCTTGATCGCCGCGACCAGCTCGCTGGTCGTCTCGATCGGGCGGCGCCGGACGATCTCGCGCGCCATCGAGCCGGCGCGGCGCTCCTCGCCGAAGTCCCGCAGCACCCGCGCGATCCGGTCCTGGGACCACTCGTTGACGATCTCGGCGGCGCTCAGGTCCTGGTCGGGGTCCATCCGCATGTCGAGCGGAGCGTCGTAGGCGTAGGAGAAGCCGCGCTCCCAGGCGTCGAGTTGAAGCGACGACATGCCGAGGTCGAAGACGATCCCGTCGGGTCTGGTGTCCTCCGCACGCAGCCCCTCGAGACCGGCGACGAAGTCGGCGCGCAGGAAGCGGGTCCGCGACGGCGCCGAGGCGGAGAACTCGCGCCAGCGCTCCTCCGAGGCGGGGTCGCGGTCGATCGCGATCAGCTCGCCCTCAGGACCGACCTGCTCGGCGAGCAGCCGCGCGTGGCCCCCGCCCCCGAAGGTGCAGTCGACGAAGGTCTCGCCGGGTCGCGGGTCGAGGACCTCGACCAGCTCGTCCGGCATCACGGGCTCGTGATCGGGTGGCACATATGAGAGTTTCGCGGTCGCGGCCCCTCTACCCGCTCCGATCGCTAGCGCTCGCGCCATCCCTTCCTCCTCAGTCCAGTTCCGAGAGGTTCTCGGCGATGTCGTTGATCTCGGCGGCCATCTCGGCCTCGTAGCGCTCCCAGCTCGCCGGATCCCAGATCTCGAACCAGTCGTCTGCGCCGACGATCACGCAGGCGCCCTCGTTCAGGGAGGCGTGCTGCTGCAGCTTCTTCGGGACGCGGATCCGGCCGGCCGAGTCGAGCTTGTCGTCGAACGCGAGCCCGGCGAAGTGGTGGCGGATCATCTGCCCCTTGCGCCCGAGCGGGTTGGTCTTGCCGACGAAGTTCTGCTTGAAGCTCTCGTAGCCCTCGGGCGAAAAAACCCAGACGGAGGCATGCAGGCCCTTGGCGAGAATCACACCATCTGCAAGGGCCGCGCGGAACTTCGAAGGCACCGTGAGGCGATCCTTCGCGTCCAGGTTGTGCTCGTACTGCCCGAGAAAAGACAAGTCGTGGCTCCCTGCGGGTTCGGAGCGGGCCGGGGAGGTGAAGTGGGAGGAGCTTCACCACCCCGGCCCTTTGACCAACTCGAGGCGGCACACTAGCCCACTCCGCCCCACTCCGCAACACATTGCCACACGGCGAATTGGATCGGATCCGTCGGACGGAACTGGTACTCGCCCCGCGACGGGGCTGAAACGGCTCTGCAGAGCCGTTCGCGCGGCGAACCGCGACTCCGGCCGGGCGCTTCGAACCGGCCCCTGTTGCAAGCGGGCTTGCAGATCCGGCGGGGGCGAATCTCGGTCCGGGCTGGCCGGCGTTCAGATCCCGGCCAGGAACCGGTCCATGTTCGCGAGCAGTCCCGCCGCGATCATCAGCAGCACCGACGGGACCAGCAACAGCGCGACGGCGAGCTGGATCTTCGGCGCCGCCCGGGCGGCCTGCTCGCCGATCCGGCGCCTCTGGGTTCCCCGCAGCGAGCTGGCCTGGTCGTAGAGCTGGTCGGCGAGCGGTGAGCCGTAGCGCCGCGAGCGCTCGACCACTCCGCAGAGCGCCGCCAGCTCCTGCGCCGGGACGCGCTCGCGCAGTGACTCGAGCGCCTCGCGCTGCGACGCGCCGCACGAGGTCTCGGCGACGAGCACCGACAGCTCCCGGGCGAGCGGGCCCTCCCCCTTCGCGATCTCGGCAAAGCCGGCGAGCGGGCTGCGCCCGGCCGCCGCCGCGGTGGCGAGCAGGTCGAGGGCGTCCGGGAGGGCACCTCGCAGGGCGATCCCGCGGTGGCGGGCGCGGCGCTCCAGGAGCGCGTCGGGGGCGAGGAACCCGGCCGCGGGAAGCGCCAGCGCGACCAGGATCGAGAGCCGGCCCGGCGCCGCGGGCGCCGCCACCAGGCCGAACCCGGCTCCGGCGATTGCTCCGGCGCATTTCGCCGCGAGCAGCGCCCGCACCTCGATCCTGCCGCCGAGGCCGGCGCGCTCGATCCGAGCGGCCAAGGCGAGCCGCCGGGCGAGCTCTCCCCAGAGCCCCTCGAGGTCCACCCGCGCGCCCGCCGCCGGACCGCGCGCTCTCGGCAGCAGGACCCCCGCCCCCTGATCGCGCTCGCGGATCATCTCGCGAACGCCCGCGGCCGCGAGCAGCGCGGCCGCGAGGCCGAGGAGAAGAGCCGGCGTCATCGCGGCGGTGTCACTCCGCCGTCCTCCCGAGCCGCCTGATCGCGACGAACCCGATCAGCTGCAGCGAGGCCGCGAGCACGAGCAGGATCGCGGCGGCGGGCTCGGCCAGCACCTCCGAGACGAAGCCCGGCTTGAGCAGCTCGGCGAACAGCGCCGCGCCCGCCGGCAGCGCGACGACCAGCAACCCCGTGAAGCGCGCCTGCGTGGTCGCCGCCCTCGCGTCGTCCACGACCCGATCGCGCTCGGCCGCGGCGCCACCCAGCCGTCGCATCAGCGCGGCGATGTCCCCGCCGGCGACCTGCTGGCTGAGCAGCGCCCCCGCGAGAGCGTCGACGCGCGGGGAGCCGATCCGCCCACGCAGCCCGACGAGTGCCTCCGCGGTCGGCGCACCCAGCTCGAGCTCGGCGCGCACCCGGGCGAGCTCGCGCGCCGGCGCCCCCTCGAGCGACGAGCTCGCCCCGGCCAGCGCCGCCCGCACGGAGTTCCCGGCCGAGATCGCATCGGCGATCGCGGCCGCGATCTCGGGAACCGAGCGCTCGACCGCGCGTCGGTAACGCTCGCGGCGGCGGGCGACGATCGATGCCGCCGCGATCGGGCCGGCCGCTGCGACGACGGCGAGTGGGCCGGGACCGGCCGCGAAGACCACGGCGGAGAGGATCGCGGCGCTTCCGAGCATCCCGAGCCGCCGCTGCTCGGATGGGCTCGGCGCATAACCCTCGCGACCCGCCCGAGCGAGGGGCCGCGCCGCCGCCGCGAGCCACGTGGCGAGCCGCGGAGCGGAGAGCAGCGCCTCGCGGGCGGCCACCGCGACCAGCCCGCCGGCAAGCGCCGCGAGCACGATCAGCGCCGGCTCGCCCACGGTCCCGGTGCCGCCTCGCCGCCGGCGCGGTAGAGCTCTCGCACGCCCACCGATCCCGCTGCCCGGACCACCTCCCCCACCTCGACCACGCGGCGCGAGCCGTCGCCGTGCCGGGCGAGGTGGACGACGAGGTCGATCCCGCGGCCGAGCTGCTCGCGAATCGCGGCGTGAGGGAGCCCAACGCCCGCCATCAGCGCCAGCGTCTCGATCCGGCGCAACGCGTCGTCGGGAGAGTTCGCGTGGACGGTCGAGAGCGCGCCCTCGTGGCCGGTGTTGAGCGCCATCAGCAGGTCGAGCGCCTCCGCGCCGCGCACCTCACCGATCACGATCCGGTCGGGGCGCATCCGCAGCGCGTTGCGCAGCAGGTCGCGGATCGTAACCAGGCCGCGGCCTTCGACGTTGGACGGCCTGCTCTCCAGCCGGACGACGTGCGGCTGGCGGACCCGCAGCTCGGCGGCGTCCTCGATCGTGATCACGCGCTCGCTCGCCTCGACGTACGCCGACAGCGCGTTCAGCAGGGTCGTCTTCCCCGAGCCGGTGCCGCCGCTGATCAGGATGCTGCGCCGCGCCGCGACCGCCGCCCCGAGCTCGTCGCGCAGCTCGGCGGTCAGCGTGCCGAGCTCGACGAGCTCGTCGGGCCCCGGCCGCGACGCCGAGAAGCGCCTGATCGAGAGCGACGGCCCGTCGACCGCCAGCGGCGGGACCACCACGTTCACGCGGGAGCCGTCTTCGAGCCGCGCGTCGACCATCGGGCTGAGCTCGTCGACTCGACGCCCGAGCGGGGCCAGGATCCGCTCGATCGCGTCCCGCAGCGCCTGCTCGGAGGGGAAGCGGACCTCCGTCGGCTCGAGTGCGCCGCCGCGCTCGACGAAGACTCGCTCGGGCCCGTTCACCATCACCTCCTCCACCGCGGGATCAGCGAGCAGCTCCTCCAAGGGGCCGAGCCCGACGGCCTCGCGGAGGATCAGCTCCGCGAGCCGGGCGCGGGTCGGGGCCTCGAGCAGCGCCGCATCCGCCGCGACCAGCTCCTCGACCGCGTCGGGCAGCGGCGCCATGTCCTCACCGGCGGCCGCCGCGGCGCGCCGCCGCTCGACCAGCCTCGCGCGCAGCTCGGCGGCGAGCGCCTCGAGGTGCCGGCGTCGCACTTCAGGGTTCACGTCAGCTTGAGCGCGCCACGCGCCCGGCTCTCCCCCGCGCTGCCGGCTCTCCCCCGCGCTGTCCGGCTCGACGCCGCAAGGCCGATCGTCGACAATCGCGGCATCGCTGCGATCGAGGTCATCGCCACGGACATCACCGCGCTCGAGGTCGACGCGATCGCCAACGCGGCCAACACCGAGCTGCGCCACGGCGGCGGCGTCGCGGGCGCGATCTCGCGTGCCGGCGGCCCCTCGATCCAGCGCGACAGCGACGAGCTCGCCCCGATCGCCCTCGGCGATGCTGTGGCCACCGACGCCGGCGAGATGCGATGCCGGTGGGTGATTCACGCCGCGACGATGCATCCCGGCGGGCCCACCTCCGCCGACGCGATCCGCGACGCCACGGCGAGCACCCTCGCCAAGGCAGACGAGCTCGGCGCGCGCAGCCTGGGGCTGGTCGCGTTCGGCACCGGCGTCGGCGGCTTCCCGCTCGACGAGGCGGCGCGGATTGAGGTCGAGGAGGTGCACCGCCATCTCGAGGCCGGGAGCGGGCTGGAGCGCGTGGTGTTCGCCGTGTTCGGTGACGACGCCGAGCGGGTGTTCCGGGACGCGCTCGCCGGCTGATTCTCCGCCTACGGCCGGGGGAGCAGCCTGATCTCGCGCCCGCCGGCCTCGGCGGCGATCAGCGCCAGGGCCTGCTCGCGGCTGACCGCGAGCGTCGCCGACCAGCCCTCACCGGAACCCTGCGGGGCGCGCAGCGCGAGCAGCTCGACGGCGCTCGCGGCGACGAAGGTTCGCGCCTTGTTACCGAGGCCGCTCTGCTGCGCGACCACGACGTCGACCCTGCTGCCGGCCGGGTCGGCGCCGCCGATTACGAGCGCCTCGGCGCCTCCGACCCCGACCTGCACCGGCCGCAGGCCCCGCGCCGTCGCCGGGACCGGGGGCGAGCCCGCCGAGGGGACGGCGAGCTGCGCTCCGAGCACGTAGGCGCCGGCCGGGATCGCCGCGGACGGCGCCTGGCCGAGGGCGTCCTGGGGCCGGCGCAGCGCCCCGGGCGGGACGAAGCTCGCCGGCACCCGCCGGACCGCGAGCGAGTGCGACGCCTGGGCCGGGCCGATCACCTCGCCGGGCGGGAGATCGGCGGTCGCGACGAGGACCGGCTGCAGCGTGCCGTACTGGGCCTGCGCCGAGGACCGGTAGCGGGCCGCGACCGTGGCGGCGAGGGCCGCGCACGCCAGGGCCGCGATCAGGAAGGCGACCGCCCGCGTCCGGCGGCTCACGCCGCCCGCGCGACCCCGGGCTTCGCGAGCGGCAGCTCGAGCGCGGCGACGCAGCCCGAGCCGGTCTCGCAGAGGGCGAAGCGTCCCCTGTGCGCGGCCGCGACCTCCGAGACGATCGCGACGCCGTGCCCGCGTCGCTGGTCGGCCCCGTTGCCGCTGCGGCCGCCGTTGCTCGCGCCGGCCGGCGCGCAGCCGTTTGCGACGGTGATCCGCAGTCGCCCCGCGACCTCGGCCCCGGTCACGACCACGGGCGGGCCGCCATGCTCGAGCGCGTTGCCGATCAGGTTGTCGAACGCCTGCGCCATCCCGATCGGATCGGCCTCCACGCGGGCCGGGCCGGCGTCCCAGTAGACGCGGATCCCGCCGGCGCCGGCCGCGACCCGACGCCATCGCTCCAGGGACGCGAGGACGAGCTCGCGGCAGGAGACCTCGCGCACCTCGCGCACGGGCTCCCCGCCGTTGACGATTCGGTCCAGCTCGGCGAGCGCGGCGCTCGCCAGCTCGAGCAGCCCGCGGCGGCTCGCCCCGGGCGGGGACGCGGCCGGCGGCCCGGACGAGTCGTCGAGCAGCGCGATGGTCTGCAGCGGGCGGCGCAGCTCGTGCAGCGCGCGGTTCAGCCTCCGCCTGTGCGCCGGGGAGATCAACCTTCGATCAGGCGGTAGCCAACGCCCCAGCAATTGAAGACGAAGCGGGATCCGTCGGGATCGAGCTTGCGCCGCAGCCGGCTCGCGTGCGAGTCGAGGGTCCGCGTGCGCCCCATCGTCCGGAAGCCCCAGACGTCGCGCAGCAGCTCGTCCTTCGTGAACACCCGCCGCGGTTCGGACGCGAGCGCGCGCAGCAGCGCGAACTCCTTGTTCGCGAGCTGCACGTCGCGGTCGCCGACCCGGACGCGTCGGGTGACGGCGTCGATCACGAGCTCGCCGACTCGGATCGGGCCGGCGCGCCGGCCCGCGCGGCGCCGCAGCACCGCGGACACCCGCGCGACGAGCTCGGGGTAGTGGAACGGCTTCACGAGGTAGTCGTCGGCGCCCGCGCTGAATCCGCGCAGACGGTCGGCCTCGGAGCCGCGGCCGGAGAGCACGATCACCGGCAGCTCGGGGTCGAAGCGCCCGTTGGCGCCGTCGGCGTGCCTGATCTCGCGCAGCACGTCCACCCCGCTCGCGTCCGGCAGCCCGAGGTCGAGC
>DATADX010000061.1:0-3146 GCA_036258315.1 Solirubrobacterales bacterium
ATCCAGGGCACCGTGATCTCCGCCGAGCACGTCTCCACGACGAGCGAGCCGCTCAACCTGAAGGAGTTCATCGCCGACCTCGACGTGCCCGTCGTCGTCGGCGGCTGCGCCTCCTACAACACCGGCCTCCACCTGATGCGCACCGGAGCCGTCGGGGTTCTCGTCGGGGTCGGACCCGGCGCCGCCTGCACCACGCGGGGCGTGCTCGGGCTCGGTGTTCCCCAGGCCACCGCGATCGCCGACGTGGCCGCCGCTCGCAGCCAGCACATGATGGAGACGGGCAGCTACTGCAACGTGATCGCCGACGGCGGGATGCGCACGGGCGGCGACGTCTCCAAGGCGATCGCGGTCGGCGCCGATGCGGTGATGATCGGCTCGCCGCTCGCCCGCGCCGAGGAGGCGCCCGGACGCGGCTTCCACTGGGGGATGGCGACCTTCCACCCATCGCTCCCGCGCGGCGCCCGGGTCGCGACGACGCAGGACGGCACCCTCGAGGAGATCCTGATGGGTCCCGCGCAGGAGAACGACGGCACCTTCAACCTGATGGGCGCCCTCCGGACCTCGATGGCGACCACCGGCTACGCCGACATCCCCGAGTTCCATCGCGCCGAGGTGATGGTGGCACCGGCGCTGATGTCCGAGGGCAAGCAGCTGCAGCGCGAGCAGGCGGTCGGGATGGGCTCGAACGGCCGCGCAGCGGTCTCCAACGGAGTCGCCGTCAGCGATGACTGACGGCACGAGGGTCGTTCCCGGCGAGATCGCCGAGCGCCCTCATGTCCCCGAGAGGAGCACCTCCGACGCTGACCCGCGGGTGGCCCCATCCGAGGACGGCGCCGTCGCCCGCAGGATGGGGGGCACCGCCGGGACAGGACCCGCGGGCCAGCCGACCGAGGAGGTCCTCGTCCTTGACTTCGGCGGCCAGTACTCGCAGCTGATCGCGCGCCGGATCAGGGAGTGCGGCGTGTTCAGCGAGCTGCTCCCGCACGACGTCCCGATCGAGGCGATCACGCGGCGCAACCCCCGCGCGCTCGTCCTCTCCGGCGGCCCCGCCTCCGTCTACGCCGAAGACGCCCCGCCGCTGCGGACTGAGCTGCTCGAGCTCGGCATCCCCGTGTTGGGCATCTGTTACGGGATGCAGCTGATGGTCCACGAGCTCGGCGGCCGGGTCGAGCAGGCGCCCGCCGGCGAGTTCGGCCGTGCCGAGCTGACGCTGCGCGACGGCGGGGGACGGCTGCTCGAGGGCCTGCCCGCAAGCCAGCAGTGCTGGATGAGCCACCGCGATACCGTCTTCGAGCCGCCACCGGGCTTCGAGGCGCTGGCCTCCAGTCCCGAATCGCCGGTCGCCGCGACCGAGGACACGCAGCGTCAGCTCTACGGGATCCAGTTCCACCCCGAGGTGGTACACACGCCGCACGGGACCGAGGTGCTGACCCGCTTCCTGCGCGATATCGCCGGGTGCCGGGAGCGCTGGTCCCCGGCGTCGGTGATCGACGAGCAGGTCGAGGCGGTCCGCGCCCAGGTCGGCGACGCGCGCGCGATCTGCGGCCTCTCGGGCGGCGTCGACTCCGCCACCGCCGCCCTCCTCGTCCACAGGGCGATCGGCGACCGGCTCACCTGCGTGTTCGTGGACCACGGGATGATGCGCAAGGACGAGGCGAGCCAGGTGGTGGAGGCCTTCCGCGACCGTCTCGGCGTCCCGCTCGTCCACGTCGATGCGTCCGACCGGTTCCTCGATCGGCTCGCGGGCGTCGACGACCCCGAGACGAAGCGCAAGATCATCGGCGAGGAGTTCATCCGCGTGTTCGAGGAGGAGGCCGCGAGGATCGAGGACGCGCGCTCCCTGGTCCAGGGCACGCTCTACTCGGACGTGATCGAGTCCGGCGGCGACGGCCGCGCCGCGGCGACCATCAAGTCCCATCACAACGTCGGCGGCCTGCCTACCGAGATGGAGATGTCGCTCGTCGAGCCGCTCCGCACCCTGTTCAAGGACGAGGTCCGTGCGGTCGCCGCCGAGCTCGGGCTCCCGCAGCGGTTCGTCTGGCGCCAGCCCTTCCCAGGCCCGGGCCTGGCGATCCGCGTGGTCGGCGGCGAGGTCACCCGCGAGCGCCTCGAGATCCTCCGCGAGGCGGATGCGATCCTGCAGGAGGAGATCCGCGCCGCCGACCTCTACCGCGAGCTGTGGCAGTCCTTCTGCGTGCTGCCGGTCGTCCGCTCGGTCGGGGTCCAGGGCGACGAGCGCTCCTACGCGTACCCGATCGTGATCCGCGCCGTCACCTCCGACGACGCGATGACCGCCGACTGGGCCCGGCTCCCCTACGACCTCCTCGAGCGGGCCTCGAACCGGATCATCAACGAGTGCTCCGGCGTCAACCGGGTAACCCTCGACATCACCTCGAAGCCCCCCGGCACGATCGAGTGGGAGTAGCCGGCCCCGGCGCGGTGCTCCGGAGCGGGCTAGACCGGGACCGCGAGGGCGGCGGCGATGAAGTCGAGGTCGTCGGCTATGCGCGAGTAGACGACCGGGGCGAAGGGATCGCCGCAGAGGCGGGGGCCGAACGAGGTGACGCCGACCAGGCGGGCCCCCGAGGGGGTATCGGCGACGAGCGGACCGCCGCTGTCGCCGGCGCAGGGAGAGGTGAGGCCTGAGAAGCGCTTCTTCGGATTGAGCTTCGCGCCGCGCGCGCAGATCATCGCGACGCTCTTGAACGACTTGCCGTAGGGGTGGAAGCAGCGTTTCTTGCCGACGACCGTGGTGATCGTCGCCTTCAGGAAGCCCGGCAGCCGCTCGTGGAAGATCGTCGTCGCGCCCCATCCGGCGAGCCGCAGCGCTGTCCCGGGCAGGGTCGCGACGTGGTCCTCGGCGGGGCTGGCGAGCGTCACCGGGGGTGATCCCGTCGGTCCGGCGAGGGCGAGGACGGCGAGGTCCTGCCGGCGCGGCGCGCTCGAGACGAACTTGGCGACGACCGGGATCGCCTGCCCGGTGGTCAGGTCGCGGAGGTCGTAGCGCCCGGTCACCACGGTGAGCCTGCCGACCTTGAGCCCGCGGGCGCAGTGCGCCGCGGTGATCACGTGGCGCGAGGAGATCACCGATGCCGTGCAGTTGAAGCGGTTCTTGTAGAGGATCGCCGCCGCGAAGGGCCACTGGG
>DATADX010000062.1:0-43348 GCA_036258315.1 Solirubrobacterales bacterium
GCGCCCGACTGCTGCGAGATCGCGATCGCCGGGATCCCGAGCACGATCCCCTCGAGCGCGGCCGCGACGGTTCCCGAGTAGGTGATGTCGTCGCCGAGGTTCGCACCGTGGTTGATCCCGGAGACGATCAGCTCGGGACGATCACCGAGGAGGCCGAGCTCTGCGAAGCGGACGCAGTCGACCGGGGTGCCATCGGTGGCGAAGCCGGTTCCGCCGTCCTCGTAGGAGATCTCCTCGACCCAGAGCGGCGAGCGGGTGGTGATGCTGCGCGCCGTCGCGCTCCGGTTGGAGTCGGGCGCGATCACGCTCACCTCGAGCTCCGGCAGGGGCGTGAGCGCGCGGCGCAGGGCATTCAGCCCCTTGGCGCCGATCCCGTCGTCGTTGGTGATCAAGACCCGCATCGACCACCGATTCTACGAGCGAGGATCTATCCGCCGCCGTAGGCGATCACCATCTCGGTCGCGACCCCTGCGAAGACGCCGGCGGCGAGCATCAGCAGACCGAGCTCGCGGTGGCCGACCCGCCGCATCGCGCTCCACACCTCGCCGATCACGTACAGGATGGCGCCGGCCGAGACGGAGTAGAAGAGCAACTCGAGAGGCTCCGAGTTGACCTCGTAGCCCAGCATCGCGCCGAGGAAGACGGGAGCGCCCCCGACCAGCCCGGCGACGAACAGCCAGCTCCAGCTCGGCCTCACGTCTCCCAGGGGACCGATGATCCCGAACCCCTCGGTCGCGTTGTGGACGGCGAAGCCGACGATCAGCACGGTCGCGAGGCCGATCTCCCCGGTGCTGGCGGCGACGCCGATCGCAAGCCCCTCGGCGAAATTGTGCAGCCCGATCGCCGAGGCGATCGTCATCCCGGTGCGCAGCGCGCGCGAGCGCTCGCTTGGCTCGCCGGCCGCGACAGGCTCGACGAGACCAGGCTGAGCGACCGCGACCGTCTCTGGGGCGCCCCCGGCGATCGTCGGCGGGTTCGGCCGCATCCGGCGCTCGACGAGAGCCAGGCCGGCGCTGCCGAGGGTGAAGCCGGCCCCCAGCATCAGGACCAGGCCGAGGCCCTCGGCGAGGCTGCCCTCACCATCGCCGAGTTCCTCGAAGTGCTCCTCGACGATCTCGACGCCGTGGACGAGCACCTCGGCGAACAGGAAGGCGAGGACGCCGACGGAGAACATCGCGAGCGCGACGCGCGCTCGGGTGGATCCGAACTGCACCCGCCCGAAGGGAAGGCCGAGATAGATGGTGAAGCCCGCCAGGGCTCCGAGCAGGACTGTCTCGCCGAAGGACATGCGGCGGAGAACGCTACCAGACCGTCGTTAGGGTGCCCTAACTGCTTCAGTAGCGCACCGAAGCGAGATAGAGGCCATGGGCCCGTGCGGTGTTCCCGGCCTCCTCGCGCCGAGCGCCCGCGAGCAGGTCTGTGAACCCGTCGACCGGCCTGCGACCCGAACCGACCTCGAGCATCGTCCCGACGAGCACTCGGACCATGTTGCGCATGAACGCGTCCGCCTCGATCCAGAACTCGAGCAGCTCTACCTCCCCTCTGGAACGCGATCCTGACCCCGGGCCGAGCACCGATCCCCGCCGCCACTCTGCGCCGAGGATGTCGCGCTCGAAGCGGATGTGCTCGGTCTGCGTCGGCGTGAACGCGGTGAAGTCATGCGTGCCGGGAAGTGCCTCGGCGCAGCGCTCGAGCAGGCCCGGGTACACGCGGTGAGGCCAGAACAGCGACAGCCCGCGCTCGAACGGGCTCTGCACCGGAGCGCACAGGACCCGGTAGCAGTAGGTGCGCGAAAGAGCGTCGCGGCGAGCGTCGAAGCCGGGCGGCGCCACGTCGACCCGGTTGACCGCGATGTCGTCGGGCGTGAGCGCGTTTAGCGCCCTCCCGAGCGACTCGGGCGGATCCGCGTCGACCTCGCAGCTCGCGACCTGCCCCCAGGCGTGCACGCCGGCGTCGGTGCGCCCGGCGACGGTCAGCGGGGCGCCGGCTCCGAGTACCCGCTCGAGCGCTCCCTCGAGCTCGCCCTGGACGCTGCGCAGGCCCGGCTGAGCCGCCCATCCCGCGAACGCGGCGCCGTTGTAGGAGAGATCGAAACGCAAACTGGCCATCGAGCCGCGACACTATTGGCCATGGCGGTGCCGGGATCGGACGAGCCCCTGGAATCTCGCGGGAGGGATGATCGCCCTCAGCCCGAACCGCCGCGGCGCCTAGCCGACCAGCGTCCCGAGCCAGTGTGCGCGGTGTCTCACGGGCGCTGCGGGAGGAGGGCGTATGGTTCGGTGAAGCGACCAGGAGGAGAAGGCAGATGGGCAACCTCGACATCACTCAGCGCAACTCGCTCGAGCGCAGCACGCTCTCCGGAAGGGACAGCCTCAGGCACGGCTCCGAGAGGGGCGCGGCGATCTACAGCGTGGTCGCGCTGCTGATCGGGATCGGACTCGGCGTCGCCGCCGTCGCGACGATCGACAACTGGGCGCAGTGGCTGGTCCTGTGCGTGATCGTGATCACGACGATCGGCTTCATGATCGCCGTCAGCCCTAACCGTCGCGGGGTCTAGCGCGCGCCGATCCTGAGCTTCCCCCGGTCGCGCGGCGGCGTCGTCAGGTGCGCAGCGTGGACAGCACATGCTCGCGGAACGCCTGCGCGGCGGGCGTCGGGCGCTCACCCGCGCGCCAGACCAGCGAGAGGGGCAGCGCCCGCCGCGGACTGAGCGGACGGATCGCCAGGTGGGCGGCATGGGAGGCCACGACCGAGCGTGGCATCAGCGTCACGCCGAGCCCGCGCGCAGTGAGCTCCCGGACCGTCTCCAGGTCGTTGGCCTCGGCGACGACGCGACCGCCCGGCACCAGCGTATGCAGCACGTCGCCCAGCGCCGACCCGGCGACGTAGGCGACCAGCGCCTCGCCCTCGAGGCGCTCGACGCGCACCCGCTTGGCGCGCGCGAGCGGGTGGTCCGGGGGCGCGATCAGGACGAGCTCGTCGTCGAGCAGCGCCACGCCCTCGAGCCCGTCGAGGGGGTCGGGGTCGACAAGCGCCATCACAAGGTCCAAGCTGCCGTCGCGGAGCTGGTCGAGGAGCGTGAAGGCGGCGTCCTCTCGAACCGTGATCGCCACCCCCGGGTGGGCACGGCTGAATTCGGCGATCAGGGCGGCGGGGGGCACGGGACCGACGGGCGGGACACCGCCGAGCCGCAGCGTGCCCCGGACCAGCCCCTGAAGGGCGTCCAGATCCGCACGCACGCCGTCCACCTCGGCGAGCGCGCGTCGCGCCCGTGCCAGGAACAGCTCGCCGGCCTCGGTCACCTCGACGCGCCGGGTGGTGCGGCGCAGCAGCTCGACCCCCAGCTCGCGTTCGAGCCGGCCCACCTGCTGCGAGAGCGCCGACTGTGCGATGTGAAGATCCAGCGCGGCCCGGGTGAACGAGCGGCGGCGGGCGACGGCGTCCAGGTAGCGAAGCTGGCGGAGCTCCATGGGCGCAACACTCTATCTCGTTTGCTTCTCAGTGCTGAAAGATATTCGCATTGCGCGATGGATGCCGTCGTGACATCGTGAGCCCATGCCCGGATCGCCCACCCCTCCCCGGCACGACGGTGTGGTTCTGCGCACGGCGCGTGCCGACGATCGCGCAGGCCTCCTGCGGTTGGCCGCGCTGGAGGGTGAGCTCCCGCTGGCAGGTCCCGTCCTGGTCGCGGAGGAGAACGGCGCGCTCGTCGCGGCGCTGTGCCGGGAGACCGGCAGGGCCGTCGCCGACCCGTTCGTCCGGTCTCTGCACCTCGTCGAGCTACTGCGCCGGTACGCGGCTCGGCGGGACGCGCCCGCCGCCGTGCCGCACCGGCGTGGGGCGCTGCCCCGTCTGGCGCTCCGGGCGGGGTGAGCCGCCTTGATGGCGCGTCATGCCGTGGTGACCACCGAGGTCAGGCTGCTCGCCTCCGACGAGGCCCGCGACGAGGTCCTCGTCGAGGAGCTCGTCCGCGTCATCAATGCCGCATACGCGATCGGTGAGGCGGGTCTGTGGCTCGAGGGTTGGACGCGGACCGAGCCGGGCGAGATCGCCGGGGCGATCCGGAGCGGCGGAATGCTCGCGGCCGCGCTCGAGGGCCGGGTCGTCGGTGGCGCTTACCTGCGGCCGCTCGATCCCGGCACCGCGGATCTGAGCCTCGTCTCGGCTGCGCCGGACCAGTGGGGCAGAGGCGTCGGCCGTGAGCTGGTCCGCTCTGCGGAGGAGCTGGTGCGATCGCAGGGCGTGACGACGATGCAGCTCGAGCTGCTCGTCCCGAAGGGATGGCTCCATCCGGAGAAGGAGCGGCTTCGCAGCTGGTACACCCGACTCGGCTACCGGGTCGTTCGGACGGCGCCGTTCGAGGAGGTGGCGGCGCATCTCGCCCCCCACCTCGCCGTGCCGTGCGAGTTCCTCATCTTCCGAAAGCGGCTGCCAGAGGCGCCCCGCCGCGGCGGGCGATAGTCGGAGTGGTTCCGCACTCCGCCATCGACGCCTCCAGCCGCTCGGACAGTTCGTGCCGCAGCGCCGCTGCGGCCGGATCGTGCGGCATCCCCGAGCGGACCCCGAGGAGGTTCTCGACCTCCAGCGGATCGCGCTCGAGGTCGTAGAGCTCGTACTCGGCGGGCCGGCGCCCGCGGGGGTCGAAGTAGAAGGCGTACTTGGCTGACGGCGTCCGGATCGCTCGGATCCGGTTCGGCTGGCCCGGCGCGTCGGTCATCGCCGTTCCCGCCTGATGGTCGTCATAGGTGAAGTGCACGGCGTCGCGGACGGCCGACGCGGGGCGGGGATGCTCCGTTACCGGCGAAAGGTCGACGGTGGCCAGGCCGAGCGACTCGCGCTCCGGCGCAGAGGCCCGGGCGAGGATCGGTGTCAGATCTCGGCCCCGGAGCCCGGCGGGCGCATCGATCTCGCCCAGCCGGAGCATCGTCGGGAGCACGTCCACGAGCGAGGCGAGCGCGTCGGTCTCCGCGCCGCTCGGGAACAGGACGGGGTTGGAGACGACGAGCGGAACGTTGATCGTCTCCTCGTAGACGTTGAACGTCTTCTGGCGCAGGCCGCCGTGTGAAAGGCCCATCTCGCCGTGGTCGGCGCAGCGGATCACCACGGTACGTGAGCGCACCGATCCCGGGTCGGAGGCGTCGCCCAGCGCCTTCAGGACCCGCCCGATCTTCGCGTCGACGACGCGATGGAGGTAGGCATAGAAGTTGACGTAGTCGAGCTGCTCCCGGCGATTGCGGAGTGGCCCCATGTAGGCGGTCATCCCCATCTGCATCAGGGCGTGGACGGCGGGCTTGCCCGACAGGTCCTCGTCGATCGTGGGCGGCAGGCCGACGCCGAGATCTCGGAACTCGGCCGCCGAGTATCCACCCCGTTCGTAGGACGCGGGGTAGCCGAGAACGTCGTGCGGGTTCACCAGCGAGACGACCAGGCAGAAGGGCTCCGGCAGGTCCGAGCGCGACAGCCATCGCTCGACCTGCTGGGTGTAGACCTCGTCCCAGCCCCCTCCCTCTCCGGCGTTGCCGCCCCCGAAATGCTCCGCCTTGGTGTTCTCCCCCGCATCGGGCGCCTCCCAGTCGGCGAACCCGTAGTCCCGCTCGATCCGCAGCTCGTCCGACTCGCCCCAGCCGCCGAGAAGACCATCCTCGCCCTGCGAGGGATGGGTCAGGTGCCACTTGCCCTTGTAGGAGACGTGGTAGCCGGCCGCGCGCAGCAGGCTCGCCATGTTCGGCGCGGCCGGGGGCAGCTCCGGCTCATCGCCCCTGCTCTCGCCGATCCGGAGCACACCCCGCGCGAACTGCGTGAGCACACGGCGGGGCGGCGCCAGTCGACCGCGCAGGATCCCGGCCATCGTCGCCGTCACGGCCGGGGCGTTGCGCGGGTCCGGGCGCAGATCGGCGGCCGTCAGCGTCAGCTCGACACCGTGCTCCGCCGGATACGTGCCGGTCAACAGGCTCGCTCGGCTCGGCGAGCACATCGCGGTGTTGCAGAAGGCGTTCCGGAAGCTGAGGCCGGTGCGCGCCAGCCGGGCGTCGTTCGGCATCAGCTCCCGCAGCCAGCCCGGATCGTCGGGCCAGTGACGCGGGGCGCGCTGCTGGTCGGTGATCAGGACCAGGAAGTTCGGCTTCACTACGGCTTCACGTCGCAGCCGCGGCCCCGGCAGCTCGCAAGCCTCTGCATCAGCCCGACCAGCCGTGCCCGGATCGCGGCGTAGGCCGGGTCCTGTGCGACGTTCTGGAGCTGGAACGGGTCGGTGCGACGGTCATACAGCTCCTCCTCGGCGGTCTCCGTCCAGAGCACGTACGTGTAGCGGGGAGTGCGCACCCCCTGATAGGGCCGGTCCCAGGCGTTGTTGGGTATCGCCCCCGTGAAGAGCGGGCGCGGCGCCTCGATCGCAAGCGCGCGCTCGGGGGCGCGCTTGCGGCCCCTCAGGACCGGGGCCAGGGAGACCCCGTCCATCCTGCGGCGCGGTCTCACCTTCGTCACTGCGGCCAGGGTGGGCGCGAGGTCGATGTTCGAGACCTGCTCCTTCACCTTCCTCCCCCTCGCGAAGCCCGGGCCGCGGATGATCAGCGGAACCCCCAGCGACTCCTCGTAGGGAAGGAACTTGTCACCCGGAATGCGATGCTCGCCGTTCAGCCATCCGTTGTCGGAGGTGAAGACGATCACCGTGTTGCGCAGCTGGCGAGTGCGGCGCAGCGTCTTCACGATCCGGCCGACCCAGTCGTCGACCGCCCGCAGGGACCCGCCCCTACCCTCGAAGTTGAGCTGAAGCTGTGAGATCTGCTGCGGCGTCATCGGCGGGGCCTTGCTGGTCACGTTCGACGGCTTGTCGCTGAGATCGGCCTCGTTGAAGCTGGGCGGCTGAGGGAGCCGAAAGCTCGTGCTGAGCTGCTCGTGGCGCTGCGGAGGTCTGGGATCGGGCCCCGGCCGCCCCATCAGCGTGGTGGCGACGTCCTCGCGGTGAGGGGACGCCGGCGCCCACCAGATGAAGAAGGGCCGCTTGGAGCTCCTCTGCCGCCTGACGAGCCGCTCGGTGGTCCGACCGGTCACGTCGGGCGAGTACTGGTCGGGGTTCCGCGCGCCCCAGTAGGAGTAGGGAGGCGGTCCCATCACGGCGGAGAGCTTGGCGAGCACGTCGCCGGCGCTCTTCGCGTCGGGCGGGACGACCTGGATGTTCCCGAAATCGACCAGCTTGCGGGCGAAGTCGGGGTCGCCCCAGGTCTGGAGTCGTCCGTTGCTGTTCATCACGAAGTTGTAGTAGTCGTAGGCCGACACGTCGAGCAGTCCGTGCCACACGTCGAAGCCGGGGGCGACTTCACCGGTACCGTCCAGCGCGCCGTACCCGTTCAGCCACTTGCCGATCAGACCGGTGCGGTAGCCGGCTTGGTCCAGCCAGGTCGCGAGCGTGTTCGTGCGCCCCTCCATCCCGTACCAGCCCTCGGGGTAGAAGTTGCCGGTCACGCCATGGTTGTGGGCGTACTGGCCGGTCAGGAACGTCGCCCGCGACAGACAGCACAGCGGGAACGACGTGATCGCGTTGGCGAACGTCGTCCCTCCCTTGGCGAGCAGCTTCCTGGTCTTCGGCATGAAGGCGATGTCGTTCCGCGTCATGTCGTCGGTCATGACGACGAGGACATTGGGTCGCCCGTCCTTCCCCCTGTCGGCGGGGCGCGCGGAAGCCGAACCGGCCGCCGCAGCCAGGATCGCGACGGCCACGCCGGCGAGCGTCATGAGCTTCGCTCCACCCCGCATCCCTGCCGAGGCTACGGTGTGTGTCACACTCTGTCAACCACGCCGACGCCCGCCACACCCGCCACCCGGGCCGAGCGCTCCCGGCTCAGCCGGGAGCAGGTGCGCGAGCGGCTGATCGCCGCCGCCACCGAGCTCGTCCGCGATCGCTCCTTCTACGAGCTCAGCGTCGCCGAGGTGACCCAGCACGCCGGCATCGAGCGCACGATCTTCTACCGCCACTTCGACGACCTCGCCGATCTGCTCCTGCGCGCGGCGACCGAGGCGATCGAGAGCCTCTACGAGGCTCAGGTCGACCTGGACGCCGGCCGTGAGGAGGGCGACCTTGAGGCGGTCCGAGCCGCGATCGAGCCGGCGGTCCGCGTCTATCGCCGCCACGGCCCGCTTCTGCGGGCGGTGAGCGAGGCCGGCGCTTCTCATCCGGAGATCGCCGCGCGCGGTGCCGATCTCAGGCAGCGCTTCAACGAGCTCGTCGCTCGCTCGCTCGTCAGGCTGCCGGGCCTGCGGGAGAATCCTCCGGCGAGCATCGCCGAGAGCGCGAGGGCGCTCAACCTCCTCAACGAGGCCTACCTGCGCGAGGCTTTCGGCCGTGTCCCTCGCATCTCGGTCGAGGACGCCACACGGACGCTGACCGAGGTCTGGGCCGCCTTCCTCGATCGCAGGGCGCCGCGCGGACGCTCCTGATGCCGAGAGCCTAGACCAGCTCGAGGAAGACCATCTCGGCCGAGTCAGAGCGGCGCGGGCCGAGCTTGACGATCCGGGTGTAGCCGCCGTTGCGGTTCGAGTAGCGCGGCGCGATCTCCTCGAACAGCTTGTGGACGGCGAACTTGTCGTTGTGGAGCTCCGAGAGGGCCTGCCGGCGCGCGTGCAGGTCACCGCGCTTGGCGAGCGTGATCAGCTTCTCGAACTCGGGCTTCAGCGCCTTCGCCTTGGGCTGCGTGGTCCGGATCCGCTCGTGCTCGATCAGCTGCTTGCTCATCGTGCGCACGAGCGAGCGGCGGTGGGCCGCGTCGCGGCTCAGCTTGCCCTTCTTCTTCGCGTGCCTCATCTGGCTTCGGCTCCTACGGCGGGAACTCTGGTCAGTCCGCGCGCAGGCTCAGGCCGCGGGCGCGGAGCGTCTCCTGGACCTCCTCGATCGACTTGCGACCGAAGTTCGGGATCGCGTTCAGCTCCGACTCGGACTTCCGCACCAGCTCGCCGACGGTCTGGATGCCGGCGCGCTTCAGGCAGTTGTACGAGCGGACGCCGAGCTCGAGCTCCTCGATCAGGATCTCGTCGAGCCCATCGGCGCCCGGGACGGGAGCAGCCTCGGCGCCGCCTCCGGCGCCGTTGGCCGCGGCGATCGCACCCTCGCCGCGCAGCTCGTCCACGCGGTCGGCGGTCGTGAAGATCGCCAGGTTCTTGATCAGGATCTCGGCCGCGTCGCGGAGCGCCGCGCCCGGCTCGATCGAACCGTCGGTCTCGACCTCGAGCTGGAGCTTGTCGAAGTCGGTGCGCTGCCCGACTCGCGCGGAGTCCACGTTGTAGGCGGCGCGCCTGATCGGCGAGAAGATCGAGTCGATCGGAACGACCCCGATCGGCTTGTCGTCGGACTTGTTGTCATCGGCCGGCGAGTAGCCGCGGCCGCGGCCGATCGTCAGGTACATCTCGAGCTTGGTCCTCTTCTCGAGGGTCGCGATCGGCGCCTCGGGGTTGAGGATCTCGACGCCCGCGGGCAGGTCGATGTCCTTCGCCTTCACCTCGCCGGGGCCGGTCGCGACCAGCGGGGTCTCGACCTCATCGGCGTCGGTGTGCATCCGCACGACGATGTCCTTGAGGTTGAGGACGAGGTCTGTGACGTCCTCCTTCAACCCGGGGATCGTCGAGAACTCGTGCGCGACCCCCTCGATGCGGACGCTCGTGATCGCGGCGCCCCCAAGCGAGGAGAGCAGCACGCGGCGGAGGCTGTTTCCGAACGTGTAGCCGAACCCCTTGTCAAGCGGCTCGATCGTGAACGTTCCCTTGTTGTCCTCGACGTCCTCGGCGGAGATCTTGGGAATCTGGAACTCGGGCAGGGTGGTCATCGCACTTCCTTCTTTTCTATTGCTAAGCGGTTTACTTCGAGTACAGCTCGACGATGAGCTGTTCCTCGACCGGCGCCGAGATCTCGCTGCGCTCAGGCAGCCTCAGCACCTTGGCGGTGAGGGAGTCGTGGTCGGCCTGCAGCCAGGCCGGAACCCCCGAAGTGAGCTCGGTGGCGTTGCGGACGACGTCCGCGGCGGAGCTGCCGGCCTTGAACGCGATCACGTCGTCGGGCTTCACCTGGTAAGAGGGGATGTCGACGCGGCGGCCGTTGATCGTCCAGTGACCGTGGCGGACGAGCTGGCGGGCCTGGCGGCGCGAGGCCGCAAACCCGAGCCGGACCAGCACGTTGTCGAACCGGCACTCGAGCAGGCGCAGCAGGTTCTCGCCGGTCACGCCCTCCTGGCTCGAGGCCTTGTCGTAGTAGCCGCGGAACTGCTTCTCGAGGACCTGGTAGTAGCGGCGGGCCTTCTGCTTCTCGCGCAGCTGCACCCGGTACTCGGACTGGCGCATCCGCCCGCGGCCGTGCTCACCAGGCGGATAGGAGCGGCGCTCGACGCCGCACTTGTCGGTGAAGCAGCGGGCGCCCTTCAGGAACAGCTTCTGGCCCTCGCGGCGGCACTGCTTGCACTGCGGCGAGGTGTCGCGAGCCACTAGACCCTCCTCCGCTTGCGCGGCCGGCAGCCGTTGTGGGCCTGCGGCGTCACGTCCTTGACGGTCGTCACCTCGAGACCGGCGGCCTGCAGCGAGCGGATCGCGGTCTCGCGGCCGGAGCCGGCGCCCTTCGCGAACACCTCGACCTTCTCGAGCCCGTGCTCCATCCCCTTCTTGGCGGCGGCGTCGGCCGTCACCTGCGCGGCGAACGGCGTCGACTTCCGCGAGCCCTTGAACCCGGCGCTGCCGGCGCTCTCCCAGGCGATCACGGCCCCCTCGGGGTCGGTCAGGGTGACGATCGTGTTGTTGAACGAAGTCTTGATGTGGGCCTGCCCGTAGGTGACGTTCTTGCGCACCCGCTTGCGGCCTCTCTTCGGCTGTGCCAAGTGTCTTCCGCGCTCCTCTTAGGTCATTTGGCCGGCTTCTTCTTGCCGGCAATGCTCATCCTGCGCGGCCCCTTGCGGGCGCGGGCGTTGGTCTTGGTCCGCTGCCCGCGGACGGGCAGGCCGCGGCGGTGGCGAAGGCCCCGGTAGGAGCCGATCTCCTGCAGTCGCTTGACGTCCTGGGAGCGCTCGCGGCGCAGGTCGCCCTCGACGTCGCGCGACTCGACCGCCTCGCGCAGCTTCACGATCTCATCCTCGGTCAGGTCCTTGACATGCGTGTTCGGGTCGACGCCAGCCTGCTTGACGATCTCGCGGGCGGTCGAAGGACCGATTCCGAACACATAGGTGAGACCCACCTCGACCCGCTTGTTGAGCGGGATGTTGACTCCGGCGATCCGCGCCACTAGATGACCGCCTCCGTGGCCAGGTCCGCCTGGGGGCGCGCCCGGCCAAGCAGACCGAGGACGCAGGGCGAAGCCTTTGCTCGCTGCAAAGGCGCGCCCGAGGACGAAGGGATGCGATGCGCCGGGTGCGTCATCCAGGCGCGGCTGGTGGTGGCGGCGGTCATCCTAGCCCTGCCTCTGCTTGTGCCGCGGGTTGGGGCAGATCACGAGCACGGCTCCGCCACGGCGGATCACCTTGCACTTCTCGCAGATCGGTTTCACCGAAGCTCGTACCTTCATCGTCCCTTCCTAGGTGGGCTCGTATCGGACCTTGAGTAGGCCCAGGCGGTCCCAGGAGTCGGACCGCGGGCACAAAAAACCGGCCGGATGGCCAGCCGAGTAATCCTAGCAGGGGTCCCTAATAAGCTCCCCTCGTGGCGACCGCAGGCCCAGTCGAGGAGAGGGTAGCGCCGCTCGAGCTGTTCTTCGACCTCGTCTTCGTGCTCTCGTTCACGCAGGTGACGGTGGCGCTCGCGGACGATCCCAGCTGGGCGGGGCTCGGGGAGGGGATGCTGATCATGGCGGCGGTCTGGTGGGCGTGGGCGGCATACGCCTGGCTCACGAACACGATCGACACCAACGAGAACCTCAACCGGGTTGCGGTGTTCTCCGCGATGGGCGCGATGCTGATCGTCTCGCTCAGCATCCCCGAGGCCTTCGGGGACCGAGGGATTCTGTTCGGATGCGCGTACTTCTTCGTCCGAGCGATGCACCTCGTTCTCTACATGCGGAACACGAGGCGCGAGGGCGACACCTACAACCTCGAGGCGATCGGCAGGCTCGCGCCCGGGCTGCTGCTCGGCTCGGCCCTCCTGATCGTCGCCGGGCTCCTCGACGGCGGCGCCAGGACCTCGGTCTGGATCATCGCGATCCTCGTCGACTGGTCGACCCCGCTGCTGTTCGGGTCCTCGGGCTTTCACATCCATCCGCGCCACTTCGCGGAGCGCTATGGGCTGATCGTCATCATCGCCCTCGGCGAGTCGCTGCTCGCGATCGGGGCGGCGGCGGACCTGACCCTGGACCCCGGCGAGGTGGTCGCCGCGCTCCTCGGGATGGCCGCGGTCGCGGCGATGTGGTGGGCTTACTTCGACATCGTCGCGATCGTCGCGGAGCGCCGGCTCGTCGAGGCGCCACCCGGCGAGCAGGCGCCGCTGGCCCGCGACTCCTACACGTACCTGCACTTCCCGATGATCGCCGGGATCGTGCTGCTGGCGCTCGGCCTGAAGAAGACCTTCGGCGCGGTCGACGAGCCCCTGAAGACGATCCCGGCGCTGGCGCTCTGCGGCGGCGTCGCCCTCTACCTGCTCGGGCACATCGCGCTCCGCCTCCGCAACGTCGGCACCCTGAACCGGCAGCGGACGATCGCAGTGATCGTCCTCCTCGCACTGATCCCGCTCGCGCTCGAGGCCGACGCGCTCGTCTCGCTCGGCGCCGTGACCGCAGTGCTGGTCGCGCTGATCGCCTACGAGGCCGTCCGTTACCGGGAGGCGCGGGCGCAGGTTCGCGCGAATCCGTCGATGACGCTCGCCGAGATGCGCGGTCAGGCGCCGGCGTCGCGTTAGCCCCGGTCCCCGGGCGCCGCCGCGATCAGTCCTCGTGCCAGGGCGTCAGCACCCTCGGCCCGCCGGCGGTGACCGCGACGGTGAACTCGAAGTGAGCCGCGAGCGATCCGTCCTGGGAGTAGACCGCCCAGCCGTCCGAGCCCATCCGGATCTCCGGGCCGCCGGCTTTGACCATCGGCTCGATCGCGAGCACCATCCCCTCCTCGAGCTCGGGGCCCTTGCCCGGCTCGCCGAAGTTCGGGATCTGCGGATCCTCGTGCATCTCGCGGCCGATCCCGTGCCCGACGAGTGACCGGATCACCGAGAGCTCGTCGTGCTCGACGCGCGTCTGAACCGCGTGGGAGACGTCGCTCAACCGGTTCCCCACCCGGGCCTGGGCGATTCCCTCGAACAGAGCCGCGCGGGTGGTGCGAAGCAACCGCGTCGCCTCGTCGGCCACCTTTCCGACCGGGACCGTGATCGCGGCGTCGGCGACCCAGCCCTCGTAGGTGACCCCGACGTCGACCGACAGGATGTCGCCTCTGCGGAGCTCGTATGGACCGGGGATCCCGTGCACGACCATCGCGTTGGGGGAGGCGCAGATCGAGCCGGGGAACCCGCGATAGCCCTTGAACGACGGCACGGCGCCCTGCGAGCGGATGAACTTCTCCGCCGCTTCGTCGAGCTCCTTGGTCGTCACCCCCGGGCGGCACTTCTTGGCGAGCATCCGCAGGCAGCGCGCCTGGATCTCTCCGGCAGCGGCCATCGCCTCGAGCTGCTCCGGGGACTTCTTGATGATTCCACCGCGGTACACGTGAGCTGCCTCGCCTACATCTCCATCTCGTCTTCACGACGGAGGGTAGCCAGGAGGCCGCGGATACTCTCGCTCACCTCGTCAGGCGGGCGGTCGCCGTCGATGCGCTGCAGCAGGCCCTGCTGCTCGTAGTAGTCGACCAGCGGCTCGGTCTTCGTGTGGTACGTCTCGAGCCGGTGGCGGACCACCTCGGGCCTGTCGTCGTCGCGGATCACGAGCTCGCCTCCGTCGACGTCACAGGCGCCCTCCTTGTCGGGCGGGCTGAACTCGACGTGGTACGGGCGCCCGCACTTCTCGCAGGTCCGCCGCCCGCTCAGCCGCCGCACGACCTCCTCGTCGTCGACGTCGATCAGCACCGCGGCGGTGATCTCGCGGCCGAGCTCCTTCATCTTCTCGTCGAGTGCCTCGGCCTGCGGGACGGTGCGCGGGAAGCCGTCGAGGATGAAGCCGTCGCTCGACTCCTCCCGCTGGACACGCTCCGCGATCAGGTCGATCATAAGCTCGTCGGGAACGAGATCGCCTCGGTCCATGTACTCCTTCGCCTTCTCGCCCAGCTCCGAGCTCTCCTTGACGGCGGCGCGGAGGATGTCGCCCGTCGCGTAGTACGGCAGCCGGAAATCCTCCTGCAGGGCCTCGCTCTGAGTCCCCTTGCCGCTGCCGGGGGGCCCGAGCAGCAATAGATTCAGTTCGGACACGAAGCCGGAAAGGTACCTGCTACTTCAGGAAGCCCTCGTAGTTGCGCATCATCAGCTGCGCCTCGAGCTGCTTGACCGTGTCGAGGGCGACGCCGACGACGATCAGGATCGAGGTTCCGCCGAAGTAGAAGTTGGCCGACGTCTGGCTGATCAGGATCGTCGGCAGGGCCGCGACGGCGCCCAGGTAGAGCGCTCCCGGGAAGGTGAGGCGGGAGAGGATGCGGTCGAGGTACTCGGCCGTCGGCCTGCCCGGGCGCACGCCCGGGATGAAGCCGCCGTACTTCTTCAGGTTGTCGGCCTGGTCGACCGGATTGAACGTGACCGCCGTATAGAAGTAGGTGAAGATGATGATGAAGAAGACCTCGCCGACCACGTAGGCCCAGCTGTTGGGACTGAAGAACGCGGCGAAATCCAACGCCGCCGGGGTGTTGAGGAGCTGGCCGACGGTCGGGGGGAAGGCCATGATCGAGGCGGCGAAGATGACCGGGATGACGCCGGCCATGTTCACGCGCAGCGGCAGATAGGTCGAGCCGCCCGCCGTCATCCGGCGGCCGACCACGCGCTTCGCGTACTGCACCGGGATTCGGCGCTGGCCCTCCTGGACGAACACGATCGCGACGATCACGGCCAGGGCGATGAACGGCATCATCACCACGAAGACCGCGTCGGGGTTGGTCCACCACGCCTGGATCCCCTGCGGGAGCCCGGCGACGATCGAGGCGAAGATCATCAGCGAGATCCCGTTGCCGATCCCGCGCTGGGTGATCAGCTCACCCATCCACATCAGCAGCGTGCAGCCCGCCGTCAGGCAGATCACGATCAGGAACAGCTTGGTCGGGGTCAGCTCTCCGACCACGCTGGTCCCCGCCTGGTTCTGGAAGCTTCGGAACAGGAACACGTAGCCGATCGACTGGCCGAAGGCCAGGCCGACCGTGAGGTAGCGCGTGTACTGGGTGATCTTCTGCTGGCCGACCTCGCCCTCCTTCTGGAGCCGCTCCAGCGACGGCACGACCACCGTCAGGAGCTGCAGGATGATCGACGCTGTGATGTAGGGCATGATCCCGAGCGCGAACAGGGACAATCGCGACAGGCTCCCGCCCGAGAACAGGTTGAGGAAGCCGAGGATGTTCGAGCCGGAGAAGTTCTGCTCGATGTCCTTGACCGTCGAGGCGTCGACGCCCGGGGACGGGATGTAGGCGCCGAACCGGTACAGCGCCAGGATCGCCGCCGTGAACAGCAGCTTCTTGCGGATGTCGTGGACGCTGAAGGCGTTGAGGATCGTCTGCAACACCTACGACGTCGCCTCCTCCGCTTCGCGTCCGGAGGCGGCGGAAATCTCCTCGCAGGACCCGCCGGCGGCCTCGATCTTCTCCTTTGCCGAGCTGCTGAAGCCGTGCACCTTGACCGTCAGCTTGGTCGAGATCTCGCCGCGGCCGAGCACCTTGATCGGATCACGGCGCTTCGCCAGCCCCGCCGCACGCAGCGTCTCGGGCGTCACCTCATCGCCCGCCTTGAAGCGCGCGTCGAGGTCGGCGACGTTGACGGGCTGGGTGTTGCTCCGGAAGTTCTCGAACGGCATCGACATCTTGTGATGGCCGCCCCGCAACTTGCCCATCCGCATGTGGACCGGGGTCTGGCCGCCCTCGTAGGCGACCTTGCGCTTGCTCCCCGAGCGGGCGCCCGCGCCCTTGTGGCCGCGGCCAGCGGTCTTGCCGTGCCCGGTGCCCTTGCCGCGGCCGAGGCGCTTGCGCGGCTTGCGCGACCCCGGGACCGGCTTCAGGGTATGCAGGCCGACGTTCTCGCTCTCCGGCGTCACTTCGCCTCACCGACCTCGACCAGGTGCTGGACTGCGCGGATCTGGCCCTGGAGGTTGGGGGAGTCCGGGAAGGTGGAGGCGCGGCCGATGCGGCCGAGCTTCAGTGATCGGAGGGCTGCTCGCTGGTCTGGGCTTGCGCCGTTGGCGGAGCGGACCTGGCGGATCTGCACCTCAGCCATGCCTGCCCTCCTCGGGCTCGTCGGTCGGCTCCTTTATGGCCTCGCCGTCATCAACCGGCACGTCCTCAGATACGCTTCCGGGCGTGCCGGGCTGCGACGCGGGCGCGGGGGATGCTGAGGCGCCGCTCGGGACTCCGTTGGTTTCGGCGGCGGCCTCGGCGTCGGTTGGGCCGATGCCGAGGACCTCGGTGATCGAGAGGCCGCGGAGCTCGGCGACGTCCTCGGGCTTGCGGAGGGACTCGAGGCCCTCCATCGTCGCCTTCACGAGATTGATCGGGTTCTGGGTTCCGATGCTCTTGGTGAGGACGTCCCGGACGCCTCCAAGCTCGAGGACGGCGCGGACCCCGCCGCCGGCGATCACGCCGGTACCGGGGCTGGCCGGGCGGAGGACGACGTGCCCCGCGCCGAACCGGCCGACGACGAAGTGGGTGATCGTCTGGCCGTACTTGGGCACCCGGATCAGGTTCTTCCGGGCGTCCTCGACGGCCTTCTGGATCGCGAGCGGGACCTCGCGGGCCTTGCCGTAGCCGATTCCGACTACGGAGTCCTCGTCGCCGACGGCGACGAGAGCGGTGAACGAGAAGCGCCGGCCGCCCTTCACCACCTTGGCGACGCGGTTGATCTCGATCACCCGCTCCTGCAGGTCGAGTCCCTTGGGGCTGACTGTCTCTACTGCCATGAGCTGAATGAAGGTAGCGAAGCGGAATCCCCCGCACCAATCGACGGGCGCGCTCCCCGGAGGAGCGCGCGTCGCGGGCCGGCCGGCGTCGCGCACCCTAGAACTTCAGTCCTCCCTTCCTCGCGCCATCGGCCAGCGCCCTGACCCGGCCGTGGTAACGATAGCCGCCGCGGTCGAAGACGCAGGTCTCGACGTTCGCGTCGGCGGCGCGCTTCGCCAGCATCTCGCCGGCGGCCTTCGCCTGATCCATCGGCGACTTCGACTTCAGCTCGGACTCGGTCCAGCTGACCGAGGCAAGTGTCGTGCCGGCGTCGTCGTCGATCAGCTGCGCGAAGACGCCGCGGTTGGACCGGTAGACGGACAGGCGCGGCCGCTCCGCGCTGCCGCGGACCTTGGCGCGGACCCGGCGCCGCCGCCGGAGCCTGTGCTGAGGCTTGGTGAGGACCGTCATGCCCTCTTCCCGACCTTGCGCGAGACCTGCTCACCGGCGTAGCGGATCCCCTTGCCCTTGTAGGGCTCGGGCGGCCGGCTCTTGCGGATCCGGGCCGCGGTCTCGCCGACCAGCTGCTTGTCGATCCCGCGGACGACGATCTCGGTCGGCTGCGGCACCTCGAACTCGATCCCGTCGGGAGCCGGGAGGCTGACCGGGTGCGAGTAGCCCAGGGCCAGCTCGAGGGCCTTGCCTTTGAGCTGGGCGCGGTAGCCGACGCCCTGGATCTCGAGGCGGCGCTCGTAGCCGTCGGTGACCCCCTCGACCATATTCGCGATCAGGCTGCGGGTGAGCCCGTGCAGGGCCCGATGCTCGCCGCGATCGCTCGGGCGCTCGACGGTCAACGTGCCGTCGTCGACCGTGACCTTCATGTCGCGGGCGACGTGCTGGTGGAGCTCGCCCTTCGGGCCCTTGACGGTCACCTCGCCGGGCTTGACGTCGACGCTGACGCCGTCGGGGATGCTCACGGGTTGTCTTCCGATTCTGCTCATCGAGGGTTCCTCACCACACGTAGGCGACCACTTCGCCGCCGACTCCCTTCTTGCGGGCCTCGTGGCCGGTCATCACCCCGGTCGAGGTGGAGACGATCGCCGTCCCCATCCCGCCCTGGACGCGAGGCACGTCGGTCTTGGCGACGAAGCGGCGGCGACCCGGGCGGGAGACGCGCTCCATGCCGCTGATCACCGGATCGCGGTCCTCGGTGTAGCGAAGCACGATGCGGATCACCTCGCCCTTCTCGCCCTGGGCGATCTCGAAGTCGGTGATGTACCCCTGCTCCTTGAGGATCCGCGACATCTCGCGCTTCAGGCGCGACGACGGGATCACGACGTCCTCGTGCTCGGCCTTGAGACCGTTGCGGATGCGCGTCAGGTAGTCGGAGATCGGGTCGGTCAGCACCTTGTCCTCACCAGCTCGACTTGGTCATGCCGGGGATGTAGCCCTCGTGGGCGTTCTCGCGCAGGCAGATCCGGCAGAGGCCGAACTTGCGATAGACGGCGCGCGGGCGCCCGCAGTTGCGGCAGCGCCTATGGGCCCTCGTCTTGTACTTGGGGGTGCGCGCCTGGCGCACTCGCTGCGATGTCTTCGCCATCAGTCTCCTTGTCCTTGGTCGGCGCCCTTGTCATCGCCGCCCTCGTCTTGCTTCGCCTCGGCGCCTCCGCCCTCGGCGCCGGCCGTCTCGCCCTCTTCGCCCTCCTCGCCCTCCTCGGGCCTCTCCGGCTTGGCGTAAGCCTCGGGGTTCTCCTCCTTGAGCTGCTCGAGCGCGGCCTCCTCGGCCTCGGCGCGCTGCCGCGCCTCCTCCTTGCGCCGCTCCTCCTCTTCCTCGGCGGCGGTATCGACCTCGCCGGGCCGTCCTTCCGAAGAGAACGGCATCCCGAGCCCATCGAGCAGGGCGAATGCCTCCTCGTCGGTGGCGGCGGTGGTCGTGATCGTGACGTCGAGCCCGCGGACCTCGTCGATCGAGTCATAGTCGATCTCGGGGAAGATGATCTGCTCGCGGATTCCCATCGAGTAGTTGCCGCGCCCGTCGAACGAGCGGGCGTTCAGCCCGCGGAAGTCGCGGATGCGGGGGATCGCGATCGAGTTGAGCCGGTCGAGGAACTCCCACATCCGGGCGCGGCGCAGGGTGACCGCGACGCCGACGGGCATCCCCTCGCGGACCTTGAAGGAGGCGACCGACTTCTTGGCGCGGCGTACGCTCGGGCGCTGGCCCGCGATCGTCGCCAGCTGCTCGGTCGCGGCTTCCAGCATCTGGGTGTTCTGCTTCGCCTCGCCGATCCCCATGTTGAGGGTGATCTTCTCCAGCGTCGGCGCCTGCATCGGGCTCGAGTAGCCGAAGCGCTGGATCAGCGCCGGCTTCACCCCCTGCTCGTAGGTCTCGCGCAGCCGCGGCGGGGGCGCGGCCTGCTTCTGCTGTTCGGTAACTGTCGCTTCCATCGCTAGCCGCTCAGTCGATATCCGTTCCGGTCTTGGCCGAGATCCGCTTGCGCTTGCCGTCGGCGCCGCGCTCGATGCGGACCCGGGTGGGCTTGTTGTTCGAGGGATCGAGCAGCATCACGTTAGAGACGTCGATCGGTCCCTCCTTCTCGACGATCCCTCCCACCTGGGCGCCCTTCTGCGTCTCCTTGACGGACGTCGGGCGCTGGTGGCGCTTGACGATGTTGAGGCCCTCGACGAACACCCGCCGGCGCTTCGGGTCGGTGCGCAGCACCTTGCCCGTCTTGCCGCGGTCCTTGCCGCCGGTGATGATCACGTTGTCGTCCTTGCGGATCCGCATAGCCGCTAGAGCACCTCCGGCGCGAGCGAGACGATTCGCATGAAGTTGCGGTCGCGGAGCTCGCGCGCCACCGGCCCGAAGATGCGGGTCCCGCGCGGGGCGCCCTGCGGGTCGATCAGGACCGCCGCGTTCTCGTCGAAGGAGATGTAGGTGCCGTCCTTTCGGCCGAGCTGCTTGCGGGTACGCACGACGACGGCCTCGACGACCTCGCCCTTGCGGACGCCGCCGTGCGGCGTCGCCTGCTTCACCGTCGCCGTGATCACGTCGCCGATCCGCGCGTAGCGGCGGTGTGAGCCGCCCTTGACGCGGATGCAGAGGATCTCGCGGGCGCCCGAGTTGTCGGCGACCCTGAGCTTTGACTCCTGCTGGATCACGAAGTGACACTCCTTGCTCCACGCCGTCCGCAGGGGCGCCGCAGGTCGAGCCGGTCGAGGACGCAGGGCGCAGCCTTTGCCGGCGCCAAAGGCAAGCCCGAGGACGAAGATCCGGCGAAGGCATGCGGAGTCAGCCGCCGGTGGTGTGGGGCGAGAAGGGTCACTTCGCCTTCTCCAGTACCTCGACGAGTCGCCAGCGCTTGCTCCGCGACAGCGGCCTCGTCTCGACGACGCGGACGAGGTCGCCCTCGCCGGCCTCGTTGCGCTCGTCGTGTGCGTGAAGCGTGTTCGAGTGGCGGATGATCTTCTCGTAGGTGGTGTGGCGCCGCGCGACGTCGATCCGGACGGTGATCGTCTTGTCGGCCTTGTTCGAGACCACGGTCCCCTGGCGGACCTTGCGGCCGGCGGAGCGGCGTTCCGCGGGCGGAGTGCCCTCGCCGGCCTCGCCGCCCTCACGGCGCCTGCGGCGGTAGGAACTGCGGGCCTGGGCCGCCGCCGCACGGCGCTGGGCGCGCTCGGCGGCGCGCTCCTCGGGCGTGCGCCGCGGCCCCGCCTCGGCAGGCCGGCGCGACCGCTCGAGGCGCCGGCGAGCCTTCCAGTCGAGGCCTTCAAGGGACTCGTCGGCGGGTGGGGTGCCGTCTTCGCCACCATCCGGCAGATCTTCAGCCTCGGGCTCGGGGGCCTCGGGCTCCGGAGCCTCGGGCTCGGGGGCCTGCTCTTCCGGAGTTTCTTGTTCGGTTGTCTCGTTCTTCTCTTCGTCTGCCATCTCAGACGTTCAGCTCCTGTTCCAGATCGATGCCGCGCTCCTTGGCGACCGTCAGCAGCCGCGCCACGTCGCGCCGCACGGCGGTCAAGCGGGCGGTGTTCTCGAGCTCGCCGGTCGCATGCTGGAAGCGCAGGCTGAACTGCTCGTCCTGCGTCTGCCGGATGCGCTCGAGCAGCTCGTCGTCCTTGAGGTTGTGGACCTCCGAGGCCTTCATGACTCCGCTCCCTCGCGCTTCACGAACTTCGTCTTGATCGGAAGCTTGTGGCCCGCCAGGCGCATCGCGTCCTTGGCGAGGTCCTCGGGCACGCCGGCCAGCTCGAACATCACGCGACCGGGCTTCACCACCGCGACCCAGCCCTCGGGGTTGCCCTTGCCCGATCCCATCCGGGTCTCGGCCGGCTTCTGCGTGATCGGCTTGTCGGGGAAGATGTTGATCCAGACCTTGCCGCCGCGCTTGATCTTGCGCGTCATCGCGACTCGGGCGGCCTCGATCTGACGGTTCGTGATCCAGCCGCGCTCCATCGCCTTCAGCCCGTACTCGCCGAAGTCGACTGAGTTGCCTCCCTTCGAGTAGCCGCGCATGCGCCCCCGCATCTGCTTTCTATGCTTGACGCGCTTGGGCATCAACATCAGGAACGACCTCCTCGGCCGCCGCGGCCGCCGCGGCCGCCGCCTGGCGGCGGTCCGCCATCGGCGTCCACGCCCTCCTGGCGATAGCCCTCAGGCATCACCTCGCCCTTGTTGATCCAGCACTTGACGCCGATCCGCCCGGTCGTCGTGCGTGCCTCGACGAAGCCGTAGTCGATGTCGGCGCGGAGTGTGTGGAGCGGGACCCGCCCGTCCGAGTAGCCCTCGGTGCGCGCCATCTCGGCGCCGCCGAGTCGGCCGGAGACCTGAACCTTGACGCCCTTGGCGCCGGAGCGCATCGCCGAGGTCAGCGCGCGCTTCATCGCGCGCCGGAAGGCGACGCGATTCTGGAGCTGCTCGGCGATCGACTGCGCGACGAGCTTGGCGTCCAGCTCGGGGCGCTTGATCTCCTTGATGTTGACCTTGACGGGGCGGCCGGTGATCTTGTGCAGCTCACGGCGGAGCGCATCGACCTCGCTGCCCGACTTCCCGATCACGATGCCCGGGCGGGCGGTCGAGATGTCTACCTCGATCTCGCCCGAGCCCTTCACGATCGTGATGTCCGAGAGGCCCGCGTGCGAGAGCTTGTTCTCGATGTGCTCACGGATCCTGATGTCCTCCATCAGGTAGTCGGAGAAGTTGCGCTCGTTGAACCAGTTCGACTTCCAGTCGTGGATGTAGCCGACCCGGAATCCTTCGGGGTGGATCTTCTGTCCCATCGTCTCCTCTAATCCTCCGGGGTCAGGGCCACCTTGATGTGGCTGGTTCGCTTGTTGATGCGGGTTGCGCGGCCGAGCGCCCGAGGGCGGTAGCGACGCAGGGTCGGGCCTTCATCGACGCTGATGTCCTTGATGACGAGGTCGTCGGCGACGAGGTCGTGGTTGTTCTCCGCGTTCGCGGCGGCGGAGCTGATCAGCTTGGCGATGTCCTGCGCGGCACTGCGGGGCGAGAAGCGGAGCAGCGTCTGCGCGTCCTCGATCGGGAGCCCGCGGACCTGATCGGCGATCAGGCGAGCCTTGCGCGGGGCGACCCGCACGTAGCGGGCGCGTGCGTTGACGACGGGGCGCTCGGGCTCCTCCTTCGGCGCCGCCTTCCTCGCTCGCGAGGAGGCCGGCTTCTTGGCAGGCGCCTTCGCGGCGGCCCTCGCCGGGGCCTTCGACTTCGACGCGGCGGCGGCCTTCGGGTCGGCGGTCTTCGAGGTCGCCTCGGCGGCGCTCTCGGACTTCGCCTTTGCGGCGGTCTCCTCCTTCGCGGTCTTCGCGGCAGGCTTGCTCGCCGTCGCGGTCTTCCTCGCCGCGGCGGGCTTCTTCGCCGCGGGCTTCTTCGCCGCGGGCTTCCCCGCGGCGGCCTTGCTCGCCGGCTTCTTTGCAGCCGGCTTCTTCGCGGCGCCGCCCTGGGCGGTCTTCGTGTCCTTCTTCTCCTCAGCCATCTCCTACTCCCTCTCCGAGGCGGAGCCGGCGCCCGAGTGGGCGCGGAAGGTGCGGGTGGGAGCGAACTCGCCGAGCTTGTGGCCGACCATCGACTCGGACACGTAGACCGGCACGTGCTTGCGGCCGTCGTGGACGGCGATCGTGTGCCCGACCATCTCCGGGAAGATCGTCGAGTGGCGGGACCAGGTCTTGACCATCTGCTTCTGGCCCGACTCGTTCATCGCGTTGATGCGCTTCAAGAGGCGATCCTCCGCCCACGGGCCCTTCTTCGTCGAGCGTCCCATCGCCTACCGCTTCTTCCTTCTGCGCCCGCGGACGATCATCGCGTCGGAGCGCTTGCCCTTCTTGCGGGTCCGATAGCCGAGGGTGGGCTTGCCCCAAGGGGTGACGGGGTGGCCGCCGGGCGTGTGGTGAGCCTCGCCGCCGCCATGCGGGTGGTCGACGGGGTTCATCGCGATGCCGCGGGTCTGGGGGCGCTTGTTGCGGTGGCGGTTGCGGCCGGCCTTGCCCCACTTGACGTTCTGGTGGTCCGAGTTGGAGAGCGAGCCGACCGTGGCGCGGCACGCGCCGCGGACCATCCGCACCTCCGAGGACGGGAGGCGCAGCGAGACCATCGGGCCCTCCTTGGCCACGACCTGGATCGCCGTGCCGGCGGAGCGGCCGAGCCGGCCGCCCTGGCCGGGCACCATCTCGACGTTGTGGACGACCGTGCCGGTCGGGATCCGGGAGAGCGGCAGGGCGTTGCCGGGCGCGATGTCGGCGCCCTCGCCCGATACGACCTCGGCTCCGACCTCGAGGCCCTGCGGGGCGAGGATGTAGCGCTTCTCGCCGTCCGCGTAGTTGAGCAGCGCGATGTACGCGGTCCGATTCGGGTCGTACTCGATCGTCGCCACCTTCGCGGGGACGCCGTCCTTGGTCCGCTTGAAGTCGATCTGGCGGTAGCGTCGCTTCGCCCCGCCGCCGCGGTGGCGCGAGGTGACGCGTCCGTTCACGTTCCGACCGCTGGAGCGCTGCTTGCCCTTCACCAGGCTCTTCGCCGGGGCGTCGCCGCTGAGCTCCTCGCGCAGCTGGTAGGTCCCGAACCGGCGCCCGGGGCTGGTCGGCTTGGTCTTCCGGATCGCCATCGCTACCCCTCCACCGCCGCGCCTTCGAACAGCTCGATCCGCTCGCCGGGGGCGAGCTGGACCACTGCCTTCTTCCAGGAGCGGCTCTTGCCGCTCGTCAGGCCGCGGCGCTTCGGCTTCGCGTTCACCTTGGAGGTCCTGACCGAACGAACGTGGACACCGAAGATCGACTCGACCGCCTGCGCGATCTGCGTCTTGTGCGCGCCGTCGTGGACCCGGAACGTGTACTTGCCGTCCGACATCAGGGCGTAGCTCTTCTCCGAGACCACGGGACGGATGATCACCTGGCGCGGGTCCATGGTCAGCCCCCCGCCTTCCCAGGCTCGGCGGAGCGCGTCTCCAGCTCCTCGAGGGCGGACTCGGAGACGACCAGGGAGGCCGCGCCGATCACGTCGGCGACGCCTGCGGCGCTGGCCTGGGCGACCCGCACGCCGGGGATGTTGCGGAAGCTCTTCGCGGCGTTCTCCTCGTCTGGGCCGAGGACGACCAGGGTCGGGCCCTTGGCGCCCCACTTGTCGAGGCTCTGCGCGGCCTGCTTCGTGGCCGGCTTGTCGAAGCCTGCGCCGTCGACGACAGCGATCGTGCCGCGCTCCGCGTGGACGGTGAGAGAGGCGCGGAGCGCACGCCGGCGCTCCTTGCGGTTCACCTTGAAGCTGTAGTCGCGCGGCTTCGGGCCGAAGGCCGCGCCGCCCCCGTAGCGCTGCGGCGCGCTGAGGGCGCCCACGCGGGCGCGGCCGGTGCCCTTCTGGCGCCAGGCCTTGGCGCCGGTCATCGAGACCTCGCCGCGCGTCAGGCTGGAGTGGGTCCCGCGCCTGCGCGCGGCCATGTCGGCGCGCGCCGCCTGGTGGACGAGCGACTCGTGGAAAGGCTCGGCGAAGACGGCCTTCGGGAGGTCTGCCTTCGACTGCTTTCCCAGCACGGGGGCCTTGATGGCGGCGGGGGCCTTCTGGGGCGTCTTGGTGGTGGTGGTCTCAGCCAAGGCTCCTCACCTCCACCGTGGAGTTCCTCGCGCCGGGGACGGAGCCCTTGATCAGCAGCAGATTGCTCTCCGCGTCGACCTCGACGATCGTCGCGCCGCGCTGGGTGACGCGGCGAGAGCCCATCTGGCCGGGCATCTTCACGCCCTTGAAGACGCGGGCGGGGTCGGCGCTGGCGCCGACCGAACCTGGGGCGCGGACGTTGTGCGAGCCGTGGCTGACCGGCCCGCGGCCGAAGTTGTGGCGCTTGATCGTGCCCTGGAAGCCCTTCCCGATCGAGACCGCGGACACCTTCACCTTCTCGCCCGGGGCGAAGCTGCCGACGGTCACCTCGTCGCCGACGTTCGGCCCAGCACCAGCGGCCGGCTCCTCGTCTTCGCTTCCAGCCTCTCCCTCAGGGAACGTCACGTCCCGGAACTCGACCAGGGTGCGCATCGCGACCTTGGCGCCCGCCTTCTTGAGATGGCCGAGCTCGCCCTTGGTCAGCTTCCGCTCCTCGGTCGGGATCCCCGCGAGCTGCACGGCGTCGTATCCGTCGCGGTCGCCGCGGCGGATGCCGGTGATCACGTTCGGCGCGGCCTCGACGACCGTCACCGGGATCGCCGAGCCGTCCTCGTCGAAGACGCGGGTCATGCCGAGCTTCTTGCCGACGATCGCGCTCACAACCGGATCTCCACGTCGACTCCGGCGGGGAGCGTCTCCATCCGCTGTAGCTCGTCGACGGTCTTCGGGGTCGGCTGGTGGATGTCGATCAGCCGCTTGTGGGTGCGGATCTCGAAGTGCTCGCGAGAGTCCTTGTCCTTGAACGGCGAGCGGATCACGCAGTAGACGTTCTTCTCGGTCGGAAGCGGCACGGGCCCGGCCACGGTCGCGCCGGTCCGCTCCGCGGTTCCGACGATCTCCTGGGCAGCCCGGTCTATGGCGTCGTGGTCGTACGCCTTGAGCCGGATCCTGATCTTTCCCGATGTCAGTGAGGCCATACGCCTCGTTCTACCTCGTGTCTTTTCTCGCTACGTCTTTTCGCGCGTCCGGGGGCGCTACCCGCAAGTCGGGCCGGCGCCCCGGTCGTATGTGTTTGCAGTTGTCGTGGCCCTTTGAACCCGTGGCAGGACCACACGAAAAGGCGGGCCCTGGAGGGGCCCGCCGGGACTTACTCGGTTACCTCGGTCACGACTCCCGAGCCGACGGTGCGACCGCCCTCGCGGATCGCGAACCGCAGCCCCTGGTCCATGGCGATCGGCTGGATCAGCTCGACCTCCATCTCCGCGTTCTCGCCTGGGGCGACGAACTCGCGGTCCGAGGGCAGATTGACGACGCCGGTGACGTCGGTGGTGCGGAAGTAGAACTGGGGCCTGTAGCCGGTCACGAACGGCGTGTGACGGCCGCCCTCTTCCTTCTTGAGGCAGTAGACCTCAGCCTTGAACTTCGTGTGCGGAGTGATCGATCCCGGCTTGCAGAGGACCTGCCCACGCTGGATCTCCTCGCGCTTGGTCCCTCGCAGCAGGCAGCCGACGTTGTCGCCGGCGCGCCCCTCGTCGAGGATCTTGCGGAACATCTCGACGCCGGTGACGACAGTGGTGCTCGTCTGCGGCGTGATCCCGACGATCTCCACCTCGTCGCCGCTGTTGATGATGCCCTGCTCGATGCGCCCGGTCGCGACCGTGCCGCGGCCGGTGATCGAGAAGACGTCCTCGACCGGCATCAGGAACGGCTTGTCGAGGTCCCGCTCGGGCTCGGGGATGTAGTCGTCCAGGGCCTGTGTGAGGTCGAGGATCGACTGCCTCGCCTCCTCGTCGCCCTCGAGCGCCTTCAGCGCCGAGCCCTTGATGATCGGGACCTCGTCGCCGGGGAACTCGTACTCCTTGAGCAGGTCCTTGACCTCCTCCTCGACGAGCTCGAGAAGTTCCTCGTCGTCGACCATGTCGGTCTTGTTCAGGTAGACGACCACGTAGGGGACGTTCACCTGGCGGGCGAGCAGGATGTGCTCGCGCGTCTGGGGCATCGGACCGTCGGGGGCCGAGACCACCAGGATCGCGCCGTCCATCTGGGCGGCGCCGGTGATCATGTTCTTGACGTAGTCGGCGTGGCCGGGACAGTCGACGTGGGCGTAGTGGCGGTTGTCCGTCTCGTACTCGACGTGCGAGGTCGCGATCGTGATCCCGCGCTCCTTCTCCTCGGGCGCGTTGTCGATCTCCTCGAACGACTTCACCTCGGTGCCACCCTTGTCGGCGAGTGTCTTCGTGATCGCGGCGGTCAGCGTGGTCTTGCCGTGATCGACATGGCCGATGGTGCCGACGTTGACGTGCGGCTTATCGCGATCGAACTTCTCCTTGGACATCTCGCTCCTTTTGGGTTCTAGTTGGTGGTTCTAAGTCGTGTGAGTGCGTCTTAAGTCTTGGCGATCCCGCGATTTGGTTCGGGTCTTGACCAACCCCGGGAATATAGCCCCGGGACGGTGATCGGGCTTACGCCCCCGCCCCTACCGGCTCCCCCGAGCGGCTCTCGGTGATCTCGTCCTCGATGTTCTTGGGCACTTCCTCGTAGCGCTCGAACTGCATCGTGTAGGTGGCGCGACCCTGGGTCGAGGAGCGGAGGTCGGTCGCGTAGCCGAACATCTCGCCGAGCGGCACGAAGGCCTGGACGGCGAGCGCGTTGCCGCGCTGCTCCTGGCCCTGAACCTTGCCGCGGCGCCGCGACAGGTCGCCGATCACGTCGCCGAGGAACTCCTCGGGCGTGACGACCTCGACGGACATCACGGGCTCGAGCAGGACGGGCTTCGCCTTCCGCGCACCCTCCTGGAGGGCCATCGAGCCGGCGATCTTGAACGCCATCTCCGAGGAGTCGACGTCGTGGTAGGAGCCGTCGATCAGCTCGACCCTGACGTCGACCATCGGGTAGCCGGCCTTGACGCCGGACTGCAGCGCCTCCTCGATCCCCTGCTCGACGGAGGGGATGTACTCGGTCGGGATCGTGCCGCCCTTGATCTTGTTGACGAAGTCGAAGCCCTCGCCGGGGGCGGGCTCGAGGTTGACCACCGCGTGGCCGTACTGGCCGCGGCCTCCCGTCTGGCGGACGAACCGGCCGACCGCCTTCTCGACCGGCTGGCGGATCGTCTCGCGGTAGGCGACCTGGGGCCTGCCGACGTTGGCCTCGACCGAGAACTCGCGCAGCATCCGGTCGACCAGCACCTCGAGGTGGAGCTCGCCCATCCCGTGGATCAGGGTCTGGCCGGTCTCCTCGTCGGTCTCGACGTGGAAGGTCGGGTCCTCCTCCGCGAGGCGCGAAAGCGCCGCACCGAGCTTCTCCTGGTCGGCCTTCGTCTTCGGCTCGATCGCGACCGCGATCACCGGGGTCGGGAACTCGATCTGCTCGAGCACGATCGGGGCGTCTGGGGCGCACAGCGTGTCGCCCGTCGAGGTCTGCTTCAGCCCGACGCCCGCGAGAATGTCGCCCGCGTAGCACTCCTCGATCTCCTGGCGGGAGTTCGCGTGCATCATCAGCAGCCGGCCGATCCGCTCGGTCTTGCCGGTCGATGAGTTGAGGACGCGCCCTCCCGCCTCGAGCTTGCCCGAGTAGACGCGGAAATAGGTGAGCTTCCCGACGTAGGGGTCGGCCATCACCTTGAAGGCGAGGGCCGAGAAGGGGGCGCCGTCGGACGCCTCGCGGATGGCCTCGGTGGGCGCGCCGTCCTGGCCCTTCTTGGCCGGCTCCAGCCCGGTCATCGGCGGCACCTCGAGCGGCGACGGGAGCAGCTCGACGATCGCGTCGAGCAGCGGCTGCACGCCCTTGTTCTTGAACGAGGACCCGAGCAGCACCGGCGTCACCTTGATGTCGAGCGTGGCGCGGTGCAGCGAGTCGGCGATCCGCTCGTGCGGGATCTCCTCGTCGGCGAGGTAGGCCTCGAGCAGCTCGTCGTCGTAGTCGGCGCAGGCCTCGATCAGGGCCGTCCTGTGCTCGTGGGCGAGCTCCTTCAGGTCCTCGGGGACCTCCTCGTACTCGAACTCGGTGCCGAGCTCGTCTTTCCAGACCAGCGCCATGTTCTCGATCAGGTCGACGACGCCTACGAAGTCGGCCTCGTTGCCGATCGGGATCTGGATCGGAAGCGGGTTGGCGCCGAGGCGGTCGCGCATCGTCTGCACGGCGCCGAAGAAGTCGGCTCCGGTGCGGTCCATCTTGTTGATGTAGGCGATCCTCGGCACCCGGTACTTGTCTGCCTGGCGCCAGACGGTCTCGGACTGTGGCTCGACGCCGGCGACCGAGTCGAACACGGCGATCGCCCCGTCCAGGACGCGGAGGCTGCGCTCGACCTCGACCGTGAAGTCGACGTGGCCCGGCGTGTCGAGGATGTTGATGCGGTGCCCCTCCCACTCGCACGCGGTCGCGGCCGAGGTGATCGTGATCCCGCGCTCCTGCTCCTGTTCCATCCAGTCCATCACGGCAGCGCCCTCGTGGACCTCACCCATCTTGTGGGTGCGGCCCGTGTAGTAGAGAATGCGCTCGGTCGTCGTCGTCTTACCGGCGTCGATGTGCGCCATGATCCCGATGTTCCGGGTCTTCTCTAGGGGAAAGCTGCGGGGCATGTTCGGTCCAGTTGGTGGTGGTGCTTTGGCGGGTGAGGGATTACGCTGGTGCTTGGTTCGGCGCACAAAAAAGGCCCTGGCGGGCCCGAGCGCAACGCGTCTCAGTGACCCGAACTATGCCTATGTCGCGCCGTTCTTCATCTAAACGGAATTCGCCCGTGGACGCACGAATTGACGCCCCGAGCGACGCAAGATGATAGCAAGGGCAAGATGACTCCCAACGAGGGATTCCGCATTCGCAAGCGGCGTAGGAGCACCGATCCCGATCCTCGCTTCGAGGGTCTGTCCCTGCGGCTGCGCGGCAGCGCGCTGGAGACGCGCCGCCGCCTGCGCCCGGCTCGCCGCGGCGTCGGACGGGTGGCTCCCTACCTGAGCGAGGCGCTGCTGCTGCTGGTCCGGATCCCGGCTGCCCTGATCGCGGTCCTGCTGGACGTCACCGAGGGGATCGCGGGCTGGGTGCGGTCCCGGATCGGGCCCGTCGCCGCGGGCTTCGGCGCGCGCGTCGCGGTGGCGGTCACCCCGCTCCGCACGCTGACCGTCGTCGCCTCGGCCGCGGCGATCGCGCTCGCGGCCTCGCAGTTCGCCGACTTCTCCGGCGTCGCCGTCGGCGCCTCCGAGTACAACGGCGACGTCAGGGCGATCGCGCCCCCGCCGCAGACCGACCTCGAGACGGCCGGCTCGGCGCACCTCTACCTCGGGGTGCCGCTCGCGGCGCTCGCGCTGGTCCTGATCGTGGCGACGGCGCGAGGGCGCTGGCGGCTCGGGCGGGCCGTGGCGCTGGTCGGCGTCGCCGGGATCGCGCTCAGCCTGATCGTCGACCTGCCGCAGGGCCTCGACTCCGGGGGCGCCTCGACCGAGTACTTCGGGACCGAGGCCCAGCTGATCGAGGGCTTCTGGTCTCAGCTCGCGGCCTCCGCCGTGCTCGTCCTCTGCGGCCCGCTGCTCGGGACCTACACCCGTCAGTCCGCCACGGGCGACGCGGTTCGGCCTCGTCGCCGC
Organism: Solirubrobacterales bacterium; assembly: GCA_036258315.1. Taxonomy (GTDB): domain Bacteria; phylum Actinomycetota; class Thermoleophilia; order Solirubrobacterales; family 70-9; genus DASSYK01. Next base: position 30,657 of record DATADX010000062.1, read on the forward strand.
GCCCTGCGGTCGCCCCGCCGGATCGGCCGCCGCCGGCGGGCGGCACGGCGCTCGGTCGCCGTTCAGGCCAAGGCGAGGACGTGAGCCGCCTGCCCCGCACCGAGACGCTGCTCGTGCTCGCCTGCGCGGGAGCCTCGGGGATGCTCGCCGCATCGCAGTTCACGACCATGTTCGAGCTCACGCCCCAGGGTGGCGAGGCGCTGCAGTCGGTCAGCGCGGCCGACCAGCACGGCTACGCGACCCTCGTACTGGCGGTGTTCGCGCTTGTGATGCTCGTGATCGGGATCGCGACCCAGGGCGAGCAGGTCGCCCGGATCGCGGCGTTCGCGGTCGCCGCCTCAGGCGCCGTCGCGCTGCTGATCTTCCTGGTCGGCGACCTGCCCGACGCGAACAAGATCGGGACGCTCAACGACGAGTCCTTCGTCGACGCCAAGGCTGAGCCGCAGGCCGGTTTCTGGCTCGAGCTGTTCGGGTCGCTGGTGCTCGCGGTCTGCGGTGGGGCGCTCGCCACGCTCGGGCCTGACCAGCGCAGCCTGTTCGAGGGCGGTGGGAGGCGGCGGCGAATCGGAGTGAAGCGCGCCGACAGCGGCCCGAACGGGAAGCCCGGGGTCGAGCCGCGCGACGAACTCAAGCGCGCCGAGTTCAGCTGGCCGTCCAAGACCGAGCAGTAGCGCCGCTCAACGAGAGCGGCTGGTGCGGCTACCAGCGGTAGTGGGCGAACGCCTTGTTCGCCTGGGCCATCCGGTAGATGTCGTCCTTGCGCTTCCAGGCGTTGCCCTGCTGCTTGCCCGCGTCGAGGATCTCGTTCGCGAGCCGCTCGGACATCGACTTCTCGCCGCGCGCGCGGGCGAACTCGACGAGCCAGCGGACGGCGAGGGTGCGCGCGCGCCGCGCGGGCACCTCGACGGGCACCTGATAGGTGGCCCCGCCGACCCGGCGGGAGCGGACCTCGAGCACCGGCGTGAGCTGCTTGATCGCGTTCTCGAGCTCCTCGACCGGGCTGTTGCCGGTCCGCTCGCCGACGACGGCGAGCGCGTCGTACGTGATCTGCTCGGCGGTCGACTTCTTGCCGGCCGTCATCACCTTGTTGATCACCTGCTGGACGAGCCGGCTGCGGTAGAGGGAATCCGGCTCGAGCGGCCGGATCGTGGCCTGGTTTCGCCTTGCCATCGCTAGGAGGCCTTGACGCCGTACCGCGAACGACCCTGCTTGCGATCGGAGACGCCGGCGGCGTCGAGGGTGCCGCGGACGACCTTGTAGCGGACGCCCGGCAGATCCTTGACGCGGCCGCCGCGGACGAGCACGACCGAGTGCTCCTGAAGGTTGTGGCCCTCGCCCGGGATGTAGGTGGTGACCTCCATCTGGTTGGTGAGGCGGACGCGGGCGATCTTGCGCAACGCCGAGTTCGGCTTCTTCGGGGTCACCGTCGCGACGCGCGTGCATACCCCTCGCCGCTGCGGCGCGGCGACGCGCTTCTTGCGCCCCTGGCCGGACTTCAGTCCGGGCGTCGACATCTTCTTCTTCTTGCGATTGCGGCCCTTGCGGACCAGCTGGTTCGTGTTAGGCACGGCCGAGCATGGTAGCGACCACGGGGCCTAAGCTCAGCCTGGTGCCGATCTTCCGGGGCAAGAGCGACCGCCCGGTCCTCGCGGTCGATATCGACGGCGTCGTCAGCCTGTTCGGGTTCGAGGAGGGTATGGAGGCGGCGCCGGGTGATTTCCACCTGATCGACGGGATGCTCCACTGCATCTCGCTTCCGACCGGGGACCGCCTCAACCGGCTCGCCGAGGCCTACGAGCTGGTCTGGGCGAGCGGCTGGGAGGATCGCGCCAACGACCACCTCCCTCAGATCCTCGGCGTGCCCGAGCTGCCCTACCTCACGTTCGCAGGGCGGGCGCGGTTCGGGACGGCGCACTGGAAGCTGGACTCCCTCGACGAGTACGCGCGCGGCCGCCCGCTGGCCTGGATCGATGACAGCCTCGACGAGAGCTGCTACGTGTGGGGCGAGGCTCGCCGGGAGCCGACTCTGCTGATCCCGACCGAGTCGAGCATCGGGCTCGAGGAGGCCCACGTCGAAGCGCTGGAGAGGTGGGTCCGGGATGGCTTCGTCCCCTAACCGCGATTTGATGGAGCAGCCGTCCCCCCGTACACTCGCGACGGGATGGACGAGGCCCTGCCGATCATCTTCCTGGCCGTGGTGCTGAAGATCCCGGTGCTCGGGATGCTCTGGCTGATCTGGTGGGCGATCCGCGCGGAACCGGAGCTCGAGGACGCCGGTGAGGGCGGCACCGAGCACGGCTTCATGCGCTGGAGGCGCGTGCCGCGGGGGCCCCGACCGCGTCGTGGCGGCCCGCACGGGGGGGCCGCGCCTGCGGCGGCAGACTGCCCGCCCGGTGGTCGCAAACGCGTCCACGCCCCGGTCAGGGGCATTCCTGCCCTGGCCGGCCAAGAGCGGCGTCAGCACGTCCCACGCGGCGGCTGAGCAAAGCCGACCCGCTGCCGGCCGCGTGCCGCACCTGCACGCTGCCTCGCATACCGAAAACCGATTAAAGCAATTCGGGTTGAGCGCCGATTGTTGCGGTACCCGCCCCTGACGGGTGGGCGGAGGTGGCCGGAGCAGGGCGGGGGATGACGCCCCTCCTGCCACGACTCAAATGAGAAAGGCAAGGGGTTGATCATGGCTTCAAGGATTCGAGCTGTCCTGGCTGTGCTCGCAACCAGCGGCCTGATGCTGCTGGCGGCGCCGCTGGCCGGCGCAGCCACCACTGACTACCACCCCGACGGGGACGCGAAAAGTTTCGCGGCGTCCGCGGGTGGGTGGACCGGATCCTCGGACGCGCATGGGCTGTGCCTCCTGCAGCCTCTGCTCTGTCCCGAGGTCGACAACGACCACGTCGCCAGCGGCGGCGCCGGAGGCCCCGGCGATGGCTTCCTGCGCACGTCGGCGCTCGGTCTTGTCAGCGTCGCGGGAGACGTCGAGGGCATCTGGACAAGCCCGGCGTTCACCTACTCGGGTGTCGCCGGTGCACTGCCCGACCAGGTCACGTTCTCGCTGGCGCGACGCGCCGACGTGGGCGACCTGCTCCAGCTGCTCGGCAGCGCTGGCTACAGCGTCGAGTTGATCAACGTCACACAGGCGAGCTCGCTGCAGTTGGTCAATCAGACGCCCCAGACCGACACCACTACCTGGACCACGATCCCGACGGTGACGGTCGATCCGGCCCAGCTGACGTTGGACGACAGCTACCGGATCCGCATCCGCTCGCGGTTCTCGGCGCCGATCGGGGTCATTGTCACCACGTTCGCCGACTACGACAACGTGGTATTGCGGGCGGCAACCGCGGAACCCGGCGATGGAGATGGCGACGGGACCGTGGACGGCAGCGACAACTGTCCAGCGATCGCCAACCCTGACCAGGCCGACGCGGACGGCGACGGCGCGGGCGACGCGTGTGACACCACGCCCAACGGTCCTGACGGCGATGGAGACGGGCTTCCGGATGCGACCGATAACTGCCCGTCGGTGGCCAACGCGGGCCAGCAGGACGCAGATGCCGACGGCATCGGCGATGCCTGCGATTCGACCCCGAACGGTCCCGGAGGGGGAGGGGCCGGCGGCACAGGCGCGCTCTCGAGCCCGATCGGGTCTGCGGGGCTGGTTCGGGGCAACCGGATCCTGGTCCCCGTGCGCTGCCCGAAGTCGGTGGCCGCGAGGTGCCGCGTGAAGCTGGTCGGCTACTCGAAGGGCAAGCGCAGCAAGCGCTCGACCTCGACCGCCAAGGTCGGAGTGATGCCCGGAAAGAAGAAGACCGCCGTACTGCGGGTCAAGCCCGCTGCTCTCAGCCTCGTCGAGCGCAAGCGGAAGATGGTGTTCCGCGTCGCAATTCGCGCCGGGGGGGCAAACCTGGCCTTCTTCAAGAAGATCAGGCTGATCCGCCGCTAGCTCCGGTCCGGAGGCGGGAACGAAGAAGGCCCGCCGAGGCGGGCCTTCTTCATACCTGCTGCAGCTAGGGCTTCTCCGAGGAGCCCTCGCCCTCGCCCGAGCCGGACTCGGCGCCGGCCCCGGACGGGGTCTCGATCTCGGAGGCGAGCTCCTCGAGCTCCTCCGCGAACGAGGGGCCGAAGCCCTCGAGGGACTGCCCGTCGCCGTCGCCCGCCAACTCGAGGTCGGCCTGGAGCTCCTCCTCGGAGAGCAGGTCCTCGGCGGGCGGCTGGGCGGGCTCGACGGGCTCGATCTCGAGTGACCGGTAGTGCCGCAGGCCGGTCGCCGCCGGGATCAGCTTGCCGATGATCACGTTCTCCTTCAAGCCCATCAGCCGGTCGCGCTTGCCCTCGAGCGCCGCGTCGGTGAGAACCTTGGTGGTCTCCTGGAACGAGGCCGCCGAGAGGAAGGACTCCGTCGCCAGCGAGGCCTTGGTGATCCCGAGGATCACGTCCTCCGCGCGGGCCGGCGTCTTCGTCTTCTTGCCCTTCACCTTCTCGTTGATCGCCTCGAACGTGAGCCGGTCCTCGAGCTGGCCGGGCAGCAGGTCGGTCGAGCCCTTGGACTCGACGCGGACCTTCTTCAGCATCTGGCGCACGATCAGCTCGATGTGCTTGTCGTTGATGTCGACGCCCTGCGAGCGGTAGACCCTCTGCACCTCGGACACGATGTACTGCTCGGTCTCGGTGCGGCCCTTGATCGTCAGGATCTCGGCCGGGTAGAGCGAGCCCTCGTTGAGCTGGTCACCGACCTCGACCTTCTTGCCGTTCTCGACGTAGAGGTTGGTGCGGGGCGGGAACGAGTAGTCGTTCTCCTCGCCCTTGTCGTCGGTGATCGTCACCTTGATCGCCTTGTCGGTCTCCTCGATCGACACCTTGCCGGCGACCTCGGCGATCTTCGCCAGGCCCTTCGGCTTGCGCGCCTCGAACAGCTCCACGACGCGGGGCAGGCCCTGGGTGATGTCGAGGCCCGCCACACCGCCGGTGTGGAAGGTCCGCATCGTCAGCTGCGTGCCGGGCTCGCCGATCGACTGCGCGGCGATGATCCCGACGGCGTCGCCGATCTCGACCAGCGAGCCGGTCGCGGGCATCACGCCGTAGCACTGGGCGCAGACGCCGCTCTCGGCCTCGCACTTGGTCACCGAGCGAACCGGCACCGTCGACTCGCGGTCGTCCTCGTCGAACGCCTCGTCGATCTCAGCCAGCTCGGCCTTGTCGATCAGCTGGTTGCGCTTCAGCAGCTCGCGCCCGCGCTTGGTCGTGAACTTCTTCGCGACCACGCGCCCGAGCAGGTTCGGGTTCACCCCGCCCTCCTCGCGGCGGACCGGCATCTCGACCAGCTCCTTGGTCTTGCAGTCGTCCGTGCGGACGATCACGTCCTGCGAGACGTCGACCAGGCGGCGGGTCAGGTATCCGGAGTCCGCCGTGCGGAGCGCCGTGTCAGCGAGGCCCTTCCGGGCGCCGTGGGTCGAGATGAAGTACTCGAGCACGGTCAGGCCCTCCATGAAGTTGGCCTTGATCGGCCGCTCGATGATCTCGCCCTTCGGATTCGCCATCAGGCCTCGCATCCCGGCGAGCTGGCGGATCTGCTTGAACGAGCCGCGAGCGCCGGAGTTAGCCATCATGAAGATCGGGTTGAGCTCCTCGAGGTTCTCCTCCATCGCTCGCCCGACCTCGTCCGTGGCCCGATCCCACTGTGAGGTGACCGCCTCCTTGCGCTCTTCGGCGGTGATGTAGCCCTCGTCGTACTGGCCCATGATCTCCTCGGACTGCTTCTCGTAGCGGTCGAGGATCTCTTCCTTGTCGGGGGGCGCGACGACGTCGTTCTTCGAGATCGTGATTCCCGCCTGGGTGGCGAAGTGGAACCCGAGCTCCTTGAACGAGTCGAGCACCAGCGACACCGCCGGCGCGCCATAGGCCTCGACCAGGCCGCTGACGATCTCGTTCACGTCGCGCTTCTTCAGCGAGCGGTTCACGAACTCGTACTTGTCGGGGTCGTACTCGTCCCCGAGCGCCTCGGCGATCGCCCGCTCGACGCGGTCGTTGTAGATGATCCGCCCGACCGTGGTCAGGAAGTGCTCGTGGCCCTCGCGCCGGTACTCGGCGTAGTCGTGCAGCTCGACGATGCCGTTCTCGTAGGCGAGCTCGGCCTCCTGGGCCGTCCGGAACGGGTGCGGCTTGCGCTCCAGCTCGGCGGGATCGAGCTCGGTGACGTCCTCACTCGCGTAGGTGAGGTAGTAGAGGCCGAGCACCATGTCCTGGGTCGGCGTCGCCAGGGGCGCGCCGTGGGCCGGCGAGAGGATGTTGTTGGAGGAGAGCATCAGGATCCGCGCCTCTGCCTGGGCCTCCGCCGAGAGTGGCAGGTGGACCGCCATCTGGTCTCCGTCGAAGTCCGCGTTGAACGCGTGACAGACGAGCGGGTGGACCTGGATCGCCTTGCCCTCCACGAGGACCGGCTCGAAGGCCTGGATCCCGAGGCGGTGCAGGGTCGGCGCGCGATTCAGCAGCACCGGGTGCTCGTGGATGACCTCCTCGAGCACGTCCCAGACCTCGGGGATCATCGAGTCGACCATCTTCTTGGCCGCCTTGATGTTCTGGACCTGCTTGCGCTCGACGAGCCGGGCCATGATGAACGGCTTGAACAGCTCCAGCGCCATCAGCTTCGGGAGCCCGCACTGGTGTAGCCGCAGGCTCGGGCCCGAGACGATCACAGATCGTCCCGAGTAGTCGACGCGCTTGCCGAGCAGGTTCTGGCGGAACCGGCCCTGCTTCCCCTTCAGCATGTCCGAGAGCGACTTCAGCGGGCGGTTGCCCGGCCCGGTTACCGGACGGCCGCGGCGGCCGTTGTCGAACAGCGCGTCGACGGCCTCCTGGAGCATCCGCTTCTCGTTGTTGACGATGATCTCGGGGGCGCCGAGGTCGAGGAGCCGCTTCAGGCGGTTGTTCCGGTTGATGACGCGCCGGTACAGGTCATTGAGGTCGGAAGTCGCGAACCGGCCGCCGTCGAGCTGGACCATCGGCCGCAGCTCCGGCGGGATCACGGGGACCACGTCGAGGATCATCCAGTCGGGCTTGTTGTCCGACTTCAGGAACGCGTCGACGACCTTGAGGCGCTTCACCGCGCGCGACTGCTTCTGGCCCTTCGAGGTGTTGATCGTCTCCTCGAGCAGCTCGGCCTCGCCCTCGAGATCGACTTGCTCGAGCAGGTCGCGGACGGACTCGGCGCCCATCCCGCCGCGGAAGTACTCGCCCCACCCGAACGGGGAGCCGAACCGGTCCTTGAGCTCGCGGAACGTGGTCTCGTCGTTGATCACGTCCTTCGCCTTCATCTCCGAGAAGATCTTGAAGACCTGGCGGAGCCGCTCGGCGGCCTCGTCGAGGTAGGCCTCGGTGTCGGCGATCTCGGCCTCGAAGGTCTTGCGCAGCTCCTTGCCGAGCTTGTCGCGGTCCTCGGCCTTCATCCGCCTCACGTTCGTGACCGTGTCCGCCCAGAGCTCGTCGTCCTCGTTGAAGCCCTCGGTCGAGCCGGGCGCAGGCGCCTCCTCGTCACCTTCGGCGACGCCGAGGTACGCGAGGCGCCTCTTCAGCGACTCGTTCAACTCCTGGGTGCGCTGCTCGCGCTCGCGCTCGTACTCGGCCGCCTGCTTCTCGACCTCCTTCTCGAGCTTGCCCAGGTCCTTCTGCCGGGCCTCCTCGTCGACCCAGGTGATCACCGAGGCCGCGAAGTAGAGGACCTTCTCGAGCTCCTTCGGAGCCATGTCGATCAGGTAGCCGATCCGCGAGGGAACGCCCTTGAAGAACCAGATGTGGGAGACCGACGCGGCGAGGTCGATGTGGCCCATCCGCTCGCGGCGGACCTTGGAGCGGGTCACCTCGACGCCGCAGCGCTCGCAGACGATGCCCTTGTAGCGGACCCGCTTGTACTTGCCGCAGTAGCACTCCCAGTCCTTGGTCGGGCCGAAGATGCGCTCGCAGAAGAGCCCGTCCTTCTCGGGCTTCAGCGTCCGGTAGTTGATCGTCTCCGGCTTGGTGACCTCGCCGGAGCTCCAGCCCCGGATCTTCTTGGACGACGCGAGGCCGATCTCGATTGCGTCGAAATTGTTGATGTCGATCACTTGCTCTTTGCCTCCTCGGCCTCGCTGCTTTCCGTGTCACCGTCGCCCTCGGCGACGACCTCTTCCTTCTCGTCGGCGGCCTTGCTGGCACCGTCGCCGTCGCCGTCCGCCCGCACTCCCGACAGCTCGATCCCGAGCTCTTCGGCGGCGCGGAGCAGGTCGTCCTCCTCCTCGCCCATCTCGACGCCCTCGCCCTCCTCGGAGACCACGTTGGCGTCGAGCGCCAGCGACTGGATCTCCTTGAGCAGGACCTTGAACGACTCGGGGATCGACGGCTCGGGGATGTTCTCGCCCTTGACGATCGACTCGTAGGCCTTGACGCGGCCGACGGTGTCGTCGGACTTGACGGTGAGCATCTCCTGCAGGGTGTAGGCCGCTCCGTACGCCTCCAGCGCCCACACCTCCATCTCGCCGAAGCGCTGGCCGCCGAACTGCGCCTTGCCGCCCAGCGGCTGCTGGGTGACGAGCGAGCAGGGGCCGGTCGAGCGAGCGTGGATCTTGTCGTCCACGAGGTGGAGCAGCTTCAGGATGTACATGTAGCCGGCGGTCACCTTGCCCTCGTAGGGCTCGCCGGTGCGGCCGTTGTAGAGCTGCACCTTGCCCTCGGCGCGGTTGCCGGGGCGCTCGCGGCGGTCGACGCCGAGGTCGATGCCGCGGTCATCGCCGTGCTCCTCCTGCCAGCGCACCATCGCCTCGTCGACGTCCTCGAGCGTCGCCCCGTCGAACACGGAGGTCGCGACGTTGACGCGGCCGCGGTTGCTGTCGCGCTGCTTGTAGGCGTCGGTGCCGTCGTCGTACCAGCCCTCCCCGGCGACCCACCCGAGGTGGGTCTCGAGGATCTGGCCGATGTTCATCCGGCTCGGGACGCCGAGCGGGTTGAGGATCACGTCGATCGGGGTGCCGTCCTCCATGAAGGGCATGTCCTCCTCGGCGACGATCCGCGAGATCACGCCCTTGTTTCCGTGACGGCCGGCGAGCTTGTCGCCCTCCGCGATCTTGCGCTTCGTGGCGACGTAGACGCGCACGAGGTCGTTGACCCCGGGCGGCAGGTCGTCGCCGCCGTCGCGGCTGAAGGTGAGGACGTCGATCACGACCCCGCCCTCGCCGTGGGGAACCTTGAGCGAGGTGTCGCGGACCTCGCGCGCCTTCTCCTTGAAGATCGCGCGGATCAGCTTCTCCTCTGCGGTCAGCTCGGTCTCGCCCTTCGGCGTCACCTTCCCGACCAGCAGGTCGCCCGACTGCACCTCGGCGCCGATCCGGACGATGCCGCGCTCATCGAGGTTGCGCAGCGACTCCTCCGAGCGGTTCGGGATGTCGCGGGTGATCTCCTCGTCGCCGAGCTTCGTCGTGCGAGCGTCGATCTCGTACTCCTCGATGTGGATCGAGGTGAGCTCGTCGTCCTTGACGAGGCGCTGGGAGATGATGATCGCGTCCTCGAAGTTGTAGCCCTCCCAGGACATGAAGGCGACCAGGCAGTTCTTGCCGAGCGCGATCTCGCCGCCGGCGGTCGAGGAGCCGTCGGCGAGCACGTCGCCCTCCCTGACCTTGTCGCCGACCGACACGATCGGGCGCTGGTGGATGATCGTGCCCTGGTTCGAGCGCATGAACTTGTGAAGGGAGTATTCCTCCTTCTTCGAGCCGTGCGTGACCGTGATCTGGTCGGCGTCTACCGCGGCGACCTCGCCGTCGGCCGAAGCCAGGACCACGTCGCCGGTGTCGACGGCGGCGCGGCGCTCCATCCCCGTCCCGATCAGGGGCGGCTCGGGCTTCAGCAGGGGCACCGCCTGGCGCTGCATGTTGGAGCCCATCAGGGCGCGGTTGGCGTCGTCGTGCTCGAGGAAGGGGATCAGGGCCGTCGCCACCGACCAGATCTGGGTCGGGGAGACGTCCATCAGCTCCACCTGCTTCGGCGGGACCGTGGTCAGCTCGCCCTCGCGACGGCGGCAGAGGACGCGCTGGCCCTTCAGCCGGCCGGTCTGCTGGTCCATCTCGGCGTTCGCCTGGGCGATGATCCGCTCCTCCTCCTGGGTCGCGTCCAGGTGGACGATCTCGTCGGTGACCACGCCGTCCTTGACCACGCGGTAGGGCGTGGTAACGAAGCCGTGCTCGGAGATCTGCGCGTATGAGGAGAGGGAGCCGATCAGGCCGATGTTCGGGCCCTCCGGCGTCTCGATCGGACACATCCGCCCGTAGTGGGTCGAGTGCACGTCGCGGACCTCGATCGGGGCGCGCTCGCGCGTCAGCCCGCCCGCCCCGAGGGCGGAGAGGCGGCGCCGGTGCGTGAGCCCGGCCAGCGAGTTCGTCTGGTCCATGAACTGCGAGAGCTGCGAGGAGCCGAAGAACTCCTTCAGCGCCGCGACCACGGGCCGGATGTTGATGATGGTCTGCGGGGTGATCGCGTCGGCGTCCTCGGTGGTGAGGCGCTCGCGGACAACGCGCTCCATCCGGTAGAGGCCGATCCGGAAGGCCTCCTGGATCAGCTCCCCGACGGTGCGCAGGCGGCGGTTGCCGAAGTGCTCGTACTCGTCGAGGTGGTCGTGGACGGGCTCGCGCGGGTAGGTCGTGGCCTCCGCGGCGTAGTCCTTGATCGGGTTCTCCTCGTCGATCTCCTCCGGGATTCCGAGGATCCTCGGAATCGAGACCAGCTCCTTGACCAGGGCGATGATGTCGTCGTGGGTCAGGGTGCGGGTGTCGAGGTCGATGTCGAGGTCGAGACGCGCGTTCAGCTTGTAGCGGCCGACCCTGGTCAGGTCGTAGCGCTTGGGATCGAAGAAGAGCTGCTCGAGCAGCGTCTTCGCGGCGTCCACCGAGGGCGGCTCGCCCGGGCGCTGCTTCTTGAACAGCTCGATCAGGGCGCCGTCCTCGGTCTTGGTCGCCTCGGTGTCGGCGGCGATCGTGTGCCGGATGTAGACGGAGTTGTCGAACAGCTCGAGCAGCTTCTCGTCCTCGACGTAGCCCATCGCGCGCAGCAGCACCGTCACCGGCAACTTGCGCTTCCGGTCGATGCGGACGTAGACGCGCCCCTTCTTGTCGATCTCGAGCTCGAGCCAGGAGCCGCGGGCCGGCATCAGGTTGGCGATGAAGACCTGCTTCTCCCGGTCCTTGGGCTCCATCACGTAGGCACCCGGAGAGCGCACGAGCTGGGTGACGACGACGCGCTCGGTGCCGTTGATCACGAAGGTGCCGCGGTCGGTCATCCACGGGAAGTCGCCCATGAAGACGGTCTGCTCGCGGATCTCACCGGTCTCGCGGTTCTGGAACGCGACCTTGATGTTGAGCGGCCGCGAGTACGTCATGTCCTTCTCCCGGCACTCGTCTACCGAGTGCGCGGGCTCATCGAACTCGAACTCCTGGAAGACGATCGCGAGGTTCCCCGTGTAGTCCTCGGTCGGGGAGATGTCGTCGATCGTCGCCCTCAACAGCCCGTTCTTCGGATCGACCAGCTCATCGAAGGAGCGGCGCTGGATATCGATCAGATGGGGGACGTCGAGGGGGTTCTTTAGGCGGGAAAAGCTCCTACGGGTGACGGGGGCAGCGCTGGTTGAGGCCAACTGGGCGACTCCTCGAGTATGGGAAGGATTACTAGAGTCCCGCAACCTTGACAGGCAGCAGGGCTCACCGGGGCGCGACCCGGCAGACTAACACACGGCGTGGCGATCAGTCAAGGGGCGCTCACAAAACGTAGCAGGCGTCCGCGGGCTACTTGAGCTCCGCGGTACCGCCCGCCTCCTCGATCTCGGCCTTGAGCTTCTCGGCCTCCTCGCGCTCGATGCCCTCCTTGACGGGCTTCGGGGCCTCGTCGACAAGGGCCTTGGCCTCCTTCAGGCCGAGCCCGGTGGCCGCGCGAACGACCTTGATCACGCCGATCTTCTTGTCGCCGGAGCCGGTCAGGACGACGTCGACCATGGCCGACTCCTCCTCGCCGCCGCCGTCAGCGGCCGGGCCGGCGGCGGCCGGAGCGGCCGCCGCGACCGCGGTCGCGGAGACGCCGAACTCCTCCTCGAGCGCCTTGATGCGCTCCGAGAGCTCGAGCACCGAGATGCTCTTGAGCTCGTCGATCCATTCCTCAGTGCTGGTGGCCATTAGTCGCCATCCTCCTTGGTCTCGTCCGACGGTTCGTCGGAAGTCTGTTCTGAAGTCTGTTCTCGCTCGCCCAGGTCCTGGTCGCCCTCCCCGGTCTCGTCCGCCTCGGCGCCCTCGCCGGCCGTCTCGCCCTCGGGCGCCTCCTCTTCCGAGGGCGCCTCCTCAGGGGACTCGGCAGGGTCGGGGTCGGGCTCGCTTTGCTCGGGTTCGCTTTCCCCGGAGGCTTCGGGCGACTCGGCTTCAGCCTCCTCGGCCGGAGCCTCCTTCGGGGGTTCGCCTGAGACGAGGCCCTGGTCGGCGATCTGCTGGAGCTGGCTGGCGAGGCCGGAGATCATCGAGCCGAGGCCGCGGACGAGGCCGGTCAGCGGGCTGGCGACGACGCCAGCGAACTGGGCGTTGAGCTGATCGCGGCCCGGGAGCTTCGCGATCGCCTGGAAGGAGTCGGCGTCGAGAGGGGCGCCGTCCATGATCCCGCCCTTGTACTCGAGAAGCTCCCAGTCGCCGCCCGGCTTG
>DATADX010000063.1:0-60061 GCA_036258315.1 Solirubrobacterales bacterium
GAGTACCCGCGTGCCTGGCCGCGCGGGGTTCAGGTGAGTGGGCCGCTCTTCTTCGAGCTCCCCCACGACGACGTCCCAATTCCCGGCGGGAACGGGCCGCTCGTGCTGGTCGCGCCGAGCACGTCGCAGGACCCGGACTGCGAGTTGGCGCGAGCGGCGCTCGACGGGCTCGCGGACGAACCGGTTCGGGTGCTGGCGACGACCAACAACCGCGAGCCGGCGGACCCGATCGACGTGCCGGACAACGCCGTGCTGGTTCCGTGGCTCTCCTACTCGCAGGCGATGCCCGCGGCCGACCTCGTGATCTGTCACGGCGGGCACGGGACGGTGGCCCGGGCGCTCGCGGCCGGTGTCCCGGTGCTGTGCTGTCCCGCCGTCGGCGACATGGGCGAGAACGGAGCCCGGGTGAGCTGGTCAGCCGCGGGGCTCTCGCTGCCGCGGCGGCTGGTCTCGCCGCACGGGGTCCGCCTCGCGGCCGCGCGCGTGCTCGCCGACCGCCGCTACCGGGAACGGGCCGATGTGCTCGCGCGCTGGGCGGAGCAGAACGACGGCGCCAAGCGTGCCGCGGCGCTGGTCGAGGGGACCTGCCGAAACCCGACGAGCCGGCAACTGCCGGCTCGTAGGTGATTCGTCACAGAGACTCCGGGGGTGGGACTCGAACCCACAGCCTCGCGGTTAACGGCCGCGCGCTCCACCAGTTGAGCTACCCCGGACTGACACACTTGGGTTTACGCGAGTTGTATGCCAACCCGTGCTACCCGGGATCGCGAGGATCCTGACGGGGAACTTTATCGCCGTCGGCATCGTGACCAGGCACGGTCGTGGCGTGATCCTCAACCTCCGCGTGGCAGTTCGCGCACAGCAGCACGCACTTCCTCGCTTCCGCTTGGGCTTCGGCGAAACCGCGGGTGTGGCCGTGGCGGCTGATCACATACCGCTTCTCCTTCGGATCCAGGTGGTGGAAGTGAAGCGCGCGCGGATTCTTCTCGTAGCCGCACAGCAGGCATGCCCCGCCGGCCTCTTCCACGAGCCTTTGCTTCGTACGGCGACGCCAGCGCGTGACCGCCTCATGGCGGCATTTCGCACACCGGTAGTACCCGCGGCCTTCGAGGACGAACTCCGTCATACCGTGGTGTCGGCAGTTGCGACTGATCCGCTTCAGCCCCGCTTCGCGGGCATGGCGCGTCTGCTGCCGCCGCCAGCCGACGTGGGTCGTCTCAAGGCCGTATTTCTGAAGCCAGTGGCGGATCGCGGAGACACTCAGCCCCAATACCTCCGCGAGGTCGCGCAGGGAGGCTCCTTGGTTGATCAGATCCTCGAGTCGCTGCTTCTCGATCCGGCTGCGCTTCGGCGCGAATTTCTGAGCGTGTGCCGCCTGCAGTCCGTGGCGCTTGACCCAGTAGCCGACCGTCGTCAGGTGCTTGCCAGTCCGCTCGCCGATTTCGCGGAGCGTTAGGCCGTCCGCCAAGAATTGCTCGAGAAGTTCTTTCTCCACTAGCAGGCATTTTCTCGCCCGACGCGGACCGATCGGGGGTCCGAACGCGACCAATTGCGGCGGGTTCCGCGCGGAATCCGCGCTGGGGTGGAGAGAAGTTGTGAAAGCGACTAGGCGCCGAGGGATTCGTCACGGGAGATGCGGCCGGCGAGGTCGGCGAGCTCGGTGCTGAGGCGCGCGACGGCCTCCATGTCGCCGGCCTCGCGGGCCGCCGCGATCTCGCCCTGGAGGCGGAACTGCTCGAGGAGGAGATAGTTGAGCCGCATCGCGGCGACCGAGGTCGGCTCGCGGTCGGCCTTCATCTTCAGCTCGGTGATCAGCGAGACCAGGTCCGCGTCCCCCCGCGGCAGCCCCGCGAGCGGGTCGTCGAGGTGCTCGCGGAGCCACACGAGCGCCGCCCGGCCCGACCGCGACATCTGCTCGTCGCTCAGCCTGTCGATGAAGCCGCGCCCGTTCTTCGGATCGGCGATGCACATCGCGAGCAGCGCCCGCTCGCGCGACTCGCGCGGGGTCGGCGGCAGCCGCTCCACCTTCGCGGCTCGCTCGGCGCCCGGCTCGCGGCCGGGTGCCGCCGGGATCTCCTCGATCCTCGCGGCGCCCACCCGCTCCATCACGAGGCTCGGGGGGATGTCGAGCCGATCGCCGACCTCGCGCACGAGCTCGTCGCGGCCCACGGCCTCCCCCATCGCCTTCAGCACAGGCGCGACCTCGGCCAGCGCCCGCTCGCGGCCCGTCGGCGTCGTCACGTCCGCCCTCCCGAGCGCCGTCCGCACTCTGAAGCTCGGCAGGTCGATCGCCCCCTCGACCAGCTCGCGGAATCGCTCGATCCGGCCCGCGGCGAGCATCTCGGCGGGGTCCTCGCCCTCGGGCATCGCCGCGACGAGCAGGTCGATCCTCTTTCCTCCCGCCACCCGCTGCGCGCGGATCATCGCGTCGGCCCCCGCCCTGTCCGCGTCGAGCGCCAGCACCACCGACTCTGGACTCAGCCCCGAGAGCATCTTCAACTGCTCCGGCGTGATCGCGGTCCCCATGATCGCCACCGCCTCATCGATCCCGGCCTGGTGGAGCGCGATCGCGTCCGTATACCCCTCCACCACGATCGCCCGCCGCGCCTTCGCGATCGCGCCCTTCGCCCGGTCGATCCCATAGAGCGTCTCGCTCTTCCGGTACAGCTCGCCCTCGGGCGAGTTCAGGTACTTCGGCTTCGAGTCCGCGCTCATCGCGCGCGCCCCGAACCCGAGCACCCGGCCGCGCTGGTCGCGGATCGGGAACGTGATCCGCTTCCGGAACCGGTCGTAGTGACCCCCCTGCCGCCCCTTCTGGATCAGGCCCGCGCCGACCAGCTCGGGGACGGTGAACCTCGCCCGCTGGCTACCGACCAGCACCTGGTCCCAGGCGCTCGGCGCCATCCCCACCCCGAACCCGCGGAGCGTCGTCTCATCCAGGCCGCGCCCGAGCAGATGCTCCCGCGCCTTCGCCGCCTTCGGCGAGTCCCAAAGGTAACGCTCATAGAACTCCGCGGTCCGCTGCAGCAGCTCGTACAGCCGCGCCTTGCGCCTCCGCCGCGCCTCCGCCTTCGGGTCCTCCCGGTCGCGCTCGATCTCGAGGCCGTAGCGCTCGGCCAGCGACTCCACCGCCTCGCCGAAGTCGAGCCCCTCCTTCTCCTGCACGAAGCTGATCACGTCGCCACCCGCCTGGCACCCGAAGCAGTGGTAGAGCTTGGCGACGGGATCGACCGAGAACGACGGCGTGCGCTCGTCGTGGAACGGGCAGAGGCCCGTCATCCGCGCCCCGGCGCGGCGCAGGTCCGTGTAGGCCGAGATCACCTCGACGATGTCGGCCGACTCCTTCACCCGGTCGAGCGTCTCTGAGGAAAGCCGCGCCACGCTGGGAGTTCTATCCCCCCGCCCGGGCGGCGGCGAGCCGCTCGTAGGACGTGAGGCAGAAACGGTCGGTCATTCCGGCGAGATAGTCGGTGATCCGCTGCACCTCATTCGCCGCCCGGTCGGGCGCCGGCAGCTCCTCGGGGCGGGCGAGGTAGTGGTCGAACAGCGCCCGCAGCGCCTCGCGAGCCCGCTCCTGATCGGCCCGCGCCTCCGTCCCCAGGTAGACCCGGTCGAACATGAACCTCCGCAGCCGCAGCATCGCGCCGCCGACCTCCTCGCTCTGCGCCACGTCCCCCTCCGCCCGCGACCTCTCGACCATGTCGCGCACGAGCGTGTCGATCCGCTCGGCCCCGGTCTGGCCGAGCAGCGCGATCTCGTCGGCGGGCAGATCCCCCTCGGAGATGATCCCGGCCCGGACCGCGTCGTCGATGTCGTGGTTGATGTAAGCGACGCGGTCGACGATCCGCACCACCCTCCCCTCCAGCGTCTCGGGCTTCTCGGGGCCGGTGTGCCGCAGGATCCCGTCACGGACCTGCTCGGTCAGGTTCAGCCCGCGCCCGTCGCCCTCGAGTACCTCGACGACCCTCAGCGAGTGCTCGTTGTGCCTGAAGCCGCGGTCGTGCTCGCCGAGCGCCTCGTCGAGCACCTCCTCGCCAATGTGGCCGAACGGAGGGTGACCGAGATCGTGCCCGAGCCCCACCGCCTCCGTCAGATCCTCGTTCAGCGCGAGGGCCCGCGCAACCGTCCGCGAGATGAAGCACGCCTCGAGCGTGTGGGTGAGCCGCGTCCGGTAATGGTCGCCCTCCGGCGCCACGAACACCTGGGTCTTGTGCTTGAGACGCCGGAACGCCTTGGAGTGGACGATCCGGTCGCGGTCGCGCTGGAACGGCGTCCGGACGGGGCTGTCCGGCTCGGGGTGCACCCGGTTGGCCGGGTACGAGGGGGTCGCGCGCTCCCACAGGTAGTCCCTCTCCCAGGAGCGCACCCTGTCCTCGAGCGTCTCGGTTCGTGTGCTCACCCCCCGATGGTCGCATCAAACGCGGCGCATCCACCTTCCGTGTGACGGATAGGCTTCCGGCCGTGGCAGAGACGGCTCTGATCACGGGCGCCTCGTCGGGCATCGGCGAGGAATTCGCGCGCCAGCTGTCCGCTCGGGGCTGCAAGCTGATCCTCGTCGCGCGCCGCCGGGACCGCCTCGAAGCTCTCGCCGAATCGCTGCCGACCAGCGCCCACGTGATCGCCGGCGACCTCGGCTCGGAGGCGGCGGACCTCCCAGGCGAAGTCGCAAGGCTCGGTCTCGACGTCGACCTGCTCGTCAACAACGCCGGCTTCGGCCTCCGCGGCCGCTTCGCCGAGCTCCCGGTCGAGCGCCAGGCCGAGATGGTTCGCGTCAACTGCGAGGCCGTGGTGACCCTCACCGGGTCCTTCCTGCCCGCGATGATCGAGCGCGGCCGCGGCGGGGTGATCACGGTCGCCTCGACTGCGGGCATGCAGCCCCTCCCCTACGAGGCGACGTACGCGGCGACCAAGGCGTTCGCGCTGAACCTCACAGACGCGCTCCACGCCGAGCTGAGGGGAACCGGCGTCACGGCGATGTCGGTCAACCCCGGCCCCGTTCCGACCGAGTGGCAGCAGGTCGCCGGCTACGAGGAGGTCGGAGGCGAGATGATGCCCGGCGTGATCGAAGCCGACCAGGTCGTCCGCGAGGCCCTGATCGCCTTCGACAAGGGCAAGCGCTCGATGGTCCCCGGCCGCTTCTTCCGCAACTTCATGCGCGTCAACAACGCGAGCCCGCGGGCGATCCGGATCGCGGTGAGCGAGCGGCTCTACCGCCCGAAGTCCCAGCGCTAGGCCGCCGCGCGCAGGTGCACGTGGGCGTGGTGCTCGAGCGTCTCGGTGACGGCGCGGTCGGCCTGCGCGGCGACCCGCCGGTCGGCGGCGGGCGCCTCCGCCAGCGGCCGCGCCAGCGCCTCGACCATGAACCGGTGGGCCTCCTCGGTGATCGCGAACCCCTCCCCCTCACAGCTCGCGCAGACCACTCCCCCCGCCGAGCCCGAGAACGAGGTCAGGTGGTCGGTCTCGCCGCAGCGCGCGCAGCTCGCCAGCTCCGGCGAGAACCCCGCCGCCAGTGCCAGCTTCAGCCGGAAGGCGAGCGCGGTCCCGGGGGCGCTCGCCGCGGCGGGATCGGCGTCGAGCAGCCCGAGGTAGTTGCACAGCAGGTTGTAGGCGGGCGCGTTCGGCTCACCGGCGTCGAACAGGCGGAGCAGCGTGTCACAGCCGCGGGCGGCCGCGATCAGCGCCCTGCCGTCGCTCCGCAGCCGCCCGTGACCCTCGACCGTCGCGGCGCCCGTCACCGTCATCAGGTCGCTGCGGCCTTCGTAGAGGACGAGGTTGAGCCGGAAGAACGGCTCCAGCCGCCCCCCGAAGCGCGACTTCGGCCGCCGCGACCCCTTCGCGATCGCCCCGATCTTGCCGCGCGTCGCGGAGTAGAGGTGGACGATCCGGTCGGCCTCGCCGTAGCGGATGCTGCGCAGCACCACCGCCTCCGTCTTGAAAGCTCCGGGCACGAACCAAACCTTGCCGCAGCGCTCGGACGGCAGCGTGCAAGACAGAATCGCTCTCAGAGGCCGAGATCTGAGATCGCGCGGTCGCGATCCCAGTAGAGGGTCAAGCTCGTCACCTTCCCGCCGCGGATGGTGAAGACGTTGGCGGCCTTCACCGAAATCTCGCCGACGTCGATGCCGCTGCCCCTGCCGCGGCCCTGATTTCTCAGGAGTACGAGGACGCGACCGTCATCGAGCTCGCGGAATTCATCGGGTACCGCACGAAGGTTCTCCCAAGCCCTGAGCATCTCGCCCCAGGCCTCCGCCATCTCCTCCATCCCGTTCCACTTCCCCGAAGTCAGTCCGCCGAGCATCACGAACTCGATCTCAGGGTCAGCCCAGGCAGATGAGCTGAAATCGCCTTTCTCCCAGGCCGCGAAGATCGACTTCACCAAATCGAGGTTTGCGGACATGATCAGCCGGTTGAGGCCTGGCCTGCCCCCTGCCGGATCGCGTCCCGGATCGCCGCGGCCGTGACCGTCGCGGCGGCCGCGCCGATCTGCATCGCGAGGAAGGGACGCTGCTCGCCCTCGCCCGAGGCGAGGCAGAAGGCGACGTCGCCGTCGACCGGTGTGAAGGTCGGGTCGACCGCGCGGGCGATGCCGGCCGTCGCGGCGCGCGCGACCATCCCGCAGCTCCGCTTGTCGAGCGGGGCGTCGGTGCAGATGCAGACGAGCGTCGTGTTTCCCTCGGGGATGCGCAGCTCGGGCATCTGCTCCATCTCGACGATCAGGTCGGCGCCCCGCACCATCTCGCCGTCGTCGCCTCGAGGGCCGGCGAGGATCGTTCCGTCCTCGGCGAGCACGTCGCCGGCGGCGTTGACGGCGGTGACGGCCGCGACCGTCTCGCCGGCGCCGGTCCGCAGCGCGGCGAAGCCGAAGCCCCCGCTCGAGGCCCGCTCGCGACCGAGGACATTGGCCACCGTGGCGCCGCAGCCGACGCCGACGGAGCCGCGCTCGGGGATGCCGCCGCCGGCCGCCTCGCAGGCCGCGTAGCCCTCCTCCGGCCCCGGCCTCACCTTCGGATCACCGCTGGCGAGGTCGTAGATCACCGCGGCCGGAACCAGCGGCACCAACCCCGCCGGGGTCCAGTGGCCGATCTCGTGCTGCTCGAGCCAGCGGACCACGCCGTCGGCCGCCGCGAGACCGAACGCGCTGCCGCCGGTCAGCACGACGGCGCTCGCGTGCTCCGAGCGCGCGAGCGGCCCGAGCGTGTCGGTCTCACGCGTCCCGGGGCCCCCGCCCTGGACCCAGACGCCGCCGCGGCTCCCCGGCGGCGGGATCACGACGCTGCACCCGGTCAGCGCCCCGGGGTCCGACCAGTGCCCGACCATGAAGCCGGCGGGCAGCGGCACAGGCTCGGTCACCCGCTCGCCCCGCTCTTCGCCGCCCGGGATGCGCCGGCGCGCTTCCTTCGCCGTCGGGGCCGCCGCCTCAGCTTCACCTGGCAAGCGGGGCAGAGGTAGCTCGAGCGCCCGCCGACGACGATCCGCTCGATCGTGCCGTCACCGCGCGGGCACGGCTTTCCCTCCCGGGTGTGGACCATGAACTCGTCCTGCATCGAGCCCTTCTCGCCGCGGGCATCGCGGTAGTCGTCGATGCTGGCGCCGCCGTACTCGAGGCCCGCCTCGAGGGCGTCGACGGTCCCCTCGACCAGCGCCTCGCAGTGCTCGAGCTTCATCGAGCCCGCGGGAGACAGCGGGTGCAGCCGCGCCCGCCACAGCGCCTCGTCCGCGTAGATGTTGCCGATCCCGCTGATCGCGGTCTGGGTGAGGAGGAACGACTTCAGCGGGATCGTGCGCCCGGCCGCGAGGCGGCAGAGCGCCTCCGGGGTCAGCTCCTCCGAGAGCGGCTCGATCCCGACTCGGGAGGCGAGATAGTCCTCGGTGGCATTCCGGTCCTCGAGCAGCACCGCAGTGCCGAACCGGCGCATGTCGGTGAACAGCAGCTCGGAGCCGTCGTCCAGCTCCAGGCTCGCCCGCAGGTGGCGAAGCTCGGGAGGAGCCTCGTAGAGCCGCGGCCCCCCGAGGCGGTCGCGCTCCATCAGGTCGGCGACCTCGTCGCCGTCGTCGGAGCGACGGAGCAGCAGGTTTCCCGTCATCCGCAGGTGGAGCGCCAGCGTGCCCCCGCCCTCCAGCCGCAGCAGCAGGTACTTCCCGCGCCGGTCCACCCCCTCGATCTCCCGCCCGGCGAGACGCCGCGCGATTCGGGTCGGGTCCTCCGGCCGGGTCAGGCGCTCGTCGAGGATCTCCGCCGACTCGATTCTGCGTCCGGTCACCTCCGGCGCAAGCTGCCGCCGGACGGTCTCGACCTCGGGCAGCTCCGGCATGTCCCGGAGGCTAGCTCGCGCGCGGGTGCGCCTTGAAGTAGACCTCCCTCAGCTCGTCGCCGGAGAGGTGGGTGTAGAGCTGGGTGGTCGAGAGGTCGGCGTGGCCGAGCATCTCCTGGACCGAGCGCAGGTCACAGCCGCCCGACAACAGATGGGTGGCGAAGGAGTGGCGAAGGGTATGCGGGCTCATCCTGCCGCCGAGCCCTGCGCTCGCCGCGTGGCGATGGACGATCTTGTAAAGGCCCTGCCGCGTCAGCGGGCCGCCCCTGAAGTTGAGGAAGAGCTTGTGCTCGTCGCCGTCGCGGAGCAGCTGCCGGCGCCCCGAGCGCAGGTACGCCCGGATCGCCGCGATCGCCTTGTCGCCGACCGGCACGACTCGCTCCTTCGAGCCCTTGCCGCTGACCCGAAGCACCCCGGCGTCCAGGTCGACGTCGCCGACCTCCAGCGAGATCGTCTCCGAGGCCCGCAGGCCCGAGGCGTACATCAACTCCAGCAGCGCCCGATCACGGTAGACCGCGGGCTCGTCCCCGCGCGGCTGCGCGAGCAGGTGCTGGACCTCCGCGTAACTCAGCACCTCGGGGAGCTTCCTGCCGCGCCGCGGCGTCGGCAGCTCGGCGGCGGGATCGCGGTCGATCAGCTCCTCGCGGCGCAGGTGCCGATAGAAGGAGCGCAGGCATGCGGCCTTGCGGTGGACGGTCGCGCTCGAGGACGGCGGCGTGCCGTTCCCGTCGCCGCTCGCGACCTGCGCGAGGAACAGCGACAGGTCCTCGGCGCTCGCGGTGGTCGCCTCGCGGCCGTGCTGGGCGAGGAAGCGGCCGAACTGGAGCAGGTCGGTGCGGTAGGCCGCGAGCGTATTGCGGGACAGCCCCCGCTCGAACTCGAGGTGGGCGAGGAAGTCGAGAACGGTCGCCTCGAAGCGCGGCGAGGGCTGAATCTCCGCATCGGGCGCCGGGGCCATCGTGGCCATGCGCCCTTACTTCGCCGTGGCTAGAGCAGCTCCTTGAGCATCAGCAGCCCGATCAGCGACTTCGCGTCCTTGCAGCGGGCGATCGCCGAGCTCAGATCCCCGAGCGGCAGCTGCACGATCTCGATCCGCTCGTCGCCCTCGGGCCCGGTCGGAACGTCGTACAGCTCCGTCGCGAGGAACAGGTGGACACGCTCGTTGCTGTAGCCCGGGCTCGCGTAGAAGCTCTTCAGCTCCCGCCAGTCTCCGGCGGACTTTCCGATCTCCTCGGCGAGCTCGCGCTGGGCGCACTCGAGTGGACTCTCGCCCTCGATGTCGAGCTTGCCCGCCGGAAGCTCGAGCAGCGCCGGCTCCTCGACCGGCTCCCTCGGCTGTCGCACCATGTAGAGGACGCGGCCGTCGTGGGCGACGATCGTCACCGCGCCCGGGTGGATCACGACCTCGCGGACGTCCGTGCCCCCGTCCGGGTAGCGGAACCGATCCATCCGCACCGAGATGATCGGCCCCTTGTGGACCAGCTTTCCGCCGATCCTCTCGAGCTCGTCGCCGTCGTTCATTCGGCCTCCGTGGTCGTGATCGTCGCGATCAGGAACTCGAATCATCGCCGGCCATGGCGGCGCGCGCGTCGCCGGCCGTGCGCGTTGCCGAGGCCCGCGCCCCCTCCTCGATCACGGCCTCGCAGACCGCGAGCATCTCCACGATCGCGTCAGCGCTGACCGACTCCTGCGGGGTGTGGTTCGCCTCGGTGCCGTTGGCGAGCAGCACGCACTCGAATCCCCCGGCCATCAGGGCGTTCGCGTCGCTGCCGCCGCCTGTCGCGACCAGCTGCGGCTCGTGGCCACGGCGGCGGAGCGCCTCCGAAGCAGCCAAGACCGAGGGCGATTTCGGATCGATCCGGTAGCCGCGAAACATCTCACTCACCCGAACGTCGACATCGCAGCCGTGCTCACCGGCGGCCCAGGTGCAGGCATCGACCATCTCGCCGATCGTCGCCGCCGCCCGCTCAGAATCGATGCTGCGCGCCTCGCCTACCACCCTGCAGCGTCCGGGGACGACGTTGGAGGCGGTGCCGCCCTCGATCACACCGACGTTCGCGGTCGTCTCCTCGTCGAGGCGGCCGAGCTTCATCCCGGCGATCGCCGCGGCCGCGGCGGCGATCGCGTTGTGCCCGTCCTCGGGGTTGATCCCCGAATGGGCCTCGAGCCCGTGGAAGCTCGCCTCGAGACGCTTGTACGTCGGCGCCGCCACGATCACCTCGCCGATCGGGGTCGCATGGTCGATCGCGTACCCGAACGGCGAGCGCAGCGCGTCGGTGTCGAGCTCCTTCGCGCCCCGCAGCCCCTCCTCCTCGGCGACAGTGAACACGAGCTCGATCCCGAGCTCGGCGGGATCGCTCGCGTGGCGCGCGGCAAGCTCGATCAGGACCGCGACCGCGGCCTTGTTGTCCGCGCCGAGGATCGTCTCCCCCGCGCTGCGAAAGACGCCGCCCTCGTCGACGACCTCGATCGGGCCATCGTGCGGGACGGTGTCGAGATGCGCGCTGAGCATCACCCAACCATCCCCCCGACCGGGCACCCGAGCGATCAGGTTGCCGGCCGCCGCCCGCGCCGGCCCCGCCGCCCCGTCCTCGGAGACCTCGACGCCCAGCTCGCGCAGCTCGGCGAGCACCGCATCGGCTACCGCGCGCTCCTCCCCGGTCGGGCTGGCGATCTCACAGAGCCGCATGAAGCGGTCCAGCATGCGCTGTTCATCAGCGTCGCGCATCGGCCAAGGCTATGCCAGACGATCGCTGCACCGCCTGCGGGGCTATGGCCCCACGAACCGTGCAACCGCTCGGCGCGGGTACTAGCTGCGCACCGTGCAACCGCTCCGGCCGCGACTAGCTGCGGCGGGCTTCGACGTCGGCGTCCGCGCCGGCGGACTCGGCGGTGACCTCGGTCGCGTCCACCTCGTCGCCGCGCGCCGCGGCGCGCTCGGCGGCAGCCCCGACGAAGTCGCGGAACAGCGGCTCCGGGCGGGTCGGGCGCGAGTTGAACTCGGGGTGGAACTGCGAGGCGACGAAGAATGGGTGGTCCGGGAGCTCGATGATCTCGACGAGGCGCTCGTCGGGTGAGGTGCCGCCGGCGACGAGGCCCTCCTCCTCGAGGCGGCGCCGGAGCTGGTTGTTCACCTCGTAACGATGGCGGTGGCGCTTGTAGATCACAGACTCGCCGAAGGTCTCCCTCGCGCGGGTGCCGTCGTGCAGCTTGACCGGGTCGGCGCCGAGGCGCATCGTCCCGCCGAGGTCGGAGACCTCCTTCTGCTCGGGGAGCAGGTCGACGACCGGGTACGGCGTCTCGGGATCGAACTCGGCGGAGTTGGCTCCCTCCATTCCGCACACGTGGCGGGCGAACTCGACCACGGCGATCTGCATCCCGAGGCAGATCCCGAGGTACGGGATTCCCTTCTCGCGCGCGATCCGAGCCGCCTCGATCTTGCCCTCGATCCCGCGCTCGCCGAACCCGCCCGGGATCAGGATCCCGTCGGCGCGCTCGAGCGCCTCCTCGTCGACGTCCTCGGAGGAGACGAGCTCGGTCTCGACGTCGACCCCGTGTTTCCAGCCGCCGTGGGCGAGCGCTTCGATCACCGATTTGTAGGCATCCTCGAGTTGGACGTACTTGCCGACGAGCGCGATCCTCACCTTGCGCTCGCGCGAGGCGTCGGCGCGGCGGATCAGCTCCTCCCACTCGGCGAGCTCGGGGGCCGAGGCGTCTTCGATCTTGAAGTGGTCGAGGACGAGGTCGTCCATCCCCTCCGCGCGGAATACGAGCGGCACCTTGTAGGTGTTGTCTACGTCGCGGGCGGAGATCACGGCCTCCTCCGGAAGCGAAGCGAACAGCGCGATCTTGCGGCGGATCTCGCGGTCGAGCCCCTGCTCGGAGCGGCAGATCAGCGCGTGCGGCTGCACCCCGATCCTGCGAAGCTCGTTGACCGAGTGCTGGGTCGGC
The DNA here is from genome assembly GCA_036258315.1 of Solirubrobacterales bacterium. Classification (GTDB taxonomy): domain Bacteria; phylum Actinomycetota; class Thermoleophilia; order Solirubrobacterales; family 70-9; genus DASSYK01. The sequence continues at coordinate 12,264 of DATADX010000063.1, forward strand.
TTCGTCTTAAGCTCGCCGGCATGGCCGATGTAGGGAACCAGGGTCAGGTGGATGAACATGCAGCGCTCGGGACCGAGGTCGGTGTAGAGCTGGCGGATCGCCTCGAGGAAGGGCAGCGACTCGATGTCGCCGACGGTGCCCCCGATCTCCGTGATCACGAAGTCCACCGACTGGGACTCGGCGACGATCAGGATCCGGTTCTTGATCTCGTCGGTGACGTGCGGGATCACCTGGACCGTCGCGCCGAGGTAGTCGCCGCGGCGCTCGCGCCGGATCACAGAGTTGTAGACCGCCCCCGCGGTCACGTTCGACGCCCGCGACGTGTTCTCGTCGGTGAAGCGCTCGTAGTGGCCGAGGTCGAGATCGGTCTCGGCCCCGTCCTCGGTGACGAACACCTCGCCGTGCTGGAACGGGCTCATCGTCCCCGGGTCGACGTTGATATAGGGATCGAACTTCTGTAGCTGGACCCTGAAGCCGCGCGAGACCAGGAGGCGGCCGATGGAGGCGGAGGCGATCCCCTTCCCGAGAGCCGAGACCACTCCGCCGGTGACGAAGAGAAAGCGAGTGTCTGATGGGCGGCGATCGCTCAATTGACTCTGCCGATCGAGTCTAGTTGCTGCGGCAGCGGAACTCGCTCGGTGGCGGCCGAGATCGACCGAGTATGCGGAGCTAGGCGGCTTCGAGCAGCCGGCGAGCGTGCTTGCTCGCGGTCTTGTCGCCGCGGTCGGCGCCCAGCATCCGGACGATCTCGGCGACGAGCTCGTCGCCGTCGACGCGCTTGACAGTCGCGGTCGCCTGCCCGCCTCCGACATCCTTCTCGATCCGGAAGTGCTCCTCGGCGAGCGAGGCGACCTGGGGCAGGTGGGTGATGCAGAGAACCTGGCGCTCGGAACCGAGCGCCCGCAGCCTCTCCCCCACCACCCGCGCCGTGTTCCCTCCGACGCCGGCGTCGATCTCGTCGAACACGAAGGTCGCGGCGCCGCCCCGCGCGCCCTGCCCGGCGAGCGCCAGCATCACCCGCGAGAGCTCGCCGCCCGAGGCCGCGTCGCGGAGCGGTGAGACGGGCATCCCCGGATTCGTCGCGACCAGGAAGGTGACGGTCTCCTGACCGCTCGGCCCGAATCCGCCGGGGTGGGGCTCGAGGCTCACCTCGAGGCTGGCACCGCTCATCGCCAGCCGGTCCAGCTCCGCGGCGACGCGCTTCTCGAGATTCCGCCCCGCCTTCGCGCGCGTCTCGCTCAGCTGCGCGCCCAGGTCGGTCCGTCTCCGAGCGGCTGCGTCGAGCGCGCCCTCGAGCTCGTCGGCGCGCTCCCCGGCCCCCTCGATCCGCTCGATCTCCGTCCGGCAGCGCTCGGCGTGGGCGAGGACGGCGTCGACGGAGCCGCCGTGCTTGCGCTTCAGCCGCTCGATCGCCTCGAGCCGCTCCTCGACCTCCTCGAGCCGCCCCGGCTCGGCCTCGACCCCCTCCGCATAGGACCGCAGCTCGGCCGCGAGCTCGCGCGCCTCGACCGTGAGCCCGCGGGCGCGCTCAACGAGCCGGTCGAGCTCCGAGTCGACGCCCTCCTGGCCGGCGATCGCCGTCTCGGCAAACGCCAGCGACTCCGCAGCCCCGCCATCGTCGCCGCTTCCCGCCACGGCCTCGAGCGCCGCCCCCGCGGCCGCCTGCAACGCCTCGGTATGGCGGAGGCGAGCCCGCTCAGGCTCGAGCTCGGCTTCCTCGGCCGAGTCGGGCTTCGCCGCCTCGATCTCCTCGAGCTCGAAGCGGAGCAGGTCGAGATCCCGCTCCCGGGCCCCCTGTCGGTCGCGCAACTTTGCCAGCTCGCGCTCGATCGCGAGCACCTCGCCGTGGGCCACGCGGTACTCGCGGCGGCGCGCGAGGTGCGCATCGCCGGCGAACCCGTCGAGCGTCTCGAGCTGGGCCGAGGCGAGCGTCAGCTTGCGGTGCTCGTGCTGGCCGTAGAACGCGAGCAGGCGCGAGCCGAGCGCCTTCAGCTCCGGCGCCGACGCGGAGCGGCCGCCGAGGAAGGCACTGGTCCGGCCCGACGCCGCAACCCGGCGGCCGAGCACGACCTCCCTCGTGCCCTCGGGCAGCCGCGCGGCGATCTCCGCGAGCTCGGGATCGTCGAGCAGCCCGTCGGGAAGCTCGAACGCTCCCTCTACATAGGCCTCCGCGGCACCCGGCCTGACGATCTGCGGACGTGCCTTGCCCCCAAGGATCAGGTCGAGGGAGTGGGCGAGGATCGTCTTCCCGGCGCCGGTCTCGCCCGTGATCGCGTTCAGACCGTGGCCCAGGCGCAATTCGGCGCGCTCGATCAGCAGCAGGTTCTCGATCCTCAGCTCGAGCAGCATCGGCACCCGTTCTAACGAGGAGTGCCGACGGATTAGTCCGGGATCTAGACCGCGGCCGGCTCGGCCGGTTCCTCGGCCCCGGGGATCTCGTGCGAGACCAGATCACTCTCGCGGGTCAGCAGCAGGCCGAGCGCCGCGCCGGCGAGCGCGATCAGCGCACCGATCAGGAGAATCTCGTTGAGGGAGCCGATGAAGGCGTCGCGAGCGACCTCGACCGCCTGCGGGCCGCCCTGCTCGGCGAAGCGGGTGCCGCTCGAGGCGATCCCCTCCGCGGCACCGTCCGGGGCGTTCGCGGGCAGCCTCGTCTCGATCCCATGCTGGAAGATCGCACCGAGCGCCGCGATGCCCGTCGCGATCCCGACCTGGCGGAAGGTGTTGTTGATGCCCGAGCCCATCCCGGCCCGCTCCGGCGGGACGACGCCCACGGCGGTGGACGCGATCGCGGGGTTGGTCATCCCGATCCCGGCGCCCGCGACGAGGAAGCCCGCGAGCAGCGCCGTCCACTCCGAGTCAGGCTCGAGGCCCCGCATCAGCAGCAGTCCCGTCCCGACGAGCCCGAGCCCGAGGCCGAAGAAGACCCGGGCCGGGACCCTCGTCAGCAGCCGTCCCGCGATCGGCGCGACGAAGAAGGAGAGGAGCGTGATCGGGAGGAAGCGGACGCCGGCTTCGAAGGGATCGAAGCCGAGGATGTCCTGCATGTAGATCGTGATGTAGAGGAACATCGAGAACATCCCGGCCGACAGGCAGAAGGCGACCGCGGAGACGCCGCTGAACGCCGGCTTGCGGAACAGCGTCAGGTCGAACATCGGGTGGCTCGAGCGGAGCTCGATCAGGACGAAGGCGATCATCAGCGCCACCGCGCCGACCAACGAGGCGACTATCTGGGTGCTCTCCCAGCCCTCGGCGTTTCCCCGGACGAGACCGAAGATGAGCAGGAACAGGGACAGCGAGAAGGTCACCATGCCCGGCCAATCGACGGGCGGAGCACTGGGGTCGCGCGACTCGGCGACGCGGGTGAGCGTGAGCGCGATCGCGGCCACGCCGATCGGGACGTTGACGAAGAAGATCCACTCCCAGCCGAGCGCATCCGTGAGCGCGCCGCCGATCAGCGGGCCGATCGCGACGGCGCCGCCGACGGTCGCCCCCCAGATCCCGAACGCCGTCGCGCGTTCGGAGCCGCGGAACTCTTGGGCGATCAGCGCCAGCGTCGTCGCGAACATCGCCGCGCCGCCGATGCCCTGCACGGCGCGCGCGAGGTTCAGGAACGTCGGGCTCGTCGCGAGGCCGCAGAGCAGCGAGGCGACGCTGAAGACCAGGAACCCGAGGGCGAAGATATTCCGGCGGCCGAGCCGGTCGCCCAGCACCCCCGCCGTCAGCAGGAAGGCGGCGAGCGTCAGCGAGTACGCGTCCACGACCCACTGGAGGTCGCTGAAGCTGGCGTCGAGGTCGCGCTGGATCTCGGGGAGCGCGACGTTGACGATCGTGATGTCCAGCAGGAGCATGAACATCGCCACGCAGGTCGCCAGCAGGGTCCACCACTTCCGCTCCATCACCAGCCTCCTCCGATCGCTCCCGGCGCTGACCCGTGCAACTTAAGGCAGCCCCGCCGCCTGCGAGGTGCGCGAGGCGCGCCGGGACTCAGATCCGCTGCTTCGCGAGGCGGCCGAACTTCTCGCGCATCCGGTGGTAGAAGGTCGCCCCCTTGTACTGGGCGAGACTCCCGACGCCGTCGCGGAAGCTGACCTCGACCTCCTCCCCCGGCTCGAGCTGGCAGCAGTGGTCGCCGTCGAGCTCGATCTCGACCGGCTCGCGGCCGGCGCCGTTCCCGACGTGGAGGACGTCGCCGGGTGCGACCACGAGGGCGCGGGCCGTCAGCGTGTGCGGGGCGATGAAGCTGACGACGTAGCCCTGTACGCCCCAGGCGAGGATCGGGCCGCCGTTGGCGAGGTTGTATCCGGTCGAGCCGGCGGGGGTGGCGACGACGAGGCCGTCGCAGCGCACGTGGCCCACCTCCTCCCCCTGGACTCGGTAGGAGAGCTCCGCGACCCGGCCGTGGAGCGCGCGCACGAAGGTGACGTCGTTGAGGCCGAACCGGTTCTCGATGTCCAGCCCCAGCTCGAGCCCGGGCATCGACATCACCTCGAATTCGCCCCCAAACGCGTGTTTCAGCCCCTCGTCGAGCTGATCGCGCTCGCAGGCCGCGAGAAAGCCGATCGTCCCGAAGTTGATTCCGAACACGGGGACGCCGGTGCGCGCGTAGCGCCGCAGCGCGTAGAGGATGCTGCCGTCACCCCCGAGGACGAGGCAGAGGTCCGGGTGGTCGGGAAGATCGTCGACCGGCTTGCAGTCGGCGACGACGTCGCCGTGCTTGCGGTGCTCGTCGGGGGAGGCGGACAGCTCGATCCCCGTCTCGCGCGCCGCCGCGCACGCCGCGGCGACGGCCGACGAGGAGTTGTCGGGATGCATGTGCGTGACCAGCACCGCCGTCTTCACCACGACGCTCACGGCTCCACCTCGCTCAGCTCGGCCTCGAGGTCGGCCCGACGTCCCCGGCGGGCGAGCCAGAGAAAGCTCTCGCGGTTGCCCTTCGGGCCGGGCAGGCCCGACGAGGCGAGCCCGCGGACGACGAGGCCGATCCCCTCTGCGGCGGCCGCCACGAGGCGGATCGCCGCGCGGCGGTGCTCAGGATCGCGAACCACCCCTCCCCGCCCGACCAGCTCCGGGCCGAGCTCGAACTGCGGCTTCACCATCGCCAGCAGGTCCAGATCCTCGTCGGCGACGGCGGCGATCGGGCCGAGCAGCTCCGAGAGCGAGATGAAGGAGACGTCGACGGTGACGAGGCTCGGCCGGAAGGGGAGCTCCTCGTCCTCCAGGTGGCGGGCGTTGACGCGCTCCATCACGGTCACCCGCGCGTCCTCGCGCAGGCTCCAGTCGAGCTGCCCGTAGCCGACGTCGAGCGCGATCACCCGCGCGGCGCCGCGGGCGAGCAGGCAGTCGGTGAACCCGCCCGTCGACGCGCCGACGTCGAGCGCCTCCCGTCCGGCCACCGCGACCGGAAGCGCATTGAGGGCGTTCGCGAGCTTGACGCCGCCTCGGGAGACGAACTCGGGACCGCCCTCGACGACCAGATCCGCGTCCTCGGGCAGCATCTGGCCGGGCTTGGCGACAGAGGGGCCGTCGGTCCCGAGCCGCACTCGCCCGGCCCGCACGCTTGCCGCGGCCGCCGAGCGCGACGCGGCGAGTCCTCGTTCGGCGAGCAGGGTGTCGGCGCGGCGGCGGGGGGCCATGATCGGCGAACGGTAGCCGCTGCGCTGCGTGTTGATCGCTCCATTTGCTGCGGAATCACTGTGATCGCCCTCACAGACAGATCGCACATACGTTCGTACTCTGTATGGTCCCATGACTCTCACCAGAGCCATCCCCATTCACGTGCACGGCGCCGTCGAGGTGCTCGCCGCGCCGCTGCTGCTGGTCGCGCCCTTTGCGCTCGGCTTCAGCGCCGCCGTCGGAGCGCTCTCGCTCGCGCTCGGCGTGCTGTTGATTGGGCTGGCCTTATCGATCTACGGTGGCCAGGCCGACCGCCCCCCGCTCCCGCTGACCGCCCACGCCGGCTTCGACTACGCGCTCGCCGGAGCGACGGTCGCGATCGGACTCGCCGTCGGCCTGATCGCCCGCGACCTCACCGCCGCAATCTTCCTGGTCGGGTTTGGTTCCGCGCACATGGCGCTGACCGCTTCCACGCGGTACACGCGTCCGCTCGGGGCCTGAGTTCCGGCTTACCTCCCACAGACAACACAGCAGTACACATATCTCTCCTCCCTGTAGTACCCCAAGAAAGCCCCGCTTCGGCGGGGCTTTCTCTTGGGCTGCCTCGCGGCTGGGCGAGCGAGTCGCGTCGGTTGGCGCTGGCGCTACATCGTGGAGTTCCATTACGGGGTGAACCGGCCTACGCGGGCCGGGTCCCCGCGGAGCTACCTCCTCCCTAAGTGCGGGTCGCTGTGACTCGAAGATCGAGGGCGGATTCGACAGAATGCGCGGTCGGAAAAGGAGGAGAGCTTGCCGACGATCTTCTACGAAGCACAGGGGCCACCGCCAGTTGAGTTCTTGGAACACAGGGTCCAGGAATCGGTGGAGGACGTGACGAACGCGGTGAACGCCGCTCTCGCCGCCAACCTCAAGTACGTGACGTTCACGCACGTAGGCGACGGCAAGCAATTCAGCGTCGCCGCCGAGGACGTGCAAGGGATCAGGGACGAGTAGGCTCCCGCGAGCGGCGAGGCGCTCGTCGGCGCCCGGCTCGTCGGGGCTCCGGCTCCTCGGGCTGCAGCGGCTCCGGGGGGCGGCTCCGACGATCCGCCCGAGATCGACGATTAGCGTCGGACCCTAGGGACCGTGCCCTCGCGGGGTCGCCCCCGCCGCGACCTCGCGCCGGGCGTGCGGCAGGTGGGGACGCCCACCGATCAGGAACAGCGCGATCAGGAAGCCGCAGAGCGCGAGGCCGGCGTCGAGCTTGAACGCGGTCTCGATCCCGTCGATGAAGGCGGCCGTGCCGGCCTTGTCCTCACCCGCCTCCGTGAACACCACTGTCGTCAACCCGAGCCCTACCGACCCGCCGGCGATCTGGAACATGTAGACGATCGCGCCGGCGAGGCTGGTCCGCGACTGATCGACGGACGTGACACCGGCGGTGGTCGCGGTCGGATAGAAGAGGCCCACCCCGAGTCCGGTCACCGCGAGGCCGGGGACGATCGCCGCGTACTCCTGCTCCGAGGCGGCCAGCGCGACCAGCAGCGGGCCGGCGGCGATGCAGAGCGAGCCCGCTGAGGCGAGCAGCTTTGGGCCGACGCGGTCGTACAGCGGGCCCGCCACGAACGAGACGGCGGCGAAGATCCCCATCATCGGCAGCATCCCGAAGCCGGTCTCGATCGGCGAGAAGCCCAGCACCTTGATCATGTACTGGGGCAGGTAGAGCATCGAGGCGAAGAAGACCGCCGACATGAACAGGATCGCGATGCAGGAGTACGTGAAGTCGCGGTTCCGCATCACGTCGCTCGGAACCAGAGCGTGGCGGCCCGAGGCCCGCTCGACGAACGCGAATGAGGCCAGCAGCAGGACCGAGACGAACAGCAGCGCGACGATCCGGGGATCCCCCCATCCGCCCCAGTCGAGCACCTGGTCGAAGGCGAGCAGCAGGGCGACGAGGCCGATCGAGATCGTGACGACACCCCGGTAGTCGATCTGCGTGTCGGCGCTCTCGGGCTTCGGCTGATGGATGTAGCGCCAGGTGACGAGCGCCGCGAAGCCGGTCACCGGCAGGTTCAGGAAGAAGATCCAACGCCAGCTGAGCAGGTCGGTCAGCACGCCCCCGATCAGCGGACCCGCCGCATTGCCGACGCCGGCCGCTCCGAGGATCAGCCCGCCTGCCAATCCCGCCTTGCTCGCCGGGAGCGCGGCGAAGGTCATCCCGAGGATCGCCGGCCACATCAGCGCGCCACCGATCCCCATCACCACGCGGGCCGTGATCAGCCACGCCTCGCTCTGGGCGGTGCCACCCGCGAACGACATCGAGGCGAAGATCGCCGACCCGACGAAGAACGCGCGCCGGCGCCCGAACAGGTCGGCGAGCCTCCCGCCGGTGACGAGCAGGACTCCGAAGGTGAGCGCGTAGCCGTTCACCACCCACTGCGAGGTGGAGACGGAGGTGTCGAAGTCCTGCTCGATCTGTGGAATCGCGACGTTGATCGCCGAGAAGTCGTTCGCGATCACGAAGACGGCGATCCCCATCGCGACGAGCGCGAGCCACGTGCCACGCTCGATCCGCTGCTGCTCCCCGGTGGCCTCCATGGCGTGCCCACCGTATTCGAGCGTCCCGACGGCGTCGACCCTTGCGGCCCCGGTAGATTGGCCGAATGGCCGATCGCTCCTCGGAGCCGCTCCGCCGGCAGATCGAGAAGACCTTCCCCGACCGCCCGTTCACCTTGCGCTTCTGGGACGGCGCGGCGGTCGAGGCGACGCGCGAAGGACCGACGCTCACCTTCCGCTCCCCGCGCGCGCTCGGCCACGTCCTCCGCGCCCCCGGCGAGCTCGGGATCGGGCGCGCCTACGCGACCGGCGAGATCGAGGTCGACGACCTCGACGCCGCGATCGCGCTGCTCGGGCGCTGGCACGCGCCGCGGATGTCCACCGCGGCGAAGCTCGGCCTCGGTCGCGCCGCGATCCAGGCAGCTGGGGTGCGCAGGTTCCCCCCTCCCCCGGCCGCCGAGCTGAAGCCGAGCCGGAAGCGCCACAGCCGCGCGCGAGACGCCGAGGCGGTGCGCCATCACTACGACGTCTCGAACGAGTTCTTCTCGCTGTTCCTCGACGAATCGATGACCTACAGCTGCGCCCTCTGGGAGGACGCGGACAGCCTCGAGGAGGCGCAGCGGGCGAAGCTGGAGCTGATCTGCGCGAAGCTGGAGCTCGAGGAGGGCCAGCGGATGCTCGACATCGGCGCCGGGTGGGGCAGCCTCGGCATCCACGCCGCGCGCGAGCACGGGGTGTCGGTGCTCGGGATCACCCTCTCCCCGCCCCAGGCCGAGCTGGCGAACGAGCGCGCCCGCGACGCAGGCGTCGGCGGCCTCGCCCGGTTCGAGGTCGCCGACTACCGCGACCTCGCCGACGACTCCTTCGACGCCGTCGCCAGCATCGGGATGGTCGAGCACGTCGGCGGCTCACAGGCCGACGAGTACGGGCGGCAGGTCGCGCGCATGCTCCGGCCCGGCGGCAAGGTGCTGAACCACGGGATCGCCTACGTCCCGCCGACCAAGGAGGGGTTTCACGTCGGCGGCGCCTTCTCGGATCGCTACGTGTTCCCGGACGGCGAGGTGCAGAACCTGTCACGGATGCTGCTCTCGTTCGAGCGCGCCGGCCTCGAGACCCTGCACGTCGAGAGCCTCCACCGCGACTACGCCGAGACGCTGCGCCACTGGGCCACCCGGCTCGACGAGCATCTCGACCGCGCGGAGCAGCTCGCGGGTCCCGAGCGGCTCCGCGTCTGGCGGCTCTACCTGCGCGCGGCCCGCAACGGCTTCGAGACCGGGCAGACCTCCGTCTACCAGATGCTCTGCTCGCACCCGGTCACCGAGCCGGCGCGCGATGCCCCGATCGGCCTCCGTCACGAGGCGCCGCGCCGCCGCACACCGGTCTAGGGGGCGCTCCGGCTCGCCCTAGTCGGCCACGCAGCCGACGGCCGACGCGTCGGCCTTCGGGGCATATCCCTCCGGTGAGACGCCGGCGGGGACCTTCGCGGGCCTCAGCACGACCGGTCCCTTGCAGGGACCGCTCCGGACCCGGCAGATGACGAGGTCCTTGGCCGCGGGGGCGCAGGTGACGCGCCAGTCGGCCGGCTTGACGCTGAAGCCGGCGGGCAGCACCGCGCTCGCGGTCTGACGGGCCAGCTGCTTCGCCGCCTGACCCTGGACCTGGACGATCGTCGCACCCGGGGCGGCAACCGTCCCGATCTCGGGCTCGACGGGCTGGATGTTCTCCTCCTTCTCGGCGCAGGCGCCGAGCAGGAGCGCCAGCCCGACCAGGATCGGGACTGCGGCGCCGGCGCGCATCGCCTAGCCCGCGATCGTGTGGCGCGTGCCGATCGCGCTGAGGACGCGCTCGGCGACGGCCTCGCCCGTGAAGCCGACCTCCTCACGAAGCAGCGCCGGCTTGCCGTGACCGACGTAGCGGTCCGGAAGCCCGACGCGCATCACCCGCGCGCGGCTCTCCTCGCGATCGGCGAAGACGTCCTCGAGATGCTCGAGCACCCCGGACCCGAAGCCGCCGGGGAGCACGTTCTCCTCGATCGTCACCAGCAGCTCGTGATCCGCCGCCAGCCTCTCGACGAGATCCCCGTCGAGCGGCTTCGCGAAGCGGCCGTCGGCGACGGTGGGCTCGACGCCCTTGCCCCGCAGGATCTCGGCCGCCCGCAGCGCCACCTGGACGCCGTAGCCGTAGCCGAGCAGGGCCACCCGCTCGCCCGGCAGCAGGTACTCCCCCTTGCCGATCTCGATCTCCTTCGGAGCATCGGGCATCGGCGCGCCCTCGGCCGCGCCACGCGGATAGCGGAACGCGATCGGGCCGCCGTCGTGGGCGAGCGCAGTGCGAAGCATGTGGACGAGCATCGCTTCGTCGCGCGGCGCCATCACGACCACGTTGGGGAGCGGCCGGAAGTACGAGATGTCGAACGCGCCCTGGTGGGTCGGCCCGTCATCCCCGACGAGGCCCGCCCGGTCCATCGCGAAGACCACGTTCAGCTTCTGGAGGCAGACGTCGTGGACGATCTGGTCGAAAGCGCGCTGGAGGAAGGTGGAGTAGATCGCGCAGACCGGCTTCGCACCCTGGATCGCGAGCCCGGAGGCGAACAGGACGGCGTCCTGCTCGGCGATCCCGACGTCGTAGTACTGCTCCGGGACGGCCTTCTGGAGCTTGTTGAGGCCGGTGCCGCCCGCCATCGCGGCGGTGATCCCGATCACGCGCGGGTCGCGCTTCGCCTCCTCCACGAGCGCATCCGCGAACACGGCGGTGTACTGGGGCGGCGACGGGGGCGGCGGCTTCTCGAGCTTCTCGATCTCCTCGGGGGAGTCCGACTCGCTGACCGGCACCACCGGTTTAGCCGCCCCCGGACGCGAGGCCGAGGAGGCGGCGCCTGATGTGGCGGGCTTGCCGTCGACGATGCTGCCCGGCTTCGCGGCGTGCCACTTCTCCATCCCCTCGAGGCCGCCTTCCTCGGCGGGCTCGAACCCCTTGCCCTTGACGGTGTGGATGTGGACGACGACCGGGCGGTTCGCCTCGAAGGCGTCGGTCAGGGCGCGGCGGATCGCACCGACGTCGTGGCCGTCGATCACACCCATGTAGGCGAGGTCGAGCTCCTCGAAGAACAGGCCCGGCGCCCAGTAGGCCTTGACGGCGGACTTGATCTCTGGACCGAGCCGCTCCATCCGGCGGCCGAGGCCGAGCGGGAGCTGGGTGAGCCGCTCCTCGGTCTTCGAACGGGCCTCGTACCAGCGCGGATTCAGGCGTACGCGCTGGAAGTAGCGCGACATCGCCCCGACGTTCGGGGAGATCGACATCCCGTTGTCGTTCAGCACGATCACGATCGGCGTCTGCAGCCCGCCGGCCTGGTGAAGTGCCTCGTAGGCGACCCCGCCGGTCAGCGCCCCGTCGCCGATCACGGCGACGACCCGGCCGTCCTCGCCGATCCCCGCGCGCATCGCCTCCTTCAGGCCGACCGCGTATCCGATCGAGGTCGAGGCATGGCCGGCGCCCATGATGTCGTGCTCGGACTCGAACACGGAGCAGAACGGGGCCAGGCCCTGGTACTGGCGGATCGTGCCGAGCTGCTCGCGCCGCCCGGTCAGGACCTTGTGCGGATACGCCTGGTGGCCGACGTCCCAGAGGATCTTGTCGCGCGGCGAGTCGAGCATGCTGTGCAGCGCCACGGTCAGCTCGCAGGTGCCGAGGTTGGCCCCGAAGTGGCCGCCGATCTCGCCGATCGTGTCGATGATCAGCTCGCGCACCTCCTGGGCGAGCCGCTGGAGCTCGTCGTCGGAGAGCTCGTTCAGGTCGTCGGGACCCGAGATCCCCTCGAGCAGCCGCCCCGCATCCGGGGCCTGCTCGGTGTCCTGTTTGTCGCTCATGTGTGGCGGGTGTGAATGAAGTCGGTGATCCGGGCGAGGTCGTCCGTACGCGTATCCGCCTCAGCAAGGGCCGCGCGCGCGTTTCGGTGTGACTCCGAGGCCAGCTCCCGCGCGCGCTCGAGCCCGTAGGCGCTCACGTAGGTCAACTTTCCGTGCCTTTCGTCGCTTCCGCTTGGCTTTCCGAGCTCCTCGTCGCTGCCTGTCACGTCGAGGATGTCGTCAACGATCTGGAACAGGACGCCGAGCTCTTCGGCAAAGCGGCGATAGGGAATTGTCTCATTTTCGTTCACGTCGCCCAGTCTCAGTACGACGCCGACGCTCGCTGCGATCAATCGCCCGGTCTTGAGCGCGTGCATCTGGCGCAGCCCGTCCTTGTTCGCGCTCGGCGCGGACCCCCCTTCGCGAAGGTCGAAGGTGGTCACGTCGAGGTACTGCCCGCCGACCATCCCGCTCACCCCCGTCGCTTCGACCAGCTCCCCCAGCGCAGCCACAACCCCGTCGGGCTCGCCGGGCTGCTCCTTCGAGAACAGCCGCATTGCCTCCGCGAACAGCCCGTCCCCGGCCAGGATCGCGACGTTCTCGCCGAACTTGACGTGCGAGGTCGGCATCCCGCGTCGGAGCTCGTCGTCGTCCATCGCGGGAAGGTCGTCGTGGATCAACGAATAGGTGTGGATCAGCTCGATCGCCGCGGCGGCCGGGAGCACCGAGTCCGGCTCGAGTCCGATCGAGCGGGCGGTCGCGAGCGCCAGGACGGGCCGGATCCGCTTGCCGCCGGCCAGCAGCGAATAGCGCATCGCCTCGTCGAGCCCGGCCGTCGCCGGGTCGACCGAGAAGCGGAGGCGGCCGAGGTAGTCGTCGACCAGCTCCCGCAGGTCCTCGGGGTACTCGCTCATCCTTCGCCGGCTAGCTCTCTCGGGTCTCGGCGGCCGCCTGTAGCGCCCGCTCCACTTCGCGGCCGGCCCGCGTCGCGAGGTCGGATGCCTCCCGGATCAGCTCCGCGGCGCGCGCCTCATCGGGATCGGAGTCGAGCTCGCGCGCGAGCGAGTCGAGCCGCTCGGTGATCGTCCGCAGCTCGGCGTTGCCGGAGGCCGGTTCCGGCGGCTCGGGAGCGCCGCCCTCGGGGGTAGCCATGGACGCGATGCTAGACGGGGAGCAGGGCAGGCACATCCGCGATCGAGTCGACGGTCGCCGTCGGCTCGACTCCCGAGTCGCGCACCCGCTCCTCGCGGTACTTGCCGGTGCGAACGAGGACCGCGCGCAGCCCGGCGTCGAGCGCGCCGCCGACGTCGGCCTCGACGTCGTCGCCGACCATCGCGGCCCGCCCGGCGCCTACGCCGAGGTCGCTCAGCGCCAGCTCGAAGAACGCGGGCGCGGGCTTGCCGACCACCGTCGCCTCCGCGCCCGCCCCGTACTCGAGCGCGGCGACGAACGGACCGGCGTCGAGGGAGAGGCCCTCGGCGGTCTCCCAGTAGCGGTTCCTCTGCAGCGCGACCAGTTCGGCCCCGTCCATCAGCAGGCGGAACGCGCCGTTCAGGGTCGAGTAGTCCCAGCGCTCGCCGAGGTCGCCGACGATCACGGCCTCGACGTTGTCACCGCGCTCCCCGAGGCCGTCGAGGTCCTCGCGCAGCTCGTCGAGGACGACCAGCGCGACCGACTCGTAGCCGCGCTCCTCGCAGTGCTGCTTCGCCAGCGTCGCCGGTGTGAGCAGCTCCGCGGGGTCGGCCTCGATCCCGAGCCGCTCGAGCCGGTCGAGGATCGCCCGGCGCGGGCGCATCGTGGTGTTCGTGACGAGGCGAATCGGGATCCCGGCCGAGCGCAGCGCCGCGAGGGCGTCGGCCGCGCCGGGAACCGCCTCGTCCTCGACGTAGATGACGCCGCTCAGGTCGAGGAGCAGCGCCTCGGCCCCTTCCAGCGGCGGCCGGGCGCTCATTCGACCGCGCGGGGCTCCCGGAGGGCGGCGCCGAGCACGCCATTGACGAACCCCGGGGCGTCCGCGCCGCAGTACTCCTTGCTCAGTTCGATCGCCTCGTCGATCGCGACCGCGACCGGGACGTCGTCGCGGTAAAGGGCCTCGTGGAGAGCAACGCGCATGATCGAGCGCTCGAGCGGCGCGATCCGATCGAGCGCCCAGCCCTTGGCGTGCCGGGCGATCAGATCATCGAGCTCCTCGCGGTTCGCCTCGACGCCCGCGGCGAGCTCGCGGCTGAACGGCTTCGCGTCCTCGAGCAGCTCCGACAGCGGCCGTCCGGTCACCTCGCGCTGGTAGAGCGCGAAGACCGCGTCCCTTCTCTGATCCGAGCGCCGCATCCTGTCAGCGTAGTCGGCGCCGCCGCGCCGGTACGGTGCGTCGCTGCCGGGCGCTTCAGCCTGGGTCAGGCGCGCGAGACGTACTCGCCGCGGCGCGTGTCGACCCGGACCCGCTCGCCCTCCTCGATGAAGAGGGGGACCTGGACGACCACCCCGGTCTCGAGCGTCGCCGGCTTGGTGCCGCCGCCGGAGGCGGTGTCGCCCTTCAGGCCCGGGTCCGTCTGCGTGACGGTCAGCTCGACGGCGCTCGGGACCTGGACGTCGCTCGGGCGCTCGTCGACCAGGAGCAGCTCGACGTCGGAGCTCGGGGGCACCCACCTGAGCGCGTCGGCCGCGACCGACTTCGGGATCTCCACCTGCTCGTAGCTCGCGTTGTCCATCAGGACGACGTTGTCGCCGGACTCGTAGAGATACTGCATCTTCTTGCTCTCGGTGCGAACGGGCCGGAACTTCTCGCCGGCCTTGAAGGTCTTCTCGATCACGGCGCCGTCGTCGACGCGGCGCAGCTTCGAGCGCACGAAGGCGCCCCCCTTGCCGGGCTTCACGTGCTGGAACTCGACGACCTTGAAGACCCTGCCGTCGACCTCGATGTGGGTCCCGTTCTTGAATTGATTGGTGCTGATCAAGAGGAGGAAGGCTAGCCAGAGACCGGATCGGGCGAGATACTGCGCGGACGATGTCGCAGGAGAATGTCGAGGTCTTCAAACGCGCGTTTGACGCGATCAACCGCCGAGATGGCGAAGCGCTGCTGTCGGAGCTCGACCCTGAGGTTGAGTGGCACGGGGCGATTCTGATGGCGATGGGAGGGGAGCAGACCGTATACCGGGGACACGACGGGGTGCGCGAGTGGCTCCGAGACCTTTACGAGACCCTCTCTGAGTTTCAAGCCAAGTACCCGGACATCCGGGACCTCGGCGACCGGACGGTCGCAATTGGCCACGTCCGCGGGCGTGGCACGGCGAGCGAGGTGGAGATCCAAACGCGTCACGCCACGGTGGTCGAGTTCAAGAACGGAAAGGGATTTCGGATTCGAACCTACCTCGACCCCGAAGAAGCCGTCGAAGCCGTCGGGCTAGCGGATTAGGCAATGCCTGCCAGTGCAGGTTGATCCGTTACTCACTGGTTGGTGGAGATCACGGCGTCGCAGGGTAGCGGGCGCGCGAAGCGACCCCCGGCCGCCACAGCGGCGGATAGATTGCGCCGATGAACGGCATCGACGCTCCCTCGATGCTGGTGATCGTCGCGGTCGCGGCGCTCGCGGGGCTGATCGTGATGGCGATCTCGCCGAAGCTCGTGATCCCGGTCGTCGTCGTCGAGCTGGTGCTCGGGATCGCGGTCGGGCCCCAGGCGCTCGACGTCGCCAAGATCGACGAAACCACCAACTTCTTCGCGGACCTCGGGCTCGGGATGCTGTTCTTCTTCGCCGGCTACGAGATCGACTCCGACCGGATCCGCGGGCGGCCGCTGACGCTCGGCGCGATCGGATGGTTGATGTCGCTCGCGCTCGCGTACGGGATCGGGGGCGCCCTGGCGGCAGCCGGGGTCGTCGTCTCCTATCTGTACACCGGCTCGGCGATGGCGACGACCGCGATCGGGACCCTGATTCCGATCCTCCGCGACGCCGGCGAGCTGCGGACGCGGTTCGGCTCCTATCTGCTCGCGGCGGGGGCGATGGGTGAGTTCGGGCCGATCCTCCTGATCACCCTGATCCTCTCGACCACCAACCCCCTCCACGAGGCGCTGATCCTGATCCTGTTCGTCGCGCTCGCCGTGTTCACGGGGATCCTCGCGGTCCGCTCCGCCTGGCGGGGGTGGGGCTTGATCGAGCGCACCTTCGAGACCTCGAGCCAGCTCGCCGTCCGCCTCGCCGTGGTCCTGGTGTTCGGGCTCGTCGCGCTCGCCTCCGAGCTCGGCCTCGACCTGCTGCTCGGCGGGTTCGTCGCGGGGATGATCACCAGGGTCGCGCTGCGCGGGCGCGAGGTGAGCGTCTTCGACTCGAAGCTGACCGCCGTCGGTTACGGCCTCCTGATCCCGTTCTTCTTCGTCGTCAGCGGGATGAAGTTCGACCTCGACGCGCTCACCTCCTCGGGCGAGGCGGTCGCGAAGCTGGTCATGTTCTTCTTCCTCTTCCTGGTCGTCCGCGGGACGCCGGCGATGCTGCTCTACCGCGGCGTCCTCGGGCTCCGCGACCGCGCCGCCCTCGCCGTCTACTCGGCGACGGAGCTGCCGCTCGTCGTCGCGATCACGACCGTGGCGGTCCAGGGGGGGCACATGAGATCCGACACCGCTGCCGGCCTGGTCGGCGCCGCGATCCTCTCCACCCTCGTCTTCCCGCTGATCGGCCTCCGCCTGCGCCGCGACGCCGAGGGCAAGGAGGATGAGAGCCTCGGCGCCGAGCCCCGGCCCGCCCCGGCCTGAGCTGCTACTCGACGATCGTCAGCTCCTTGGGCAGTCCGCTGAGATTACGGATGCCGCCGGCCTCCACGACGACCAGGTCCTCGATCCGGACACCGAAGCGGCCGGGCAGGTAGACGCCCGGCTCGACGGTGACGACGTTTCCCTCGCGGAGCTCGTCGTCGGAGGTCTGGGAGAGGCGCGGGCCCTCGTGGACCTCGAGACCGACGCCGTGGCCGAGGCCGTGGCCATAATGCTCGCCGTGCCCCGCCGCGGCGATCGGATCGCGCGAGACCTGATCGGCGGCCCTGCCCGCGATCCCGGGGCGGGTGGCCTCGAGCGCCGTCGCCTGGGTGGCGCGGACGAGCTCGTAGACCGCGCGCGCCTCGTCGCCCGGCTCACCGGTCGCGAAGGTTCGCGTGCAATCCGAGCAATAGCCGTCGAGCTGCGCGCCCATGTCGAACACGACCAGCTCACCGGCGCCGATCACCCGTTCGCCTGGCTCGGCGTGCGGGAGGGCGCCGTTCGGGCCGGCGGCGACGATCGGCGGGAACGAGGGCTCGGCGCCGAGCTCGCGGATTCGCGCCTCGGCCGCCCCCGCCACCGTGCGCTCGCTGCTACCGGCGAGGCCGCGCCCGAGCGTCCAGCCGTAGACGTCGTCGGCGAGCGCGGCGGCGGCGGCGATCCGGTCGAGCTCGCCCGGGTCCTTGACGGCGCGCAGCTCCTCGACCAGGTCGCCGGCCTCGACCAGCTCGACGCCCTCCCCGACCGCCTCGCCGAGCTTCGCGCGCTGGCGCACGCTCAGCTTCGCGTCCTCGAACCCGACGCGGCCGCTCATCGCCTTCGCGATCTGGGGGAGCAGGTCGCGCTCGCCCGGGGGACGGTCCCATCCCTCCCCCACCTCCTGCTCGGCGCGCTCGGTGTAGCGGAAGTCGGTCAGGAAGGTCCGCGTCGAGGGCCCGACCAGGCAGGCGGCGCTGGTGCCCGTGAAACCCGCCAGGTAGCGGATGTTGACGAGGTCGGAGACGAACAGCAGGTCGAGCTCGCGGGCCGAGACCAGCTCGGCGAGGCGCGCGGCCCGGCCGTCGGCCGCAGTCGGCTCAGCCATCGGCCTTCGTCCCGAGGTGCGCGGCGATGATCTCGAGCGCCTCGCGGTAGCCGTCGGGGCCCTTGCCGTAGATCCGGCCGATCCGCAGCTCGAGCCCGTCGAAGACGGACAGCCTTCGGAACTCCTCGCGCCTCGAGACGTCGGAGAGATGGATCTCGACGGCCGGGACGCCCGAGATCTCGAGCGCGTCGCGGATCGCCCACGAGTAGTGCGTCCACGCCCCGGGATTGAGGATCGCGGCGTCCGCCAGCTCGGGGAGGCGATGGAGGTGCTCGACATACTCCCCCTCCTCGTTGGTCTGGAAGAACGCGATCTCGAGCCCGGCCTCGCTCGCGAAGCGCTTGATCCGCACCTCGAGCTCGGGTAGGGACATGCCCCCGTAGTGGAGCGGGTCGCGGCTTCCCAGCATGTCGAAGTTGACCCCGTGCAGGACCTCGACCCTGTTCCTGACCGATGCGCTCATTCGTAAAGCTCCTGGACCGCGGCCCGCACCCTATCCGGGTCGACCGCCTGGCCCCAGCGAGGCTCGCCGGGGCGCTCGAGCAGCACGAAGCCGAGCCCTCGGGCGGTCGCCTTCTTGTCGCGCGCGAGCGCCCCCATCACCTCCTCGAGGGCGACCTGCTCGTCAAGGAAGGTCGGGAGATCGTGCGCGGCGAGCAGGGCCGCGACCTCGTCGCGCAGCCCGTCGGCGCCCGAGAGGCGGAGCGCCGCGAGCAGGCCGAGCCCGACGGCCTCGCCGTGCCGGTAGCGGCCGTAGCCGCTCGCGGCCTCGATCGCGTGGCCCACGGTGTGGCCGAGGTTGAGCACGGCCCGTCGCCCCGAGTCGCGCTCGTCCTCGGCGACGACCTCGATCTTGGTCCGGGCGCACTCGAAGGCGACGCCGGCGAGCGAGTCCAAGTCGAGCTCCTCGAGCGCGCGGACCCGCTCCCACAGCGGCCCGCCGGCGATCAGCGCCGTCTTCACGACCTCGACGAACCCCGCCGCCAGCTCCTCGCGCGGAAGCGTCGCGAGCGTGCCGGGGTCGGCGAGCACCGCGAGCGGCAGGTGGTAGGCGCCGACGTAGTTCTTGGCGGCCGGGAGGTCGACGCCGGTCTTGCCGCCGTAGGCGGAGTCGACCTGCCCGACGAGGGTGGTCGGCGCCTGGACGACGGCGACCCCGCGCTGGTAGGTCGCGGCGCTGAACCCGGCGAGATCGCCGACCACGCCGCCGCCGAACGCGAGCACGAGGTCATCGCGCCGTGCTCCCGCCTCCGCCAGCGCCACGAGCACCCGCTCCGCCTCGGCGATCGTCTTCGAGGACTCGGAGCCCTCGACCTCGATCGGCTCGGAGGCGCTCGCGGGGAGCAGCGCCCCGTGGCGGGCCAGCACCTCGCGATCTGCGACCACGAATGTCCTCGCCGGGACCGCGTCCGGGGCCACCGAGCGGACGCCGTCGAGCAGGGAGAGCGCACCTGCTCCGACGACCGCCGGATAGGACCCGCTCCCCGACTGCGCCCAGATCATCCGCGTCCCGGGCGCCTCGCGCATCGCCGCCAGCCACGGCGCCGCCTCACGCGCGGCGTCGCGCGGGTCCGCGGGCAGGATCGCCCGGGCGAGCGATTCGTAGAGCGGCTCGCGGGCGGCGAACCGCCTCGCGAACTCGTCGCGGTCCGCCGCGAGCGGCCGGCGGCCGTCACGCGAGGCGCGCTCCCAGGCTGTCTCCTCGTCGACCCGGCACCAGACCGGCAGGTGCGCGCCGAGGGCGTCCGCGACGCGCTCGCTCTCGACGGCGCCGCCGCCGAGCGCGATCACGGCCGGTGTTCCGCCGCGCTCGAGCAGCGACAACACCAGCTCCTCCTCGCGGCGCCGGAACTCAGCCTCGCCCTCGCGCTCGAAGAAGGCGGGGATCGGCTCACCGAGCTCGCGCTCGATCAGCTCGTCGGCGTCGACCGCCTCGAGTCCGAGACGCTCCGCGACCGCCCCGGCCGCCGCGCTCTTCCCCGCGGCCATGAACCCGATAAGGACGATCGCCGGCCGGGGGCCATCGGCGCCTACCGCCGCCATCCGATCCGCTCCTCGTAGGCGGTGATCCCGGCGCGCACGTCGTCGATGTGGTCGCCGCCGAACTTCTCGCGGTAGGCCCCCGCGAGGACCAGCGCCACCATCGCCTCGGCCACGACCGCGGCGGCGGGGACCACGGTCGAGTCGGTGCGCTCGCGCATCGCCTCCGCGGGCTGCTTCGTCTCGGTGTCCACCGAGCGCAGTGGCTGGGTCATCGTCGAGATCGGCTTGATCGCGGCCTGTACGATCAGCGGCTCGCCGTTGGTCATCCCGCCCTCGAGGCCGCCGGCGCGGTTGGTCTCCCGGTGCCAGCCGCGCTCCTCGTCGTAGAAGATCTCGTCGTGGGCCTCCGAGCCCGGCCGGCCGGCAACCTCCCAGGCCTCGCCGAGCGAGACGCCCTTGATCGACTGGATCGAGCAGACCGCCTGCGCGAGCCGCCCGTCGAGCTTCGCGTCCCACGAGACGTGCGAGCCGAGCCCCGGGACGAGGCCGAACGCGCGCACCTCGAACTTGCCGCCGAGGCTCTCGTTCTCCTTCCGCAGCCGGTCGATCTCGGCGACCATCGCCTCGGCGGCGCCGGCGTCCAGGGAGCGCACCGGCGAGTCGTCGACGCCGTCGAAGTCCTCGAGCGCCAGCACCTCGGGGCGTGGTGCGGTCACCGAGGCGATCTGGAACACATGGCTGCGGATCTCGACGCCGAGCGCGCGGAGGAACTCCTTGGCGAGGGCGCCGGCCGCGACTCGCGCGGCCGTCTCGCGGGCGCTGGCGCGCTCGAGCACGTTGCGGACGTCGGAGAAGCCGTACTTGTGGAGGCCGGCCAGGTCCGCGTGGCCGGGGCGCGGCAGGTGGGACTCCTCGACCTCGGCGTCGACCGGCCACGGGTTCATCCGCTCGTCCCAGTTCGGGTAGTCGCGGTTGGCGACCAGGACTGCGATCGGGCTGCCGAGCGTGCGCCCGTGGCGAACGCCGGAGCGGATCTCGACCGCGTCGCTCTCGATCTTCATCCGGCCACCGCGGCCATGGCCGAGTTGGCGGCGCGCCATGTCGCGATCGAGCGCATCGCGGTCGAGCTCGAGCCCCGCGGGCAGGCCCTCGACGATCGCCACGAGCCCGGGCCCGTGCGATTCGCCTGCGGTCGTGAAGCGAAGTTCCACGCGCCTAGGCTATCTGCGCCCTCCCGCCGGGCCGCACGCCGGGGATCAGCGAACGCCAGGCCGCACGCAGCTGAGCAGCCGCTCGCAGCCGCGACTGATTCTTGCGGCAGCTGCGTTCGCGCCTGACGAGTGCGAGGATCTCAGCGATGGCGGCGCGCCGGCTACTGATCGTGATGCTGATCCTGCTCGGGCTCTCGACGCTCGCGGCCGCGCTCGTGCCGCCGCGGTCCCTCCGGCAGGGCAGCGGCACGACGACGGCAGCGACGGAGGTCCAGCCGACGGAGCCGGCCCCGGCGCCGCTCTATGCGATCCTCGGTGAGGAGAAGGCGATCACGGTCGGCGCCAAGGGCGAGAAGCCTCCCGTCGTCAGGGTCGCGTCCGGCGGCCAGCTCGCGCTCAAGGTCAGCTCACCCCTCACCGGCCTGCTCGAGATCCCGAAGCTCGGCCGGGTCGAGCCGGTCGCCCCGAAATCCCCGGCGCGCTTCAACCTGCTCTTCGACGAGGACGGCAGCTACGCGATCAACCTGATCGGCACCTTCGCGGTCGAGGGCCGCGTGGTCGCCCGCATCCAGGTCGGGAAGGTCAGTCCTGAGCCAGCTCGCGGGGGATCAAGGAAAGCTCGCGGAGGCGGCCGCCGCGGACGATCTCCACGCTGACGCCCTCGCCGATCCGCTCGGCGACCATCAGCCGCTGCAGGTCGCCGACGTCGCTCATCGGCTCGCCGTCGACGGACACGATCACGTCCTCAGGTCGCAGGCCGGCGCCGGCCGCGGGACTGCCCTCGACGACCTCGACGACCTCGATCCCGGTCTCGCGACCGACCGCGGACGCGGCGCGCGGCGGCAGCGGCCGCGAGCCTCCGACTATCCCGATGTAGGCGCGGCGGACGCGGCCGTCGCTGATCAGCTCGGTGACGATCTTGCGGGTCGCTGCGTTGATCGGGACCGCGAGGCCGAGGCCGACCCCCGCCACCGCGGTGTTGATCCCGACCACTCTGCCCAGCCCGTCAGCGAGCGCGCCGCCCGAGTTGCCCGGGTTCAGCGCCGCGTCCGTCTGGATCACGTTCTCGACCAGCCGGCTCGCCGAGCCGGACTGGGTCGGCAGCGAGCGGCCGAGCGCCGAGACGACCCCCGCGGTGACCGTCCCGGCCAGTCCCATCGGGCTGCCGATCGCGACCACGAGCTGGCCGACCCGAAGCCTGTCGGCGTCGCCGAGCGTGGCCGGCTCGAGGTCGGAACCCTCCACCCTGACGACCGCTAGGTCGGACAGGGCGTCGGCGCCGACGACCTCGGTAGGGAGCTCGCGCCCGTCCGAGAACGAGGCGCGGACGCCGTCAGCGCCCTGGGCGACGACGTGGGCGGAGGTGAGCATGTAGCCGTCGGGGGTGATCGAGACGGCGCTGCCGCCGCCCTCGCGGCGCCCGCGCCGGGTCCGCCGTGCGACGGCGAGGTGGGGGACAGACGGCCGCAGGGTGTCGGCGACCCCCGACACGGTTCGCGAGTACGCGTCGAACGCATCAGCGTCGGGGAGCCGCTCCTCCTCGGGGGTGACCGGCGTCGAGTTCTCCTGCCCGGTTATCAGTCTCAGCCGAGGCACTTATGAAAAATTAGCAGCGGGCATCCGCCGGTCGCTAGGTTTCGCTGGGATGAGTGCAGCGTCCGACGAGCGAGACAGGGTCTCGACGCTCGAGCTCTTCTTCGACCTCGTCTTCGTCTTCACGATCACTCAGCTGACCGGGGTGCTCGCCCACCACCCCGACGGCGAGCACCTCCTCCAGGTCGCGCTGATGCTGACAGTGATCTGGTGGATGTACGGCGGCTTCGTCTGGCTCACCAACGCCGTCGCCACCGACACGACCCGCCGCCGCCTCCTGCTGCTCGGCGGGATGGCCTGCTTCATGGTGATCTCGCTCTCAATCCCGACCGCGTTCAGCGGCGACGGCGAGATCTTCGCCGGGGCCTATCTCGCGGTGATCCTCGTCCACGCCGCCCTGTTCACCCGCAGCTGGAACGCCGAGGCCGCCCGGGCGATCCTGACCACGGTCCGCTTCAACCTGGCGGCGGCCCTGCTGATCCTCGCCGGCGCGCTGATCGGGGACGAGCCGTGGGAGTACATCCTCTGGGGCCTCGGAGCGCTGGCCGCGATCTCGACGACGTGGCTGCAGGACAGCACCCGGTTCCGGATTCAGCCCTCCCACTTCGTCGAGCGACACGGGCTGGTCGTGATCGTCGCCCTCGGCGAGTCCGTGGTCGCGGTCGGCATCGGCGCGTCGGGCCAGGAGCTGACCGCGGGCGTGCTCGGAGTCGCCGTCGCGGGCCTGGCGCTGAGCGCCGCGCTCTGGTGGAGCTACTTCGAGGTCGAGGACGAGGCCGGCGCGGCATTCGCGGCGGTCCCCGACGAGCATCGCGCTCAGCAGGCGCTGACCTCCTATTACTTCGCCCACCTGCTGCTGCTCGGCGGCGTGATCGCGGTCGCCGCCGGGCTCGAGGAGGGGATCGCCCACCCCTACGACACCGCCTCGCTCGGGATCGCCCTCTGCCTGAGCGGCGGCGCCGCCGCCTACTTCGCGGGCGAGGTCGCGTTCAGGCGGTCGCTCGGCATCGCGCACGGCGCCTGGCTCGGAGTCGCCGGACTGGTGGCGCTCGCGACCGTCCCACTCGGCACCGCGGGCTCGGCGCTGCTGCAGCTGGTCGTCCTGCTCGCCGCCGTCGTGGCGTGCCTGGTCGCCGAGGCCGGGAGCACCCGGAGGCTGATCGAAGCCTCTCCTGAGGCGGGCTAGGACCTGGCCGCGCCGGGGGCCTCAGGCCGCGTCCGGCGGCAGGTAGCCGCGGGCGCGGCCGACCGGCGCCAGCGCGGCCAGCGCCCCGCGGACGAGCGGCGCCGGGCCGACCGCCAGCCTGAACACGTCGTCGAACTCGGTTAGGAGCGCCGCGAACGCGAGCGGGCCGGGCATCCCGTTGCCGCCCACCCGGCCCTCGCGATGCAACCGGTCGATCGCGGCGAACCACTGCTCTGTGCGCCCGCCGGGACGCGTCTGCCAGATCACCCGTGCCTCCGCGTCTCCGGGGTTCCACATCTGGTGGACGACACCCCGCGGAATGTCGATCGTGTCGCCGACCCCCAGGTTGCGCTCGTCGCCGTCGATCCGGACGCGCAGGGTGCCCTCGAGCACCTCGAAGTGCTCGTCCTGGGCGGGATGCAGGTGCTTGGGGGGCGGCTTTCCCGCCGGGCCGTAGGTGGCCTCGACCTCGAGCAGTTCCGGCGTGCTCGCGCGAACGGTGACCGATTCGGTCGGGGTGATCTTCAGGGTGCGTGACATCGGCTCGGGCCGGTCAATCCACCCGCCTGGCGGCCTCTCGCATCAGCTCGAGGGGCGGCTCCCTGCCCGTCCAGATCCGGAGCGACTCGGCGCCCTGGCGGACGAGCACCTCGATCCCGTCGATGACTCTGGCGCCGCGCCCCCGAGCGGTGGCCGCGAGCTCGGTCTCCTCTCGCGCGTAGACGAGGTCGATCACCGTGACCCGGCGCCCGAGCAGCTCCTCCCGGAGCGGCAGCTGGGAGAACGGATCGTCCCCCTCGCTGAGCCCGACCGAGGTGCAGTTGACGATCAGGTCGTAGCTCGAGGCGAGCGCCTGCTCGGCGCTGACGGGCGCGAGCCGTGGCATGTCGCGCCCGGCCTCGACCGAGCCGGCGAGGGCGCGGACTAGCTCGTCGACGCGCTCCCCGGTGCGGTTCCAGACCTCGACGTTGGCTCCCTCCCGGGCGAGCGCCCAGACGGCCGCGCGCGCCGAGCCGCCGGCGCCGAGCACGAGCGCGCGCAGCCCGGCGGCCGGGCGGCCGAACGCCGCGAGCAGGCCCGGGGCATCCGTGTTGTCAGCGCGGATGGTGCCGTCGCGGAAGCTGAGCGTGTTCGCGGCGCCGATCCCGGCCGCCACCGCCGCCGCGTCGTCGGCGAGCTCGAGCGCGGCCTCCTTGTGCGGGATCGTGACGTTGGCGCCGACGAAGCCGGCGCCCGGCAGTGCGCGCGTCCGCACCGCGAAGTCCTCCGGCGGCATCTCGATCGCCTCGTAGGTCCAGTCCGGGGCCAGCCCGAGCGCGTCGAGCGCCGCCGTCTGCATCGCCGGGGAGCGCGAGTGGGAGACCGGGTAGCCGAGAACGGCGAGCCGCCTCACGCTGGACCTCGCGGGCGCACGCGGACGCCGCTCAGCAATCCGTCGGCGAGCCGCCCTGCGCCTCGAGCGCCTGCTGGTACTCGGCGGCCTTGGCCTCGAACTCGGCCTCGCTCGCGGTGAAGAAGTGCTTGCCGCCCCCGCAGGGGTCGACGACGAAGTACAGGTAGTTGACCTTCGCGGGCTTCGCCGCCGCCCTGAGCGCATCGAGGCCGGGGTTGCCGATCGGGGTCGGGGTGAGCCCGGCGTTGAGCCGCGTGTTGTACGGCGTGTCGGCGTCGAGCTGGGCCTGTGTGATCGGCTCCGTGTAGTTGTTTGTCTCGTAGCGCGTGGTCGCATCGATCCCGAGTGGAATCCCCTTGCTGAGCCGGTTGTAGATCACCGCCGCGACGTCGTCGCGCTCCTTCGCGACCTGGACCTCCTTGTCGATCATCGAGGCGATGATCACCACGTCATAGGCGGTCAGGTTCTTCTTCTTGGCGTAGCTCAGGTCGACCCTGGCGATGTTGTCCTTGAAGGCCTGGAGCTGCTGCTTGATCAGCGACGGGACCGCGCCCGGACCGGCCTGGAGCTCGTAGGTCGCCGGGAACAGAAAGCCCTCGAGGCCGCGGCTCTTGGCGCCGTATCGCGTGGGATCGAAGTAGTTCGGGGCCGTCTCGGTCTGGGCGAGGTAGTCGTCGCTGCTGACCCCTTCGGGCAGCACCTGGGCGGCGATCTGGCGGCGATCGAGTCCCTCCGGGATCGACACCGAGACCGCGCCGCTCGGCGCATCGCCGCCCGTGAGCTTGTCGATCGCCGTCCCGTAGCTCATCCCGGAGGCGAGCGTGTAGCTGTCGGCCTGGACCTCATCCGCCTTTCCGGCGAGCCGCAGCCGCCACTCGAACAGCTGCGCGCTCGAGATCACTCCGGCCTCGTCGAGGATGTCGGCGATCTCCCCCGCGCTGGCGTTCTCGGGGATCTCGACCGTGACCGGGTCGCCCCCCTCCCCGTCGCCCGCGAACGGCTGGAAGAAGGCGACCAGGAACCAGGTGAGCAGGATCCCGACGAGCACCAGCACGAGGGCCGCGAACCGGCGGCGGCGGAACGTGCGCGGGGCTCTGCCGGACCCGTCGCGCGAGATCCGCCTGCGCAGGGCGTCGCGGCCGGCCGCGGCCCGATCCCCCATCGCGCGGGCGCCCGCCGCGGCGCGGGAGCCGCGGCCGTCGCCGGTGGGCTGCACCTCCTTCGGCGGCGCCTCAGCCGTCGGCGCCGGCGCCTGACGCGGTGGCCTCTCCTTCCTCCTGCCCCGCTTCGGCTTCTCGGCCTTCTTCTTGCGGCGCCCCTGGCGGCGCTGCTCGCGCTCGCGCCGGCGGCGCTCTCGCTCCAGCGTGGCGGGATCGTCTCGCCCGAACTCGTCGGTGTCGGGCTTGAGCTCGCCGGGTGCGGTGAGGTTGCCCTCGGCGTCGGCGAACCAGTCGCCATCGCCTCGCTCAGGCACCGGGTCCCTCCGGCTCGGCGCGTCCCTGCGCGGCCAGGTATGACTCGAGCAGGTGGGCGGCGGCAAGCGAGTCCGGGTCCGCGCTCGCGCCCTCGCGGGCACTGCGCGCGGCCATGCTCGTGGTCAGCCGCTCGTCGTAGGTCTCAACGGGCACTTCGATCAGGTTCCCCAGCTGCTCTGCGAAGGCCCGCGTTAGGCGAGCCTGCTCGCCCTCCTCCCCGCCCAGCGAGATCGGCAAACCGACGACGACGCGCTCGGCGCCGTGCTCCGCGGCGAGGGCCGCGATCCGCGCCGGATCGGGTGGCTCCACCGCGGCGAGCGGCCGGACGAGCGTCCCGGTCGGGTCGGAGATCGCGCAGCCGCACCTGGCGGTTCCGTAATCGAGCGCGAGCACCCGCATCAGCCAATCACAACCGGGCGCGCGGCGGTGGGCTCAGGCGGGGGCAGGCTCGGCCGCGGCCGGCTCGTCCAACTCGGCCTCGGCGCGCGCGGCGTCCTTGGGCAGCACGCCGCCCGCCGTCTCGGGAGAGAGCGGTGAGAGCGTCGCGGCGTCGACCATCTCCTTGCTGACATTCCGAGGATGGTGGCAGGCGGCGATGTGGCCGCCCTGGTAGGCCGCGAGCGGGGGCTCGACGCGCCGGCAGATCTCGGACGACCACTGGCAGCGGGTGTGGAACCGGCACGCCGGAGGCGGGTCGATCGGGCTCGGGGGATCTCCCTCGAGCACGAGCGGCTGCCGGTCCTCGTTCTCCTTCGGATCCGGGATCGGGATGGCCGAGAGCAGGGCGTTCGTGTACGGATGCACGGGGCGCTCGTAGAGCTCGCCGGCCGCCGA
The DNA here is from genome assembly GCA_036258315.1 of Solirubrobacterales bacterium. Lineage (GTDB taxonomy): Bacteria > Actinomycetota > Thermoleophilia > Solirubrobacterales > 70-9 > DASSYK01. Next base: position 39,765 of record DATADX010000063.1, read on the forward strand.
GGTCTCGACGATCTTGCCCAGGTACATGACCGCGACGCGGTCGGAGACGTGGCGGACGACGCTGAGGTCGTGTGCGACGAATATGTAGGAGAGCTTGAACTCGTCCTGGAGCTCGTCCAGCAGGTTGATGATCTGAGCCTGGATCGAGACGTCGAGGGCGGAGACGGGCTCGTCGGCGACGATCAGCTTCGGCTGCAGCGCGAGCGCCCGCGCGATCCCGATTCGCTGTCGCTGCCCGCCCGAGAACTCGTGCGGATAGCGGTTGTAGTGCTCGGCGGAGAGCCCGACGCGATCGAGCAGCTCCTGGACCCGCTTCCTGAGATCGTCGCCGCTCGCGACCCCGTGCAGCCTGATCGGGTCTCCGACGATCTGACCCACCCGCTTGCGCGGGTTCAGCGACGCGTACGGGTCCTGGAAGATCATCTGCATCTGGCTGCGCAGCGGCTGCAGCTCGTTCCGCGACAGCCCGACCAGCTCCCGGCCCTCGAAGCGGACGGAGCCCGAGCTCGGCTTGAGCAGCTGCAGGATCGCGCGGCACAGGGTCGACTTGCCGGACCCGGATTCCCCGACGAGGCCGAGCGTCTCCCCCTCGGCGAGCGTCAGGCTGACGTCGTCGACCGCCCGCACCCGGGCGACCTCGCGGTCTATCAGGATCCCCGACTTGATCGGGAAGTGCTTGACGAGATGGTCGACCTCGAGCAGGGGGGCGCCGTCTGCCATCAGGCCGGCACCTCCAGCCCGATCCGACCCTCGACCTCTCGCTTCTCCTTCTTCTCGGCGGGGTCGAGCCAGCAGCGGTCGCTGTGCTCGGACCCGGCGCCGAGCCGAACCTCGAGCGGAGGCAGCTCGCCGCAGGCCTCGAATGCGTGCGGGCAGCGCGGCCGGAAGCGGCACCCGGACGGGGGCGCCAGCAGCGAAGGCGGCTGGCCGCTGATCTGGGGCAGGCGCTTGGGGCGGGGCTGGTCGAGTCGAGTCAGCGACCCGAGCAGGCCCCATGTGTAGGGATGCTGGGGGTCGTAGAAGATCTCGTCGAGCGTCCCGTGCTCGACGATCTGGCCGGCATACATCACGATCACGCGATCTGCCACCTCGGCGACGACGCCGAGGTCGTGCGTGATCAGGATCACCGCCAGGTCGCGGTCGCGGTTCAGCTCCTCGACGAGCTGCAGGATCTGGGCCTGGATCGTGACGTCGAGCGCCGTGCTTGGCTCGTCGGCGATCAGGATCTCGGGCTCGAGCGAGAGCGCCATCGCGATCATCGCCCTCTGCCGCATCCCGCCCGAGAACTCGTACGGATAGTTCCGCGCCCTCTGCTCCGGGTTCGGGATCCCGACCAGGCGCAGCAGCTCGACGCTCCGCGTCCACGCCTCGTCCTCGGAGATGTCGCGATGCGCGCGGATCCCCTCGACGATCTGGTCCCCGACCCGGTAGACGGGGTTCAGCGAGGTCATCGGGTCCTGGAAGACCATCGCAATCTCATCGCCCCGCAACCTGCGCAGGGCCTCGTCGTCGAGCTCGTTCAGGTCCTTGCCGCCGTAGCGGACCGACCCCTCGATCCGCGAGTTCGGAGCCCGGGTCAGGCCCATCACCGTCTGCGCGGTGACGCTCTTGCCGGACCCTGACTCGCCGACGATCGCCAGCACCTCTCCCGAGCCGAGCTCGAACGAGACGCCGTCGACCGCCTGGAGGACTCCGTCCTCGGTCCGAAAGCTGACCCTCAGGTCCTCGACCGAGAGCAGCGGCCCGGTCCTGATCGCGGCTGTGGCGCTCATGCGGGCGCCGCCGTCCCGAGGCGGATCCGGGGATCGAGATAGGCGTAGACGATGTCGACGATCGTGTTGAAGAAAACGATGAAGAAGGCCCCGAACATCGTCACCCCCATCAGCGGCGGAAGGTCGAGGGTGCCGATCGCCTCGCCCGCGTAGAGCCCGACCCCGGGGATGTTGTAGACGGTCTCGGTGAGGATCGCGGCGCCGCCGACCACCGCGCCGAAGTCGAGCCCGAACAGCGTGATGATCGGGATCAGCGAGTTGCGGAGGACGTGGCGGATCCGCACCCGGCGCTCGCTCAGGCCCTTCGCCCGGGCGGTGCGGACGTAGTCCTCGTTCATCACGTCGAGCATGTTCGAGCGCAGCACCCTGCTGTAGAACCCGATGAAGAGCACGGCGAGGGTGATCCAGGGAAGGATCAGGTGGTTGAGCCACTCGAGCGGGTCCTCCGAGAGCGGGACGTAGCTGCCCGGTGGGAACAGCTGCAGCTTCGAGGTCAGGTAATAGAGAAGGATCGCCGCGAGCCAGAAGACCGGCATCGAGATCCCGATCAGGGCGAGGATCGTGAGGGCGCGGTCGGTGAACTGGCCCGCCCTCACCGCGCTCAGGTAGCCGAAGATGATCGCGAACGTCATCCAGATCACCGCGGCGCCGATGCAGAGCGACAGCGTCGCCGGAATCCCCTTCTTGATCTGATCGACGACGTTCTGCTGCTCGAGTAGGAGACCAGCTCGCCGGTGAAGATCTGCTTCATCAGCGTCACGTACTGGACCGGGAGGGGCTCGTCGAGGCCGAAGTCCTCGTTGACGCGCGCGATTAGCTCCGGGTTGGCGTTCTTGCCGGCGATCCTCGCGCCGGGGTCCGAGTTCGGGATCACGTTGAAGATCAGGAAGACCAGCACGGAGATCGCGAAGAGGACGAACACCATCCCGACCAGGCGCCTGACGATGAACCGGGCCATCAGTGCTCCAGCCTGATCCTCGCCCGCGGGTCGAGGGCGTCTCGGAGGCCGTCACCGAACACGTTCAGCGACAGCACCGTCGCGATGATCATCAGCCCGGGGATGATCGTCAGGTGCGGTGCCGTGTAGATCGTCGTGTAGCCGTCGGCGATCATCGTCCCCCAGGATGCGTTCGGCGCTCTCACCCCGGCGCCGAGGAAGGAGAGCGCCGACTCGAGCAGCATGTTGTTGGCGATGTTGAGAGTGAAGAAGACGATGATCGTCGAGACGATGTTCGGCAGGAGCTCGGAGAACATGATCCGAGCCGGTCCCTTGCCCTGCGCGACGGCGGCCTCGACGAACTCCTTCTCGCGCAGGCCGAGGATCTCGCCGCGGATCGGCCGCGCCATGTACGGCGTGTAGACGAAGCCGATGATCAAGATCGGGATCCAGAGCGAATCGCTCGCGATCGAGATCGGGCCGATCTTCAGGCCCCCGACCGCCAGCGCCGTCCCCAACGCGATCCCGAGCAGGAGCACGGGGAAGGCCCAGATCACGTCGAGGACCCGGGAGAGGGTCGAGTCGACCCAGCCTCCGAAGTAGCCGGCGGCGAGGCCGATCGCCACCGCGAGCGCGGTGGTGATCAGGGCCGCCACCACCCCGATGAAGATCGAGGTCCGGCCTCCGTACATGAGCCGCACCATCACGTCGCGGCCGTTCTGGTCCGCGCCAAGCAGGTAGCGGCCGTGAAGCCCCGGGCCGATCGGGGTCCCGTCCGGCGAGACGACATCGGTCTCCTCGCCGTTGATCGTGATCTTGTCGGTGATGTGGTTCTCGTTCGGGCCGGTGTGGGCGACGTGCTTGGCCCACAGCGGTGCCGCGAGGCAGAAGAGGACGATGACGATGAAGAGGGCACCGAAGCCGAGGGCGACCTTGTTGCGGCGGAGTCGCAGGTAGGCGAGGTACCAGGGGCTGCGGCCCTCGACCTGCTTGGCGTCGAAGCCTCCCGGGACCCGCGGCTCCCCCCCGGCCTCGATCTGGCCGGCCGGCGCGACCTCGCCGGGGACGCTTGGCTCGGCATATGGCTTCGATGCCACCTCTCAGCTCTCCATCCTGGTCACGCTAGCGCCTGGGGAGGGGCTCCGCGGCCCCTCCCCATGGCGATCTGTCTCCGAGTCTTGCGCGTCCCGTTATTCCGTGATCGCGAAGCTCGAGTAATCCTCGTTGAACAGCAAGTGGTGGTAGGCCGTGTCGAAATCGATCCGCTCGGACACGAAGGTGGTGAATTCCTCGTTTCCGTACGGAGCCCACACCGCCTGCTCCATGTACGCCTTGTCGAGCGCGGCGTAGCCCTCCTCGACGCCTTCCTCATCGAGCTGCTTCGTGAGCAGCTCGTCCATCTGTGCGTCGAGCTCCGGGATGTTGACCGACGAGAAGTTGTTGCTGTTCGTCGGCAGGTCGCCCGGCCCGTACAGCAACGGCCGGAAGAAATCGTCCGGATGGGGGAAGTCCTGGAACCAGTTCCCGAACCCCGTATCCAGATCCGGCGTCTTCTCGTTACCGATCGTCGTGAAGTAGACGTCGCCCGAGATGATCCGTAGCGTCGCGTTGAACCCGAGCTGGTTGAGCAGGTCGGCGTAGTACTCGCCGATCCGCTTCCGGTCGGGCTCGTCGTTGGTCCAGACGGTGATGTCCTTGTCCGCCGGATTCGCCTCGGCGAGGAGCTGCTGCGCCCGCTCCATGTCGGGACCGGGATAGAGGTCCTCGTAGTCCTGGTAGCCCGGCATCCCCGGCGGCAGGATCTGCTGGTCCTCGTGTAGGCGGCCGCCGAAGATCCGGTTCACAGCCTCGGGGTCGACCGCGTAGTTCACCGCCTGGCGCACCTTGAGATCGTTGAACGGCGGCGTCTGGGTGTTCATCCAGAAGTAGTAGGTGTTGATCGACTCCTCGAACCGGAATCGGTCCGAGTACTGCTGTTCCACCTCCGGCAGCCGGTCCGCGATCGGCGGATCGATCATGAAGTCGATGTCGCCCTGGATCACGCCGGTCACCTGATTGGTGTTGCTCTTGTTCTGGGTGAGGGTGATCTTGTCGACATGGGCGTCGGCGACCTCGCTGGCGCCGGCGTCCTGGACCGTCTGGAACTGCGGGTTGCTCTCCATCACCAGGGAGCGAGGCGCGTCGACCGAGGTGATCACGAACGGGCCGCTCGAGGGCGGCGGGTCGTTCGTCGCGTCCTTGTCCTTGACCGTGTTCTGGGGTACCGGCGCCGCGAACATCAGGCCGAGGATGTTCGGGAAGGTCCCGTTCGGCTCGGTCAGGTTGATCACGATCTCGCCGGTCTGGTCGTTCGCCTGGATGCCGGTGATCGTGCCCGCTTTGCCGTCCGCGTACTCCTCGGCTCCGACGATCGTCTCGTAGAAGACCGAGCCGCCCGAGTCGACGTCGAACAGGCGCTCGATCGCGAAGGTGAAGTCGGACGCCTTGATCGGCGTCCCGTCGGAGTACTTCATGTTCTTGCGAAGCGTCAGCGTGTAGGTCTTGCCGTCCGGGGAGATCTCCGGCATCGCCTCGGCGAGCCCGGGGACGACCTGGGTCCCTTCCTCACCCGCGACGTGCTTGTAGGTGAGCAGGGGGACGTAGACGTTCCAGAGCACCTCCCATCCCTCCAGCGTGTAGGAGAGCTGCGGGTCGATGTGGTCGGGGAACGAGGTCGCGGTGATGTTGATCTCGCCGCCCTCGGTCGCAGCACCGCCCCCGCCGCCGTCGTCGTCGTCGCCACCGCAGGCGACGAGCCCGCCGATCACGAGCGCGCTCGCGACCGCCACCATCGACAGCTTCCCCAGGTACTTCATCTGCTCTCCATTTCCCCAGAAGATCTGGATTCGACGAACCGCACGGAACATATCCACTTGCAGCGGTTTGAAACACCTTATTGACAACACCTAAATACTGGGCGCGAGGTTGCGCGGCGGGCTATTCGGCGAGCTTCGCGGCGATCTCCGCGCGCGCCGCGGCGAGCGCGTCGTCGAGCCTGGCGGGGTCGCGTCCGCCCGCCTGGGCCGCGTTCGGACGCCCGCCGCCGCCGCCCCCGACCAGCTCGGCGGCAGCGCGGACGACGTCGACCGCGGATAGGCCGCGCTCGACGACGCTGTCCGCGAAGCTCGCGACCAGCGCGACCTTGGCATCGGCGGCCCCGCCGAGCACCACCGCGGCGTCGCCCGCCCTCGACTTGATCCGGTCGGCGAGGTCGAGCATCGCCCGCTGGTCGGCGTCCTCGACCCGCCCGACGACGACCAGCACGTCACCGACGCGCTCGCCCCCTGCCGCGATCTCCTCCTCGCGCGCGTCGGCGCGCTCGCTGCCGGCGCGCCGCAGCTGCTGTTCCAGCTGCTCGATCCGGTCGCGCGCGCGGTGCGCGCCGGCAACGGGGTCCTGCTCGGCGCCCAGCACCCGGCCGACCTCGCTGAGGGCGCGTGACCGCCCGCGGAACCAGTCGATCCCGGCGGGGCCGGTCAGCGCCTCGATCCGGCGCACGTTCGCGGCGCTCGAGCCCTCGTGGCTGATCGCAAGGATCCCGATCTCGGCGGTGCTGGCGACGTGGGTGCCGCCGCAGAGCTCGCGCGAGACCCCCTCGACCTCGACCACGCGGACCCACTCGCCGTACTTCTCGCCGAACAGGGCCATCGCACCGAGCCGCTCGGCCTCGGCGCGGGACATCTGCAGGGCCCGGACGGGGCGGCTCTGCTTGATCCACTCGTTGACGATGTCGCCGACGTCGCGCAACTCCTCGGTGGTCAAGGCGGCGCCGTGGGTGAAGTCGAAGCGAAGCTTGTCGGGCCGGACGGCGGAGCCGGCCTGGCGGACGTGCGGCCCGAGCCGCTCACGGAGCGCCGCATGCAGGAGGTGGGTCGCCGTGTGGTTCCGCATCGTCGCGTGCCGGGTCGCCCACTCGACCTCGGCCTCGACCTGGGCGCCCGGCTCGGGCGGGAGCCCGTCCTCGGGCTCGAGGGCGAGCGCCTGGTCCTCGCCGAGCCGGTAGACGTCCGCGACCCGCGCCGACCCGCCCTCCCAGCGGACGAGGCCCGAGTCGGCGACCTGGCCGCCGCCCTCCGCGTAGAACGGGCTCTCCTCGAGCTTCGCGAGCACCCGGCCGTCGTCCTGCTGGGCGGCGAGCACGCTGGTCTCGGCGCGGAGCTTCTCGTAGCCGACGAACCGCGACGGGGGCGCTTCGGAGGCGAAGGCGAGCACCGCGCCGTGGTGGTCCTCGGAGCCGTGCGCCGTGGCGCTCCCCATCCGCGCCCGGCTGCGCTGCTCCTCCATCAGCTCCTCGAACCCCTGGTCGTCGACCGACAGGCCCTCCTCGGCGAGCAGCTCCCGCGTCAGGTCGTACGGGAACCCGTAGGTGTCATGAAGGCGGAAGGCGTCGGCTGCGTCGACCCAGGAGGTGCCCTGCTCCTTTGCGCTCTCGATCAGCTCGCGCAGCATCTGCGTGCCGCGGTCGAGGGTGCGGCCGAAGCTCTGCTCCTCGTCGCGCACCCAGCGACCCACCTCGTTCCGGTGGACGGCGAGCTCCGGATAGGCCGGGGCGAGCAGCTCCAGGGCCCGGTCGGCGAACCGGTCGAGGAAGGGAGGCTCGAGCCCGATCGTGCGGCCCTGCTGGATCGCGCGGCGCATGATCCGGCGCAGCACGTAGCCGCGCTCCTCGTTCGAGGGGACGACGCCGTCCGCGATCAGCGCCGCGGTCCCGCGCGAGTGATCGGCGATGATCCGCATCGCGCGCGTCGTCGCCCCTCCCTCGTCGTAGGCGCGCCCGGACAGCTCCTCGGCGAGGTCGATCAGCGGATGCAGCATGTCGGTGTCGAAGACGGAGTCGACGTCCTGGAGGATCGCCGCCATCCGCTCGACTCCCATCCCCGTGTCGATGTTCTTCATCGGCAGCTCGGTGAGCGTCCCGTCCTCCGCGAGGTCGTAGGTCATGAACACGTGGTTCCAGTACTCGACGAACCTGTCGGTGTCGTCGCCGGGGCGGTCGCCGGGCTCGCCGAACCGCTCGCCGCGGTCGAGGTAGAGCTCAGAGCACGGCCCGCAGGGCCCGGTCGGCCCCGCCTGCCAGAAGTTCTCCGAGCGTGGCAGCAGCACGATCCGCTCGTCGGGGAGGCCGACCTGGCGCCAGATCTCGATCGCCTCGGTGTCCGCCCCGAGTTCGAGCTCCTGGTCGCCCTGGAAGACCGTCGCCCAGATCCGCTCGGGATCGAGGCCGAAGCCCTCGGTCGAGAGCTCCCAGCCCCAGGGGATCGACTGCTCCTTGAAGTAGTCGCCGAAGCTCCAGTTGCCGAGCATCTCGAAGAAGGTGAGGTGCCGCGCGGTGTTGCCGACCTGCTCGATGTCCGTGGTCCGGAAGCAGCGCTGCACGTCGGCGATCCGCCGCGCCGGCGGCTCCTCCCGGCCGAGGAAGTAGGGCTTGAAGGGCTGCATCCCGGCCGTAGTCAGCAGCACCGAGGGATCGTGCGCCGATGGGACGAGCGGCGCCGAGGGCACGATCAGGTGCCCGCGCTCCTCGAAGAATCGCAAGAAGGTGCGGCGGATCTCGTCGCTGGTCACGCCACCAGTCTAAGAAGCGAGGGCCGCTCAACCCGGCCCCCGGCTTCGCCATCAGGTCGCAAGGCCTGCATCGGCGTGATCACGCCGGGGATGGTCGCGGGGCCGAACAGGGGGTCGTAGTCGGAGCCGAACCCGCCGCGACGGGGAATGTAAAGCCCACAAAGGAGGTGGGAGCCCTGCTCAGGCGACGGTGCCGTGGCCGACCACGAGGTCGCCGTCCATCAGGCACGCGAGCTGGCCGGGCGCGACGCGGCCGACCGGCTCGCCGAAGGCGATCGTGGCCTCGCCGTCGGCCCCGGGCTCGACCTGGCACGCGTGGGAGCGGGCGTGGTAGCGGAGCCGCGCCGCCTTGACCCGCTCGGGCCGCCGGTGAAGGCGCGCTCCCCGGATCCGGAGCCGGTCGGTCGCGAGCGCCTCGCGAGGCCCGACGGTGACGCGGTTGCTCGCGGCGTCGGTCTGGAGCACGTAGAGCGGCTCGTGCGAGGCGACGCCGAGCCCGCGCCGCTGGCCGATCGTGAAGTTGTGGTGGCCGCGGTGCTCGCCGAGGACCTCCCCGCCTGGATCGACGAGCTCGCCCAGGCGATCGTCCAGCCCCGCGTGCTCGCGGAGGAAGGCTCGCTTCCCCTGCCCCGCGAGGAAGCAGAGGTCCTGGCTCTCCGCCCTCCCTGCGACCTCGAGCCGATGGCGCCCCGCCGTCTCGCGGACCTCGGCCTTGGTGATCGCGGCCAGGGGGAAGCGCAGCCGTCGCAGCGAGGACGGCGCGAGCGCCGCGAGCATGTAGGTCTGGTCCTTCGCGGCGTCCGCGGGCTGCGCGAGCAGGGGGCCCTCGCCGTCGTCGCGAAGGTCCGCGTAATGACCGGTCGCCAGCGCCTCGGCGCCGACCCGGTCCGCGAGCGCGATCATCGCGTCGATCCTGACCTCGCCGTTGCAGAGCACGCACGGGTTCGGGGTCCGTCCGGCCGCGTAGCCCTCGATGAACGGGGTCACCACGCCGGCACGGAACTCGGGCTCGAGGTCGAGCGTCAGGTGCGGGATCCCGAGCGAGTGTGCGACCCGGCGGGCGGACACCACCGCCTCGGGGGAGCAGCAGCTGCGCTCGCCGTCGGTGCGGCGGTCCGCCCAGAGCTTGAGCGTGACCGCGACCACCTCGGCCCCGCGCTGGCGCGCGAACAACGCCGCGACCGCCGAGTCGACTCCGCCGCTGAGCGCAACGAGGACGCGAGGTCGTCCGCGACCGGGAGGATCGGCGAGCAGCTCCCCCGAGCGGGCGACCGCCGAAAGGGCGCGGTGGAGCGCGTCGGCCGCGAGGTCCGCGGCGTGGCGGTGGGTTCCCGCGAGCCCGCCGAGCTCGTCGGCGATCTCCTCGGGGCCGATCCGGGCGACGTCGAGGAGCCGGTTGCCGTCCGCGACCTCGGCGGCGGCGGCCCCGGCCGCTCGCGCCGCCGCGCAGCCCTCGGCAGCGTGGGTGACGCGCGCGACCCTGCCGTCGGAGACGAGCAGCGAGATCCGCACGAGGTCGCCGCATGGCGCGCCGCCGGCCGAGCCGGTGTGGCCGGCCTCGGGGACGGGCCCGCGCCGCGACGCGTCGGCCAGGTAGTGCTCGAGAGCCTCGCGCATGGAAGAGGCTCCAGCCCGCCGTTACCGCCCCCGCTTGGAAACCCTGTCGAACAGGTGGGTGTCTACCGACGAAACCACGGTGGGCCGCGCCGGAAATCGACCCCCAAGCACGTTGTGTTGGGTCAACTTATGGAGCGGCTCGCGCACGGGCTCGAGCCTCAGGACAAGGTAGCAGCGGCCGGTCGCTACTCGGGAGCGGCGTCCTCGGGCTCGTCGAGCAGGTACCAGGACGAGATCAGGCCGTCGCGGATGCCGAGCTCGATCGCGACGTGAGAGCGGTCGCCGACCTCGTCCGAGTCCCGCCAGACGTACTGGAGCTCTGCGTGGACGAGGACGCCGCCCGGTCGATGCTCGATCTCGACGGGCACGTAGCGGCGGACCAGGTGGTCGAAGGTCTTGCCCGACCACGCCATCGCCGCGACGCGCCCGCGGTGGACGGTGCGCTCGGTCCGGATCTCGACCTCGGGGTGGACGAGGTCGCCCACCGCCGCCCGGTCCCCTCCGCTGAGGGCGATCAGGAAGCGGCGAACGAGCTCGTCAGTGTCAGCGGGGCCGTTCAGCCCCTCCACCACGCAGGCTGTCGACGAACTGACGCGGCCCGTCGCCGAGGCTCGCCTCCCGGAGCAGGCTGAGCGAGGTCAGCAGGCCGCCGATCACGAGCAGGACGGCCGGCCACAGCCCGATCTTGTCGGGTTGGGCGTCCGCCCCCTCGTTCAGGTCAAGCCCCACGATCAGCAGGAACAGGCCGAGCCCGACCGCGCCCACGTAGGCGGGACCGCGGACCCCGATCCCGGCCGCGAGGCCGATCACCCCAAGCGAAACGAGCAGCAGCAGGACGTCCCACGTCGACGAGGTCCGCACCACGGTGATCTCTCCGAGACCGAACGGCACGGCGAACTGGGCGACGGAGCTGATCCCGAGGCTGCAGGCAATCACCGCCGAGATCCCGGCGCCCGTGAGCAGCTCGGATGCCTTCAAGAGGCCCTGGTCGCCGGCCGGCTCCACCGCCGTCCCGACTACGCGGGTATCGGGGCCCTGGCGCCACAGATAGAGGGCGCCGACCAGCAGGATGATCGAGAGGATTCCGAGCAGCCCCCGGTAGGTGCCGAAGTGCCCGCCGATCCCCTCGTCGCCGAGCAGCTCGTTCCAGAGCGCCGACCAGGCGATGATCGTCGCGATCGAGCCCGCGAGGAGCTGGAAGCGGACCCCCTTCACGGATCCGGCGTAGAACCCGAGCGCCGCGGTGACGCCGAAGATCCAGAACACGTTCAGGCTGCTGCCCGAGTCTCCGCCGACGAGGTCGACGAACTCCCCGAGCGCCAGCGGAACGAACAGCAGCCCGAAGACGCTGTTGACCGCGGCCCAGGGCCGGGTCCCGTTCGTGTAGCGATCCGAGAACACCGCGCCGTACAGGTAGGCGGCAGCGACCGCGTAGAGAACGAAGGTGAGGAAGTCGCCGGGGTCCTCGTCACGGCGGAGGATGAGCATCAGGACGCCGATGCCGAGCAGCACGCCGCCGAGTGCTCTCAGCACGTCGCGCGTGTCGTCAGGTGCGAGCAGCTCTCTCATGGTCTCCCTTTGATCGTCGAGTGACTACGTGGGCGCCAGCTCTGACTTGAGCTGGATGATGCGGTCATACGACTGCTGCAGCCGGTCGCGGGTGAGCCGCCCGTCCTTGGCGGCCTGGGTGACGGCGTTGAACGCAGCCACCGACCCCTGCGCGTTGCGGGCGTAGAGGACGAGGTCGCAGCCCGCCGAGATCGCCGCAATCGCGGCGTTGGCCGTCGACTTCGTCTGCTCCACCATCGCGATGCTCTGCAGGTCGTCCGTGATCACCACCCCGTCGAAGCCGAGATCGTCCCGCAGCAGGCCTTGAACGACCGGCCTCGCGAACGCGCCGGGCTTCTCCGAGCCGAGGCTCGGGTACGAGGCCGACGACACCATCATCAGCTGCACACCGCCGGCGATCGCCGCCTCAAACGGCTGCAACGCCGCGTCGAGTTCCTCGGCCGGGGCGGCGATCGTGACCGGGCTGAAGTCGGTGTTGATCGTCGCCGGCCCGAGGCCCGGGAAGTGCTTCGCGGTCGCCGCCACCCCCTGCGACTGCAGACCCTCGATGAACGCCGTGCCCAGCTCGGCCACCAGCGCGGGGTCGTCGCCGAAGGTGCGCTCGGCGATCGTGTCGGCGGTCCGCGGCAGCTCGACGTCGAGCACGGGGGCGAGGTCGACGTTGACGCCGACGCCCCTCAGGAAAGAGCCGGTCTGCTCGCCCTCGCCGCGCGCGGCATCCGCGTCCCCCGTTTGGCCGAGCTCGCGGGGCGAGAGCTCGGGCGGGCCGTTCGGGAGGTCCTTCACGTCGCCTCCCTCCTGGTCGACCATCACCAGCAACGGGGGATTGCCTCCCGCGCTGGCGGCCTCCTGCAATGTGGCGATGTCCTGCTGGACGATGGCCTGGTCGCGTTGCTCCACGATCAGTCCGCCGACCTGGCCCTTGCGGACGCGACGCGTGAGCTTCGCGTCGACCCCGTTCTGATCGAGCGTGCCGACGACCGTCTGGCCGACGAGGCGCTTCAGCGCGAGCGGCTGCTCCTCGTCCCCGCCCCCGCCTGAGAACAGGAGGATCGCGCCGCCGACGACCAGCACGGCAACCGCGCCGATCGCGAGCGCCTGGCGGCGGCGGACCTTCGCCGGGAGGTCGCGGCGGTGGCGGCGGCGCTCAACCGGGACCGGCACCTCGGCCGGCGTGAACGGGTCGTCACGGAGCCGGCGGCGCTCCGTGGTGTCGGGACCGGCGGTCCCCCGCCCCCCCGCCCCGACGCCGATCGCCCGGCGGTCGCCGGTCTCTGCTCGCCGGGCGCGTCGCTCGGCGGTGGCCCGGCGGCGGCGCCTGCGCCCGAATGTGAACGCCGACCGGCGCCGCGGACGGCGGCCGCGGCGGCTGCCCGCGGCGCGCTCGCCCGTGGTCGGGTCCTCGCGGCCCCCGGCGGGCTCGTTGTCGTCGCCCCCGACCTCGCCGCTCTCGTCGTCAGCCCGCTCGCCGCTCTCGTCGTCGGCCCGCTCTTCGCCGGCGCGCCGGCTGATCGCGTGCTCGTCGGTCCGCTCCCTCCACCGCTGGCGGCTGGCCTCGAAGTCGAAGTCCAGCTCGTCGTCGGGATCGAAGGGCGGACGGTCCACCATCAGCTCGTTCCGTCCCCCGGGGCGCGCGGGCGTGCCTTCCGGGCCAGGCCCAGCTCGGCGAGCTGGCGCTCATCGACCGGCGCGGGCGCACCGGTGAGCGGGTCGGTGCCCGACGCCGCCTTCGGGAACGCGATCACGTCGCGGATCGACTCCGACCGGTGCAGCAGCGCCACGATCCGGTCGAGGCCGTAGGCGATGCCGCCGTGGGGCGGCGCGCCGTAGCGGAGTGCTTCGAGCAGGAACCCGAACCGCTCCTCGGCCTTCGCTTCGTCGATTCCGATTGCGGCGAACGCTTTGCGTTGAACATCCGGGTCGCTGATGCGGATCGAGCCACCGCCGATCTCCCATCCGTTCCAGACGACATCGTATGCCTTGGCCCGGGCGGCCCCCGGGTCGTCGGGGTCAAGCTCCCCGTCCGGCGACGTGAAGGGGTGGTGGAGAGGATCCCAGCGGCCCTCCTCCTCGTTCCAGCCGAGCAGCGGCCAGTCGACGATCCAGGCGAGCGCGTTGCGGCCGGGGTCGATCAGGCCGAGCCGCTCGCCGAGCCGCTGGCGCAGCTGACCGAGCACCGCAGCCGACGTCGCCGGGCTGTCCGCGACGAGCAGCAGCACGTCGCCCCCGGAAGCGCCGAGGCGCTCGTTCGCGGCGCCGATCTCGGCGGCCGACAGGAACTTGGCCACCGGCGAGCGCCAGCCCTCGCCCTCGACGACGGCCCAGACGAGCCCCTTGGCGCCGAGCTCCTGGGCCTCGGCGACGAGCCCGTCGAGCTGGGCGCGGGAGAGGTCGTGGCCGCCGGCGTTGAGCGCCCTGACCACGGCGCCGCCCTCGATCGCGCTGCGGAAGGCCTTGAACTCGGTGGCCGCGAACACGTCGGTCAGCTCCTCCATCTCGAGGCCGAAGCGGAGGTCCGGCCGATCCGTCCCGTAGCGCGCGACCGCTTCGTGATACGGCACCCGCGGCAGCGGCAGCTCGAGCTCGATCCCGGCCACCGCCAGCACGGCGGCCAGCAGGCGTTCGTTCAGCTCGAGGACGTCGTCGACCCCGACGAAGGAGAGCTCGATGTCGAGCTGGGTGAAGTCGGGCTGGCGGTCGGCGCGGAAGTCCTCGTCGCGGAAGCAGCGCACGATCTGGAAGTAGCGCTCGAAGCCGCCGATCATCAGCAGCTGCTTGAACAGCTGCGGTGACTGCGGGAGCGCGTAGAACCTCCCGGGCTGAAGCCGGCTCGGGACGAGGAAGTCGCGGGCGCCCTCCGGGGTCGACCGCGTCAGCATCGGCGTCTCGATCTCGAGGAAGCCCTCGGCGGAGAGGAACTCGCGCATCGCCTGGGTGACCCTGTGGCGGAGCGCGATCGCCTCCTGCATCCGGTCGCGCCGCAGGTCGAGGTAGCGGTAGCGCAGCCGGGTGTCCTCGCTCACCTCGCCCGAGAAGGACTCGACCTCGAACGGCGGTGTCTTGGCGTCGGCGAGCAGCTCGGCCTCCGCGACCCTGACCTCGACCTCGCCGGTCGGCATCTTCGGGTTGACGGTCTCGGGGTCGCGCTTCACGACCGGGCCGCGGACGCTGAGCACGTCCTCGGCGCGCAGCCTGTGTCCCAGCTCGAACGCGTCGCCGGCCTCGTCGGGGTTGAAGACGAGCTGGACGATGCCCGTGCGGTCGCGCAGGTCGATGAAGACGAGCCCGCCGTGGTCGCGGCGCCGGTGCACCCAGCCCGCCACCCGGACCTCGGACCCGACGCGGTCCGGCAGCACCTGGCCGCACCAGGCGTCGCGGTACCGATTCGGCCGCAGGGCCGGGAAGTCGCCGCTCTCCGCAGACATCGCCCGCCGCAGTATGTCCGCTCAGCCCTCTTCCGGGCCCTGCGCGAGCGCGGCGCGAAGCTCCTCGACCGGGCTCGTGAGATCGGCGTCGCGCTGCTCGCCGGTGACCATGTCGCGGAGGTGCGCCGCATTCCCCTCGAGCAGCACCGCTTGGCGGGCGCCCGACCGGTCGGCCTGCTTCATCTGCCCCTTCAGCGAGCGCCCCGCGAGGTCGAGGTCCGTCGAGATGCCGGCGCGCCGCAGCTCGGTCGCAAGCGCGAGCGCCCGTTCGCGCGCGCCCTCGTCCGCGACGATGAACACGTCGACCGTCGGCGGGCGATCCTCCTCGCCGAGCGCGAGCGCGAGCCGCTCCACGCCCACCGCCCAGCCGCTGGCCGGCGTCGCGGGCCCGCCGAGCGCTTCGATCAGGCCGTCGTAACGGCCGCCGCCGCCGACCTGGGACTGGGCGCCGAGGCGGTCGCAGTGGAGCTCGAAGATCGTGTGGGCGTAGTAGTCGAGGCCGCGGACCATCGTCGCATCGACCTTGTACGGGACGCCGGCGCGGTCGAGCAGCTCCCGCACCGCTGCGACCCGTGCGGCGTCCTCGCCCTCGAGCCGGTCGAGGAGAAGCGGGGCGTCGGCCATAACGGCCTGCGTGCCCTCGTCGGCCGAGTCGAAGGCGCGAAGCGGGTTCAGGTCGATCCGATCGCGGACCTCCTTCGCGAGCTCGCCCTCGCGGCCGCGCAGGAACGAGCGCAGCTCCTCCGCGTAGGCCGCGCGCGCCTCGGGAGAGCCGAGGCTGCCGAGCCGGAGCTCGACGCCCTCGACCCCCAGCCGAGTGATCAGGTCCCAGACCAGCAGGATCAGCTCGGCGTCCACCAACGGCGAGTCCGACCCGATCGCCTCGGCGTCGATCTGGTGGAACTGGCGGTAGCGGCCGGCCTGCGGGCGCTCGTGCCGGAAGAACGGCCCCGAGCTCCACAGCTTCACCGGCTGTGGCCGGGTCTGCATCCCGTGCTCGATGTAGGCGCGGCAAATCGCGGCCGTGGCCTCGGGGCGGAGCGTGAGGCTGCGGCCGCCCTGGTCCTCGAAGGTGAACATCTGCTTCTGGACGACCTCGGTCGCCTCCCCCACGCCGCGCGCGAACAGCTCGGTCTCCTCGAAGACGGGCGTGTCGATCCGCCCGTAACCGGCCTCCTCGAGGAGCCCGCGGGCGGTCTCCTCGATCCGGCGGCGCGCCGCCTGCTGCTCTGGCAGCACGTCGAAGGTGCCGCGCGGCGCCTTGATCCTGTCGCTCATCGTGGCGACCTTACTTTCGCCGCCCGCCCGGACGGGGACTAGCGCGCCAGCTCGAGCAGGAACGGGTTGGTCGCCCGCTCGGCTCCAAGCGTGGTCAGCCCCATGTGGCCCGGGTGGACCCGGGTCTCGGGCGGCAGCGACTCGACGAGCTCGCGGATCGAACGCATCAGGGTCGGGCCGTCCCCTCCCGGGAGATCGGTCCGCCCGATCGAGCCCTGGAAGAGCACGTCGCCGGAGAACAGCGCCTGCCCGGAGGGGACCGAGTAGCTGACGTGGCCGGGGCTGTGGCCCGGCGTGAAGATGACGTCGATCTCGAGCCCGGCGAGCTCGAGCCTCTCGCCTCCCGAGACCGTGTGGTCGGCGTCGTAGCTCTCGAAGGGCCCGAACCCGGGCGGCGTCCAGGCATTGATGTCGGCGAGCACCGGCACCTCGAGCTCGGGGCACCAGACCGGGGCCCCCGTCGCCCTCGCCACCGGGGCGACGGCGCCGACGTGATCGAAGTGCGTGTGGGTGAGCAGGATCGCCTCGATCTCGACGCCGAGCTCCTCGGCGGCGGCGAGGATCCTCTCGGCCTCGTCGCCGGGATCGACGAGCAGGGCCCGCTCCGCGCCGTCGGCGCGGAACAGGAAGCAGTTCTCCTGGATCATGCCGACTGTGAACATGCGCGCGTCCATCGCGCTCAGGGTAGCCGCCGCCCGGGGGGCCGCGGGCTACTCCGCCCGGCCCTGCGCCCGCGCCTGCTGCTCCTGCTGTCGCCTGCGGAGCGCGCGGTTGAAGAAGAAGCGGTCGGTGTAGTAGGCCATCGGGACATAGAAGGCGAGCATGAAGGCCGCGATCCCGGCCGAGGCCGCGATCGGGCGGCTGAACAGGATCGCGAGCAGCGCGAAAAAGATCACCGCCGCGATCAGGCCCTTGTTGAAGGCGCTGCGCCAGGTCGGGGGCGAGGGGTCGCCGGAGCCGCGGGCCTGCCGCGGGGAGCTTCCCGAGCGGCGCGCCTGCGCCCGCTGGCGCGCCTCGGCGCGGTTGCGGGGACGGCCCTTCGGCCGCGTGTCGACGCGGCCCCCCTGGGTGCCGCGATGCTTGCGCCGGCGCTTGCGCTTCGTCTGGGCCACGCCCTCAATCTAGCGGCCGGCGTCGAAGCCGGCGGGCTCAGCGGTCCGGGACGACGACGCGCTCGAGGACGTGCTGGGAGGCGTCGAAGCCGCGGATCGGCGGGTCGTCCGGATAGCCCTCGAGCGCCGCCTCGGGGACCACCCCGACGATCTCGGCCTCGACGGGCCGGGCCCCGTGCTCGGCGGCGAGCTCGCGGACCCGCTCGATCACCCGGGCCAGGGTGACCGCGGCGGCGTCGTGGATGTTGATCGAGACCTGGGCGCGCTCCCCATCGCGCGGCAGTCCGAGCGCCCGCACCCCGGGCAGCCCGCCGCCGGACTCGCGCAGCCGCTCGGCGACCGCGCGGGCGATCTCGGGATTCGGGGTGTCGAGCTCGATGTTGAAGGCGACGAGCGGGGGCCGCGCCGTGACCAGCGTCGCGCCGGCACGAGGATGCGGCTCGGAGGGGCCGAGGTCCGGGATGAGCTCCCCGGACGCCATCCGCCTCGCGAGCTCGGTCGGCCCTCCGCGCCTGAAGTAGGCGCGCTCGCGACGCTCCTCGCTGGACGCGAGGTCGCCGTAGAAGAAGACCGGCACCCCGAGGGCGGCGATCTTCTCGGCGGCCGCAAGCGCTGCCGCGCGGGCCGTCTCGTCCCGCTCCTCGGAGAGCCACACGAACGGGGCGACGTCCAACGCGCCGACGTGCGGATGCAGGCCCTGGTGGCCGCGCAGATCGATCAGCTCGAGCGCGTGCTCGGCTCCCTCCTCGATGGCCTTGCGGACCTCTTCCGGGCTCCCGGTGACCGTGAACACGCTGCGGTTGTGCTGGGGATCGGCGTGCACGTTGACGATCCGCGAGCACCCGCCCAGGGTCGCGCCAAGCGCGTCGATCACCCGCTCGCTCCTGCCTTCGGAGAAGTTCGGGACCGCGACCAGTCGATCCATCGCTCAGACCAGCAGTTCGCCGTCGCGGATCAGCGGCTCGCCGTCGAGCTCGACCGTGGGCCGGGTGACGATGCAATCGAGGTGGATCGGCACCTGGACGTTGCCCCCGAACGGGGCAGAGGCGCCGAAGGCGACGTGCGCGGTGCCGAGGATCTTCTCGTCCTCGAGGATGATCCCGGTCAGGATCGCCTTCTCGTTCGTGCCGATCCCGAGCTCCGCGAGGTTGGTCCCGTCCTCGCCATACGCGGTGAGCAGCTCCATGAACTCCATCCCCTGCCCCCCGCGTGCCGAGGTCAGGTGGCCCGCCTCGACCTCGAGCGCGACGGGCTCGGCCGCGAGCCCGATCCCGGCGAGGCTGCCGTCCACGATCAGCGTTCCCTCGCCGCCGGCCGGCGCGATGAATCCCTCGCCGCACGGGAGGTTGCCGAACGCGCCCGGCTCCGTCAGCACCCCGTCGTCCGGGAGCCCGGTTCGCCCCTCGAGGTCGACGTGAAGATCGCTGCCGTTCGGGCACGTGAAGACCGCCTCGGAGGCGGCGCTGAGACGCCGGGCCACCTCATCCCCGCGGCGCCGCAGCTCCGCCATGTCGGCGCTCATCACCCTCGCCAGCATCTCCTCCGTGACGCTCGGGAGGGTCGCAATCCGGGCGCCGGCCCCTGTGGCGGCGCGGCGGGCCTCCGTGTGTGAGAGCGACTGCACGGTTGGAACTAGCGCCACGTCGGCCGCTGCCATCGCGGCGGCGACGCCGGCGGGCGGCTCGGTCCCGTGCGTCGCCCGCTCCGCCATCACGGCGAGGACGGCGTCCGCCCCGGCCCGCTCGGACTCGGCCCGCATCGCCTCGCCGATCCCCTCGGTCGCGGGGTTCGCGACGACGAGCACCTCCTCCCCGGGCTTCACGCCGAGGCAATCGCGGACGACGGCGGCGACGGCGCGATCGAGCTCCTCGGAAGCCATGCCACCAGCTTAAGGACGCCTGGCAGAATCCGGCGTGTGGCGAGGACGCAGTACTTCTGCGCGGCGACCCTCGACGGCTACATCGCCGACTCCGACGACGGGATCGCCTGGCTGACTGGCTTCGAGCCCAACTACGACGGCCCGGGCGAGAGCACCAAGGGAGCGATCGACGCGTTCCTCGACGGGATCGGGGCGCTCGTGATGGGCTCGGCGACGTACGAGTTCATCCTCGACCACGACTGGCCCTACGGCGACCGCCCCACCTGGGTGCTGACGAGCCGCAACCTGCCGGAGGCCGACGGCGCCGACGTCCGCTTCCACGACGGCCCCGTCGCCGACATCCACCCCGAGATGGTCGCGGCCGCGGGCGACCGCGACCTTTGGGTCGTGGGCGGTGGCCCGGTCGCCTCCCAGCTGGCCGACGCGGGTCTGCTCGACGATCTATTCGTGACGATCGTCCCGGTCGCCCTGGCCGAGGGCAAGCCGTTGTTCAGCTCGCCGATCGACACACCGATGCGCCTGCTCGGCACCCGCGTCTTCGACTCGGGGATGGTCGAGCTCCGCTATTCCCTGGCCAGGTAGCCCGCCGCTACGATTGACCGCCCGCCGGAGTAGCTCAGTCGGTTAGAGCAGCGGAATCATAATCCGCGTGTCGCAGGTTCGAGTCCTGCCTCCGGCATCCCCGGAAACCCGCTCTGCAATGCGGTTCCCGTCCATCGGGGCGAAGTCGGGGATCTGCCTCCTCGGCTTGTGATGCCAATGGACGGTCGGTCTAGGGCCAGGCGCATGAAGCGCGCAGCCGCCTAGGGTCAGGGGTGCTGACCAGGGCGGTCTGAGTCAAGCCCCACGGGAACCGTCAGGAAGGGACCCAGCGATCAGTGCAGGGCAAGAAACTCGTCTCTCTCATCCAGAGGTCGTAGCGCCGCCTCCAACACGATCCCCGACGGGTTCGCGCAGCCAAGGCCTCGCTCGCCGGGAAGCTTGCCGAGCGCGTGATCCCCGAGATCGCGCGCTCGCAAACGCCGGGGTCGTGCGAGACTAGGATGGCTCTGGGCTTACGGGGAGATGGCTGAGTGAACCTGTGGCTGATGGCCCTGATCGTGG
>DATADX010000064.1:0-18739 GCA_036258315.1 Solirubrobacterales bacterium
GGCCGTCGACTCCGCCGTCATCACCGTTCCCGCCTACTTCAACGACGATCAGCGCCAGGCGACCAAGGACGCCGGCAAGATCGCCGGCCTCGACGTGAAGCGCATCATCAACGAGCCGACCGCGGCCGCGCTCGCCTACGGTCTGGACAAGGAGGCCTCCGATGAGCGCATCCTCGTCTTCGACCTCGGCGGCGGCACCTTCGACGTCTCGATCCTCGAGATCGGCGACGGCGTCTTCGAGGTGAAGGCGACCTCGGGCGACAACCATCTCGGCGGCGACAACTGGGACGCGAAGATCGTCGACTGGATCGTTGCCGAGTTCAAGAAGGACCAGGGTGTCGACCTCTCGCAGGACAAGCGCGCCCTGCAGCGCCTCTACGAGGCGGCCGAGAAGGCCAAGATCGAGCTCTCCGCCACCCAGGAGACGCAGATCAGCCTCCCCTTCATCACCGCGGTCGAGGGCGAGCCCAAGCACCTGGAGATGAAGCTGAACCGGGCGAAGCTGAGCGAGCTCACCTCCGACCTGCTCGACCGCGTGGTCGGGCCAGTCAAGCAGGCGCTCTCCGACGCGGGCGGCGAAGTCGATCACGTGATCCTGGTCGGCGGCATGACCCGGATGCCCGCGGTCCAGGAGAAGGTCAAGGAGCTGACCGGCAAGGACCCGCACCAGGGCGTCAACCCGGACGAGGTCGTCGCGATCGGCGCCGCGATCCAGGCGGGCGTGCTGGCCGGCGACGTCAAGGACGTGCTGCTGCTCGACGTCACCCCGCTCACCCTCGGGATCGAGACCAAGGGCGGGGTGATGACGAAGTTGATCGAGCGCAACACGACGATCCCGACGAAGAAGTCGGAGATCTTCTCGACCGCCGAGGACAACCAGCCCTCGGTCGAGGTCCACGTGCTCCAGGGCGAGCGGGAGATGGCCTCGGGCAACAAGAGCCTGGGCAAGTTCCAGCTCACCGGGATCCCGCCGGCCCCGCGTGGAATGCCGCAGATTGAGGTCACCTTCGACATCGACGCGAACGGCATCCTCCACGTCTCGGCCAAGGACCTCGGGACGGGCAAGGAGCAGAAGATCGAGATCAAGGGCGGCTCCGGGCTCGACGAGTCCGAGGTCGAGCAGATGATCCAGGACGCCGAGGCGCACGCCGACGAGGACCGCCGCCAGCGCGAGCTGGCCGAGGCCCGCAACATCGCCGAGAACGCGGCCTACCAGGCCGAGAAGCAGCTCGGTGAGCTCGGCGACCAGGTCGACTCGAGCGCCAAGAGCCAGATCGAGGCGGCGATCAAGGACGTGCGCGACTCGCTCAGCTCCGACAACCCGGACGAGATCCGCTCGAAGACCGACGCTCTGCAGTCGGCCTTCCACAGTGTCTCGGAGCAGGTCTACCAGCAGGCCTCCCAGCAGGAGGCCGCGGGCACGACCGACGGGTCCGCCGGCGGCAGCAACGGCGGCGGCACCGACGAGGAGGTCGTCGACGCCGAGGTTGTCGACGACGAAGAGAAGACCTCTTCGTAAGGAGGCCCGATGGCTGAAGAGAGGATCGAGGAGCGGCCCGAGCGGGCTGCGGACGGAGCCGAGCAGACCGGGCAGACCGCGGAGGAGGCCTCGCGGCAGGTCGACAAGGACCTGGAGCGGCTCGCCCAGGTCGAGCAGGAGCGCAACGAGTACCTGGCGCTCGCCCAGCGGACCAAGGCCGATTTCGACAACTACCGCAAGCGGGTCACGAACGAGGCCGCCCAGGCCGCCGAGCGCGGCAAGGCGGCGCTCGCGCGGGAGCTGATCCCGGTGCTCGACAACCTCGAGCGAGCGCTGAGCGCCGCGGGCGTCAGGAAGGCCGAGGGGGAGGCCCCGACCGAGGAGGTCTCCGCGCACGAGGCCCTCGCCCGCGGGGTCGCCCTCGTCGAGGCGGAGCTGCGGAGCATCCTCGAGCGCGCCGGCGTCGAGTCATACGACCCCGTCGGCGAGCGCTTCGACCCGGCCTGGCACGAGGCTCTCTCGACCCGCCCGCAGGAGGGCGCGACGCCCGGCACGGTCGTGGAGACGCTCGAGCGGGGTTACCGCCTCGACGGCCAGGTGCTGCGACCTGCCCGCGTGGTGGTGAGCGAGTAGGGGGCGGCCGTGGCCAACCGTGACTTCTACGAGGTGCTCGGCGTCTCACGCTCCGCCTCGCAGGACGAGATCAAGAAGGCGTACCGCAATCTCGCCCGGCAGTACCACCCGGATCGGAATCCCGATGATGCTGAGGCCGAGGAGCGGTTCAAGGAGGTCCAGCAGGCCCACGACACGCTCTCCGACGAGGAGAAGCGGAAGCAGTACGACGCGGGCGGCATGTTCGCAGGGGCCGGCGCCGGCCGGGGCGGCTTCCCGGGCGGCGGCTTCGCCTCGGACCTGGGCGACATCTTCTCGACCTTGTTCAACAGGGGCGGCGGCGACGCCGGGCCACGGCCCCAGCGCGGCCGCGACCTGGAGACCGCGGTCAACATCTCCTTCGACCACGCGATGCGCGGGACCCAGATCACGGTCGCGGTCCCGACCACGACCGAATGCCCGACCTGTCACGGCAGCGGCGCCCGGCCGGGCACCTCGCCCCGCGTCTGCCCGCGCTGTGGCGGCACCGGGGTGGACACCGAGAGCCAGGGCCTGTTCTCGATCTCGCAGCCATGCCCCGAGTGCGGCGGCCGCGGCGAGCTGATCGATGATCCCTGCCCGACCTGCAACGGCGCAGGGTTGGTCGAGGAGACGAAGCGCTTCCGGGTCAACATCCCCGCCGGCGTCCACGACGGCAACCGGATCCGGGTCGCGGGCAAGGGGGAGCCCGGCTATCGCGAAGGGCCGCCGGGCGACCTCTACGTGACCGTCAGGGTGACTCCCTCGCCCGTCTTTCGGCAGCGCCCGGACGGCAACCTCGAGGTCGACCTGCCCGTCTCCGTCACCGAGGCGATCCAGGGAGCGACGGTCGAAGTGCCGACCCTGAACGGCAGCAAGCGAATCCGGATCAAGCCCGGAACCCAGCACGGGACCGTGCAGCGCCTTCGCGGAGAGGGAGCCCCGCGGCCGAGCGGCAACGGGAACAGCGACATCTACTATCGGATCAACGTCGACGTCCCCAGCGATCTCAGCCCCGAGCAGCGAGAGGCGGTCGATCGCCTCGCCGAGGAGCTGGACGGAAGCGACCCGCGCGAGGCCCTGCTCAGGCAGGCGGGGCGTCCGGGACAGCAGGGAAAGTGAGCTGAGCGATGGCACGAGCTGACGAGAGCAGGCGATCGCCGGCGAAGCGCGGCGCGCGGACCGACGCCGAGGCGCGAATCGACGAGGAGCGAGGGGTGTTCATGATCTCCGTCGCTGCGGAGCTCGCCGCGATGCACCCGCAGACGCTCCGCATGTACGAGGCGCGCGGGTTGATCACACCGAAGCGCTCAGCCAAGAACACCCGGCTCTACTCCCAGGCCGACGTCGAGCGCCTGCGCCGGATCCAGCGGATGACGAACGACGAGGGCCTCAACCTCGCCGGAGTCGAGACCGTCCTCGCGATGGAGGCCACGGTCGAGCGGATGCGGACCGAGATGGCGCGGATCCGGAGGCGGGCCGACGCGATGGAGAAGCGGATGGCTGAGGAGATGAAGCGCCTCCGCGACCTCTCCGGGGGGGAGCTCGTTCCGTACGGCGCGTACCGCTCGGCGCTCGAGCCGGACTCGGCGGAGCACCACCCTCCGGTTCGGGTTTCGATCCGGCGCCGCTCGAAGCAGCGCTAGCCGGCCCGGCAGCCGCTACGGGGCGACCCAGCGAAGCGTCTGCGGCGGCTCGGCAAGGAGGCGCTCGGTGATCCCCTCGAGGATCGCGTAGCTCGTCGACCCGGGCGCGAGGTCGGTCAGGATCGCGAGCCCGACCCGGCGGCCCGAGCGGTCGACGAGGAGAGCGCCCTGATGGGTGACCGCGCCGGTCGTCCCCTCCATCCCGGCTGGGCGCCAGCCGCCCTTGAGATAGACCCGCCAACGCCGCGGCGCGGCCGCGGGGATTCCCCAGCGCTGGCTCGAGACGACGCGGGCGAGCAGCCGCTTGCCGTAGCGCCGATACGGTCCGGCGAGGTTGTGGTTGAGGTGGAAGTAGAAGCGGGCGAGGTCGGCTGCGGTCAGCTGGGCACCGCCCCAGAAGCCGGGATCGACGGAGAACGAGCGCATCCCGGCCGCGTCGGCGACCTGATCCATCCCCGCGTCACCGACGCGGGCGTAGATCGCGCTCGCCGCGTCGTTGTCCGAGGCCGTGATCATCGACTCCAGCAGCGAGCGCGTGCCCGCGTCGAGTGGCTCGTGGGCTGCCAGCAGCCGCCGCAGCTCCGCCGCCAGCAGCAGCGCCTTGGAGGCGCTCGCGGAGCTGAACGCGTCGCCGGCGTCGTACCCGCGCAGCCCACCGTCGGAGTCGATCACCGCGAACGCGACGGTCCCGCTCGCGGCCGCGGCGAACTCCCGCGCCGCTGCGACCCGCTTCGAGGCCGGGTACGGCTGGGATGGCCAGGTCTTCGCTTCCGCGACGGGGGCGAGGGCGACGGCGAGGGCGAGGATCAAGACCGGCAGCGCGGCGCGGCGCCGCACCGCACGGCGCCGGGCGGCTCGGGGCTGCGCGTACGATCGGGCCTCTGCCATCGGCCCCGGCATCGTCGCACCGATCTGCCCGGGGACGGGACGCACCGCCGCCTGCCCGCCGGCCTAGCTCCGCTCGACCTCGGGATATGGCTCGCCGGGATGATCGGGATCGAGCCCGACGTCCGAGAACGCCTCGCGGTAGTCGCCGTAGATCCGCCAGTAGCTGACGAGCCCGTCGCGAAAGGTGGCGACGTGAGCGTCGTGGAAGTCGATCTCGACCTCACCACGTCGGCCCTCGCCGCGGCTGACGGTGTGGATCAGCGACACGATCCGGTCCCCGACCGGGTACATGTCGAGCCGCTTGACCGTGATCGACTTGAAGGCGCGGACGACCTCGCCGATCGTGCCGACCATCGCATCGCGTCCGCGAAGCTCGCCCGGAAGATCGGGGTCGTAGACCTCGACGTCCTCCGCGAAGTATTCGAGGGCCTCCTCCAGCCCGCCCCGGTTGAAGGCCTCGACCAGGCGGCGGTTTGTCTCCACGTTACGCGCGATCGTCGTTTCCATCGGCTTCCGGCCCGATTCCGGCACCGTGCTCCTTTCTGTCCCTCGCTCAGCTCGCGCCGGCCCGGATCGTACGGCTGGGACGGCGTGGCCGCAATCACCTGATCGTCCGATAAAGGTTTAGTCGCATGGACTGAGATTTCTTTACTTTCCCCTATCAAGCCGATAGAGTGGGGCAATGCAACAGGACCGCTTCACGATCAAGTCACAGGAGGCTGTGGCCGCCGCGCAGCGGCTCGCCACCGAGCACGCCAACCCGGAGGTCGCGCCCGCGCACCTCCTCTCCGCCCTGCTCGAGCAGGAGGACGGCGTGGTCGTCCCGGTGCTCCAGCGGCTCGGGGAAGACATCGAGGCGGTGCGGGCGCGGGTCAACGAGGCGATCGAGCAGCTTCCCAAGCTGGGCGGGAACACGGTCCCCGAGATCCGCCCCTCGAAGGAGTTCGTCTGGGTCATCCAGCAGGCCGAGAAGGAGGCGACGGGCCTGTCGGACGAGTACATCTCCACCGAGCACTTCCTGCTCGCCCTCGCGGACGGCAAGTCCGGGGTCAGCGAGCTGCTGCCGGAGCGTTCCGTCCTGCTCAGCGCGATCTCGAACGTGCGGGGCCCGCATCGCGTCACCTCTCCGAACCCCGAGGACAGCTACGGCGCGCTCGAGAAGTACGGGCGCGACCTGACCGCGGAGGCCGAGAGCGGCAAGCTCGATCCCGTGATCGGGCGCGACGAGGAGATCCGCCGTGTCATCCAGGTGCTCTCGCGGCGGACCAAGAACAACCCCGTCCTGATCGGTGATCCAGGGGTCGGGAAGACCGCGATCGTCGAGGGCCTCGCCCAGCGAATCGTGTCCGGCGACGTGCCGGAGTCGCTCCGCGACCGCCGCGTGATCGCGCTCGACATCGGCGCCCTGCTCGCCGGCTCGAAGTACCGCGGCGAGTTCGAGGAACGCCTCAAGGCGGTGCTCAAGGAGATCCAGGAGGCAGAGGGCCAGATCGTCCTGTTCATGGACGAGCTTCACACGATCGTCGGCGCCGGCGGCGCCGAGGGGGCCGTCGACGCATCGAACCTGCTGAAGCCGATGCTGGCGCGCGGCGAGCTTCGCGCCGTCGGCGCCACCACGCTCGACGAGTACCGCAAGCACATCGAGAAGGACGCCGCGCTCGAGCGCCGCTTCCAGCCGATCTACGTCGGGGAGCCCGACGTCGAGTCGACGATCGCGATCCTGCGCGGGTTGAAGGAGCGCTACGAGGTTCACCACGGCGTCCGGATCCAGGACAACGCCCTCGTCGCCGCCGCGACCCTGTCCGAGCGTTACATCGCCGACCGCTTCCTCCCCGACAAGGCGATCGACCTGATCGACGAGGCCGCCTCACGGCTGAAGATCGAGATCGACTCGATGCCGGTCGAGATCGACGTCCTCGAGCGCCGCATCCAGCAGCTCGAGATCGAGCGCGAGGCGCTCAAGAAGGAGAAGGACGAGGCTTCGAAGGCTCGCCGCGAGGCGATCGAGTCAGAGCTCGCCGAGCTGCGCGAGCGCTCGAGCGAGATGAAGGCCCGCTGGCAGAACGAGAAGGATGCGATCGAGGCGATCAAGGACGCGAAGGCGAGGCTCGACGAGGCGAACCATGACGCCGAGCGGGCCGAGCGCGCCGCCGACCTCGAGCGCGCCGCCGAGCTTCGCTACGGCCTGATCCCTGAGCTCGAGCGGACTCTGGCCGAGCAGGAGGCCAAGCTCGCCGAGCTCCACCGCCAGGGCGGCACGATGCTGACCGAGGAGGTGACCGAGGAGGACGTCGCGGAGGTCGTAGCCAAGTGGACCGGTATCCCGGTCTCGCGCCTGATGGAGGGCGAGGTCGAGAAGCTGATCCACATGGAGGAGCGGCTGCACGAGCGGGTGATCGGTCAGGACGAGGCGGTCGAGGCGGTCGCGGGTGCCCTGCGGCGCTCCCGTGCGGGCCTCGCCGATCCCAACCAGCCGATCGGCAGCTTCCTCTTCTGCGGTCCGACCGGCGTCGGCAAGACGGAGTTGGCGCGGGCGCTGGCGGAGTTCATGTTCGACTCCGAGCAGGCGATGGTCCGGATCGACATGTCCGAGTACATGGAGAAGCACTCGGTCGCCCGATTGATCGGAGCGCCGCCCGGCTACGTCGGCTACGAGGAGGGAGGCCAGCTGACCGAGGCGGTTCGCCGCCGGCCCTACTCCGTGATCCTGCTCGACGAGATCGAGAAGGCCCACCCCGACGTCTTCAACACGCTGCTTCAGATCATGGACGACGGCCGCCTCACCGACGGCCAGGGCCGCACCGTCGACTTCAAGAACACCGTCCTGATCATGACCTCGAACGTGGGGTCGCAGTACATCGCCACCGAGACGCTCGACGAGAAGATCCGCGAGCAGGTCGAGGAGGCTCTCACGCAGACGTTCCCGCCCGAGTTCCTCAACCGGGTCGACGACATCGTCATCTTCCATCGCCTCTCGAAGCAGGAGCTGATGCAGATCGTCGACATCCAGGTCGAGCGCCTGGCCCGGCGCGTCGAGGATCGCGGGATCGAGATCGAGCTCACCGAAAAGGCCCGGGAACTGCTCGGGAACCTCGGGTTCGACCCGACCTACGGGGCCCGCCCGCTGCAGCGAGTGATCCAAAAGCAGCTGGTCGACAAGCTCGCCCTGCGCCTGCTCGAGGGTGAGTTCTCGGAGGGGGACGTGGTCAAGGTCGACGCGCGCGACGGCGAGCTCGTCTTCGAGAAGGCGGGCGCGGCGAAGCCCGGCCGCGCCGCAGCCGCCGCCTAACCCGCGGCTGCGCCCGGCTTGATCGAGGCCCCGGCGCCCTGCAGGGGCTCCTGCAAACGTCCATCCCCAACTTCTCGGTATTCCGCTCAGTGCCCGGGCGGACGAATAGACGGGGTATGGGACTGCGCTCGAGAGCGGAAGCAACCGCGTGGACTGCCTCAGAGACCGCCCAGGACGCCGAGGAGCGTCTGGCGGACCTCGCCTTCGAGCTCGAGGAACGTGTCCTGTGGCGCGGAACCGACGCCGCACGGGCAGGGGCGCTGCGCGCCGCGGCGTCGATGGAGCCGCTGCAGCGACTGATCGATACGAAGCTCGTTTGGCCGGTCACCGACGCGTACCGCGAGGGGGGTGTGGCGATGCGGACGGCGCTCGCGACCGCGGCGGTGGTCGCCGCCGTCGGTGCCGGCTCCGCGGGCGTGATGATCGGTAAGGGCGGCGAGGGCGCGAGCGGCGACGGAGCCCGGCTGGCGAGCTCCAGCCTCCCCGTCACGCGCTCGGCAGGCGTCGGCGAGCAGCCGACGCTGCGCGGCGTCGCTCCGGACTTCGAGCAGGGGCAGGACGGCGCCGCGCCGGCCGTGACCGCGAAGCTCACGGCCTCACAGGCCGTGCCCCCGGCTCCAGCCGCACCCGTCGCCTCGGCGCCCCCCGATGAGGTGGCCTGGCGGTTCGCGCGTGCGTTCGTCCGCTACGAGATCGGCGACGCCGACCGGGAGACGGCCGCCACGTTCGCCGCCGTCGCCCAGGATCCACTCGCGAAGGCCCTCGGCGAGGAACCGCCGCGCCTTCCGGCCTCCGCGGACGTGCCGAAGGCCGAGGTGCTCAACGTCGTGCTCGCCGACCGCGAGGGCGAGGAGGTCGAAGCGAGCGTCTCGCTCCTGCGAATGCAGGCCGCGAGCGAGTTGCGGCTCACCCTCCGTCACACGCCCGCGGGGTGGCAGGTGGCGGAGGTGCTCGGCTGATGGGCCGGTTCCGCACCGCCGTCGCCGCGACCCTGGTCGGGGCCGCGCTCGCCGCCCACAGCGCGGCGGCCCAGACCACGCCCGATCCGCCCCCGCCGACGACCACGGCGCCGCCGGATCCCCCGGTGACCCAGGTCCAGCCGCTCCCGCCGCCGAAGCCCGCGAAACCCGTCAAGCCGAAGCCGGCACCGAAGCCGGCCAAGCCTGAGAAGCCCGCGAAGCCAAAGAACCCCGGCGGGCCGAGCGGCGGTGTCGCCGCGGGCAGTGGTGAGAAGGGCAGCGACGATCCCACGGACCAGGCCGCCGCGGAGCAGCCGCTGCCGGCGCCCGTCTCCTGCGGACCGACCGCGGCGCCGGCGTTCCTGATCCCGATCTACCAGGCGGCCTCCGAGGAGTACGGCCTCGGCCCCGCGGGTCCCTCGATCCTCGCCGCGATCAACGAGATCGAGACCGGCTTCGGGGTCAACCAGGGCCCCTCCAGCGCCGGGGCGGTCGGCTGGATGCAGTTCATGCCGGCGACCTGGGCCGCCTACGGCGTCGACGCGAACGGCGACGGACGCCGGGACCCGGCCGACCCCGAGGACGCGATCTTCGCTGCGGCGCGGTACCTGCGCGCGGGGGGGATGCCCGAGGATCCCGAGGGGGCGATCTTTGCCTACAACCACGCCGGCTGGTACGTCGCCGACGTGCTCGCGAGGGCGGCCTGCTTCGGCGGCATCGCCGGCGGCCCGCTCGGCGGGCTGTCGCTTGTCCCGACGCGACAGGAGCTCTCCTGCGAGGTGCCACGGCGCGTTCGGCAGCTCATCCCCGCCGCCTACTTGGAGGCATTCGAGGACGCGTCGGGGCGCTATCACCTCGGCGAGGAGGGCGTCTGGGCGCTGGCGGCGGTGGCGCGGCTCGAGTCCGACTACGGGCGCGGGATGAGCCCCGAGGAGCTCCGCACCCGCGGCCCGCTCGGCATCTCGGACAGGAACTGGGAGCGCTACGCGGTCGACGGCGACGGCGACGGCCGCGTCCGGCGCCAGAGCCCCGGCGATGCCGCCTCGACGCTGGCGCGGATGGCGTGGGCGCGGGGCAGCCTGCGAGCCGGGATCTTCGAGCACAACCACGCCGCCTGGTACGTGCAGGAGGTGCTCGACGAGGCCGGCCCGCTCACGGCCAAGTGCCGTGTTCGCAACGTCGCCTACGCGGTCGCGTTGCCGGGCCCGACGGCGATTCCGATCAACTGGAAGAACCTGGAGCTGTCCAACTCGCTCGAGCTCTGGGACCTGCAGCAGGGCGCGATCGACCCGCGGGTGGTGACGCTGATCGCCGCGATCAGCCAGGAGCACCAGATCCGGATCTCATCGCTGCGCTCCGATCACTCGATGAACACGGCGAGCGGAAACGTCTCCAACCACTTCTTCGGCCGCGCGGTCGACATCGCAGCGATCGACGGCGTTCCGTGCACGGTCACGGACCCCTCCAGCCCCTGCGGTGTGATGGTGCAGGCGCTGGCGAAGCTGCCGCCCGCCTATCACCCGACCGAGCTGATCTTCTGCTTCGATGCCGACGGCCCCGGCCCGGCGTTCGCCGCGGCCGATCACTGCGACCACATCCACGCCGGGTTCGACGACTGACTCGCCAACGTCGGGTATAGACGCCTTCGGTATCAACCGGCATCTCCTCGGCTTCGCCTCCGGGGATGCCGGGTCGTGACGCGGGCCGGAGGGATGCTGAGGCTCCCCCTCGGTGGCGCCAACGAGCTCTAGGGTCGCCTGGCCACTCCTCGGATCAGGGGGCGGACGATGAAGAGGGCCTTCGGGAAGGCCTCGTGGTCGAGCTGCTCGATCTGAAAGCCGGCGTTCGCGAGCGCGTCGTGGGTTGGGCGGTTCGGATGGCAGCCCCCTGCGATGAACCCCCAGGGACGCTCGAGCCGGTCCTGCCACCACGCTAGCCGCCGAGACTCGCTGCGGACGTGCTCGAGAAACAGCAACGCGCCGCCCTCGACCAGCATCCTCCTCATCTCGGCCAGGGCCCGGTCGGGGTCCGGGACGGTGCAGAGCACGAGCGTCGAGACGACCGTATCGAAACTGCCGTCGTCGAACGGCAGCTCCTCGGCCCCGGACTCGATAACGGTCACCTGCTCCGCCGCCGTGCCCTCCTGCCGGATCCGGTCGCGCAACCTCGTCGCCATGTGGGGGTCGGGCTCGGCGAGGACGAGCTCGCTGACCGCATCGGTGTAGTGAGCAAGGTTGAGTCCCGTGCCGGCGCCGATCTCGAGCGTGCGGCCGCGCGCCTGTGACAGCAGCGAGCGGCGCATCTGCTCGAGTCCGCCGCGCTCGGCGCTCGCGACCATCCGGTCGTAGAAGCGGGCGACTACAGGGTGTTCCGGAGCTGCTTCGGGCATTCGCGCTCGATCATCTCCCTTCAAGTGGACGAACCCTGTGCGCAATGTACGCGAGCGGCGCCGATCGCCGAGATTGCACTCGGGCGGTGAAAATGAAAGAAAGAAGGCTCCAGCATCCACGCGACGCAGAGGAGAGAACGCATGCCCACCTATGTGATGCTCACCAACCTGACTCCGGAGGGGGTCCAGACGCTGAAGAACAACCCGACCAGGGTTCAGGAGGTGAACAAGGAGGTCGAGCAGCTCGGGGTCACGGTGAAGGAGCAGTGGGCCACGCTCGGCCAGTACGACTTCATCACGATCATCGAGGCCCCCGACGACAAGACGATGGCCAAGGTCTCGGTCGAACTCGGCTCACGCGGAACGATGAGCAGCCAGACGCTCGCGGCGCTGCCGACCGAGGACCTGGCGAAGGCCCTTTGAGGGTTCTCGTCGTCGGCGGCGGGGGGCGCGAGCACGCGATCGTGCGTGCGCTCGCGCGCTCCCCCGCCGCCCCCGAGATCCTTTGCGCACCCGGGAACTCGGGGATCGCCGCCGACGCACGCTGTCTCGACATACCGGCCGACGACATTCCCGCGCTCGTCGCCGATGCCGGCGAGGAGGGCGTCGACCTGGTGATCGTCGGCCCTGAGGCCCCGCTGGTGGAGGGGCTCGTCGACGCCCTCGAGGACGTCGGGATCGCCGCCTTCGGCCCCAGCGCGGAGGCGGCCCGGTTGGAGGGATCCAAGCTGTTCGCCAAGCAGCTGATGGAGGAAGCCGGCGTCCCGACCGCTTCGCACACGGTGCTGCGCTCGCACGAGGAGGCGCTCCGGGAGATCTCAGGGGCCTCGTTCCCGGCGGTGATGAAGGCCGACGGCCTCGCCGCGGGCAAGGGCGTGATCATCGCAGAGACGGAGGCGGAGGCCGGCGGTGCGGCCGAAGTCTTCTTCAAGGAACGGCGCTTCGGTGAGACCGAGGTGATCCTTGAGCAGTTCCTCGACGGCGAGGAGCTGTCGCTGCTCGCGTTCTGCGACGGCGAGAGCGTGGTCCCGCTCGCCCCCGCCCAGGACTACAAGCGGATCGGCGACGGCGACAAGGGCCCGAACACGGGGGGCATGGGCAGCTACTCCCCGGTCCCCGGCTTCGGCGACGCCGAGGTGGATCAGCTCGCGGACTTGGTCCACCGCCCGATCGTCGAGACGATGGCCCGGCGCGGCACCCCCTACCGCGGGGTGCTCTACGCCGGGTTGATGATGACCGCCGAGGGGCCGAAGGTGCTCGAGTACAACTGCCGCTTCGGCGACCCGGAGACCCAAGCGGTGCTGCCGCGGCTTCGCTCCGATCTGCTGCAACTCTGCCTCGGCTCGCGCGAGCCGGGAGGCCTCGGCGACGCGAAGGCGGAGTTCGCGGACGACTGGGCCGTGACGGTGGTGCTCGCCTCGGCCGGCTACCCGGCTTCGTCCTCGAAGGGAGACGTGATCACCGGCCTCGACGATGCGGCGGCGCTGGAGGGACTCGAGATCACCCACGCCGGGACCGCCGAGGTCGACGGGCAGATCGTCACGGCCGGGGGCCGGGTGCTCAACGTGACCGGCCTGGGCCCGACTCCCGCAGACGCCCGGGATCGCGCCTACGATGCCGCCCAGCGAATCAAGTTCGAGGGGATGCAGATGCGAAACGACATCGCAGCCCGCGCCACAGGTGGCGTCACCAGCGGTTGAAACGCGAGAGGAGAGGACTTGGAGACGATCGAACCCGGGGGGACCGCGAGCCCAGCGCCCGACCGCCCGGTCGGGACGATGCCCGACGTGGAGACCGCCTTCGAGGAGATCGAGGTCGCGGCGCCGCTCGTCGGGATCATCATGGGCTCGAAGAACGACAAGCCGAAGATGCAGCCGGCGGGAGAGGTTTTGCACGAGCACGGGATCAGCTACGAGGTGCGGGTGCTGAGCGCCCACCGCGACCCCGATGCGACCTCGGAGTACTGCACGAACGCGCGCCTTCGGGGCCTGAAGGTGATCATCGCCGGCGCTGGGATGTCGGCGGCGCTGCCGGGCTTCGCGGCCTCGAAGACGGACCTGCCCGTGATCGGGGTCCCGATCTCAGGCAAGAACCTCGGCGGCCTCGACGCGCTGCTCTCGGCGGTGCAGATGCCCCCAGGGGTGCCGGTGGCCTGCGTCGCGATCGACGGGGCCAAGAACGCAGGATTGCTGGCGGCGAGGATCATCACGGCGTGATCCCTCGATATACGCGCGACGAGATCGGCGCGGTCTGGACGCAGCAGCGAAAGCTCGAGACGTGGCTCGAGGTCGAGCTGGCGGCGACCGACGCCTGGGCGGACCAGGGTGTGGTCCCCGCCGAGGATGCGGCCGCCTGCCGGGAGCGGGCATCGTTCACGGTCGAGGCGGTCGACGAGCGCGAGCGGATCACCAATCACGACGTCGCCGCCTTCGTCGACGTCGTCTCGGAGTCGATCGGCGAGCCCGGTCGCTGGCTCCACTACGGCCTCACGTCCTCCGACGTGCTCGACACCGCGCTCGGGCTGCAGCTCGCGGCCGCCGGGGAGGTCGTCGTGGCGGGCGCGCGGGCGTACCGCGACGCGCTGATCGCGAAGGCGAAGGAGCATGCGGGGACCCTCTGCGTCGGCCGCACCCACGGGGTTCACGCAGAGCCAACCACCTTCGGGCTCCGGCTGGCCGGGTTCGCCTTCGAGGCGCACCGCAACCTCGAGCGCCTCACCGACGCCTTCGAGCAGCTCCGCGTGGGCAAGCTTTCCGGCGCGGTCGGAACCTACGCCTCGGTCCCGCCGGCCGTCGAGGAACGGGTGATGGAGAGGCTCGGGCTGCGGCGTGAGGACGTCTCCACCCAGGTTGTGCCCCGGGACCGCCACTCCGTCCTGCTGGCCCGGATCGCGATCGCCGGCGGCGGCCTCGAGCGATTCGCGACGGAGGTCCGGAACCTGCAGCGCACCGAGGTGCGCGAGGTCGAGGAGCCGTTCGGTTCCGGGCAGAAGGGCTCCTCGGCGATGCCGCACAAGCGCAACCCGATAACCACGGAGCGGATCACGGGTCTCGCGCGGGTGCTGCGCGGCTATTCCCAGGTCGGGCTGGAGAACATCGCACTCTGGCACGAGCGCGACATCTCGCACTCCGGTGCCGAGCGGATCGTGCTTCCCGACGCGACGATCGCGCTCGACTACATGCAGCACCTCGCGACCCGAGTGGTCGAGGGGATGACCGTCCACGCCGATCGCATGCGCGAGAACCTCGAGCTCACCCACGGCGCGCTGTTCAGCCAACGCGCCCTGACCGCCCTCGTCGAGGCGGGGATCACCCGCGACGACGCCTACCGGCTGGTCCAGGAGAACGCGCAGCGAGCCTGGGACGAGGAGACGGACTTCAAGGAGCTGATCGCGGCGGCGGCGCCCGACCTCGACGTCGACGCGGTGTTCGACTACGAGGCCTACCTCCGGCACGTCCCCGCGGTGATCGCCCGGCTCGACGAAATCGGCTGAGCCTCGACGCCGCCCCGCCGGTGTGAGAGGGTCGTGCCGTGATCCTCTACACCTGCGGCCAGAAGAAGTCCCTCGGCTCGCTCGGCCATCCCTGCGGCCGGGCCGCGAAGGCGCTCGACGAGGCCGGTCACGAGTATGAGTTGCGCACGGTCAAGGGCTATCGCCTCGCTCTCTGGACACGCCCGAGCCGCAACGAGGACCGCGCCGAGATCAAGCGCCTGAGCGGCACGAACGAGGTGCCGATCCTCGTCTTGGACGACGGCGAGGTGATCTCGGACTCGAGCCGGATCGTCCGCTGGGCGCGCGAGCACCCAGCTCGCTGACGTCGTGCTCAGGCCGTAACCGGGGCGCGACGCGGTTCGCGGGTTTCGAGCACCGCCGGGGTCCCGTTGGCCGGCGACAGGGTGACGTTCCGGCGCACCATCTGCTCAGGATGCGCGCTCGCCGGGCGCAGGGTCGCCCGGCTGAGGACGGAACGCAGCACGACGCGCATCTCGAGCTGGGCGAAGGCGGCGCCGATGCAGCGGCGGGTGCCGCCGCCGAAGGGGATCCAGCTGTAGGTCTCGGGGGGCTCCTCGAGAAAGCGCTCGGGCCGGAAGGCGTAGGGGTCGGGGAAGGTGGCCGCGTCGGTGTGCGCGAGGTAGATCGACGCGAACACGCTCGTGCCGGCCGGGAGGTCGTTGCCACCCAGCGTCGCCGGCCGGTTCAGCTCGCGGCCGACGAACGGGACGACCGGTCGCAGCCGCAGTGCCTCCTCGATCACCGCGTCGAGGTAGTCGCCGTCGCCCCCCGCGCGAACCTCGTCGGTCAGCCGGGCGAGCGCTTCCGGCCGCCGGAAGAGCAGGTCGAAGGTCCAGGCGAGCGCCGTCGCCGTCGTCTCGTGGCCGGCCAGCAGCAGGGTCATCAGCTGGTCGCGCAGCTCGGCGTCGCTCATCCCCTCGCCGTCGCCGTCCCGCGCGCTGATCAGGAGCGAGAGGATGTCCTCCCGCTCGTCGAGGTCCGGATCCGAGCGGCGCTCGGCGATCTCGGAGGCGAGCAGGGCGTCGGCGGCCTCGACCTCGCGCTGCAGCCGGCGGAAGCGCGGCAACTCGCGGACGACGGGCAGCGTCACGCCGATCGACGCCGGCGAGCGCGTCGCGGCGAGGATGTCGAGCAGCGCCTGGCGCAGCTCGTCGCGGCGGCGCTCGGCGACGCCGAACACGGCACCCATGATCACCTCGAGCGTGATCGACTGCA
Organism: Solirubrobacterales bacterium; assembly: GCA_036258315.1. Classification (GTDB taxonomy): domain Bacteria; phylum Actinomycetota; class Thermoleophilia; order Solirubrobacterales; family 70-9; genus DASSYK01. The sequence goes on from DATADX010000064.1 coordinate 16,011, forward strand.
TCGAGGAGTGCAGCCGGAAAGGAGCGCCGAGCGGCCACGTACCGATCTCGCGCTCGGTCGCCTCCTCCATCGCCCGCTCGTAGGCGCGCATCCGCTCGCCGTGGAACGGCGGCAGCATCAGCCTTCGCCGGCCCAGATGGCGCTCGCCCTCGAGCAGCAGCAGCGAGTGCTCGCCAAGCAGCGGCGCGAGCACGATGTTGCGGCCCGCGGCGATCGTGTTGATGCGGTCGGCGGCGAACAGGGCCTTCAGGGAGGGCGGGTCGGAGATGAAGACCATCTCGCCGACGGGGATCGCCCGCAGGGTGAAGGTGTCCCCGAACTGCCTCCGCGACCGCTCCATCAACGCCACCGGACGGACCATCAGGCGCAGCGTCTGCAAAGGCGCGGGCAGGCTCGGTCCCGGGGGCAGGGCCATGCCACGAATCTACTCCGCAAACTGCGAGGAGGCGGGGGGAGCGATCCAACCGATTGGTTAGCATCGGCGCGGGGATGACGACCGCACTGGGCGACCTCAAGCTGCACTCCTCGGGCAAGGTCCGCGAGATATACGAGGACGGCGACGAGCTGATCATGGTCGCGTCCGACCGGATCTCGGTCTACGACGTGATCCTCCCCACCGAGATCCCCGACAAGGGCAAGGTTCTCAACCAGATGTCGCTGTTCTGGTTCGAGCTGACCGGCGACATCTGCCCGAACCACTTCATCTCCGAGGATGTCCCGGCGGAGGCGGCCGGCCGCGCGATGCGGGTCCGGAAGCTCGACATGTACCCGGTGGAGTGCGTCGTCCGCGGCTATCTCTCGGGCTCGGGCTGGCGCGAGTACCGCGAGTCCGGGGCGGTCTGCGGGATCGAGCTTCCCGAGGGCCTGCGGGAGTCCGACAGGCTGCCGGAGCCGATCTTCACGCCGGCGACCAAGGCGGAGCTCGGCGACCACGACGAGAACATCGACTTCGACCGCGCCGTCGAGATCATCGGCGACCGCGAGCTGATGGAGTCGCTGCGGCGAGTCTCGGTCGAGATCTACCAGCGCGGCGCCGAGCACGCCGCCGAGCGCGGGATCATCCTCGCCGACACCAAGTTCGAGTTCGGCAGCTCGCCCGGTGCGGAGATCGTGCTCGCCGACGAGGTGCTGACGCCCGACTCGTCGCGCTTCTGGCCCGCGGACTCCTACGAGCCGGACCACTCGCAACCTTCGTTCGACAAGCAGTACGTGCGCGACTACGCGGATTCGGTCGGCTGGGATCACACCCCGCCGGGGCCGGAGCTCCCCGAAGAGGTCGTCGAGCACACCCGGGCCAAGTACGTCGAGGCATCCGAACGAATCACCGAGCGCAAGCTCGAGACGTAGCCCGGGCTTGCGGGCCGCGCCTGACGCTAGGCTGAGCGTGAAGCGCAGCGGACCGCGAAGGAAGGCGTGCGAGTGAGGGCGAAGGTCCTGATCAGGCCCAAACAGGGCATCCTGGACCCGCAGGGCAAGGCGGTGGAGCGGGCGCTGCCCGCGCTCGGGTTCGAGGGAATCTCCGAGGTCCGCGTCGGGCGCTTGGTCGAGCTCGAGACCGACGACCCGGCGAAGCTCGACTCGCTGTGCGAGCAGCTGCTCGCCAACCCGCTCGTGGAGGACTTCGAGATCGTTCTCGACGAGCAGACCTCGGGCAACGGGAGGTCACTGCAGTGATCGGCGTCCTCCAGTTTCCGGGCTCCTGCGACGAGCGCGACGCCCTCCAGGCCTGCGAGCGGGTCGGCGAGGCGCGGCTGGTCTGGCATCAGGAGACCGACCTCTCGGGCCTGGACGGGATCGTCGTCCCCGGCGGCTTCTCGTATGGCGACTACCTGCGCGCGGGCGCGATCGCCCGCTTCGCCCCGGCGATGGGGGCGGTCGCCGCGTTCGCGGCGCGTGGCGGACCGGTGCTCGGAATCTGCAACGGCTTCCAGGTCCTCTGCGAGGCCGGGATGTTGCCCGGGGCGCTGCTCCCGAACGAGGGCCTGCGCTTCGTCTGCCGCCAGATCGAGCTGACCGTCGCTGGCTTCGGGGGGCCTTTCGCGACCGAGATCGAGCCGGGGCAGCGGCTCTCGATCCCCGTAAAGCACATGAGCGGGCGCTACTTCGCCCCCGAGGAGCAGCTCGACGAGCTCGAGTCAACCGGCCGGGTCGCCTTCCGCTACGCGCCCGGGCAGAACCCGAACGGCTCCGTCAGGGACATCGCCGGCGTCACCAACGAAGCCGGCAACGTGCTCGGCCTGATGCCGCACCCCGAGCACGCGGTCGATCCTCTGACCGGCTCCGACGACGGCCTCGACCTGATCCGCGCGATTGCGCGCCAGCCTGCGGCCGCGTGACGGTCTCCGAGAGCCCACACCGCGCGCTCGGCCTCACCGACTTCGAGTACGAGCGCATCCTCGAGCTGCTCGGGCGCGAGCCGAACGGCGTCGAGCTGGCGATGTTCTCGCTGCTCTGGTCCGAGCACTGCGCCTACAAGCACTCGCGCAAGCTGCTCGGGCGGCTGCCGACCGATGGGGAGCGGGTCGTGATGGGCCCCGGCGAGAACGCCGGCGCGGTCGACGTCGGCGACGGCTATGCGGTCGCGTTCAAGGTCGAGTCCCACAACCATCCCAGCGCCGTGGAGCCGTTCCAGGGCGCCGCCACCGGCGTGGGGGGCATCCTCCGCGACGTGTTCGCGATCGGGGCGCGGCCGATCGCGATCCTCGACTCGCTCCGCTTCGGCGAGCTCG
>DATADX010000065.1:0-20529 GCA_036258315.1 Solirubrobacterales bacterium
TTCACCCTCGGGATCGAGGAGGAGTTGATGATCTGCGACTCCGAGACCCTCGAGCTGGCCCAGGCGATCGAACAGATCCTCGAAGCGGTGCCCGAGGGGATACCGGGAGAGGTCAAGCCCGAGCTGATGCGCTCGGTGCTCGAGGTGGCGACCGAGCCCTGCGCCAACGTGCAGCAGGCCGGTGAGCAACTCCGGGAGCTGCGCCGGATCGTGATCGACGTCGGCGCGGAGCTGGGACTCGTGATCGGCGCCTCGGGAACCCACCCGTCGGCGCTCTACGAGGACCAGAAGATCGTCGACCGCCCGCGCTATCGGGAGCTGTTCGAGGAGCTCGGCTGGATCGCCAAGCGCGAACTGATCTTCGGGACCCACGTCCACATCGGCATCGACGACGCGGAGAAGGCGGTCTACGTCGCCGACGGGGTGCGCGGCTACCTTCCCCTGCTGCTCGGGATGTCCTCGAATTCGCCGATGTGGCGGGGCAAGCCGACGCGGATGATGTCCGCCCGCACCCCGGTCTTCCGCGCGTTCCCGCGCGTCGGGATCCCGCCGTACTACGGCAGCTGGGAGATCTACTCCCACCGCGTCGAGCAGATGATGCGCGGCGGCGCGATCCCCGATTACACCTACCTGTGGTGGGACGTTCGGCCGCACCCGAACCTCGGCACCGTCGAGCTGCGGGTGTTCGACCAGCAGACCCGGGTGGATTACACGATCGGCTTCGCCGCGATCGCTCAGGCCCTCGCGCACCGGCTCGCGGCCCACTACGAGGACGGCACGCCCAGCCTCGAGCATCCGTGGGAGCTGATCGACGACAACAAGGTCCGCGCCGCCCTCGTCGGGATCGAGGGCAAGCTGATCGACTTCGACCGCGGCGTCGAGGTCCCCGCCGCCGAGATGGCGCGAGACGTCATCGACGACCTCCGCGAGCACGCCCAGGAGCTCGGCTGCGAGGCCGAGCTGGCCGGGCTCGGAGACCTGATCGAGCACGGCACCGGCGCCCGGCGCCAGCTCGACTGGTTCGACGAGTACGGCGACGTGAAGGGCCTGATGCGCGAGATCGTCGCCGCGACCGAGCCCTGATCAAGCCGAATTTCCGAACCTGTCGTTGCCGCCTTGGTACGGAAATCGAAGCAGAATGCTTGCAGTTTAGGCAGTTTGATACGAAAATAGAACGAGATGGCCGCGAGCTCGGGAATGCCCGCCACCCTGGACCTGCTCGGTCGCCGCTGGGCGCTCCGGCTCGTCTGGGAGCTGCGCCGCGACGCGATCCCGTTCACGGCCCTCCGCGAGCGGCTGGAGATCAGCCCCTCGGTGCTCTCGGCGCGGCTCCGGGATCTGGCCGCGATGGGGGTGGTCGAGCGCGACCCGGGCCGGCGCTACCGGCTGACCGGGTCCGGCCGCGAGCTGGCGCGGCTGCTCTATGAGGTCAATCGCTGGGCGTCGCGAGGCGCGGAGGTATCCTCGCAAGGGTGAGCGCGCCCGAGTTGAGCGTCGTCTGCCGCAGCTGCGGCTCGGAGGTCAGTCCGTACGTGACCGAGTGCCCCTACTGCGGCACCCGGATCCGAAAGCGGGCCCCGAAGCTGGAGCGCCACGGCGACGAGCTGCAGGCGCGGGAGCCGCGACGGCAGCGACGCCGGATGGGGCGCACCCGGCGACGCGGCCGGATCGCCGAGCGCCTTGCCGAGCGGCCCTATGCGGTTCTCGCCGCCGTGGTCGTGCCGGTGGTCCTGATCCTGCTGGTCCGAGCCGGGGTCTTCACCGTGTCCGAGCTCGGCGCGATCACCGGTTCCACCGACGTCGATTGGTGGCGCTACCTCGCGGCGCCCTGGGTCTATCCCGACGTCAGCTACCTGTTCGTCACCTCGCTCGGGATCGTGATCTTCGGCGTCCTCGTCGAGCGGCGGCTCGGCACGGTCGCGACGGCCATCCTGATGATCGCCTGCGGCTCGCTGGGGATGGTGTTCGCCGACGGGGTCGAGAGCGCGCTCGGCGACAGCGGCGACCTGTTCCTCGCCGCCGGAGGCAACGGCGTCGCGCTCGGCCTGCTCAGCGCCTGGGCCGTGATCAAGGCCGGGGAGCTGCGGTCGCGACCGGACGATGACGTCGACGTGATCGGCGCCGCCGTCTGCGCGGCCGTCCTGATCCTGCTGCCGCTCGTCGAGGACTACGCCAACGTCTTCGCCGGCCTCGGCGGGGCGCTGGTCGGCGCCGCCTGCGGGCTCGTCACCGCATACGTCCGCCGCGAGCGCCGCGCCGAGTGACGTTCGAGAAGTTCACGGCGATCACCCCGGAGCTGCACCGCTACGCGGTCGAGCACAGCTCCTTCCGCGACGGTTTCACGCCCGAGATCGAACGGGCGGGCGAGCAGATGGGCGATCTGGCGCCGATGCAGATCGCCGGCGACCAGGCGGCGTTCACAACGATCCTGGTCCGGGCGATCGGAGCCCGGCGCGCGCTCGAGGTCGGCACCTTCCTCGGCTACGGCGCGCTCGCGATCGCGCGCGGGCTGCCCGAGGAGGGGAGGCTGATCTGCTGCGAGCTCGACGAGGGATACGCGGAGCGCGCCCATCGTCACCTCGAGCGAGCGGGCCTCGGCGACCGAGTCGAGTTCCGGGTCGGCCCGGCGCTGGAGACGCTGCAGGCGATCGACGAGGAGGAGTCGTTCGACTTCGCCTTCATCGACGCCGACAAGGAGAGCTATCCCGCCTACTTCGACGAGTGCCTGCGGCTCGTCCGGCGCGCCGGCCTGATCCTGCTCGACAACGTGTTCGCGGGCGGCCGGATCCTCGACGCCGCCGAGGGCAGGGAGAGGGACCGGATCATGGCCGAGCTCAACGATCGCCTCGCCGCCGACGATCGGGTCGAGGTCGCGATGCTGGGCTTCGCCGACGGGATCACCGTCGCGCTCAAGAACTAGCCGACCGTGGCCGTCCCGCCAGACGATGCCGGCTGGCGCGCGCTGATCCGCTGCGGCCAGCCCCAGACGTGGGAGCTGATCGCCGAGGCGACCGGCGGGTACGTCGTCAACCGCGACGGCGTGACGGCCGCGGTCGTGCCCGCGGCGCCGGGGCGCTCGCTGTTCAACTCGGTCTTCTACGACGACGGCGACGCGCTGCTCGAGTCCCTGCCCGACCTCGCCGCGAAGTACGAGGACGCCGGCGTGATCGCCTGGACGGTCTGGGTGCCCGAGGCCGACCGCGAGATCGCCGCCGCCCTCGATCGCGCCGGCCACGCGCTCGACGGGCAGCCCCGCGACATGGGGATGGAGCTTTCCACGCTCCGCGACCCCGGTCCGGACCCGGCGCTCGAGATCGTCGAGCGCGAGGACTACGCGATGCTCGCGCGCATCAACGAGATCGCCTACGGCGACCCGCCGGGCGGCTTCGACGTCGTCGCGCGCACCAAGGTCCCCGACTTCAGGACCTATTTCGGCCGCCTCGGCGGCGAGGACGTGGCCACCGTCGGGATCGCGGCACACCGCAGCGACGCGATCGCCGAATGGGTCGCCGTGCTCCCCGAGGCGAGGGGCCGCGGGATCTCGGGTCGGCTGCTGGCGCGGGCCCTGCGCGACGCGCGCGAGGCCGGGCTCGAGACCACGACGCTCCAGTCCAGCCCCCTCGGCTTCCCGGTCTACGTCAAGCTCGGCTACCGCGACTACGGGGCCATCCAAATGTGGGAGAGGCGAAGGGACCGCCAGCCGCCCCCTCCTGGGAGCGGCGCGCAGCGTCGCGACTGACGGAGTGGGCGGCGCTTGCGGGCCCGGCTATGTGGCGAAGCCATAGCCCGTCGGCCGCGGGTATCTTCCGGCGGTGCCCCGGGGCCCCTACTCGGACGAGGAGATCGACCGTGCGGTCGACGCGATCAGCGAGCGCGAGTCCTTCGCCGAGGCCGAGCGCGCGGTCGTCCGCGCCGCGCCGGGACTGCAGCGGATCCTCGCCGATGCACTCGAGGCGGGCGGGTGGTTCGGCCAGTCGCACGAGGCTGAGCTGCTCAAGGCCACGACCGTGCCGGATGAGGACGAACGGTTGGTGGCAGTCCGCACCCTGCTCGCCGAAGAGGCCCGGATGGGGATGATGGTCGGGGTCGCCGTCGGCTGGGCGCTGGCGGACGAGCTCGCAAACGAACAGGAGGACTGAACGAGATGGAGATCCGCTTTCACGGCCACAGCTGCGTCCAGCTCAGCGAGGGCGGGCACAAGGTCCTGGTCGATCCCTTCCTGAAGCCGAACAACCCCGCCGCGATCCTCACCGCCGACGAGGTCGACGCTCCGAGCCACGTGCTCCTCACCCACGGCCATGCCGACCACAGCGCCGACATCGTCGCGGTCGCGCGGCGGACCGGCGCGCACTGCATCGCCCTCTCGGAGGTGGCGAAGTGGCTTGCGGGTCAGGGCCTCGAGGCGAGCGATCCGAACATCGGCGGGACGGTCGAGACCGACTGGGGCTGGGTCAAGCTCGTCCAGGCGTTCCACACCAACACGATCCCCGGCACCGGCGACGACCCGTTCAGCCCCGAGGGCGGGATCGTCGTCGGCCCGCCCGCCGGGATGGTGATCAACATCGGCGGGAAGAGCGTCTACCACCTCGGCGACACGGGGCTGTTCAGCGACCTGAAGCTGATCGCCGAGCGGACCCCCGTGGACGTCGCCCTGATCCCGATCGGCGGTCACTACACGATGGACCGCCACGACGCCGCCGTCGCCGCCGCGTTCGTCGGGGCCGGGACGGTGATCCCGATCCACTACAACACGTTCCCCGCGATCGAGGCCGATGCCGAGGCGTTCAAGTCCGACGTGGAGTCGGCGACGAGCTCGAAGGTCGTGGTGCTAGAGCCGGGGGAGACGCACGAGGCGTAGCTTCCGCCGCCGCCGGCGCTTCGTCACTCCTGCATACCGCGCTGGAACCAGACCGCGCGGTCTTTCCAGTCGTGCACGACCATCGCGCTGCCGGCCAGCATCCAGGGGAGGCCGCGGTGGACCGACTGGCGCCGGGCGGCCAGCCGGGCGAGCGTCATGCCCGCGAGCGCGATGCCCGTCGCGCCATGGTGGAGCCGCTGCCCGCCGACCCAGAGGCGGCGGCGCCGCGGGTCGTACCCGATCGCCCTGTTTCCGTGTGTCCATGCGTGTCCCGCCATTCCTCTCTCGCTCTCGGCTCGACGGGCGCCGCATGCGCCGCTGGGACTGCGCCGATCAGCACAACATTCGGTGACGCGCGGGGCCTTCCTGCGTCAACACGCCCCTCCGGCGGCCGGCCAAGAAACTGGCCAGCCAGCCAGTCCGATCTGTAAGCTGCGGGCTGCCGCGTCAGCCGAGGAAAGGGAGTGAGATGGAGGCCAAGCAAGCACGCCCGACCGGGCCGTCGAGGACCGATCGCGAGGACTTCTGCGCCAGCTCAGATCCGGCGCTGCAAGGCGAGTCGGCCGACCGCGGCAAGGCGATGCTGCTCGACTATGAGGAGCTCTACAACCTCTGGGAGCGCCAGCAGTGGGCCACCCAGGACCTCGACTTCACCCAGGACCGGATCGACTGGCATGAGCGGATCGACGAGCAGGAGCGCTACCAGCGGCTCTACGGGCTCTCGAGCTTCTTCATCGGCGAGCAGAAGGTCGCAGACGAGCTGGGGCCGATCATGCGCGCCGCGCCGACCGAGACTCAGCGGATCTTCCTCGGCACGCAGATCGCCGACGAGGCGCGCCACGTGCGCTTCTTCGATCGCTTCTTCAGCGAGGTCGCCGTGCTCGACGAGGCGCCGGAGCTCCGCCACCGCCTCGCCGCGCTCGAGCAGCACCTGAGCCCGGCGTTCACCGAGCTGTTCGATGAGCTCCTCAAGCCTCGCGTCGATCGCCTCGCCGCCGAGCCGGACGACCGCAAGGCGCTGGTCGAGGCGATCGCGCTGTACCACATGGTGATCGAGGGGATGCTGGCCCTGACCGGCCAGCACTTCATCATCGACTACAACGAGCAGGAGGGGACGCTGCCGGCCTTCGTCGAAGGCTTCTCCAATGTCGCCCGCGACGAGCACCGCCACATCGCGTTCGGCGTCCGCTTCCTGGTCGACGCCGTCAACCAGGACGATTCCAACCGTGAGGTGATCCAGCGGATGCTCGAGCGGTCGATCCCGGTCGCCGACCGGGTGATCGATCCGCCCTGGGCGGAGGAGGACGACCTCGAGCTGTTCGGGGTGAGCCGCGACGACGTCCACGCCTTCGCGGCGCAGTGCCTGTCTCGCCGCCTGAAGGCGATCGGGCTGCTGCCCGCGGCGGCCTAGCTATTTCTTCTTCGAGCTCGAGCCGCGCTTGGGGGCCCGCGCCGGCTTCTTCGCCGGCTTCTTCACCGGGGCGACCGCCGTCGGAGCGGGGGGAGCCTGAGTCTCCTGGACGCCCGTCGTCGTGCCGGTCCCGCAGGCGGCGTCGGCGACGCCGTCGCCGTTGGCATCGCAACCGGTCGCGATCCCGGTCGTCACCGGGGCGCCCACGGCGCCCGACCCGCTGCCGTCGGTGTTCGCGATCGCGTCGTGCTTGTGCTTCTTCGGCTTGACGGGAAGGACGCCGCCGCTCTCCGGCTCGGTGACCTCCTCCTCGACGGGGACGGGCTCGACGGGCACCTCATCCACGGGGGTCTCGACCGGAGCGGTCGGCTCCTCAGCCGGGACCGGCGCCGGCACGGCCTGGATCGAAGCGGGGGCCTTCATCTCCGGCTGCGGCAGCGGCGCGGCCTGCTTGGTGACGACCTGCTGCTTGTTCGGCGCCGGGTCCTTCTCGCTGACGTGCTTGATCTCGGCGGCTCCGGCGGTGAGCAGCGCGGCAGTCGCAAGGCCGGCGGCCGCCTTCGTGCCGATCGCGGCGCCGACCGCGCCCGCGGCGCCGGCGCCCGCAGCGCCCGCGCCGCCAGCAGCAGCGGCTCCGCCGGCGACAGCAGCGGCGCCCGTCGCGGCGCTGCCTCCTGCCGCTCCGGCTCCGGCCGCGGCCGCGCCTGCGCCCGCGGCGCCGGTGCCTCCGGCGGCGCCCGCGCCCGCGCCGCCGCCGCCGGCGAAGATTCCGCTCAGCTTGCCGATCAGGACAGCCTTCAGCGCCAGCAGGGGGCCCGCCGGGAATATCGCCGCGAGCACCTTCGAGTCGGTGCGCAGCTGCTTGCGGAACTTCTCGCACTGCTCGCACGCCTTCACGTGGCGTCGGCCTGCGCCGTCGAGCTTCGCCAGTCCCTCCGCGGCCTCGGCGAGCTGCACGCGCACCTCGTCGCAGGTCAGCAGCCGGGCCTGGCTCGACTCGGCGAGCGCGATCCGCGCCCGCACGAGCAGCGACTTGATGCCCGGCACGGTCGTGTCCATCGCCTGGGCGATCTCCTCATAGCTCATCGCGTCGATCTCCCGAAGCAACAGAGCCGAGCGCTGGGTCTCGGGCAGGTGGGAGACGTCCTCGAGAAGGCTGCGGAACTCCTCGCGGCTCTGCACCCGCTCGAGCGTGGTGACGCCGTTCATGTGCGGCATCGTGTCCATCGTCTCCTGGCAGTCCGCGGTCGGCTTGCGAAGGTGGTTGAGGCAGCGGTTCCGGGCGATCCGGTAGAGCCAGGGGCGGACCGCGATCTCCCGCTCGTCGGCGACCATCGCGTTGTAGGCGGCGACGAACACTTCCTGGAGCACGTCTTCCGCGTCCTCGGTCGAGCCGAGCATCTGGCGGCAGAACCCGAGCAGCCGCGCCTGGTAGCGCTCCACCAGCTGCTCGAAGGCGTGCTGATGACCGCGGCGGGTCAGGGTGACGAGGTGGGAGTCCTCCTGGAACTTGAGGAGCGGCGAACGGCGGGCGAACAGCCCGCGCGCCTGAGCGTGTGTGAGTGCGGAAGCTTCCACGTGTGGGGTGGACAGGCCGGTTCTCCCTTACCCGAACGAACACGGTAACAGCGGGTCGGTTGCGGTGACGAAACCCTTAACCCGCGCGTTAGAAAGACGCTCCTACCCGGTTTTCCGGCCCCGGCGGACGCGCGACGCAGTCAGCGCTCGGGCCCTCGTACAGTTCCCCTGTCATCCAAGCCGGGGTGGCGCAGCTGGTAGACGCACGCTGACTTAAAATCGGCGGCCCTTCGGGGCGGTGTGGGTTCGAATCCCACCCCCGGCACTCCGGGCGGGACCGGCTCGAGGCTTCGACCGGGACGATTCCAGAACGGCGGCACGGCGGTCGCCGCCCCGGCCCGGATCGATATCGTCGCAGCATGGACGTGGCCGTCGTCGGTGGGCATGGCAAGGTCTCGCAGCGCCTCCTCCGGCTGCTCGCCGAGCGTGGCGACACGGCGCGCGGCGTGATCCGCAACCCCGACCACGCCGCGGATCTCGAGGCGCTCGGCGCGGTCCCGGTCGTCTGCGACATCGAGCGCGAGGAGCTGACCGGCGCCGTGAGCGGGGCCGATGCGGTCGTATTCGCCGCCGGGGCCGGGCCGGGCAGCGGTCCGGAGCGCAAGCGCACCGTCGACTACGCCGGAGCGGTGAAGCTGATCGAGGCCGCCAAGGCGAACGCCATCAGCCGCTACCTGATCGTCAGCACGATGGGGACGGACCGGCCCGAGAGCTGGTCGGAGGAGATGCGCCCCTACTTCACGGCGAAAGCCGAGGCCGATGCGGCGGTCGAGCGCAGCGGCCTCGACTACACGATCGTCAGGCCGGGGTACCTGACCGACACTGAGGGCACAGGGCTGGTCGAGATTGCGCCCTCACTTGACCGGACGGGCTCGATTCCCCGCGACGACGTCGCATTGGTCCTCGCCGAAGCGCTGCTCGCCGACAACACGATCGGCAAGGCCTTCGACGTGCTCGACGGCGTCACCCCGGTCGCCGACGCCGTCCGCGCGCTCCAGTAGGCGTCGGCTACTTCCGCAGCCGGGCGAACAGCGTCACCTTGAGGCTGCCGCCCTGCTTGGCGTCGGTGAAACGGAGCGTCGCCGAGATCCTGCACGAGTCGGGCCGCTTCAGCGGCAGCTTCGCCTTGCGCGTATCAGGCGCCGCCGGGAGCGTGTAGATGGTCGTCCGAGAGCCGGTCTGGTTGCCCGCGCCCTTCTGCTTCAGACAGCTGACGGTGACGCTCGCCTTGACGTCTACCTTCGGATCCGACTCGACCCTGACGCGCAGCTCGGAGGGTTTGAACGCCTTGCTGCTCGCGGCGGCGACCGGCAGGTTTCCGCCCTGGGCCGTCCCGGAGCCGATCTGGCTGCCCGGCGAGGCGGCCGCGGCCGGCGCCAGACCGAGCACGATCACGGCTGCTGCCAAGGCGATGTGGGCGGGAACGCGCATCCCTAGCGGGCGAACAACTCGATCGTGAGCGTGCCGGCGGAAGCGTGGTTCGCGTAGGCGGCGATCACGTTCACGAGGCAGTCGTCCGGGCGGCGGAACCCGTGCTTGATCCTGCGCAGCCCGCCGGCGCTCGTCGTGTACGCGCCCTCGCGGACCCTGCCCTTGGCGCCACGGGCGCAGTTCGTGTCCCAGGTGACCTCGACGGGCTCGTCCGGGGCCCCTGTGACGCGCACCAGCATCGCCCGCGGCCCCACCGCGGTGCCCTTCGCGAATGCGACCGGCAGCCCGTCGTCCCGCCCGACGTCGAGCAGCTTCCCGGGCGCAGCCTGGGCGCTCGAACAGAGCACCGCGCCAAGCGCGGCAAGCGCCCCGATCGCGGTTGGCGTTCGCCGTCCCATCGCGCCAACCCTCTCACGTTCACATTCCTTTTGCGCCAGTTCCCCTCTACAGCTTCGCGAAGACCGTCTTCAGCTCCAGGTAGGCGTCGAGATTGGCGTGCCCCTTCTCGCGGCCGATTCCCGACGCCTTGAAGCCGCCGAACGGGGCCCCGGGATCGCTCGCACCCCAGGTGTTGACGTAGACCGACCCGGCGCGCAGCATCGCCGCGAGCCGGTGCGCCTTGGAGATGTCGCGCGTCCAGACGCCCGCGGCGAGCCCGTAGGGCGTCTCGTTGGCCCGGGCGGCGACCTCCTCGAGATCGTCGTAGCGGAGCGCGACGAGGACCGGCCCGAAGATCTCCTCGCGGGCGATCCTCATCTCGTCCGAGACGCCGGCGAACAGCGTCGGCTCGATGAAGAACCCCCCGTTCGCGTCGTCGAGCGCCCTGCCGCCGGCGACGAGCTCGGCGCCCTCCGAGCTGCCCGAGTCGATATAGCCGAGCACGCGCTCGTGCTGCTCGGCCGAGACGACCGGGCCGAGGTCGGTCTCCGCGTCGAGCCCGGGGCCGACCTTCGCCTCGGCGGCGATCTCGGCGAGGCCGCTGACGACCTCGTCGTAGTGGCCGGAGTGCACGAACAGGCGCGAGCCTGCGTTGCAGACCTGCCCCGAGTTGAAGTAGAGGGCGTCGTAGGACCCCTTCACCGCCTGATCGAGGTCGGCGTCGGGGAGGATGATGTTGGGGCTCTTGCCGCCGAGCTCGAGCGTGACCCGCTTCAGGTCCCGGCCGCAGCGCGCCCCGATCTCGCGGCCGACCGCGGTCGAGCCGGTGAAGGCGACCTTGTCGATATCGGGGTGCTGGACGAGCGCCCTGCCCGTCTCGCCGTCGCCGGTGACGACGTTGACGACGCCCGCCGGGATTCCCGCCTCCTCGATCAGCTCTGCCAGGCGCAGCGCCGTCAATGGCGTCTGCTCGGCGGGCTTGAGCACGGTCGTGCACCCGGTCGCCAGAACCGGCGCGAGCTTCCAGACCGCCATCAGCAGCGGGAAGTTCCAGGGGATGATCTGGCCGCAGACCCCGACGGGCTCCCTGCGCGTGTAGCAGAGCGTGTTCGAGGCTCCGACGGGGATCGTCTCCCCCTCGATCTTGGTGGGCCAGCCGGCGAAGTAGCGGAGGTGGTTGACCGCCGCCCCCATGTCGCCCCTGGCGTAGGAGAGGGGCTTGCCGTTGTCGAGCGACTCGAGCTCAGCGAGCTCGGCGCCGTTCGCCTTGATCGCCTCGGCGAGCGCCCAGATCGCGTTGGTGCGCTTGTGCGGCGCCGTCGAGCGCCACTCTCCCTCGAACGCCGCGCGTGCCGCCGCCACGGCACGGTCGACGTCATCGTCGCCGCCCTGGGCGATCTCGGCGATCGGATCGCCCGTCGCGGGGTCGATGGTCTGGAAGACGGCGCCGTCGGCCGAGGCGACCCACTCGCCGCCGATCAAATGGCGCCCGGGACCCCGCCCGAGGAACCTGCGGGCGGCCTCGCCCAGCTGCTGCGTCGTCGCGCTCGGCGCCATCGGCGGGATCGTAACCGCGTCGCCGCTCCGCGCACGAGCGGATCCGGGACTCCACGCCCGACCGACGGCTTCGGGACAATGTCCGGTTCATGGCACCTGTCGTGTTCGGACACCCGTTGACCTGGCTTTACGGCAAGCTCGGGCCGCGCTACCCGGCTGTCTTCATCGCCCTGGAGTTGCAGAGCGCCTTCGTGATCGGGATCGGGGCGGTGATCTTGATCGGCTTCTACTACGAGGCCGACCAGGACGACGTGCTCAAGGTGATCGCCTTGACCTGCGTGCTGACGGCGATCGCGATCGCGATCGTGCTCAGGCGGATCTACCGGAGGCTCGGCCCGCTGCGTCGCTGGATCGCCGGCGAGCGGGGCCCGAGCGAGACCGAGGCCGCGTGGAGCACGGCGGTGACGCTGCCCCTGGAGCTGATCCGCCGCGACGCCGGCTTCCCGGTGTTCGGGGTCGCGATCCCGGTCTCGGTCTACACGGTGATCGAGTACGGGCTCTCCTGGCTCGCCTTCATCCCGCTGTTCGCGGGATCGCTGATCGCGCTCGGCTACTCGGCGATCCTCCACTACCTGGCGCTCGAGCTGGCGATGCGCCCGATCCTGTTCGACATCAACGCGGCCCTGCACCGGCCGGTCAAGATCAACCGCCCGGCGATCCCGCTGCGCTGGAAGCTGCTCGGGTCGCTGCCGCTGATCAACGTGATCACCGGCGTCACCGTCGCCGCGCTCACCTCCGACGGCGGCGGCGTCCAGGCGCTCAGCCTGAACGTGGTGATCGCGCTCACCGTCGCTTTCCTGATCAGCTTCGAGCTGACCGTGCTCTTGTCGCGCTCGATCCTGCGCCCGGTCGAGGACCTCGAGGCCGCGACCGAGCGGATCCGCCAGGGCCGCTTCGACGAGCACGTGCCGGTCACCACCGCCGACGAGTTCGGCGAGCTCTCCTCGGCCTTCAACCAGATGGTCGACGGGCTGAACGAGCGCGAGCGCCTCCGCGAGGCGTTCGGGACCTACCTCGACGAGCAGGTCGCGCGCCACATCATCAGCGAGGACTACAACCCCGACGGACACGAGGTCGAGGTCTCGCTCGTGTTCTGCGACGTCCAGCAGTTCACCGAGCTGTCGGCGAAGTCGTCGGCGGCCGAGGTCGTTCAGCGCCTCAACGACCTGTTCGAGTGCATCGTCCCGATCATCGCCCGCCACCGCGGTCACGTCGACCAGTTCATCGGCGACGGCCTGCTCGCGGTCTGGAACGCGCCCGAGCGGGTCGACGACCATGCCGACCGCGCCGTCCAGTGCGCGGTCGAGATCGCCCGCACCGTCAACTCGCGCAATCCGGGCGGGTTCGAGATCGGGATCGGCGTCAACTCGGGCCCCGTCGTGGCGGGCTCGATCGGCGGCGCCGGGCGGCTCTCGTTCAGCGTGATCGGCGACGCCGTCAACCTCTGCTCGCGGGTCGAGGCGAAGACGCGCGACACCGGCGACCCGGTCCTGATCACGGGCGCGACCCGGGCGCTCCTGTCCGAGACGATGGAGGTGGAGCCGCGCGGCGAGATGGCGGTGCGCGGCTACGCCAGGCCGATCGAGATATACGCGCCGTTGATCCCCCAGGTGGTCGTCACGGGGGAGGGCGGCAGCGAGATCGCCGATGGGATCGCGACGACCGCCGGGGACGGCCTCGGCCGGCCCGCGCGGGCGGGCGTCGGACTCGGCAAGGCGCCCGCGAGCGGCCTCGGCCGGCCCGGCCCGGGCCGCGGCTCCGGGACGCTCCCCGGTCGCTAGCGTCCGCGCCGTGGCGACGGCAGACCCGATCGATCCTCCGAAGGCCGTATCCGGGGAGCGGCTCGACCGGCTCTACCACGGCCCGCTCGAGGAGTTCACCGCGGCCCGCAACGCGCTCGCCAAGGAGCTCGGCGGCGAGGGAGAGCGCGAGGCCGCGAACTGGGTGAAGGCGCTGCGCAAGCCGACCCGGGCGGCGTGGCTCGTCAACCAGCTCGCCTCGAGGCGGCGCGCCGATGTCGGCCGGCTGCTCGAGCACGGGGAGGTGCTGCGCGCCCAGCAGGAGTCGCTGATCGGCGGCTCGGCCGACAGCGTGCAGCTCCGCGAGGCCGCTCGCGCCGAGCGGAGCTCGATCGACCGCCTCGTGAAGGCGGCGGCCGGGATCGGCCGCGAGCACGACGTCGGCGCCGCGATCCTCGATCGCGTCGCGGAGACGCTCCAGGCCGCCTCGAGCGATCCGGGAGTGGCCGACGCGATCAAGGTCGGGCGGCTGACGCGGGAGCAGCGCTCCACCTCGCTCGGCCTGATCGGATCCGCCGGGTCGCCGCCGACGAGCAAGCCGAAGCGGGCCGACGACGCGGCCGAGCGCCGCGCCCGCAGCGAGGCAGCGAAGCAGCGCCGCGCCGCCGAGCGCGCCGCGACGGCCGCCGAGCGCCGGCTCGCCCGCGAGCGGGCGGCCGTGGAGCGCGCCCGCGAGGAGCTCGGCGAGCACAGGTCGCGGCTCAGCGAGGCGAAGCGCGAGCTCGCGGCCGCGCAGCGTGCGCTCAAGAAGATCCGCTGAGCTAGGCTCGCTTCGTGGCGACTGAGGAGAAGGTCGGTTCCGAGGCCCCTGCGGGCGGGGCGGTTCACGGCGGGCGTCTCGTCGCCCGCGCGTTGAGGTCGCGGGGGGTGAGCAAGCTGTTCACGCTCTCCGGCGGCCACCTGTTCTCGATCTACGATGGCTGCAGGGAGGAGGGGATCGACGTGGTCGACTTCCGCCACGAGCAGTCGGCCGCGTTCGCCGCGATCGGCTGGGCGAAGGCGACCCGCGAGCCCGGCGTCTGCGCCCTCACGGCCGGCGCCGGGGTCAGCAACGGGGTCAGCGCGATCGCGACCGCCCTCGCCGATGGCGTTCCCCTCGTCACCCTGGGCGGCCGCGCGCCCGAGCAGCGCTGGGGAAGCGGCTCGCTCCAGGAGATCGACCACCTTCCGTTCGTCAGCCCGCTCGTCAAGTCGGCGCAGACGGTCAGGGAGACCGTCGGGATCCCCGCGGCGACCGCCGAGGCGCTCGACCTGGCGATGGAGCCGCCCCTTGGGCCGACCTTCGCCGACTACCCGATGGACGTCGTCTTCATGGAGGCCGAGGCCGATCCGCCCGAGATCCCGGAACGGCTGGTCGAGCCGGCGGATGGCTTCGAGCGGGCGGCCGAGCTGCTCGCCGAGGCGGAGCGGCCGGCGATCATGGCCGGCGGCAACGTCTACTGGGGCAGCGCTGAGCTGGAGCTGCGCGAGCTCGCGGAGGCACTCGGGATCCCGGTCTTCCTCGGCGGGATGGGGCGAGGCTGCCTGCCGCCCGATCACGAGCTGTTCTTCTCTCGCGCCCGCGGCGCCGGTCTCGGCGGCTGTGACGTCGCCCTCGTGATCGGCGTTCCGCTCGACTTTAGGCTCGGATTCGGCGACGCGATCGCGGCTGATGCGAAGCTGATCACGCTCGATCTGGGGCCGAACCGCCTGGAGCGCAACCGACGACCCGACGTCGGCCTCGCCGGCGACATCGCCACCACCCTCGCCGCCCTGCGCGAGACATCCGCGGGCGACGCCGCCCGCACGGCGCGATGGGTCGGCGAGCTGCGCCGGAGCGAGGACGAGAAGCGCGCCGCGGAAGAGGAGCAGCTTCGCGACGAGCGCTCGCCGCTGCACCCGATGCGGGTCTACAAGGAGCTCGGCGAGTTCCTCGACCGTGACGCGATCGTGATCGGCGACGGCGGCGACTTCGTCAGCTTCGCGGGACGGGTCTTCCAGACCTGGGAGCCCGGCGCCTGGATGGACCCCGGTCCATACGGCTGCCTCGGCGCCGGTCCCGGCCAGTCGATCGGCGCGAAGCTCGCCCATCCCGAGCGCCAGGTCTGTCTGCTGCTCGGCGACGGCGCCTTCGGGTTCTCGGGGCTGGAGTTCGACACGATGATCCGCCACAACCTCCCGATCGTGGCCGTGGTCGGCAACAACGGGATCTGGGCGCTCGAGCACCACCCGATGAAGTTCCTGTACGGCTACTCGCTCGCCGCCGAGCTGCGGCCCGAGACCCGCTATGACGAGGTGGTCGCGGCGCTCGGCGGGCACGGCGAGCTCGTCCGCTCGCCCGGCGAGCTGCGGCCCGCGCTCGAGCGCGCCTTCGCGTCGGGCAAGCCCGCGCTCGTCAATGTGCTCACCGATCCCGAGGTCGTCTACCCGCGCAAGGCGAACCTGGCGTGACCGAGTCCGCCGAGAACGTTGAGCGCCTCAACGAGGTGGGGCTCGCCGACTTCTCCGACCGCAGGGACGAGGCCGCCCCGGTGGTGATGCTGAATCTGCTCGCCTTCAAGCCGGATGGCGGGCGCGAGCGCTACGAGCGATACGGCGAGGCCGTGGCGCCGCTTCTCGCCGGCGTCGGCGGACGGATCCTCTACGCGGGGCGGCCCGCTCCGGCGATGATCGGTGCCGGCTCCTGGGATCTCGTCCTGCTCGTCGAGTACCCGAGCCGCGCCGCCTTCCTCGAGATGATCGGATCGCCCGCATACCAGGAGATCGCGCACCTGCGCACCGAGGCGCTCGCCCGCGGCGAGCTGCACCCGGTCGACCCGCTCGACGGCGACTTCACCGGGGTTTCCGCGGCGGGCTTCGCCGGGTAGGCGGTCCGGGTGGATTACCGGGAGCTCGGCGACAGTGGCATCGAGGTCTCCCAGGTCTCGCTGGGCTCCTGGCTCACCTACTCCGGCGGCGTCGAGCGCGACCGGACCGAGGCCTGCACCCGCCGCGCCTTCGAGGTCGGGATCAACCTGTTCGACACCGCCAACGTGTACGGGACGGGAGCCGCCGAGGAGGCCTGGGGCGAGATCCTCTCGGACTACGACCGCGACTCCTACGTGCTCGCGACCAAGGTCTACTTCCCGATGTCGGACACGGATTCCGGGCTCTCGGCGGAGCAGATCCGAAAGCAGCTGGACGCGTCGCTGAAGCGGCTGCGGACCGACTACGTCGACCTCTACCAGTGCCACCGCTTCGACACCGACACCCCGATCGAGGAGACGATGGAGGCGCTCGCCGAGGCGGTCGAGTCGGGCAAGGCCCGCCAGATCGGCTTCAGCGAATGGACGCCGGAACAGATCCGCGCCGGGCTCGAGGTCGAGGGCGCGGCCAAGTTCATCTCCTCGCAGCCGCAGTACAACATGATCTGGCGCGCCCCCGAGGCGGAGGTGTTCCCGCTCTGCGCGGAGAACGGGATCTCCCAGATCGTCTGGTCGCCGCTCGCCCAGGGCGTCCTGACCGGCAAGTACGAGCCGGGCGAGGCGCCGCCCGCGGACTCCCGCGCGGCGAGCGAAGGGATGAGCGTCTCGATCGCCCGCTACATGGACGACGCGGTGCTCGATGCGGTGCGGCGGCTGGTCCCGATCGCGGCGGGGGCCGGGCTGACGATGGTCGAGATGGCGCTCGCCTGGGTGCTGCGGCGCGGCGAGGTCGCCTCCGCGATCATCGGCGCCTCGCGCCCCGAGCAGGTCGACCAGAACGCCGCCGCCTCCGGGCTCGTGCTCTCCCGGGACGTCCTCGACGCGATCGACGAAGCCCTCGCGGACGTGGTCGTCGCCGAGCCGCAGCTCGCCGGCTTCGCCCGCGAGGGCGTCAAGCACCGCAGACCGAAGGCGCTATAGGGTGGGTGGGAAGCGTTCGCCCGTCGGGTCTCTGCCCTCTTCCCTCGTGCGGATCCATCCAGAGGGAGGAAGGTGGAGAGATGCCGGAGTCGACAGCCCCGACCGCCGCGCTGGGATACACCTGCAACCGCTGCGAGATGCGGATCAGCTGGATGCCCGACGTGCAGGCGCCTGAGTTGCCCTCGACCTGGTCCGAGGAGGGGGACGAGATCTACTGCCTCAACTGCCGCCGCGAGCGCGCGGGAGAGGCCGGTGTCGCCGAGATGCCTGAGGACACCCCCGCGGACGAACGCCAGCGGCGCCGCACACACGCGCGGATCGAGTTCGAGATCCGGCGAGACCCCGAGCGCCCCGACAACCGCATCGCCAAGGCCTGCCGCACCTCCGCGATGGCGGTCCGCAAGGCGCGGAACAGGATCGGCGTTCCCCGCGGCCCCGCTCCTCGCTGACGAGGCCGCCTGCTACCGTTCTGCGCGTCGGGTCGCCGCCGCCAAGCGGAAAAGCGCCCGAGAGGTTCCGTTTCCCTGCGCTTCTGATGAGCACTCGGGGTCGCTGGATCTCCCCGAAGAACTCATCAGGAGCTGAATACGTGTCATCCAAGTCATTTGCCGATCTCGGCGTGTCTCGCCCAGTCGTGGGCGCGCTCGCCAAGCGCGGCATCGAAGAGCCGTTCGCGGTGCAGAGCCTCTGCATCGCCGATGTGCTCGCGGGTCACGACGTGCTCGTGCAATCGCCGACCGGGTCGGGCAAGACGCTCGCCTTCGGCGTCCCGCTCGTCGACCGGATCGAGGCCGATGCACGACGCCCCGCGGGGCTCGTCCTCGCGCCGACCCGTGAGCTGGCCGAGCAGATCGTCGACGAGATGCGCTCGATCGCCCACGCGCGGGCGCTGAAGGTGGCCGCCGTGTTCGGCGGCGTCGGAATCCCCGCGCAAGCGCGCAAGGCGGCGCAGGCCCACATCGTGGTCGCGACGCCGGGCCGCCTCGAGGACCTGATCCAGCGGCGCATGCTCAGCCTCGAGCGCGTTCGCATCCTCGTCCTCGACGAGGCCGACCGGATGCTGGACATGGGCTTCAAGCCCGCCGTCGACCGGATCGTGAAGCTGATCCCGAAGCAGGGCCGCCAGACGCTCTTCTTCTCGGCGACGCTCGAGGGGGCCGCGGGCGAGCTCGCCTGCGCCTACACCAAGCGGGCCCGCCGCCACGTCCACGCCCCGCAGGGCGAGCAGCGCGGCGAGATCGAGCACCGCTTCCACCACCTCACCCACGACGGCAAGCTCGCGGCCCTGGTCGAGGAGCTCCGCGACTCCGAGCGCGGGCGGACGCTCGTCTTCGTCCGCACAAAACGCGGCGCCGACCGCCTCGTCAAGAAGCTCTGCCGCGAGAAGCTCGACGCGCTGGCGATGCACGGGAACAAGTCACAGAGCCAGCGCCGGCGCGCCCTGGCGAGCTTCGAGGACGGCCGCTGCGACACCCTCGTGGCGACCGACGTCGCCGCGCGCGGGATCGACGTCGCCGAGATCACGCACGTGATCAACTTCGACGCCCCCGCGGACCGCGACGCCTACGTGCACCGCACCGGGCGCACCGGCCGCGCCGGGGCCTCGGGAGTCGCCGCCAGCTTCGTGCTGCCCGAGCAGCGCCGGGAGATGGCCGGGATCGCCCGCGAGCTCGGACTGCACGAGGAATTCGGCGCCGAGCCAGTCGAAAAGCGCGCAACGGCGGCCGGAACCGCCGCCGCAGGCGCGGATAGCGAAGGCTGAGGAAGCCTGCCCGGCCGGTACCCTGTCGTAGGGAATCGCTTGGCGGCTTCACCCTCAGTCCCTCGCGCACAACCCATTTCGAAGAGGGACCAACCAGAGAAAAGTGGAGTCAACTTGACCGAGCAGACGATCACGGAGCGCTGGACCTGTCAGCGCTGCGAGATGACCATCAGCTGGATGCCCGACGCGGAGGCGCCCGCGCTTCCCGCGAGCTGGGTCGAAGAGGACGGCCATCTCTATTGCCTCGCCTGCAGGCGCGAGCGCGCCGCGGAGGCCGGAGTCGCCCACCTGCCCGCCGACGCGCCGGCGCACGAGCGCCAGCAGCTCAGCTCGTGGGCCCGCCTGGAGTTCGAGATCAAGCGCGATCCGACCAGGCCCGACAACCAGATCGCGAAGGCCTGCCGCACCTCCACTCCCGCCGTGCGCAAGGCCCGCGGCCGCCTCGGCGTCCCGCCCGCGGCGAAGTTCTCCGACTAGCCGCCACCAGGCCCCGACCTGATCGCGAAGCCGTGGGTCGCCGACTACTCGGCCGCGGCCCGTTCCGCCTGCTTCGCCCGGCGCGCCGCCTTGACGCGCTCCACCTGCGGCAGCGCGACCTTGCGCATCCGGATGAACCGGGGCGTCACCTCGACGGCCTCGTCGGCGCGCACGTGCTCGAGCGCCTCCTCGAGCGACATCTGCTTCGCCGGGACGAGCCGCACGGTCTGATCGGCGGAGGCGGCGCGGATGTTCGTCTGCTGCTTCTCCTTGACGGCGTTGACGTCGATGTCCTCGGAGCGGGCGTTCTCGCCGACGATCATCCCCTCGTAGACCTCCTCGCCCGGGCCGACGAACAGCGTTCCCCGCTCCTGGAGGCCGAACAGCGCGAAGCTCGCCGTCCTGCCGCGGCGGTCGGCGACCAGAGACCCGGTCGGCCGCGTGCGCAGCTCCCCGAACCACGGCTCCCAGTGGTCGAAGACGTGGTGCATCAGCCCCGTGCCGCGGGTCTCGGTCAGGAACTCGGTCCTGAAGCCGATCAGCCCCCTGGCCGGGACGAGGAACTCGAGCCGCACCCAGCCCGTCGCGTGGTTGACCATCTGCTCCATCCGGCCCTTGCGGACCGCGAGCGCCTGCGTGACCGTCCCGACGTAGTCCTCGGGCACGTCGATTGCGAGCCGCTCGACGGGCTCGTGCAGCCTGCCGTCGATCTCGCGCGTCAGCACCTGCGGCTGCCCCGCCGTCAGCTCGAAGCCCTCGCGGCGCATCATCTCCAGCAGCACGACGAGCTGCAGCTCGCCGCGGCCCTCGACCTCCCACGCGTCTGGCCGGTCGCTGTCGCGGACCCTGATCGAGACGTTGCCGACCAGCTCCTGGTCGAGGCGGTCCTTGATCTGGCGGGCTGTCAGCCTGCTCCCGTCCTGTCCGGCGGTGGGGGCGGCGTTGATCCCGACCAGGATCGAGAGCGAGGGCTCGTCGACCGAGATCACCGGCAGCGGTCGCGGGTCGTCCCGATCGGCGAGGGTCTCGCCGATCGTCACCTCGGGCAGCCCGGCGACGGCGATGATCTCGCCGGGGCCGGCCTCCTCGGTCGGGACCCGCTCGAGCGCCTCGGTCACGTAGAGCTCGTTGACGGTGGCCGACTCGATCTCGCCGCTCGCGCGGCACCAGGCGATCCGCTGGCCGTTGCGGATCGTCCCGTTGTGGACCCGGCAGAGGGCGAGCCGCCCGACGTAGGGCGACGCGTCGAGGTTGGTGACGTGGGCCTGGAGCGGCGCGCCCTGCTCGTAGCTCGGCGCCGGGATCCGCTCGACGATCAGGTCGAGCAGCGGCCTCAGGTCGGTGCCCTCCTCGCCCTCCGTGAGGGACGCCCAGCCGGCTCGCGCGTTCGTGTAGACGATCGGGAACTCGATCTG
>DATADX010000066.1:0-9364 GCA_036258315.1 Solirubrobacterales bacterium
CTGGCGGCGGTGCTGATCGCCGTGTTCGCGGCGGCGGTGGCGACGATCCTCTCGGTCCGCGAGCCAGCGGCCGAGCAGGCCGGGCTGGGCGCCTTCTACGCGCTCCTGATCGGGTCGGTGCTCGGGATGACGCTGCTCTCCCAGGCGCAGAACCTGGTCAGCTTCTTCATCGGCCTCGAGCTGCTCTCGATCCCGCTCTACATCGTGTGCGGCTCGGCGATTCGCAAGGAGGCGTCGCTCGAGTCAGGGCTCAAGTACCTGATCATCGGCAGCCTCGGGTCCGCGACGCTTCTCTATGGGTTCGCGTTCCTCTACGGCGCCTCGGGCTCGACCGACTTCAACGCGATCGCCGAGGCACTCGGCCCCGGCGGCGAGGCGGACGACACCCTGGTCCTGGTCGGGACCGCGATGGCGGCGGTCGGGCTCGCCTTCAAGGTCTCGCTCGCGCCGTTCCACCAGTGGACGCCCGACGTCTACCAGGGGGCGCCGACCCCCGTGACCGCGTTCATGGCCGTGGCGACCAAGGCGGCGGCGTTCATCGCGCTGGCGCGGCTGTTCGAGGTCGCGCTCGGCCCGGTCTCCGACCAGTGGGACGCGGCCCTCGCCGCTCTCGTAGTGATCTCGATCGCCGTCGGCAACATAGGGGCGCTCGGGCAGGACTCCCTGAAGCGGCTGCTCGGCTACTCGGGGATCGCCCAGGCGGGCTACATGCTCGCCGGGGTCGTGGTCGCAAGCGAGACCGGGGTGAACGCGCTCGTCTTCTACCTCGCCGCCTACGCCCTGATGAACCTCGCGGTGTTCGTCGCGATCATCGCCCGCGAGCGGGAGACTCCGTACGGCGACGACATCCGCGCCCTGGAGGGGATCGGCCGTACACGGCCACTGCTCGCCTGGCCGCTGACCATCGGGTTCCTGGCTCTCGCGGGCCTGCCCGGGACGTCGGGGTTCATCGGGAAGCTGTTCCTGATCGAGGCGACGGTCGGGAGCGACTACACGTGGCTCGGCGTCGCGATCGTGATCGGGACGATGGTCTCGCTCGCCTACTACCTGCGGGTGCTGGCGGCCGTCTGGATGCGGCCGGCGCCCGAGCCCCTGCCCGCGATCGCGGGCGCAGCGCCCGAGGCGGACGGATCCGACGCGCCGGAGGCTCCGCTCGGTGCGAGCCGCTGCTGGCTCGTCGTCGGATGCGGCCTCGTCTGCGCGGCAGCGACGGTCTTCTTCGGCGTCATCCCTTCGCCCCTGGTCGACTGGGCCTCGGCGGCGGGCGAATCGCTCTCGACGTTCCTCTAGCGGACCCGCGCCGTCGGCGTCCTCCTCACAGTCGCGGTGATCGTCGCCGCGACGACGGTCGGCGCCGCCGCCGAGCGCCGCTGGCGCGACCGCGCGGCCGCCGGTGCCCGCTGGCTGCTGAAGGCCTCGGTGTTCACGCTGCTGCCCTTCGTCACCTTCTTCAACCTCGCCAGGCTCGAGTTCGACGCCGACGTCGGGGTCGGCATCGTGCTCGGCTACGTCTCGGTCGGGACCGTGACGGCGCTCGCCTGGTGGGCGGGCACGGCGCTGGGCCTGGCCCGCCCCGCGCGCGGCCCCCTGATCACCTGTGTGCTGGTGGCCAACACGGGATACCTCGGCTACCCGCTCTGCGCGTCGCTGCTTGAATTCGATTCGCTGGGCGAGGCTGTTGCATGGGACGTCCTCGTCAGCGCCCCCGCGCTGCTCGTCGGGTTCGCGGTCGGGGCCGGGTTCGGCGATCGGGCCGGCGAGACCGCGCGCGAGCGCGTCGTCTCCTTCTTCGTCCGCAACCCGCCTCTCTACGCCGCGATCGCCGCCTTGCTCGTCCCCGACGCCCTCGCGCCGAACGCGCTGGTCGACGCCTCGCGCGTCGCCGTCATCGCGCTGCTGCCGATCGGGTTCTTCGCGGTCGGGGCGATCCTCGCGGAGGAAGCCGAGGAGGGCCACCTGACGATCGGCTCGCCGCTCCGCCCGCCGGTGGCCGTGGCGATCGGGCTGCGAATGGTGGTGGCCCCCGGCCTCCTCTACCTGCTGTCGCTGCCTCTGATCGAGCTTCCCGGTCCGTACCTGCTGATGGCGGCGATGCCGGTCGGCATCAACACGCTGCTGATCGGGCACCTGTACGGCCTCGACCTGCGTCTCGCGGCGCAGGCCGTGGCCTGGTCGACGGCGATCGCGATCGCCGCAGCGCTCGCCTCCCTGGCCCTCTAGTTCCAGGCCGGAGCGGAGCTGCGCTTACGCGACAGGAGCGCGCCGTCGGCGGCGTCGAGGAGCGGGCCGGGCTCGCGCCCATCGTGTGGAAACACCGCCCAGCCGACGCTGGCGGAGAGGCGCACGTCGCCCGAGCTGATCCGTGACAGCGCCTGCTCGATCCGTTCGGCCAACCGCTCCGCCTGCGAGCGATCGGTCTCGGGCGCGATCACGGCGAACTCGTCGCCGCCCTGCCGGAAGACGGCGTCCTCCGTCCGGACCTTGAGGTCGATCGTCGAGCCGACGATCGCGAGCAGCAGGTCGCCGACCAGGTGGCCCTGGGTCTCGTTGACCGTCTTGAAGTTGTCGAGGTCGAGGGTCAGCACGGCGAACTCGCGGCCGCGGCGGTGATGCCTCGACGTCTCGTGCCGGAGCCGCTCGATCAGCGAGCGGTAGTTGCCGACGCCGGTCAGGCCGTCCTCCGTCGAGAGCTGCCGATATGCCTCTCGGCTCGCTTCCAGCCCGGCGGTGAGACGGCCGACGATCACGGCCGTCAGCAGGATTCCGGGCGCCGCCGCAATCGCCCACAGCACCGTGTCGAGCACCGGCTCGTCGCCGTAGACGACCGGGACGAACAGCACGACGACGATCAGCGCCAGGAACGGCGCCATCTCGCGCGGGCGTGGGAAAACCAGCGCGACGTAGAGCGCGACGAAGAAGTAGAGGTAGGTGAACACGTAGTGGGAGAGGGCGACCGTCGTCGCGATCTGGATCGTCGCCAGGGTCGGAGGCAGTGCGAGCCAGCGTTCGCCGAGCTTCGCCCCGGCGAGCAGCAGACAGACCAGCCCGACCACCACGCCGAGCCCCGCCAGCGAGTACATCCACGGATCGACGTACTCGTCGAGCAGGATCCCGGCGGGGATCGCGGAGATCGAGCCGGCGATGAAGAGCAGGGCTGCGAGTCGCCACGCGCCTGCGGTGGAGACCGCGCGCAGGCCGGAGTTGGGTAACGGACTGTGGGCGGCGTCGCCGAAGGTATGGACCGTCAGGAGGCGCTCCTCGTGGTCGTCGGCCTTGCGGCCTGACCTCTCCGGCCCGGGCCAAGTCCCGGACTCGTCGCGCGACTCTACCAGCGATATCAGTCACCGCAGCGGGGTTTCGACGCCCCGCATCGGGGGTCGGGACCCATCCCGGCCGGACATTACGATGGCCTCCGTGCGCTATCCGGTCGAGGCATTCACCGACGAGGAGAGAAGGCTCCTCGCACCCCGCTTCACGAACCTCGACACGCCGGTGTTCGCGCTCGTCAACATGCCGGAGACGGTGAAGGGGGCGCTGTTCGCGCGCTACTCGCGCTACCCGGGGACGCTGCGAAGGCTCTACCTCGACGAGTTCGCCGCCGACGCGCCTGATGCCGGCAGGCCGTTCGAGGGCGAGGAGGGCGAGCGCGCCGCCGGCCTGTACGAGCGCGTCTTCCTCGGCTACGGGGACGACTCGATCGCTCAGGTGGGAGGGGCGCACATCGCCTGCGAGTGGGTCTCGAACGTGCTCACCAAGGTGCTTCAGCGCGGCCGCCTCGCCGCCTACCTCGAGCAGTCGACCCGCTATATCCCCTACGACAACCCGTTGCCGGACACCGCCGGCGGCGGCCACCGCTACTACCGCGATGACGAGCTCGGCCCAGACTTCGCGCGGGCGATGGACGAGCTGTTCGGGATCTACTCGCGCTCGCTCGAGGTCGTCCGCGGCTGGACTGCCGAGCGGTGGCCGCGCGGCGACGAGCCCGAGCGGGCCTGGGAGGGCTCGATCCGCGCCAAGGCGCTCGACCTGCTGCGCGGCCTGCTTCCCGCCGCGACCCTGAGCCACGTCGGGATCTTTGCCTCGGGGCAGGCCTACGAGCAGATGCTGCTGCGGATGCTCGCCTCGCCGCTCCCGGAGGCACGCGACTTCGCGTCGATGATCCTGGCCGAGCTGAAGAAGGTGATGCCGAGCTTCGTCGCCCGCGTCGAGCGCCCGGACCGCGGCGGCGAGTGGATCGCCTATCTGGAGCAGCGCCGCGAGGCGACCGAGCAGTGGGTTGCGCGGCTCGGCCTCGACTCGAGCGACCACGACGACACGCCCTCGGTCGAGCTGATCGCTACGCAGGGCGGCGAGGAGGAGCTTCTGGCCGCGTCGCTGTTCGAGAGCGCCTCGGTCTCCGAGCGGACGGTGCTCGACCGCGTCCGCGCGCTGCCGCCCGACGAGCGCGCCGACGTGATCGCCGAGCTCGCCGGCGAGCGCGCGAACCGCCGGCACCGCCCGGGGCGGGGATGGGAGGCGGTCCGCTACCGCTTCGAGATCGTCTCCGACTACGGCGGGTTCCGCGATCTGCAGCGCCACCGGATGCTCACCTGCCAATGGCAGCGTCTCTCGCCGGAGCTCGGCGCCGGGGTCCCCGACGAGGTCCGCGAGGCCGGCGCCGGCGAGGAATACGAGCGGGCTCTCGAGATCTCGCGCGAGGAGTTCGAGCGGCTCGAGGAGGCGGGGATGCCAGCGGCCGCGCCCTACGCGCTCTGCCTCGGCTACCGGATCCGCTACGTGCTCGACCTGAACGCGCGCGAGGCGATGCACCTGATCGAGCTGCGCTCGGGCCGCGAGGGCCACCCCACCTACCGCGCCGTCGCACAGGCGATGCACGAGCGGATCGCCGCCGTCCACCCGGCGATCGCCGCGGCGATGACCCACGTCGACGACTCCCGTGAGCCTCGCTTGGAGCGGATCCTGAGCGAGATCCGAACCCATCGCAAGCGCGTCGCCGCGGAGGACAGCCCCCAGCATTCCGACGCCCCGCCCGGCGTCAGCGCGCTCGGCTGACGGACCCGAGGCGCGGTCTATCTGTCATCGGCCGGCCCGCTTTGACTTTGACTCAACGCGACGCTCGCCCGGTACGATCGCCTCGATGGAGGAGGGAAAGGGACTTCGCGCCGTCGGCTTCGCCTGCCTGGTTCTCGCGGCGACGGTGGCCGCCCCGGCATTCTCGATCGCGCAGGACCCGGGTCCGCCTCCTCCCGAGCCCCCGGGCGAATCCTCGGCATCCCCCGCGCCGGCGTCGCAACCCGGCACGCCCGGAGGCGAAGCCGAGGACGTACCGGCTGATAAGGAGGGAGCCTCGGCATCCCCCGCGCCGGCGTCGCAACCCGGCACGCCCGGAGGCGAAGCCGAGGACGTGCCGGCTTATCGGGAGGCCCCCCCGGTCGCAGCTCCCGCCGCCGCTCCACCGAAGCTCGCGAAGGCGGCCGCCGCGACGGTCTCCGTCGGCGACAACTTCTTCTCCCCGACCTCGGTCTCGGTCCTCGCCGGCGAGAGCATCACCTGGCGGAACGACGGCCAGGCCCAGCACTCGGCCACCGCCAACGACGGCAGCTTCGACACGGGCGTCTTCGGCCCCGGCGCGAGCCGCTCGGAGACGTTCTCCGGCCCGGGTACGTTCAGCTACTACTGCGTCGTGCACGGGCTGAGCCAGTCCGGGACCGTCAATGTCGCGTCCGCCTCCGGAGGGGGCGGGGGCAGCGGGGGCTCCGGCTCGGCCGCGTCGGGCTCGAGCGAGGCCGCGGCCGTCGCCTCGCCCTCTGCCGCCGGCACCGGCACCAGCCTGCCGTCGACCGGGTTCGCGTCGATCGTCCTCGCCTGCCTGGGGCTGGTGCTGCTGGCGAGCGGACTCGCGGTCGGCCGCGTGGCGGCTCGTGATGAGGTGCGCGCGGAGCGCCGGCCCTTCTCGATCTACTGAGCGGTCCCGCCTCGGTGTTGCGACCGGTGCCCTGCGGGTAGGTTTCAGAGGAGCGAGCAGAGGAGGAAGGCATGGCGACTGAAGCGACCGAGCGCGACGGCGGCGACGGCGAGATGGACGTCCTCCTGAAGACCGAGCAGACCTTCCCGCCGCCCGAGGAGTTCGCCGCGCAGGCGAACGCGAACGACCCGAAGGTCTACGACGAGGCCAACGCGGATCCCGAGGGGTGGTGGGCCTCGTGGGCCGACCAGCTCGAGTGGATGCAGCCCTACGAGCGCGTGCTCGACTGGTCCGACCCCCCGTTCGCGAGGTGGTTCGACGGCGGCAAGCTGAACGCGTCGGTTAATTGCCTCGACCGCCACGTCGCCGCCGGCAGAGGGGACCGGGTCGCCCTCCACTGGGAAGGAGAGGACGGGAAGCGGCTCGAGGTGACCTACGCCGACCTGCTCGACTCCACGCAGCGGTTCGCGAATGTGCTGAAGGGCCTCGGCGTCGGCAAGGGCGACGTGGTCGGCATCTACCTGCCGATGCTGCCCGAGACCCCGGCGGCGATGCTCGCCTGCGCGCGGATCGGGGCGATCCACAACGTCGTGTTCGGCGGCTTCTCGGCGGAGTCGGTGAAGGAGCGGATGCAGTTCTCGGACGCGAAGGTCCTCGTCACGGCCGACGCGACGATGCGCCGCGGCGAGCCGACCCCGATGAAGGAGGCGGTCGACGAGATCGCGGGCGAGATCGAGACGCTCGAGCACATCGTCGTCGTCAACCGCGGCGACACCGGTCCGCCGATGAGCGAGGGACGCGACGTCTTCTGGCACGAGGCCGTCGCCGATGCCGACCCGGACTGCGCCCCGGAGCCGATGGACGCAGAGGACCCCCTCTACATCCTCTACACGTCGGGCTCGACCGGGAAGCCGAAGGGGATCCTCCACACCACGGCCGGGTACCTGACGCAGGTATCCGCCACCCACGAGCTCGTCTTCGACTACCGGGACGACGACGTCTACTGGTGCGGCGCCGACGTCGGCTGGGTGACCGGCCACTCCTACATCGTCTACGGGCCGCTCGTGAACTGCGCGACCTCAGTGATGTACGAGGGCGCCCCGAACTTCCCGGCCGAGGATCGCTGGTGGGAGATCATCGAGCGCTACAGGGTGTCGGTCTTCTACACGGCCCCGACCGCGATCCGCGCCTGCATGAAGTGGGGTCGTGAGCACCCCGACAAGCACGACCTCTCGTCGCTGCGGCTGCTCGGCACGGTGGGGGAGCCGATCAACCCGCGCGCCTGGCTCTGGTACCACGAGGTGATCGGGGGCGGCCGCTGCCCAGTCGTCGACACCTGGTGGCAGACCGAGACCGGCGCGATCATGATCACGCCGCTGCCGGGGATCACGACGCTGAAGCCCGGCTCGGCGACGGTCCCGTTCCCGGGGATCGAAGCGAAGATCCTCGACGAGGGCGGGAACGAGATCGAGGAGGGCGCCGGCACCCTCGTTCTGACGAGACCCTGGCCCTCGATGGCGCGCACCCTCTACAAGGAGCGCGACCGTTTCATCGACCAGTACTGGAGCCGGTTCGGCCGCGACACGTACCTGGTCGGCGACGCCGCCCGCCGCGACGAGGACGGCTACTTCTGGATCGTCGGCCGGATCGACGACGTGATCAACGTCTCCGGCCACCGGCTCTCGACGATGGAGGTCGAGTCGACGCTCGTCTCGAACCCGAACGTCGCCGAGGCCGCGGTGATCGGCGTTCCCGACGAACTGACGGGGCAGGCGATCATCGCGTTCTGCATACCTCAAGGAACCGACCAGCGAGACCCTGAGGAGCTGGCCGGCGAATTGCGCGTCTACGTCGCCGACAAGATCGGCAAGCTCGCCCGGCCGAAGACGATCGTGATCTGCGACGACCTCCCGAAGACACGCTCGGGGAAGATCATGCGCCGGATCCTCCGCAACATCGGAACCGGCGAGCAGGACCTCGGTGACGTCACCACGTTGCGCGACCCGAGCGTCGTCGAGGACGTGCAGGAGCGATACGCGCAACAGAGCGACTAGCGCGCCGGTGCTCCAGCACGTTTCGATCGAGATCCCGCCGGACGAGGGCGATCGCGCGATCGAGTTCTGGCGCCTGGTCGGCTTCGACGAGGTCGCGGCGCCCGAGGTGCTCGGCGACTCGATCCGGTGGGTCGAGCGCGACGGGACCCAGGTGCACCTGATCCTGACCGAGGGGCACACGGCCCCCGTGCTCGGACACGCCGCCGTGGTCGTCCCGGATCACGCCGATGCGAAGCGGAGGCTCTGCGAAGCCGGTTTCGAGGTCCAGGACGCTCGTCAGCTGTGGGGCGCCGACCGCGCCTTCGCGATCGCGCCGGGCGGGAACCGGGTCGAGCTGATGGCCTCGCCGCCGCCGACGCGGTCTTGAGCTAGTCGCGCCGCTTGCGCTTCCTGCGGCGCTGGCCCTGGGTCTCCCCTCGGGCGGGTGGCTCCTCGGCGTCGGCACCGCCCGCGGGCTCGCCGGGGTTGGGCTCGGCCTCGGGGAGCCCCCGCTCCGAGACCTCGCGGCCGCTTCCCTCGACGGTTCCGCCCTCGGCCGGCGCCTCACCGGGCTTCGGCCACGGAACCGCGCGCCCCTCGGTCCATGCCGGCGGCCGCCGCTCGGGGCTCCGCGCGAAGAAGACGGCGAGAAAGGCCATCCAGATGACCGCGCCGAAGGCGCCAAGCTGGGAGAAGAACGGGATCGCGCAGACCACTCCCAGCGCCATCGCGAAGGTCGCGTTGAACCTCGACAGGAGCCCGGTGCGCATCGACCAGAGACCCGTATAGAAGAGCGCGATCCCGAAGCAGAGAAAGCCCACGAGGCTGATCACCTGAGCCGTGGAGACGGCGCTCGAGTCCTGCAGCAGGTCGTCGGCGAGATTCTCCCGCGGGGAGTCCTCGTCGACGTCCGCGTCCGGATCGTCGGAAGGCGACTCGGCGACGGTCTCGGCCTGCGCGACGAAGTCATCCCCGACGTCGACGAGTGCGGTCGAGAGGAGCACGAATTGAGCGGCGATCAGGGCCGGGCCGAGGATGTAGAAGCCGAGGAACTCCCTGCGAACCCGGGGCTCGCGGGCCCGGGCGGCCTGGAACAGGTAAAGGAGCGGGACACCCATCAGCAGGAACGAGAGCGCCCGCAGGAGCGAGGGAATCACCACCGCCCTGCTCGAGTCGTCGTGATAGGCGACCAGAAGGTCGGCGCTGCTCCCGCTCCGCACATCAGAGAGCGCCGGTCCGGCGATCAGCGAGGCGGCGATGAAGCAGAGAATCGCCAGGGCCGCGGCAAGCGC
This sequence comes from Solirubrobacterales bacterium, assembly GCA_036258315.1. Lineage (GTDB taxonomy): Bacteria > Actinomycetota > Thermoleophilia > Solirubrobacterales > 70-9 > DASSYK01. Next base: position 9,291 of record DATADX010000066.1, read on the forward strand.
CACCCACTTCGCGCGGGCACGCTCTTTCGCCAGGAAGGCTGTGTCGGCTGGTGCGTTCATCGGTCGAGGGGGGC
>DATADX010000067.1:0-111432 GCA_036258315.1 Solirubrobacterales bacterium
ATCGCGCCGGGGATCGCGCCCGTGCCGAAGAAGCGCTTGCCGGTCCCGAGCACCACCGGGAAGATCCACAGGCGGTACTCGTCGATGAGGTCGTGCTCGAGCAGCGTCTGGATGAGGCCGGGGCTGCCGTGGACCTGGATCTCCGGGCCGTCCTCCCGCTTGAGCGCCGCGACGTACTCGGCGACGTCACCTGCGATCAGCGTGGAATTGCTCCAGTCCACGCGGTCGAGCGTGGTCGAGGCGACGTGCTTGCGCGTGTCGTTGAGCTGGTCGGCGATCGGGCCCTCGTCGTAGGGCCAGTGCGCCGCGAAGATCTCGTAGGTCCCCCGACCGAGCAGCAGCTCGTACCCCGTGGTCGACATCTGCCCCATCATCTCGTCGTCGAAATGGGTGGTCCCCCAGCCGCCCAACGTGAATCCGCCCGTCGGGTCCTCGTCCGGGCCGCCCGGGGCCTGCATCACTCCGTCGAGGGACAGGAACGTGTTGATCGAAAGCGTTCTCATCGGTCTCCTTCGTCGGTGCTTACGCCCATAGAACGAACGAGAACGGAAAACTCGTCGGTCAGAGCGCTGCAGGGAGGCCGAACGCCGGAAACAGCGCGGGCAGGACGAACGATGTGATCTCCGCGACGCGCCCGCCCTCGATCCGGAGCACATCGAGCGCGAGCGGCTTGTAGACCGATTCGCCGGGAGGCGCATGGTAGTGCGCGGCCGCCGGCTGGCGGTTCGCCGCCGTCGCGAGCGCTCGGACGCGGCCGAAGTCCGGGTCGAAGCCCTGCCGCGCGGCGGCCATGATCGCGTCCCGGCCGTCGAACCAGGTCGGGATCGGCGGCATCGTCAGCCTCGCGTCCTCCCGGATGAGCTCAGCGAGGGCCTCGGCGTCGGCCCGGTCGTGGGCGTCCAGGTAGCGGCGCAGCAGCTCGCGCTCCTCGTCGCTCGGTCCCGAGGTCCGAGCCCACTCCGTCCTCCGCTCGGGGAGGCGGTCGCGGAGCGTCGCCCGCGCGCGCTGGAGGGCGCTGTTCACCGAATCGAGGCTCGTCTCCAGGAGCGAAGCGGCGTCATCGGCCGACCATCCGCCCACGTCGCGGAGGATCAGCACCGCGCGCTGCCGGGGCGGGAGGTGCTGGATCGCGGCAAGGAAGGCGAGCTCGATCGTCTCCCTGGCGACGACCACGGCATCCGGCTCGTCGCCTGGCGGGGCGACCGGCTCGAGCAGGCGATCGGGATATGGCTGCAGCCAAGGGAGGTCGGAGGGAGGCGGGATCGGCTTGGCCGGGTCCGCCGGTGCGACGACGTCGGGCGGCATGACCCGCCGCTGCCTGCGGCGCAGTAAGTCGAGGCAGGCGTTCGTCGCGATCCGGTAGAGCCACGCCCGAAATGCTGCGGGGCCGCCGCGAGTGAAGCTCGCGCGGCTGCGCCAGGCGCGCGCGAAGGTCTCCTGGACGAGGTCCTCGGAGTCCTCGAACGAGCCGAGCATCCGGTAGCAGTGGACCTGAATCTCCGGCCGGTACCGCTCGACGAGGGCGGCGAACACTGCCTCGTCGCGCGGTTCCGCCGGATCCTCGGTCGGGCGCATCACGGAATCGGACCGGCTCCCGGCGGCGAAGTCATCGGCACCCGTGAGCCACCACGAGCGTGGATTTGACCACGCTATAGGGGGACGAATCCATGTTCATCCCCTCCTCGTAGCCCCCCGAGTCAGTTCGTGGGGCCGCCGCCCTCGGGGCCGCCCTGCTGGCGCAGGAACCGCTCGAAGTCGCGGGCCAGCGACTCGCCCGAGGGGATGTCCTTGCCGAGCTCCAGCTGGTCCGCCTGCTCGCGTTCGAGCCGCTCGACCAGGTCCTGGATCTCAGGGTTGGCTGCGACCGCGTTCGAGACCTGACGCTCGTAGGACTCGGCCTCCTCCTCCAGCTCCGAGGCCTCGACCGCGATTCCGGCCAGCCCCCCGAAGCGGCGGAGCAGCGCCAGCGCGGCCTTCGGGTTGGGAACCGCGGCGACGTAGTGGGGCACGGCGGCCCACAGGCTCGCGGACGGGATCGCGCGCCGGCTGCAGGCGTCGTGGAGGACGCCGACCACGCCGGTCGGTCCCTCGTAGCTCGAGCGCTGCAGATCGAGCCGCTCGACCAGCTCGGCATCCGAGGCGAGCCCGGTGATCGGGACCGGGAGGGTGTGCGCGACGTCCGCGATCAGGGCGCCGAGTGTGACCACCATCTCGACTCCGAGTCCCTGCGCCGTTTCGGCCAGTCCCTCGGCGAAGGTCCGCCACTTCAGGTTCGGCTCGGTGCCAGCGAGCAGGACGAGGTCCCGCTCGGCGCCGGGTGCGGTGGCGGCCAGCAGCACGTTGCCCGGCCACTCGATCTGGCGCGCCTCGCCCTCGGTGAAACTGATCGTCGGCCGGTTCGCCTGGAAGTCGAAGAACTCCTCGGGGTCGACCTGGGCGATCAGGTCCGCGTCCAGCGACTCGGCCGCGGTGGTGACCGCGGTGGTCGCGGCGCCCGCGGCGTCGTTCCATCCCGCGAAGGCACAGACGAGGATCGGCGACCGAAGCTGCGGGGGCTCGGCCTCCCAGGCGAGCGCGTCCATATGCGACCGAGCTTAGCGACCGCGGGTTGCCGCGGAGGCAGTGACACGGCTGCCGTCGCGGGAGGCAGTGACACGGCTGCCGTCCGGGCGCGGTTGCAAGATCGGTGCATGCCTGCCCCGGCACCAGCCCGAGCCCCCGAGCCGACCGCGGCGGCCCCGTCGATCTCGGAGCTCACCCCGGGGCGCCGCTTTCGCGGCGACTACGCGTGCGTGCGAAAGGACCGGCTCACCGCGCGGAACGGGTCGCCGTACCTGTCGGTCGAGCTCCGCGATCGCACCGGGACGATCTCGGGACGAGCGTTCCGCGAGGTCGACCGGCTGGCCGCCCGGTTCGATCGCGGCGACGCGATCCGCGTCGCCGGCCGCGCCGAGCTCTTCCGCGGAGAGCTCGTCGTCGAGATCGACGACATCCGGGCGCTCGACGGCGCCGGCCTCGATCCCGCCGCCTTTCTCCCCTCGGCCTACCGCGACGGCGAGGAGCTGGCCGGATTCCTCGAGCACCTGACGGGTGAGGTCCACGATCCGGGGCTGCGGGAGGTCGTCACCCGGGTCCTGTTCACCGACCCGGTCGCCGCCGAGTTCCGCCGAGCACCGTGCACCCGCGGCGGCCACCACGCCTACCTCGGCGGGCTGATCGAGCACACGGTCGCGGTGGGCACGCTCGTCGGCGAGGTCTGCCAGCTCCATCCCCGCCTCGACTCCGACCTGCTGATGGCGGCGGCGCTGCTGCACGACGTCGGCAAGGTTCGCGAGTTCACGTACGGCGCCGAGTTCGGGATCAGCGAGGAGGGGCGCCTGCTCGGGCACCTCGCGATCGGCGCCGAGATCGTCGGCGGGGCGTGCGGCGACCTGTCCGCCGAGCGCCGCGCGGCGCTGCTCCACTGCGTGCTCTCACACCACGGCGTCGAAGGCGGCCGCGGGCCCGGCCGCGGCTTCGGGTCACCCGAGGCTCTGGCGCTCTGTCGGCTGAACTCGGTCGAGGCCGGCGTCAAGGGCGCGCTCGAGCACGGGCTCTAACCGCCCTCGGGTCCGCCCGCCTGCGCCGGCGTGCGCAGGCTGCTCCATACGAGGCGGGCCGCGATGATGACGAGCAGCGCCGCGAACGACAGCTCGAGCGTGCGCTGGCTGACCTCGTTGGCGAGGACCACCCCGACTCCGACCCCGAGTGGCGAGAGGGCGCCGATCAGGAGGCCGTCGCGCAGGCGCACGTTGCCGTACCCGCGCTGGCGGTAGACCGCGACAATCGCGACGGGGATGATCGCGAGCAGCGACGTGGCCTCTGCCTCGACCTGGGGCTTGTCCTGGAGGATCGCGAGCGCCGGCACGAACAGGATCCCGCCGCCGACCCCGAGCAGGCCGCCGAACAGCCCGCCCAGGAAGCCCATCACCGCGGCCGCGATCTCCTCCATCAGGCCACCAGCGCGACCGCGATCGCGATCAGGAGGGCGGCGAAGATCAGCGAGATCGCCCGCTCGGGAAGGCGCTGCTGGAGCGCCGTGCCGGCGATCGCGCCGCCAACCCCGGGAATCCCCACGAGGGCGGCGGCGGCGGGGTCGACGTTCCCGTAGGCGGCCTGGAAGGCGACCGCGAAGGCCGCGATCACGATGATCGCCGCCATGCTCGTCCCCGTCGCCTCCCGCGCGCCGAACCCGAGCCAGATGATCAGCAGCGGCACGATGATCGTCCCGCCCCCGACCCCGAAGAGGCCGCTGAAGGCACCGGCGGCGGTCCCGATCGCGGCGAGCTGGAGGGTCCTCCGCATCGGCCGCGATACTAGAGGCGTGCACACGGGCTCAGCCGACACGGAGGGCCAGGACGAGATCTCCCCGGAGCTGGCGGCCGCGCTCGAGCCGCTGCGCTCGGATCCGGCCCACGCGGCGATCCTCTGCGACCTCGACGGGACCCTGGCGCCGATCGCCGACCGCCCCGAGGCCGCGGCGGTTCCCGACGCGACGCGCGAGGTGCTCCGCGCGCTCGCCCGCCGCTACGCGCTCGTCGCGATCGTGACGGGCCGCCGGGCGGCGCAGGCGCGGGAGATGGTCGGGCTAGACGACCTCACCTACTCCGGCAACCACGGCTTCGAGGTGCTGCCGCCGGGAGCCGGCGACCCTGTCCCCGATCCTGCCCTGAATGGCCACACCGAGGACGTGAGCCGGTTCGTCGCCGGCCTCGACCGCGCCGAGCTCGAGCGCATCGGGTTCCGGATCGAGGACAAGGGCGCCATCTTCGCGCTGCACTGGCGCCAGGCCGGCAATCAGGGCGAGGCCGAGGCCCGGGCGAGCGAGATCGAGTCCGACGCCGAATGGAACGGCCTCGTGCCCCGGTTCGGGCGCAAGGTGCTGGAGATCCGCCCCGACGTCTCGATCGACAAGGGGATCGCGGTCCAGAGCCTGCTCCACGACGATCGCCTCAGCGCGGCGCTCTACGGAGGGGACGACCGCACCGACGCCGATGCGTTTCGCGCCCTGCACGGGCTGCGGGACGCCGGGCGGCTGACTGCGGCGGTTGCCGTAGCGGTCGCCTCCGAGGAGGCGCCGCCCGAGGTCCTGACCGAGGCCGATCACCTGGTCGAGGGCACCGAGGGCTACCTGCAGGTCCTGCAGCACCTCGCCTCGTGAGGGGCTGAGATGCAGTTCGTCGACCTGCTGAGGATGACCGTGCTGCTCGCGGGCGGCAGCGCCACCGCTCTGGCCGCCGTCACGGTCGTCGCCTCGAACGCGGCCGGCGACACGCGCACCCTGCTCGTCGCGGCGGTCTGGTGGGTCGCCGCCGTCGTGATCGGCTTGATCCTCGGGCGCCCCCGTCGCGCGGCCGACGCGATGCGACCGCTGCTGGCGGCGGCGCGGATGACACCGACGCTCCCCGCCGGCAATCCGAACCGGGTGGCGCTCGGCCGGCTGTGGCCGCTCGGCGCCTTCGCTCTGGTCGCGGGCGGGCTCGGCATCCTCTGGCCCGGCGTCGCGGCGATCGGAACGGGCTTCGCGATCGTCACGGCCCTGTCGCTGCGCGGCTGGGAGCGCGCCGTGACCGCGATCGAGGAGCGGGACGGCGTCCGCTTCTACGTCGAGTCCGGCTCCGCGTTCCAGCCGGTCGCCCTGGTCCGCACCCCGGGCCTGCGGCGCGACCGCGCCCCCCGCGCGAAGCCCCCACCCCCACCGCCCGCGCTTCCCTAGGCCCGGTGGCGTTTGCGGAGCGGCGCGAACGATCGCCACGGCCGCGTGTTCGCCACCTGCTCCTTCGTCAGCCAGGCGCGCCGGGCGGTCGCGACGGAGTAGCGCATGTTGGAGAGGGTGTCCACACCGTGGGCGTCGGTGTTGCAGCAGATCGTCACGCCCGCCTCCGCGGCGAGCCGGGCGTGGCCCTCGTTCAGGTCGCGGCGGTTCGGGTTGCCGTTGATCTCGAGCATCGTCCCGGTCCGCGCGGCGGCCTCGATCACGCGCTGGACGTCGACCGCGTACGGCTCGCGCCTCAAGAGCAGCCGGCCGGTCAGGTGGCCGATGCAGTCGACCAGCGGATGCTCGATAGCGGTCACGATCCGGTCGGTCATCGACTTCTCGGAGATGTTGAACGAGGTGTGGACGCTCGCGATCACCCAGTCGAGCGCGGCGAGCAGCTCGTCGTCGTAGTCGGGAGCGCCATCGGTCCCGATGTTGACCTCCGAGCCGGCGAGCAGCCGGAAGCCCCGCGGCGCGACGTTCTCGTTGTAGGCGCGGACCTCCTCGATCCGGGCCTCGAGCTGGTCGGGCATGACGTGGTCGCCGAAGCCGTGGCTCGCCGAGTGGTCGGTGATCGCGAAGTAGGCGTAGCCGCGCTTGCGGGCCGCGGCCGCCATCTCCTCGAGCGAGTTGCGCCCGTCCGAGAGCGTCGTGTGGCTGTGCAGATCGCCGCGGATGTCCTCGAGCTTGACCAGCTCCGGCAGCTCGCCCGAGTCGCCCGCCTCGATCTCGCCACGTCCCTGGCGCAGCTCGGGCTCGATGTAGGGCAGGCCGAGCAGCTCGTAGACGCCGGCCTCTTCCGCGAACCGGTGGACCTTGCTGCCCTCCGTCTCGGCGACGCCGTGCTCGGAGACCGACAGACCGCGGCCGAGCGCGCGCTCGCGGAGGTGCACGTTGTGCTCGGCCGAGCCGGTGAAGTGCTGGAGCAGGTCGCCGAACGTTTCCTTTGCGGTGATCCGGAGATCGACCCTGATTCCGGTGTGGGTGAGGACACTCGTCCCCGCGTCGCCGGCGGCCGCAGCCTGTGCGATCAGCTCGTGCTCGGAGAGCACCGCGGCGAGGGCCGCCGGGTCCTTTGCGGTCGCGACCAGATCGATGTCCTTGCACGTCTCCGTCCAGCGCCGAGCGGAGCCCGCGATCGCCACCCGGCCGGTCGCGGGGTGGGCTTCGAGCGCCTCCGCCAGTTCCTCCGCGATCGGCAGCACCATCGAGAGCAGCCTGCGCTCGCTTTCGTCGCCCGCGTCGGGCAGCGTCTCCAGGGCGACCAGCACGTTCTCCTCGACCCTCGGGCCCAATCCCTTCAGCCCCCGGATCCTCTCCTGCTCGGCGGCCTCCTTCAGGTCCTCGAGGCTCTCGACCCCGAGCTCGTCGTAGAGCCGCCGCGCGGTCTTGGCGCCAAGCCCGGGTACCCGGGTCACGTCCACGAGCGAGGCCGGGAACTTCGCCTTCAGCTTGTCCGCCGAGGGAATCGAGCCCGTCTCGATCAGGGTCACGACCTTGTCGGCGAGCGTCTTGCCGAAGTTGGGCAGCTCCGTGAGCCGGTCCTCGGCGGCGAGCTGCTCGAGCGAGACGGGGCTGTCCCGCGCGGTCCGCGCCGCCTCCCTGTAGGCCTGGACCCGGAACCGGTCGGCTCCGTCGAGCTCGTAGAGGATCCCGAGCTCCCGCAGGGCCGCCGCGATCTCGGCGTTGCGCATAGCCGGGAAGTTAGTGTGCGCGCGTGCCCGAGCCCGCCGACGTCTGGGTGATCCTCCCCACCTACAACGAGGCCGACAACGTAGAGCGTCTGGTCGTGCAGGTCCTCGACCGGCTTCCCGTGTCGCGGCGGGTGCTGATCGTCGACGACAACTCCCCCGACGGGACCGGACGGATCGCGGACGGGCTGGCGGCCGATCACGATCACGTTGAGGTCCTGCACCGCGAGCGCAAGGAGGGCCTCGGCCCGGCTTACATCGCGGGCTTTCGCCGCGCGCTCGCGGCAGGCGCGACGCGGATCATCGAGATGGACGCCGACTTCTCCCACGACCCGGCCTACCTCCCGCAGCTGCTGCGCGCGGTCGAGACCGGCGCCGATCTGGCGATCGGGTCGCGGTACGTCCCCGGCGGCGGGGTGACCGACTGGGGGAGGATTCGCCGCTTCATCAGCAGGGGCGGCAGCGCCTACGCGCGGATCGTGCTCGGTGTCCCGGTCCGCGACCTCACCGGCGGCTTCAAGTGCTTCCGCCGCGAGGTCCTGGAGGCGATCGACTTCGACACCGTCACCGCGCGGGGCTACGCGTTCCAGGTCGAGGTGACCTACCGCGCGATCAAGGCCGGCTTCGAGGTCGTCGAGGTCCCGATCGTGTTCCGAGACCGCCGCGACGGAACCTCGAAGATGAGCAAGGCGATTGTCGCCGAGGCGGTCTGGCGGGTACCGGCGCTGCGGCTCCGGCGCCACTTTGCGCGTCCAACCTCCCCCTGAAGTTCGTTGCTTCAGTTTGTATAGTAAGTGCAGGCCAGGAAACGACCCTGAGGAGACAAACGTGCCGGGCAAGCTCACCGATGTCACAGACGCCAACTTCCAGTCCGACGTCCTCGACGCGGACGGTCCGGTGCTCGTCGACTTCTGGGCCCCCTGGTGCGGCCCCTGCCGCGTCGTCCACCCCGTCCTCGAGGAGATGGACGCCGAGCGCGAGGACCTGAAGATCGTCAGCCTCAACGTCGACGACAACCAGCAGACGGCCGCCAAGTACGAGGTCCTCTCGATCCCGACGATGATCCTGTTCAAGGACGGCGAGGCCGCCAAGCGGATCATCGGCGCGATGCCGAAGTCCCGGATCGAGTCCGAGCTGGAGCCGGCCCTGGCTGCTTAAACGCGGGTGACGGTGATCGTCAGCTCGCGGCCCTCGATGATCGTGGTCGTGATGCTGGTCTCTCCTGCGCCGTCGGGCCCATAGCTGACGGCCGTGGCGAGGGTCTCGCCCGAGATGTAGGGCTCGTTGGCGCGGGCGGCGTCGAGCAGCTCGGCGTCGCCGCCGAGCGCGAGCTCGATTCGGTCGGAGACCTCGAGGCCGGCGGACTTGCGCGCGTTCTGGACCGCGTGGACGATCTCGCGAGCCCAGCCCTCGCCACGGAGCTCGTCGTCGAGCTCGAGGGCGAGGGCGACGGCGTGGCCGGCCTCGGCCTCGACCTGGTAGCCGTCGAGCGGCTCCATCACGAGCTGCACGTCGTCCTCGCTGAGGCTGTGATCGCGGCCGTCGACCGTGATCCCGACCTCGCCGCCGGACTCGAACTGGCGCGCGACGACGTCCGCTTCGAGCGCCTCGATCGCGGCGGCGGCCTGCCCCATGTGCTTTCCGAAGCGAGGGCCGAGCACGCGGTAGTTGGGCCTGACCCGATACGAGACGAGGTCGGACTCCTCGGCGACGAACTCGATCTCCTTGACGTTCAGCTCCGAGGAGACGATCGCCGCATGGCGCTCGATCGCCGGCCGCTCCTCGGCCGTCGCGACGACCACCGCCTTGCGGAGCGGCTGGCGGACCTTGATCTTCGAGTGCGCTCGCGCGGCGCGGCCGAGCTCGACCGTGCGGCGCGCGGCCCCCATCCCGGCCTCGAGCTCGCGGTCGACGAGGGTCTCGGCGGGCTCAGGGAAGTCGCAGAGGTGGACCGAGTCGGGCGCGTCGCCGAACTCCTGCGCCGCCCCACCCGCGAGGTTGGCGTAGATCTCGTCGGCGAGAAAGGGGGTGAAGGGCGCGAGCAGCTTGGCCGTCTCCAGGAGGCAGTGGCGAAGTGTTGCGAAGGCGGCGGCGTCGCCCTCCCAGAAGCGGCGGCGGCTGAGCCGCACGTACCAGTTCGAGAGCTCCTCGACGAACGCGTCGATCGCGTGGCCGGCGCTCGTGCAATCGAAGTCGTCCATCCGCTCGCGGACGGTCGCGACCGTCCCCTGCAGCCGGGAGAGGACCCACCTGTCCAACTCATCGCCCGCCGTCTCCTCCGGCGCCTCGCTCACGTCGCCGCGCCCTGCGCGGCTCGCCCGTCCGGGGACGGCGGTGTCTGCGAGGCCCGCCGGCTCGAGGCCCTCGGTGTTCGCGTAGAGGACCCAGAACGAGTAGGTGTTCCAGAGCGTCAGCAGGAACTGCCGGACCGCCTCGCCGACGGTCGCGACCGAGAACCGGTAGCCGGCCCACGGCTGCTGGGCCGTGAAGTAGTACCAGCGGAACGCGTCGGCGCCGTGGCGGTCGATCACGTCCCAGGGGTCGACGACATTGCCGCGGCTCTTCGACATCTTCTGCCCCTCGGGGTCGAGGATCAGGCCGAGGCAGACGCAGTTCAGGTAGCTGGTCTGATCGAACAGCAGCGTCGACTCGGCGAGCAGCGTGTAGAACCAGCCGCGGGTCTGGTCGATCGCCTCGCAGACGTAATCGGCGGGGAAGCGCTCGTCGAACTCGCCCTCGTTTTCGAACGGGAAGTGGAACTGGGCGAACGGCATCGCGCCGGAGTCGAACCAGGCGTCGATCACGGCGTCGACGCGGCGCATCTCGCCGCCGCAGCCCTCGCGGCTGCAGGCGAGCACGACGTCGTCGATGTACGGGCGGTGCAGGTCCTCGGGGACCTCGGCGCCCCGCGAGCGGAGATCCTCGACCGACCCCGCACAAAAGGCCTCCTCGCATCCCTCCTCTCCGCACCTCCAGACCGGGAGCGGCGTCCCCCAGTAGCGGTCGCGGGACAGCGCCCAGTCGACGTTGTTCTCGAGCCACTTGCCGAACCGGCCGTGCTTGATGTGCTCGGGGTGCCAGCCGATCCTCTCGTTCTCGGCCAGCAACCGGTCCTTGACTTCGGTGGTGGCGACGTACCAGTTCGCCTTCGCGTAGTAGAGCAGGGCAGTGTCGCAACGCCAGCAGTGCGGATAGGAGTGCAGGTAGGGCTCGGCGCGCAGCACCCGGCCCCTCGCCTCGAGCGCCTTGACGATGTCGGGATCGGCCTCCTTCACCTTGCGGCCGGCGAAGTCGCTGATCCGCTCGTCGAAGGTGCCGTCGAGGCGGACCGGGTTCTGAAGCGTGATTCCGTATTCCTGCCCGAGCCTGAAGTCGTCCTCGCCGAAGGCGATCGCGGTGTGGACGAGGCCGGTGCCCTCGTCGGTGGAGACGAAGTCGGCGAGCCGGACCGAGTGCCCGCGGGGGCCGTAGTCGGTGATGTAGGTGAACGGCGGCTCGTAGCGGGTCCCGGCGAGCGCCTCGCCCGGGAAATGGGAGAGCAGCTCGGCGCCCTCGCCGAGCACCTCCTCCACCCGGTCTCGGGCCAGGACCAGGACCTCTTCCGGGCCGGCTCCCTGCTCGCCGCCGCGCGCGCGGACGTACTCGATCTCCGGCCCGGCCGCGACGGCCGCGTTCGAGATCAGCGTCCATGGGGTCGTCGTCCAGACCAGCAGCTGATCCCCGACCTGCAGGGGCGACTCGGGGATCTCGTCGCTCGGGACCAGCCCGGTGACGGGCAGCTTCACGTAGACGGAGGGGTCCTCGACCTCGTGGTAGCCGAGCGCAACCTCGTGCGAGGAGAGCGCCGTCCCGTCGCGCGGACAGTACGGCACGACCTTGTACGCCTCGTAGAGGCGCCCGTCGTCCCAGATCCGGCGCAGCGCCCACCAGACCGACTCGATGTAGTCGTTCTCCATCGTCACGTAGGGGTCGTCGAGGTCGATCCAGAACCCGATCCGCTCGGTGAGCCTGTCCCAGTCCTCGACGTAGCGGAACACCGACTCGCGGCAGCGGCGGTTGAACTCGGCGATCCCGTATTCCTCGATCTCCGCCTTGGAGGCGATCCCGAGCTCCTTCTCCACCTCGAGCTCGACCGGGAGCCCGTGGCAGTCCCAGCCGGCTTTCCGCGGCACCCGGTGGCCGGTCATCGTCCGGTAACGCGGGTAGATGTCCTTGAACACCCGCGAGAGCACGTGATGGGAGCCGGGACGGCCGTTGGCGGTCGGCGGGCCCTCGTAGAAGCTCCACAGCGGCGCGTCGGCGCGCTGCTCGATCGAGCGGGCGAAGACGCCGCGCTCGCGCCAGCGCTCGAGCACCGCCTCCTCGAGGCGAGGGAACGACTGTTTCGGGTCGACTGGGCGAAATCCCGCCATTGCGGCGGATTCTGCCAGCGTCAGCCCGCGAGCCTCACCGAGCCGTCCGCTTCGATCGTCCAGTTCGGGTTATGGGCGATCTCCCACGGGTGGCCGTCGGGGTCTATGAACACCCCCGAGTAGCCGCCCCAGAAGGTCTCGGCCGGCTCGCGGCCGATCGTCGCACCCGCCGCGCGGGCCTCTTCGATCACGCCATCGACCTCGGCAGGCGAGCCAACGTTGTGGGCCGGAGTGACGCCGCCCCAGCCGGGCGAGTCCTCGACCGCGCTGTCCTCGGCGAGCCGCGAGCGGTCCCAGAGCGCGAGCACCGCCCCGCCGGCCTGGAAGAAGACCACGTCATCGTCCGGCGCCGCCCCGGTCGTCCAGCCGAGCGCCTCATAGAAGGTCCGCGCCCGCGCCAGATCCGAGACGCCGAGCGTGATCAGGCTGATCCGCTGTTCCATGGACTCGAATCTACCGCTGCTGCCGCCGTCGTCGCGCTCGCCGCAAGCCCGAGGGAACTGCAGTCGTACCATCTAGCGATGGCGACGACGCCGAAGCTCGACCCCACCGGCGTTGCCGAGATCGGCGCTCGCCTCAGGGAGAACATCGCGGACGCGGTCAAGGCGCCGGAGAACGTCATCCGGGAGCTGGTCGTCGCGCTCCTAGCCGAGGGGCACGTTCTGATCGAGGACGCCCCGGGGGTGGGCAAGACGGCGCTGGCGCGGGCACTCGCGCGCTCGCTCGAGGCGGAGTACGCGCGGGTCCAGTGCACCTCCGACCTGCTGCCCGCCGACCTGATCGGCACCAACGTCTTCGACCAGCGCGAGACCCGCTTCGAGTTCCACCCGGGGCCGGTGTTCGCGAACATCGTCCTCGTCGACGAGATCAACCGCGCCTCGCCGAAGACCCAGTCCGGACTGCTCGAGTGCATGCAGGAGCGCCAGATCACGGTCGACGCGACCAAGCACGAGCTCGCCCGCCCGTTCGTCGTGCTGGCGACCCAGAACCCGGCGGAGTACGAGGGCACCTATCCGCTCCCGGAGGCCGAGCTCGATCGATTCATGGTCCGGGTCACGCTCGGATACCCCGACGCCGACGCCGAGGCGGCGATGCTCGCCGAGCACGCCGACCGTGACCCCGTCGCGGAGCTCGAGCCGGTCGCCGACGTCAGCACCGTGCGCGCGGCGCAGGCGGCGCTCGCCGGGATCGAGGCGACCGAGCCGCTGCGGCGCTACGTCGTCGCGATCTGCGAGGCGACCAGGGCCGACGAGCGAGCCGAGCTCGGGGCGAGCCCGCGGGCGGGGCTGATGCTGTTCCGGGCGGCGAAGGCGCTTGCGGCGCTCGAGGGGCGCGACCACGTGCTCCCTGACGACGTGCAGACGCTCGCCTCCTCGGTCCTGGCCCACAGGCTGCTGCTCACGTACGAAGTGGATGGCGACCAGCGTGAGACCGTAGTGCGCGACGCGCTGGAGCGGGTTCCGGCCCTGTGACCGGCGCCGGGGGCGGTCGCTCGCCCCGGGCACCCGCGACCGGCGCGCTCGGGGTGGCGCTGGCGCTCGCCGGGGTGGGGTTCGGGATCGAGTCGTCGCTGCTCGCCGGGATCGCGCTGATCGCGCTCGCCGTCACCGCCGTCGGCTGGGTCGAGCTGGCGACCCGCCGCGGCCGTCTCGAGCGGTACCCGATGCCGAGGCGGGTCACGGAGGACGAGCCGATGCCGCTGCGGATTCATCTTGCGGGAACGCTCGTGCCGCCGCCGGGGGGCACGCTCGCCGACCCCTTGCTGGAGCCGCCGCTCACGGTCGGCCCGGGTTGGTCGAGGCGCCTCGACTGGAGCGTCCACCTGCATGGCCCGGGCCGGCGGCGGCTCGCCCCGACGCGGCTGACGGTCGGGGATCCGCTCGGACTCTGGTCGCGCGAGTTGCGATCGCAGGCCTCCGAAGAGGTCGTGGTCCTGCCGCGTGTCGAGCCGGTGCGGGCGCTCGACGCGGACGGCGACGCCCTCGGGGCGAGGGCCGGTCACGAGGGATCGACCGACGTCGAATCCGCTGCCGCGGCGGCCGCGGATTTCGAGGTCGACGGGCTGCGCCCTCACCAGGAGGGGAGCCCCGCCTCGCGGATCGCGTGGCCGGCGGTCGCTCGGACCGGCGAGCTGATCGAGCGGCGGCTGGTCGGCGGGGCCGGATCTCGGCCGCTGGTGGTGTTCGACCCGCGCGGCGGCGCCAACCCCGGCGCGGTCGACCGCGCGATGCGCGCCGCCGCCTCGCTATGCGTCGCCCTGGCGCGGCATGGAGGCTGCGAGCTGCTCCTGCCGGGCGAGCGCCGGCCGGTCCCGATCGACCCGGCGCTTCGCGGCTGGCCCGAGGCGCACGTGCGCCTCGCCGTATCGAGCCGCACGCTCGCGCCATTGCTCGGATCGGCGCTCCGCGGAAGCACCCTCTACTGGGTCACGGCCGGGCAGGGAGCGCCGCGCGGGCTGGGCGGGATCCTCGCCGGGGGCTTCGTGGTCGCCGCCGGCGCCGACGGCCGAGGTGCCGCCTTTCAGGTCGCGCGCTGCTTCGGGCGGCGGCTCGGCGGAACGCGCGGCAGGGCGCCACGGGCGCGGGTGGCGAGCTGATGGCCGCCGTTGCCGCCTCCAGGTCCCTGCGACTGGAGCTCGCCTGCTTTGCGGCGCTGGCGGGCTTCGCCGGGCTCGAGTGGGTCTCGCTCGTCGCGGACCCGCCCGTCCTGAGGATCGCGGTGACGGTCGCGATCGCAACCGCCGCGGGTGTCGCGCTGGTCGCGCTCGGGCGCGCGAGGCTGGGCCGCGGCGGCCGGATGGCGCTCGGGGTGGCGGCGGTGCTCGCCGCCACCGTCGCAGCGATGGTGGCGATCGGATTGCCCGCCCGCCTGCTCCTCGCGTGGAACTGGGACGAGCTCTCGACGGCTCTGGGCCAGAGCCTGCAGGGGATCTCCGACATCTCGGTCCCCTACGGCGGGGCCGACGGCTGGACGCGGCTGACGATCCTGCTCGGGGCGCCGCTCGGAATCGGGCTCGCGGCGGCGGCCGCGTTCTGGCCCGGCCAGCGGCGCAATGCGCGCTGGCTGGCCGCGCTGGTGGTCCTGCTCGCCCTCTACCTGAGTGCGAATGCCTGGAGCAGGCCGGGTGGAGATTTCGGCCGAGGCCTGCTGCTCTGCGTGCTCGTCTGCGCCTGGCTCTGGCTGCCGAAGCTCGCTCCGAGCCGGCGCGGAGGCGCTGTGCTGGCGATCGCGACCGCGGCGGCCGTGGCGCTGCCGCTCGCGGCCGCGCTGGCGCCCGACAAGGCACTGCTCGACTACCGCTCGTGGCGGCTTCTCAGCCAGGAGGGAGTCAACTTCGGCTGGGCGCACTCCTACGGACCGCTCGACTGGCCGCAGAAGGGGACCCGCGTCCTCACCGTGGCCAGCGAGGAGCCCCACTACTGGAAGGCGACGACGCTGGACGAGTTCGACGGCTTCGGCTGGAGGCGGTCGGACGCGCTGCAGCCCGAGCCGGTGCTGGGCACTCCGGCGGCCCTGCAGAACACGGCGACGCCGGGGGACGCGATCGCTCATCCGGAGTGGATCGACCGTCTCAACTTCGACGTCCGCGGGCTGAGCAGCGACGTCGTCGTCGGCGCGGGAACGGTGCTGTCGGTCCGAAACGTCGATGCGAGCCCCTCTCCCGACGCGACCTGGGTGACCGACGAGACGCTCGAGTCGGGCGACGAGTACACGGTGTTGGCCTATCTGCCCGACCCCAGCGAGACGCAGCTGCGCGCCTCCTCGCCGGACTACCCCGAGGAGGCGAGCCGCTACACCGCGCTGACGATCCCCGGAGTGGACAGGGTCGGAACGGCCTCCGCGGAGGTGCCGCTGTGGGGGAAGCAGAGGCAGGGGGAATCGCCCTCCGAGCTGTTCCGCGGCACCCCCTACGAGCAGACCTACGATCTCGCGACGCGCGTGACCTCGGGCGCCGCGACTCCGCATGACGCCGTGACCCGGATCGAGTCCTACCTGCGGGGCACGTACACCTACGACCAGAACCCGCCCGAACACGGCGACCCGCTCCCGGCGTTCCTGTTCGAGGACCGGCGCGGCTACTGCCAGCAGTTCTCGGGCGCGATGGCGCTGATGCTGCGCATGATCGGGATCCCGGCCCGTGTCGCAAGCGGCTTCGCCCCCGGTGGCCGCGATCCCGACAGGGGCACGTTCCTGGTCGAGGACGTCGACGCTCACGCATGGGTCGAGGTCTACTTCACCGGGATCGGCTGGGTCCCGTTCGAGCCCACCCCGGCGGCCGCGCCCGCCGAATCCCAGCTGAGCGACACCGCGACCACCGACCCCGCCTCCGACACCGAGGTCACCACGATCGATGCGGCGCCGACGCAGAGCTCGGATTCCGGCGGCGGTGGCGACGGCGGCGGCAGGACCCAGGCCCTGGCCCCCGGCAGCGCGGACGGAGGCGGATCGGGCCCGGGTGGTACCGAGATCATCGCGGCGGTCGCGCTCGCCGCGGCGCTCGCGGTGTCCGGTCTCTACGCGATCAGGACGCTTCGGCGGCGCCGGCTCGGCCCCGAATCGCTCGCGGCGGCCGAGCTGGGCGAGCTGGAGCGTGCGCTCGCGCGGCTGGACCGGCCGCTGCCCGCCGGGGCGACGCTGCTCGACGCGGGCCGGCGGCTCGAAGGGCTGGCCGGGCCGGCTGGGGCGCGCTATGCGGCCTCGCTGCGCGAGCGGCGCTACCGGCGGCCATCAGCGCCCCCACCGGGCGTCGGCGAGCGGCGCACGGTGCGGCGCGCGCTGCTCGCCGCGCGCGGCTGGCGCGGGGCCGCCGCGACCCTCAGGGCGATCCCGCCGGGCGGTCCGCGCCGACTACGCTGAGCCGATGCGGCGCAACTCGGCCGGCGCGCTGGTGGTCCTGATCGCGGCCGCGGTCCCGATCTTCCTGCTCGGCAACGCCCTGTGGCTGTTCGTCAACCCGTGGCTGGTCGACGCCCAGTACGCCCTCCCCGGCTTTCCGGACGACCCGGAGCTGAGCAACTCGGCGCGGGAGGAGCTCGCGGTCACCGGCGTCGAGTCGGTTCGGCCGTGGGGAGGTGGCGCGGAGCTGCTCCGCGAGGCCCGGCTCCCCGACGGGGAGGCCGCCTTTACCGAGCGGGAGATCACGCACATGGGGGACGTCCGCGCGCTCCTCGCCGCCTTCCTGACCGCCTGGGCGATCTCGGTCGGGCTGGCGACCGCGGCAGCGGTCGCACTGCGGCGAATCGCTGGGCCGGGCTCGGTCGAGCGCGCGCTCGCGCGGGGAGCGGTGGTGAGCCTCGCGGCGATGGCCCTGATCGGCGTAGTGATGCTGATCGACTTCGAGTTCTTCTTCGACGGCTTCCACGGGATCTTCTTCGAGGGCGACAGCTGGCGCTTCAACGAGAGCTACACGCTGCGCCGCATCTTCCCCGACTACTTCTGGGGGGTGGCGGGTGGCGGCGTGGCCGCCCTGGTGCTGCTCCAGGCAGCCGCGGTGCTGCTGATCGTGCGCCGGCGCGCGCGCCCGGATCCCAGGTCGCCCGCTGATGGCTCCGCCATCGATCGCAATCCCAGCGGCCGCGAACCTCAGTCGCGGCAGCGAGCCACCGCCCCGAAATAGGACGGGCTGGCGATTGCCCCTTCACCGCTCAGAGGTGTGATCTGGGACCGCTGCTCTCGTCTCAATCGCTACTCCGCAGCCCGGCGGCTTCCAGGGCGGCGGCTCGGTTCGAATGCACCTCCAGCCGCACCGCCTTTCCATCGCGCATTCGCCAGACATGACCGCCGTCGCGCTTCGTGTGAACCAATCGTCTCGCTGCGACATCGCCCCCAGTATCTCGCGGGCGGAAAGCATGCGCTTTGAAGGGATTGCTAGGCTGCGCGGTCGAGCTTGCGGCAGATCTCCGCGAGTTGGCGCTTCTCGGCCTCGTCGAGGCCCCCGAACGCCTCCCGGACGCGCTCGGCGTGACCGGGGAACGCGTGGGTGACGAGGTTGTGGCCGGCCGGGGTGATCGCCACGGCGACGGCTCGGCGGTCGGACTCGAGCCGGCTGCGGACGACGAACCCCCGCCCCTCGAGCGTGTCGAGGACCTCGGTCGCGGTCGCCTTCGAGGTCGCGAGGCGGCGGCGCATCGTACGCAGCTCCAGCTGGCCGCCGGCGCTCGTCAACAGGACCAGCATCGCGAACCCGGTCGCGGAGACTCCGATCCGATCGAGATCCGCCGCCAGGCGGCGGGTGAGGGTGGCCTCGGCGCGCACGAGCGCCTCGAGGGCGCGGTGCGCGAGCGGATCGATGGGGCGAATGGGCGTCGCCTCGTCGCTCACGGCGCCCAACTTATGACCCGGGGCGGACGCGATTCCGCCTCAACCGGCTCCGTAGGATCCGCCCATGCCCGGTCCCTGGCGGATTCGCATCCTCGCAGTCGTCGCCTCCACGGCCGTTCTCGCGGCGGGATGCTCCAGGAGCGAGCCGGAGGAGACTCCCGAGGCCTGCCTGGCCGGCAGCGACGCGTACCTGCGGGCGCTCGCGGCGGCGCCTGGAGAGGTTCGGCTGGCGGGGGACACGCCGATCTCCGGCTGCCTCGTCCCCGAGCAGGAGGGCGCCGACCTCGCCCGGGTCGGGCAGGAGATGATCAAGGCCGCCACCGACCTGAACGCGGCGGCTCGCCAGGACCCCACGGGGCCCGCGTCCGTCCAGCTCGGCTATCTGATCGGCGCCGTCGAGCGCGGCGCCGAGGGGATCCACACCGACCTGAAGCGGAGGCTGAGCTCGGCCGCGCGATTCTCGCCGGGGGGACTGCTGCCGGCGGAGTTCGAGCGCACCTTCGGCCGAGGCTACTCGGCCGGACTCGAGTCCGGGTAGATAGCCTGGGTATCGATGCCCGAGCAGGCGACCGAGTCAGAGCGGCAGCTGTGGGGCGGTGAGACCACGAAGGCCGTCGAGAACTTTCAGATCTCCGGCAACACGATCCCGCCGCCGGTGATCCACTGGCTCGGCCGCCTCAAGGCCGCCGCGGCGCGGGTCAACGCCGAGCTGGGGGGCCTCGACTCCGAGCTCGCGGAGCGGATCGCCGCCGCGGGGGACGAGGTCGCTGAGGGACGGCACGACGACCAGTTCCCGATCGACGTCTTCCAGACGGGCTCGGGAACCTCCTCGAACATGAACGCGAACGAGGTGATCGCGGAGCTCGCCGGCGACGAGGCGCACCCCAACGACCACGTCAACATGGGCCAGTCGTCGAACGACGTCTTCCCCTCGGCCGTGCATCTCGCCGCGCTGGGCGAGGTCCAGTCCAATCTGCTTCCCGCGCTCGACGCGCTCCACGCCGCGCTCGAGCGCAAGGCCGAGGAGTTCGCCGACGTGGTCAAGGCAGGCCGCACCCACCTGATGGACGCCGTCCCGGTCACGCTCGGCCAGGAGTTCGGCGGCTACGCCGCGCAGGTCAGGCTGGGCGCCGACCGGATCCGAGCCACGCTGCCGCGCGTCGGGCAGATCCCGCTCGGCGGGACCGCGACCGGGACGGGGCTCAACACGCACCCCGAGTTCGCCGCGAAGGTGCGCGAGCGACTCTGCGCTGACACCGGGCTCGACATCTCCGAGCCCGCCGACCCGTTCGAGGCCCAGGGCAACCGAGACGCGCTCGTGGAGCTGTCCGGAGCCCTCAAGGTCCTCGCCGTCTCCCTGATCAAGATCGCCAACGACCTGGCGCTGATGGGCTCGGGGCCGCGCGCCGGGCTCGCCGAGCTGCTCCTTCCCGAGCTCCAGAAGGGCTCCTCGATCATGCCGGGCAAGGTCAACCCCGTGATCCCGGAGGTGGTGATCCAGGTCGGCGACCAGGTGATCGGAAACGACGCGGCGGTTGCGATCGCGGGCACCCAGGGCCAGTTCGAGCTGAACGTCCGGGTGCCGCTGATCGCCCGCAATCTGCTCGACTCGATCAAGCTGCTCAGCAACGCAACCCGGGCGCTGGACGCGAAGTGCGTCCGCGGGATCGAGCCGAATCGCGAGATGCTCGACCGCCACGCGGAGGCGACGCTCGCGACCGCGACCGCGCTCAACCCCCATATCGGCTACGACCGCGCCGCCGAGATCGTCAAGGAGGCTGCGAGGTCGGGCCGGCCGCTGCGCGAGGTCGCGCGCGAGCGGGGCGTCAACGAGGCGATCCTCGACGAGGCGCTCGACCACCGCAAGCTCGCGCGCCCACACGACGAGTAGTGGCTGCGCTCGATGGCGAAGCGGGCGGGCGGTACGCTACCCCTGGAGGGTGACCAGGCGCTCCTCGGTCAGCTCCCGGACGGCGTAGGCGGGGCCCTCGCGGGTGTTGCCCGAGTCCTTGACACCGCCGTAGGGCATCTGGTCGGTGCGGAAGGTAGGGACCTCGTTGATCAGGACGCCCCCGAACTCGAGCGCCTCGGCCGCCGCGATCCCTCGGCCGATGTCGCGGGTGTAGACGCCGGCCTGGAGGCCGAACTTCGCGTCGTTCGCGAGCCCGAGCGCCTCGTCGAAGGCCGAGTAGCGGTGTACGGTCGCGACCGGGCCGAAGATCTCGTCGCACCACACCTTGGCGTCGCGCGGGGGCTCGCGGAGCACGGTCGGGGCCAGGCAGCGGCCGTCGTCGACGAGCTCGCCGCCGGTCAACAGCTCGCCGCCGGCGGCGACCGCCTCGTCGACCCACGACTTGACCCGGTCGCGGTCATCGGGCGAGATCAGCGGGCCGACGTCGGTGCCCTCGTCCATCGGGTCGCCGGTGACGAGCGAGCTGACGTTGTCGACGAATCGGCTGGTGAACTCGTCCGCGATCGACTCGTGGACGAGGATCCGCTGCACCGAGATGCAGCTCTGACCCGCGTGCGAGAAGGCGTGGACCTTGGCCTTGTCGGCGGCCTCCTCCCAGTCGCCGTCGTCGTTGACGACCAGCGGCGCGGTCGAGCCGAGCTCGAGGTTGACCTTCTTGTGGGCGGCCTTCGCGCGGATGCCCCAACCGACCGGAGCCGAGCCGGTGAACGTGATCGCGCCGACCTTGTCGCTCTCGACGATCGCGTTGCCGACCTCGCTCCCCGAGCCGGTCACCACATGCAGCCAGTTCTCGGGCAGCCCTGCCTCGTAGAGGATCTCGGCGAGCTTGATCGCCGAGATCGGCGTCTGGCCCGCCGGCTTCAGGACGACCGCGTTTCCGGCGGCGATCGCGGGACCGAGCTTGTGGGCGACGAGATTGAGCGGGAAATTGAAGGGGCTGATCGCCCCGACGACGCCGTAGGGGACGCGCAGCACGAGGCCGAGCTTGCCCTCGCCGGCGGCGCCGGCCTCCATCGGCACCATCTCGCCGGTCAGCTTGCGCGCCTCGACCGCGGAGAAGGTGAGCGTGCCGACGCAGCGCTGGGCCTCGATCCGCGCGGTCTTGATCGGCTTGCCCGCCTCGGCGGCGATCGTGATCGCGAGGTCCTCGACCCGCTCGGAGACGATCTGGGCGGCGCGATCGAGCACCTCGGCGCGGGCGTACTGGGGGAAGCCAGCCTGCGAGGAGGCCTCGCTCGCGGCGGCGACGGCGGTCTCGACCACCGAGGCGTCGGCCTTCGGCACGCGCCCGACCACGGTGCCGTCATAGGGGCTCTTCACCTCGGACCACTCACCGGTCTCCAGCCGCTCCCCGGCGACGAGCAGCTTGTGGTCGGTGGCTTCGATCGTCTCGGTCGCCATCTTGCGGCTCCTTCCCTGTTTCCGGTTCGACCCGTGTCGGTCGGTACCCTGAGCGTAGACGACCGGGGAAGCAGCCTTGGGGGGCGCAGGGGAGCGCAACTTCGAGGCCGCTTGTCCGTTCCGGACATGAGCAAATGCGGACGCTCGCGACAATCCCCGCGCCGGCTCGCAGGCCCATCGCGCTTGCCGCCGCCTGCGCCGCCGCGCTCCTCCCCTTCCTCGCCCTGTCGGCGAGCGCCGACGCGAAGAGCGGGCGCTGGGTCGTCAAGGGGGCGGGATACGGCCATGGGATCGGGATGAGCCAGTACGGCGCCTTCGGCTCGGCCAAGGCCGGGATGAACTACCGGGCGATCCTGAAGCAGTACTACACCGGGACCACGCTCGGCACCAGCCCCTCGAAGCCGATCAGGGTGCTGCTCCGCCCCTACCAGGCGAGCGTCCGCTTCAAGGGCGCCTCCGCAGCCTGCGGGGCCGCGCTCAGCGAGGGGAAGACCTACAGCGCCAAGCGCAAGGGCTCGAAGGTGATCCTGCGCAACAAGGGAGGCGCCCGGATCGCCAACTGCGGCGGGCTGCTGAGCGCGACGGGCGGCGACTCGGTCACGCTGATCGGCAAGGGGGCCTACCGGGGCGCGCTCGAAGTGCGCCCCTCCACCGTCCCCGGCAGGCTCAACGCGATCAACGCCGTCGACATCGAGAGCTACCTGCGCGGCGTCGTCGCCGAGGAGTCACCGTCATCGTGGCCGCTCGAGGCGCTCAAAGCGCAGGCGGTCGCGGCGCGCTCCTACGCCCTCACGACCGGAGTCGGCGGCAACGGCTTCGACGCCTACGACGACACCCGCAGCCAGGTCTACGGCGGGATCGCGGCCGAGGCCGCCCGCACCGACCAGGCCGTCTCCGGGACTGCGAACGAGGTCGTCCTCTACAACGGCACGGTCGCCGAGACCTTCTTCATGTCGACCTCCGGCGGCCACACCGAGAACAACGAGAACTCGTTCCTCGGCGGCATCCCCGAGCCATATCTGCGCGGCGTCCAGGACCCGAACGAGGCGGCCGCGGGCTCGCCGTACCACCGCTGGACGCGCAAGTTCTCGCGCGCGAGCATGCAGGCGGAGCTGAGCGGGATCGTCAAGGGCCGCCTGAAGCGGATCGTGATCGCCCGACGGGGGGTCTCGCCGCGGATCATCAAGGCGAAGATCATCGGCAGCGCCGGGGTCAGCACCGCCAGCGGGCCGACGCTGCGCGCCCGGCTCGGCCTGCCGGACACCTGGGCGAACTTCAAGCTGAAGTAGCTACGGCTTCGCCATCAGGTCGGAGCCACGAGCGGCCGGCCAGGATCAGTCGAGACGGCTTCGCCGTCTCTCCAAAGCCACGGCCTGGTGGCTCCTCAGCCGTCCGGATACGGCTGGACGGGGATCCCGTGGTCGGTGTCGCGGGTCCCGAACTCATACGCGGCGGCCCCGCTGACCGTCAGCCGCATCGCCGGCCCGCCGCCAAGCTCGACGTCGAGCTCGAGATCGGAGATCGAGCAGTTGAGCGTGTTGTGCTCGGGGCCGACGGGGTCGGCATAGACCCAGGCGACGAAGTCCTTGCGCTCGGCGCCGACGCGGCCGGTCACCCTGATCTGCCTGCCCCGGAGCTGGAAGCGAGCGCCCGTGGGGGCCTCCTCGACCACTGTCGAGCGGATCCGCTCGAAGCCTCCCAGGCGGTGGGGGCGACCGTCGAGCACCAGCATCCCGTTGCCGACCCAGGGCGTCGTCAACCCCGCGACCTTGATTCGGCCGACCGCCATGTCGAAGTAGTCGCCCGGGTCGCGCCCCTCGAACGCGGCGCCCTGCACCCAGACCCAGCGCTCGGCGTGCTCGGCGCCCCAGTTGTGGCCGATCATTCCGCGCCACCCGTCGATCTCGACCACCTCGCCGTCGACCTCGATCCTGCCGTTGAAGATGGCGTTCGGGTAGGGGCTCAGGAACTTGGTCTTCGGAAGCGGCGCCCCGTAGAGGAAATCACGCGGGAGGTGGTGGAATGGCTCGTGCTCGTCGCTGAAGCTCAGGTCCCAGCTCGCGCTGAGCGCCTCGGTGTTGACGGATCCCGTCGCGCGGCCATCGCCCAGCAGGGCGTCGGCGACGCGGATGTAGGAGTGCGCGGGGGCGTCGAGCTGCTCGGCGCCGAACTGGCGCTTGGTCGCGCGGGGCGCCGCCGCTTCCGCGTCGAAGTACACGAACCACAGCGCGCAGGTCGGGGGCTCGCCGGGCCGCTGGTGGACCGTGTGCCTTATCCACACCGCCTGACCTCCGCCCGGCCGGTTCAGCTTCAGATAGAAGCTCTCGTAGTGGCCGGCCTGCTGCTTGACCTCGGGGAACCGCGCCTTGGTCCGCATCGCCGCAACCCTAACCGGCACCCGAGGATCAGGCGGTGAGGCGCGCGGCACGGGCGCGGACCTCGGCGACAGCCTCCTCGGCGGCGGCGACGAAGCCGTCGCGCATCAGCACCCGGCCCGCGACGACGGTGGTGTCGACGACCGCCCCGGAGGCGGCGTAGACGAGGTCGGCCGCCGGGTCGCCCGCGGACAGCGCCGGATCGTCCCGCCGCACGAGCAGGAAGTCGGCCGGCTCGCCCGGCTCGAGCGGCCTCCCGCCGAGCAGCTCCGAGCGTCGCCCCTGCGCGACCGCAAGCGCCTCGGCGGCGGGGAGCACGGCGGGATCGCGGCTCGCGTGCTTCTGCACCAGGGCGAGCAGCTTCACCTCCTCGAACATGTCGAGGTTGCTGTTCGACGCGACGCCGTCGGTCCCGAGCCCGACCCGGACCCCCGCACGAGCCGCGCGCGGGTACGGGAAGGTCCCGCCGATGGCCAGCTTCATGTTCGCCGCCGGGTTGGTGACGATCGTCGCGCCGCGCTCGGCGATTAGCTCGAGCTCGGAGTCGTCGAGCCAGACGCCGTGGGACAGCACTGTCCGCGGGCCGAGCATTCCGAGCCGGTCGAGGTACTGGGCCGGGCGGACGCCGTGCGCGGAGAGGCAGTCGCTGACCTCGCGCTCGGTCTCCGAGAGGTGGATCTGGATCGGGACCTCCCGCTCGGAGGCCACCCCGGCGATCCACGCGAGGGTCTCAGCGCTGACCGTGTAGATCGCGTGGGGGCCGAAGCCCGGCGTGATCGTCGAGCCGGCCGCCGCGAGCCGGTCAAGCGACTGGACCGCCCCGTCGCGCATCTTGCGGCCCGCTTCGGGATCGAGCCGGTCGATGAACACGTGGCTGACGACCGCGCGGAGGCCCGCGTCGGCGACGGCGCGCGCTACCTCGTCCCCGTGCCAGTACATGTCGAAGAACCTCGTCGTCCCCGAGCGAATCATCTCGACCGCCGCCAGCCGCGTGGCCCAATAGACATCCGCGGGCTCGAGCTTCGCCTCGGCGGGCCAGATTCGCTTCTCGAGCCACTCCATCAGCGGCAGGTCGTCGCCGAAGCCCCGGAGCAGCGTCATCGCCGCGTGGGTGTGCCCGTTGACGAGCGGCGGCACGAGCAGCATTCCCGCCGCGTCGATCACCTCGTCCCCGGCACGGGGCTCGGCGCCGGGGCCGAGCTCCGCGATCGCTCCCTGCTCGACGCGCAGCCCGACAAGTTCGCCGTCGAGCTCGGCCCGCTGGATGCACAGGGCCCTCATCGCGTCGCCGCCCCACCCGCCGCGAGCGCCGGCAGCACCCGCCCCAGATCCGCGACCAGGAGCGGCGCGAACGCGTCGCGCGCCCGGCGGTACTCCTCCACCGACAGCGGCGCGGCGTCGAGCCCGTTCGCCATGTTGTCGACCGTGCAGACCGCGGCGTAGGCGAGGCCCGCCTCGCGGGCGAGGATCGCCTCGGCCGCGATCGTCATCCCGACGACGTCGGCGTCGCGGGCGAGGACGCGGACCTCGGCCGCCGTCTCGAAACGCGGTCCGGCGACGTGCGCGTAGACGCCGCCGTCGCGCAGGGCCTGTGCTCCGCGGGACGCCCACGTCCCGACCACACGCTCGCGCCAGAGCGGGTCGAAACCCGGCACCGAGTGGCCACGGGCGTCGTCGAAGAAGGTCGGAGCGACTCCGAGGGCGAGGAAGTCGTCGGGGCAGACCAGCGTGCCCACCCCGATCTCGGGACGCAGCGACCCGGTCGAGGCGAGGGCGAGGACGCGGTCGCAGCCGAGCTCGCAGAGAGCGCGGATGTTCGCGTGGTCGTCGACGCGGTGAGCCGGCGCGAACCGCTCCCGGCCGTGCCAGGCCAGGAACACGGTCGCGCCGCCGTCGCCCAGCAGGTCGTCGAGAAGCCGACCGGGCGGCAGGCTGTGCCCGTAGACGACGGCGAGCCGTTCGCCCGTGACGCTCGGGGGGTCCATCAGGCCTTGATAGTGATCACGTCGCCGTCGCGGACCACATAGTCGCGTCCCTCGGTGCGCAGCGTGCCGCGGTCGCGTGCGCCGGCATACCCTCCGGCATCGACGAGCGCGTCCCAGGCGACCACCTCGGCTCGCACGAAAGCCCGCTGGAGGTCCGTGTGGACCTCGGCGGCCGCGTCGTGGGCCGTGCCGCCGCGGCGCAGGGTGCGCGCCATCGCCTCCTTGTCCTCGTCGGCGGTGAAGAAGGTGACGAGGTCGAGGAGCTCGAATGCGGCGCGGATCAGACGATCGAGCCCGGATCGCTCGATCCCGAGCTCGACGCGCATCTCCTCGGCCCCGGCGTCGTCGAGCTCGCGCAGCTCCGACTCGACCCTGGCCGAGATCGCGACCGCGGCGGCCCCCTGCTCACGCGCCCGCTCGGCGAGCTCCGGCGGGACCTCGGTCACGCCCTCGTCGACGTTGGCGACGTAGAGGACCGGCTTCGCCGTCAGGGGCCCGAGCTTGCGCAGAGCGTCCGGGGCCCCCTCGGGGACGGGCACGTCCCGGGCCGGCCGGCCCGCGGCGAGGGCCTCCACGAGCGCCTCGAGCCAGTCGCGCTCGGCGATCGCCGCCTTGTCGCCCGAGCGCGCTTCCTTGACGACCTTCTCGAGCCGGCGCTCGGCCTGCTCGAGGTCGGCGGCCAGCAGCTCGGTCTCGACCAGGTCGGCGTCGGCGAGCGGGTCGACGCGGCCCTCGGGATGCGCGATCGCGCCCGAGCCATGGGCGCGGATCACGTGGCAGATCGCGTCCGTCTCGCGGATCGAGGCGAGGAACTGGTTGCCGAGTCCCTCCCCCCGGGACGCGCCCGGGACGAGTCCCGCGATGTCGTGGAAGTCGATCGTCTCGGACACGACCGAGGACGAGCCGACGACCGCGGCGACCCGCTCGAGGCGCTCGTCGGGGACGTCGACGACGGCGACGTTGGGGTCGATGGTGGTGAACGGGTGCCCGCCGGTCTCGGCGCCGGCGGCGGTGAGAGCGTTGAACAGCGTCGATTTGCCCGCGTTCGGCAGGCCCACGATCCCGATCTTCACAGCGCGGGATTCTCCACGTTGGCCGCGGCGGGCCGCGTTGCGGGAGGATTCAGGGCGTGCCGGACCTCCGCGCGGCGATCATCGGCTTCGGGCTGGCGGGCTCGGTCTTCCACGCGCCGCTGCTCGCGTCGACCGCGGGCCTGTCGGTCGCATCCGTCGTCACCCGCGACCCTGGCCGCCGGGAGCGGGCCGAGCGGGAGCATCCCGGCGTACGGGTCTTCGACGAGGCCGACGAGCTGTTCGCGCACGGCGACGAGCACGACCTCGTCGTGGTCGCGGCGCCGAACGAAGCGCACGTGCCGCTCGCGCGGCGGGCGCTCGACGCCGGCCTGCCCGCCGTCGTCGACAAGCCGCTGGCGCCGAGCGCCGCCGACGCGCGCGGCCTCGTCGAGCACGCCGAGGCGCGGGGACTGCTGCTGACCGTGTTCATGAACCGCCGCTGGGACTCCGACCAGCTCACCCTGCGCCGCCTGATCGAGGAGGGGTCGCTGGGATCGGTGCTGAGCTACGAGTCGCGGTTCGAGCGCTGGCGCCCCCAGCTGTCGGAGAAGCAGCCGTGGCGCGAGCGGACCCCGCCCGAGGCGGGGGGCGGCGTGCTGCTCGATCTCGGTACCCACCTCGTCGATCAGGCGCTGGCCCTGTTCGGCTCTGTCGCCCACGTCTACGCCGAGGTCGCCGCCCGCCGCGGCGGCCCCGCCGACGACGACTCCTTCCTGGTGCTGCAGCACCACTCGGGGCCTCGAAGCCTCCTCTGGGCCTCGACGCTGGCGGCGGCGCCAGGCCCGCGGCTGCGGGTGCTCGGCGACCGCGCCGCCTACGTGCTCGCGGGCCTCGATGGGCAGGAGGACGCGCTCCGGGCCGGCAGGCGCCCCGGCGACCCGGACGATCAGTGGGGCGTCGAGCCAGCCTCCCGATGGGGGCGGCTGATGGCGGGCGACGAGGAGGAGGCGGCGCCGAGCGAGCCGGGTGCCTGGCCGCGCTTCTACGCGCTGCTCGAGCGAGCCCTGCGCGAGGGCGGTCCGCCGCCCGTCGACCCCTGGGATGCCGTTCGCGGGCTCGAGCTGCTCGAAGCCGCTCGGCGCAGCGCCGCGGAGGCGGCCGCCGTCGCCCTCCCCGCCGGCTGAGCCCGAGTCAGGTGAAGGCCGACTGCTGGCGCTGGCGGCGAGTGACGGCGTCGATCGTGACCGCCGCAAGGAGGACGCCGCCGGTGATCATGAACTTGATGTCGGAGTCGAGCCCGAGCAGGTCCATCCCGTTCGAGATCGAGCCGATCACCAGGGCGCCGAGGAGCGCAGCCCACACGGAGCCGCGGCCGCCGAACAGGCTGACCCCCGCGATCACCGGCCCTGCGATCGCAAGAAGCAGCAGGTCGCCGGAGCCCGAGGCCTGGTTGACGGCGATCAGCCGTGAGGCCGCGAGGATTCCGCCCGCCGCCGCAAGCGTCGAAGCGATCGTGAAGACGGCGATCTTGGTCCTGTTGACCCGGATTCCCGCCCGCCGAGCCGCCTCGGCATTGCCACCGGATGCGTAGATGTGACGGCCGAAGCGGGTGCGGGTGGTGATGAAGTCGAAGAGCGCGCAGAGCCCGACCAGGATCAGCGCCGCCAGCGGGATCCCTCTGTCCGAGGCGAGGATCGCGACGGCGGCGAACGTAGCGCCGCCGACCAACGCCGTCCGGAGGATGAGCCCGGCCAACGGCCCGGCCTCGAGGCCTGCTTTCAGCCGCTTGCGGCGTCGGAACAGCCCCGACCCGAGGGTCCCCGCGGTGACCACCACCGCGAGCGTCCAGCCGACCCATGGGTCGTAGAACTTCCCAGCCAGGTCCGTGATCGTGCTCGGGGGCAGGTTGATCGTGCCGGTGTCGCCGAGCACCAGCAACAGGGCCCCCTGCCAGGCGAGCAGGCCGGCGAGGGTGACCACGAATGACGGAATCCCGAAGAAGGTCACCATGAACCCGTTGAAGAGCCCGATCGCCGCCCCGGTCGCGAGCCCGGCGAGGATCGCGAGCTCGGCGTTCCAGCCCTGCTTGACGTTGAGGACGGCCATCACCCCCGCGGCGAGGCCGCTGACCGCGCCCACCGAGAGGTCGATCTCGCCGAGCAGCAGGACGAGCACGACGCCGATCGAGATCGTCCCCACTGCGGCGATCTGCAGAGCCAGGTTGGTGAGGTTGATCGCCGACAGGAAGCGATCGTTCTGGATCTGGAAGATCGCCCAGATCACGGCGATGATCAGCACGACCCGGAGCGAGCCCAGCTCCCCTCGCGCGATCTGCGCGAGGAACGAGAGCCGGCTTTGCTCCTTCTGCTCGTCCGCGGTTGGTGCCGCTGCTTCCATCAGACCGTCCTCTGCTGCTCGGCGGTGTCCGCGGCGGCGCCCGTGATCGCCGCGACGACCTGCTCGGGAGTGGAGTGCTTGGGGTCGAATGTCGCCACCCGCCTCCCCAGCAGCAGGACCACGATCCGGTCCGCGACCTGGAAGACGTTGCCGAGGTTGTGGCTGATCACGACCACGCCCATCCCCCGCTCGGCCAGCCGCCTCTCGAGGGCGAGGACCTGCTCGGTCTGGGACACGCCGAGCGCCGCGGTCGGCTCGTCGAAGAGCACGACCTTCGGGTCGCCGACGAGCGAGCGGGCGATCGCGACCGACTGGCGCTGGCCCCCGGAGAGGTAGCCCACCTCGGTGCGGACGCTTCCGAGGGTGGTGACGGAGAGATCGTCGAGCAGCTGCAGCGTCCGCTGCTCCATGTCCGTCTCGTCCAGCGTGTGGACCGGAACCGGGACCCCGTCCCCGCCGACCTCCTCCTGGCCGAGGAACAGGTTGGCGACCACGTCGAGGTTGTCGCAGAGGGCGAGGTCCTGGAAGACGGTGGCGATTCCGAGGTTGGCGGCCGCCTTCGGGTCCGAGACCTTCACCTGGCGGCCCTCGAAGTACATCTCGCCGCTGTCGGCGGGCTGGACGCCGTCCATTGCCTTCACCAGCGTCGACTTACCGGCGCCGTTGTCGCCGACCACCGCGACCACTTCGCCAGCGTCGACCTCGAAATCGACGTCGGACAGGGCCTGGACCGGCCCGAAGCTCTTGCTGACACCCCTGAGCTCGAGGAGGTGCTCGGGCTGAGCGTCGTTCGACTCGCTCACCTCACTCGCACCTCCTCGCGCTCGGGGTTCATTCTCTGATTCCTACTACTTACTCGTGTCCTCTGTCTACTCCAGACCCGCCTGCTGACAGGCCTGCGCGTACTGCTGCGTGCAGATGTCCTGCACTGTCCAGTACGGCCCACCCTTTTCACCGTTGTCCTTCAGCACGGTGTCCTGGATGTTGTCGATCGTCACCGCGACCGGAGTGAGGAGCACGGACGGAACCATCTCCGCGCCGTTGTCCGTCTCGCCAGTGACCAGGTCGCTCGGGACGTCCTCGCCCTGAGCGAGCGCCGCCGCCAGCTGGGCCGCCGCGTCCGTCTCATCGGCGGTCGACTTGTAGACGGTCATGAACTGCTCGCCGACGAGGATCCGCTGGATCGCCTCCAGCTCGGCGTCCTGACCGGTCGTGGGCTTGCTCGCCGGGTCGATCCCGGCACCCTTCATCGCGGCGATCGCGCCGCCGGCGGTCCCGTCGTTCATCGCGTAGACGCCGTTGAACCCGTTGTTGCCGACCGCGGTGATCGCCTGCTCCATCTCCTGCTGGGCCTTGTCGGGGCTCCAGTCGGGAGTGTCGTACTCCTGGGCGATCTCAACGCCGGCCTGATCGAACTTGGACTGCGCGCCCTGTCCGAACAGCTTGGCGTTGTTGTCCGTCGGCGAGCCATTGATCTTCACGATCGGGCCCGTCGGGCTGCCGTCGTCGGCGAGCTTCTTCGTCAGGGCCTCGCCCTGAAGCTCGCCGACCCGGACGTTGTCGAACGAGACGTAGTAGTCGACGCCCGGCGAGTCCGTGATCAGACGGTCGTAGCTGATCACCGGGACGTCCTGCTGCTCGGCCAGGTTGACCATCGACGCGGCGGAGGCCGAGTCGACCGGGTCGAGGACCATCACGTCAATCTCCTCAGTGAGGGCCGCCTCGACCTGGTCCTGCTGGGCGGCGGCGTCCTGGTTCGCGTTGCTGTAGATCAGCTCGCAGTCCGGGCAGATCCTCTTCAGGTTCGCCTCGAACTCGGGGTGATCGTGTGACTCATAGCGGGTCGTCTTCGACTCCGGCAGCAGCAGGGCGACCTTCCCTCCGCCACCGGCGGTGGTGTCACCACCGCCGTCATCGTCATCGTCGCCGCAGGCGACGAGACCGCCGGCCAGCACCAGGGCCGCGCATGACAGCACGGCCCAGCGGGCCAAGCTCCTAGTCCTCTCCATTACGACCTTCACCTCCGTTGGTTGACTCTCTCCTTGGATTCTCGAACAGAAACCGATTCGTTCGAAGCTTTTTCATGCCGCCACCCCCGCCGCCGGCCGGGAGACGAAGCGGTCCGACGAGTGCAGGACGAGGGCGAGGGCGCCGAGCAGCTCGGCGCGCTCGCCGAGCACCCCGGACACGACCCTGACCTCGTCCGCCGCGCTGGGGATCGAGTAGCGGCGGATCGTCTCGCCGATCGGCTCGGTGATCGTCTCGCCCGCGGCGCTGAGGTCGCCGCCGACGATCACCAGGCTCGGATTGATCAGGTTGCAGAGGCTCGCGATCGTGATCCCGATCTCGCGGCCGGCTTCGCCGATCAGCTTGCCGGCGGCTGCGTCCCCATCCCCGGCCAGCTCCAGCAGGCGCGGTGTCGAGACCGGCTCGCCGCGGCTCCGGCCGAGCAGCTCGGCGATCGCGCGTGCGGAGGCGACCGTCTCGAGACAGCCGCGCATCCCGCAGCGGCAGATCGCCCCGCTCTCCTGAGCCGGGGTGTGGCCGATCTCCCCGGCGGTGCCGCCGGCCCCGCGATAGAGCCGGCCGCCGAGCAACAGCCCGGCGCCGACCCCCGAGGAAAGCTTGATGTAGATCAGCTCCGCGTGACCCTGGCCACTCCCCCAGACGAACTCGGCGAGCGCCCCGAGGTTCGCGTCGTTCTCGACCTGGACGGCGAGCCCCAGGCGCCGGCTCATCTCGGCGGCGGCGTCGATCCCGACCCAGCCGGGCAGGATCGCGGACGAGCCGACCGCGCCGGTCAGGTGGTTGATCGGGCCGGGCAGCCCCATCCCCACCCCGATCACGCGATCGCGATCGACACCGGCCTCGGCGAGCACCTCGCCGACCAGCTTCGCCGCGGCGTCGAGGCCGTCGGCCGCCGAGTGATCGACGTCGAGCTCGTGCCCGGCCTCGGCGAGGATGTCGTGGGAGAGATCGGCCGCGGCGACGCGAAGGTGCGTATGGCCGAAGTCGACGCCGACCGCGACCCCGGCCGACTTGTTGAGCGACAGCGGCACGGGCGGCCGTCCTCCCTGATCGCCGTGGGCGACGCCCATCACCTCCTGCTCGCTGACGAGCCCGCTCGCCATCAGGTCCGCGACGATGCTGGAGACCGTCGACCGCGATAGCCCGGTCACCCTTGCGATCTCCGCGCGGCTCGCGGTGCCGCGGTCGCGGAGGGCATCGACGACGCGGCGGCGGTTGAGCTCGCGGAGGGAGTGAAGGGATCCGGAATCGGACGATTCCACGGCGGCGGCAGTCTCGTTGACGGGGGCGCGTTTGTCAAGAGCACGGTCGAACTACCCCGATTTTGCCGGAATGTATGTCGGAAGCTTCTACAAACCGAGCGGTACGGCGAGGCCCAGGGCGATGCCCAGGAGGGCGCCGGCGAGGACATCGGACGGGTAGTGCATCCCGAGGTAGGGGCGGCCGGCCGCAATCGCGGCAGCCAGCACGAACAGGACCGCCGCCTCCGGGGCGATCCGCGTCATCGCCGTCGCGCAGGCGAAGGACGAGGTCGCGTGGGCGGAGGGGAAGCTCAGCGACGAGGGCGCGCCGCCCAGCGGGGGCAGCCCGTCGAGGACGGGGCGGGGGCGGCGGATGAGCAGCTTGACCGCGTAGTTGAGGCCGATCGCGACCGGACCGAGCAGCCCTGCGATCAGCCACTCCTCGCCGCGGTCCGAGTCGAGCAGCGCCATCACCGCGCCGATCGCGACCCAGACGGTGCCCCACTCGCCGATCCTGCCCAGCCATCTGCCCAGGGCCTCGGCGCGCGGACCGTGCCAGCGCGTCCGCATCGCGTGGAGCAGCGCGTTGTCGAGCCGGGCGAGCACGGCGGCGCAGGATAGTTGCGCAAGAATCCCCGCGGTGAACGAGGGGAGAGCCGCCTTCGTGAGAGCTTCCGCGAGCGGG
This sequence comes from Solirubrobacterales bacterium, assembly GCA_036258315.1. Classification (GTDB taxonomy): domain Bacteria; phylum Actinomycetota; class Thermoleophilia; order Solirubrobacterales; family 70-9; genus DASSYK01. Next base: position 33,319 of record DATADX010000067.1, read on the forward strand.
CGGAGTACTTGAAGCTGCGCGCGCACGAATCGGGCTGATGGGAGCGACCGCGGACCGGGTGATGGTGCCCGGCTACACCCACATACCGGGCCACCACTGCGGCTCGACCGCGCTTCGGAACCTGCTCGCCCACCACGGCGCCGAGGTCTCGGAGGACGTGGCGTTCGGCCTCGGCGCCGGCGCCTGCTTCTTCTACGTCGCGATCGACGGCCAGTCGCCGTCGCGGTTCACGAACGGGCGCGCGGCGAACCTCGAGGAGAACTTCCTCGAGCTGACCGAGACCCCGCTGCGCCTGCGAACCGACGACGACCCCGCTCGCGCCTGGGAGCTCGCCCGCGAGGCCGTCGACGGCGGCCGGCCCGTGCTGCTGCTGACCGACCTCTACTACCTGGACCACTACGGGAACTCGGCGCACTTCCCCGGGCACGCGGTCGTGCTCGCGGGCTACGACGAACGCGAGGCCCTGCTCTCGGACACCGGCTTCGTGCAGTTGCAGACGACCGCCCTGGAGAACCTCGCGAAGGCGCGGCACTCGAAGCAGCCGATCTTCCAACTCGAGGGCCAGCTGGTCGACCTGCCAGAGGGCGCCGAGCTCGACGCCGAGCGGCTCCGCGAGGCGGTGCCGGGCGCGATCGAGCGGGCGGCGGCCGAGATGCTCGAGCCCGCGCCGGGCGAGTTCCAGGGCCTGCCCGCGTTGCGCAAGTTCGCCGCCGAGGTCGCAGGATGGCCGGACGCGGCCGAGGACTGGCGGTGGTGCGCCCGCTTCCTCTTTCAGGTGATCGAGCGGCGCGGCACAGGCGGCGGCAACTTTCGGCTCATGTACTCGCGCTTCCTCGATCAATGCGGCTACGAACAGGCTGGGCTCGCGGCGCGGGCGGCCGAGGGCTGGACGGAGCTCGCGGAGGCGGCGCGCGAGGCGAGCGAAGCGAAGAGCCCCGACCCCGCGACGTGGCGACGCCTCGGTGCCGAGGCCGACCGCGTCCTCGAGGCCGAGACTCGCCTCTGGACCGCGCTGGGGCGTTAGGCGCGGACCGGGGCGCCGGTCTGATCGCCGCCGCCGGGGTTGGCGAGGCGCGCGAAGTAGGCCAGGCGCGGCCCGAGGCGGCGATCGAAGCGCAGCCCGCTCACCTCGGCGTGTCTGAGCAGCGACCCGAAGGTGACCATGTGGGGGTCTCCGAACAGCTCGCCGACGACGAGCCGGCCACCGGGCCGCAGGACGCGGCGCAGCTCGCGCACGGCCGCACGCTGGTCGGGGACCTCGCCCAGGACCGTGACCAGGTAGGCGGCGTCGAAGCTGTCGTCCTCGTATGGCATCGCGGTCGCGTCGGCCAGGGTCGGAGTGACGTTGGCGAGGCCTCGCTCGGCGGCGCGACGCATCGTGTGGTCGAGCATCTCCTGCTGCACGTCGAGGATCTCGACCGAGCCCCCGCGGCCGACCGCCTCGGCGACGTCGAGGGTGTAGTAGCCGGTCCCGGGGCCCACCTCGAGCACCCGCTCGCCGGGCTCGGGGGCGAGGATCTGAAGGAGCCGGGCCCGCGTGATGATCGGGTGCGGCGCCTCCACCCAGAAGCGTTGGTTGTAGGGGCAGGCGGATGGATTTCGGCGCCACCAGAGTGCGGCCGCGCCCAGCGCCAGCGCGGCGGCGAGCAGCAGCCCCTTCAGCGCCCGCATTCGCCCACCTTCACAGTCGGGATCGCTGCACGCCATCCCTAGCCGCCGAAGCCGATCCCATGCGGGGCCGCGGCGCTGCGCAGGAACACGACCTGGCGGAGGTCGAGCGAGACGTTGCCGTCGTCGGTCTCGAGGTCGAACCAGCCCTTCGCCTGGTCCAGGCGGGAGCGCAGTTCCTTGAGCTTCTCGGCGTCGATCTTCACCTCGACCACCTGGCCGCCGGAGAAGCCGATCGAGACCCGCTCCGCGTTGGCCATCAGGCCCCATCCCCGTCCGCGGCTCCCGCGTGCGCCGGCTCCACGATCTCGGTGAGGACGCCGCCCGTCGCCCTCGGGTGCACGAAGGCGACGCGCGACTCGCGGATCCCGACGCGTGGCTCGCCGTCGATCAGCTCGACGCCGGCCTCCTTCAGCAGCGAGAGGGTGGCGTCGATGTCCGAGACGGCGTAGGCGACGTGATGCAGGCCCGGTCCCTTGCGGTCGAGGTACTTGCCGACCGGGGTGTCAGGGCCGAGCGGGCGGAGCAGCTCGACGTGGCCCTCGCCGACGTCGAGCAGCACCGCCTCGACGCCCTGGGACTCGACGGTCTCGCGGTGGGCGACCGGCATTCCGAGGGTCCCCTCGTAGAGCGCGATCGCCGCCTCGAGGTCCTCCGTTGCCACGCCGACGTGGTCGATCCGGTCCAGCATCGGGCGCAGTCTAATTCAGGCCGCTGCGCCGGCTTCCTGCTCCACCCGCAGGATCTCGCGGAGGGCGGCGACGCCGACGTCGAGCTGGTCGCGGGTGGGCTCCTTGGTCGCGACCAGGCGCTGGATCTCGTGACCGGGGCGATGGAAGGCTCGCGCCGCGGCGGTGTCGGGATTGCGCTCGCTCCAGGCGAACATCTCGGCCGCGAGCGAGACGCTCGCGACGGCGACGACGCTGCGCGCGACGGAGCCGGGCCTCTCGAGCACCCTGTCGAGGACCAGCTGGCCCGCGGCGGAGAGGACCAGCATCGGCGCGACCAGGTTGGACCCGCAGCGATCGTGCTCCTTGGTCGCGGCCGTGGCGTCGTCGGAGCCTCGCTCGTATGCGCCGATCGCCTTGTGCTCGGCGCCGTGGTAGGCGGCGAGATTGCGGTCGGCGAGCGCGACCAGCGCCGGCGCCAGCCCGAGCGCTGCCTGGCCGAGCTCGCGCCCGGGTCCGCCGCCGCCCGCTCGCAGGGCGCGGCCCGCGGCGGATGCCGCGAACATCGTCCCCAGCACGCGGAGATCCTCGAACGGGAGGCGCGCCGAACGCAGCCGCACCCGGACGAGCGGGATCAGGAGGAAGGCCTCGGCGAGCCGCAGCGGGCCGCGCAACAGCGGAGCGCGCACCGCGAGCCCCGGCGCCAGCACCGGCTTCGGGCCCGACGCCACCTCGATCTCGCCGGCATCGTTGCGCGCCGCCGCCGCCCACGAGGTCGGCCCGTGGATCAGCAACCCATTGCGAAGCGCCATCCCGCCAAGCCGCAGCGGATGCTCCCCGCCGCCGTCGCCGTTCATCCGGTGGCCGTTGTCGCCGCTCACGAGAGCACCCTCTGGGGCAGCTCGAAGAAGAAGCCTGCCGCGAGCTCGACGTCGGCGGCAGGAACCCGCTCGTCGGCTCCGTGGATCAGCGGGGCCAACTCGAGCAGCGGAATGGCCCGGTGGGGGCAGAACCCGTAGACGACGGCCGAGTCGAACGCGCTGCGGAACCAGTTGCTGTCGCTGAACCCGGGCATCACGATCGGAGCGAGCTCGGCGCCCGGGTCGGTCTCGGCGAGCCAGCCGCGAATCGCATCGGTGAGCGGCGTCTCGAGCTCGGATCGGTTGCCGACGACGGCCTCGCTGAACTCGAGCTCGTACTCGCGCTCGCCGAGCACCGCCTCGATCCGCTCCCGCGCGTCGTCGGCGTCGAAGCCGGGCGGGACGCGGCAGTCGATCATCACCTCGGCGCTCGACGGGATCACGTTGATCTTGTGACCCGACCGGAACACCGTCGGCGTCAGGGTCACACCGACCATCGGCTCCGCGAGCAGGTCCGCGAGCTCGGGCTGCTCGGCACGGAGGCGGCGCAGGCCCGCCTCGACCGCGTCGTCGCCCTCGTAGGGCTCGCCGAAGATCGCGGTGAAGAAGGCGGGCCCCTCGGGCGTGTGCTCGGGCGGCGGCTGCTCGGTCAGCCGCGTGACGATCGGGGCCAGCTTCAGGAGCGCGTTCTCGCCGACCCTGGGCAGCGAGGCGTGGCCCGCGCGGCCGTGCGCCGTCACCCTCGCCCGGAAGATGCCCTTCTCGCCGACGCTGATCGTGTAGAGGCGGCGATCGCCGATCTCGATGGTGCTGCCTCCGCCCTCGTTGACGACGAAGTCGCTGCGGACCTTGTCCGGATGCTGGTCGCAGAGCCAGCGGGCGCCGAGGTCGCCCCCGGTCTCCTCGTCTGCGACCAGGACCAGCAGGAGCTCGCCCGCGGGGCGCCAGCCGCTCCGCCCGAGCCCCAGGCACGCGGCGAGCTCGGACGCGACCTGCCCCTTCATGTCGAGCGCGCCGCGGCCCCAGATCCAGCCGTCGACCTCCTCCCCGCCCCACGGATCGCGGCTCCACTCCTCGCGGTCCGCGCGAACCGTGTCGACGTGCCCGAGCAGGGCAAGGGTCGGCCCGTCCTCGTCGCCGCGCAGGCGGGCGACCAGGTTGGGGCGCTCGGGCTCGGCGGCGAGCAGCTCGCACTCGAAGCCCGCGGCGCTCAGGAGGCCGGCCAGCTGCTCCTGGAGGGCCAGCTCGTTCCCCGGCGGGTTGACGGTGTCGGCCCGGATCAGCCGCTGCAGAAGCTCCACGGCCTCGCGCCCGAGGCCGGCGGGAACAGCGGTGATTGCGGTCCCCTCCGCCATTGGCGCAGCTTAGAGCCCGCGCAGCGCGGCCCGGGGGCCTCAGGGGACGGAGGCCCCGAGCAACACGGCGGCGGTGCCGACGGCGGCGGCCCCGAGCAGCGTCGTCACCACCCCGAGTCGCAGCACCAGCAGGGCCACGGTGGCTCCAGCGAGCACTCCCCACTGCCACCCTTCGGTGAGCGCCAGCGCGAGGGAAATCGACGCCCCGAGGATCGCCCCGATCGCCGCCGGGCCGGCGCCGCCGAGAAAGGCCTGGGCGTCACGGTTCGCGCGCAGCGCCTCGAAGTGACGCGCGCCGGCGAGCACGAGCAGGAACGAGGGCGCGAACGCGACCGCGGCCGCGAGCAGCGCGCCGCCGGTGCCGCCGGCGGCCCAGCCGACAACCGCGACGGTGTGCGTGATCGGTCCGGGCGTCACCTGGCCGAGGGCCACGGCGTTGAGGAACTCGGCGTCCGTCATCCACTGATATGTGTCGACGGCGTCGCGCTGCATCAGAGGGACGATCACGAACCCGCCGCCGTAGGAGAGCGCCCCGACCTTGAACGCGACCCAGACGAGCGCCCCGACGCCGCCGCTGATCGCCGCCACGAGCGCGACGAGGAGCGGCCACGCGTGCTGCCCGAGGGCAGGTCGGGTTCGCCGCTGAAAGCCGAGCTCGACCAGCCCCGAGCCGACCAGCACGAGCACGACCCACGGCCCGACGGTGGCGCTGGCGATGAACCCGGCCGCCACATACGCCGCCCAGCGCGCGAGCGAGGCGGCGCGCTCGCGGCTCGGGCCGATCAGCGTCGATCCGGCGTGGAGCGCGACCGCTGCCACGGCGGCGCCCGCCCCGCCGCCCGCCCCCTTGATCCAATCGGGCGGCGAGCTCAGGAAGAGCACGGAAAGCCCGAGGATCGCGATCAGCCCGGGGAGAATGAACGCCGCGCCGCCGACCAGCGCCCCAGGGGCGCCGCGCAGCGTCCAGGCGCAGAAGATCGAGAGCTGGGTTGAGGCCGGGCCCGGGAGCAGGTTGCACGCCGCGATCGCATCCTCGAAGCGGTGAGCCGAGATCCAGCGGCGTCGCTCGACGGTGAGCTCGCGCAGCAGCGCGATGTGGGCGGGAGGGCCGCCGAACCCGACCACGCCGATCCTTCCCCACTCGCGCGCGATGGTCAGCAAGTCCGGGCGGCTGTCTCGGTCGGGCGACAAGGGGGAGGGACTCATACTTCATCCATGGCCGACGAGCGGTTGTTCGAGACCGAGGATGCGGCGGGGCAGACGGGTGTCCCGGTCGCCGACGCGCCGCTGGCGACGCGGATGCGCCCGCCCGACCTCGACGAGTTCATCGGTCAGGGCGAACTGCTCGAGCCGGGGTCCGCGCTGCGCGTCGCGATCGAGTCGGGCGAGCCCCACAGCGCGATCTTCTACGGGCCGCCGGGCACGGGGAAGACGACGCTGGCGCGGATCATCGCGGCCCGAGCCCGCGGCGCGTTCGAGGAGCTGTCGGCCGTCAATGCCGGACGCCCCGAGGTCCGTCAGGTGATCGAGCGCGCCGAGCGGCGCCGCGTCTCGGGCCGGCCGACGATCTTCTTCCTCGACGAGATCCATCGCTTCAACAAGGCCCAGCAGGACGCCCTCCTGCCGGCGGTCGAGGAGGGGTTGCTGACGCTAATCGGGGCAACCACCGAGAACCCCTACTTCGAGGTCAACTCGGCGCTCCTCTCGCGGACCCAGATCTACGAGTTCCGCCAGCTCGACGCCGCCGACATCGAGGCGCTGTTGCGCCGGGCGCTGAGCGCCGGGCGCGGCCTTCCCGACGCCCCGCCGGTCGGCGACGAGGCACTCGAGATGCTGGCGACGCGCGCGGGAGGCGACGCCCGCGTCGCGCTCGCGGCGCTCGAGCGGGCCGTCGAGACGACCGTCGCGGCGGGCGAAGGCGAGGTCAGGGTCGAGGCGGTCGAGGACGCCCTGCAGCGTAAGGCCCTGCTCTACGACCGCGCCGGCGACAAGCACTACGACTACATCTCGGCCTGGATCAAGGCGACGCGCGGCTCCGACGTCGACGCCTCGATCTACTACCTCGCGGTGATGCTCGAGGGCGGCGAGGATCCCCGCTTCATCGCCAGGCGGATGGTGATCTTCGCGTCCGAGGACGTCGGCAACGCCGACCCGCAGGCGCTCGTGGTCGCGACCGCGGCGGGGCAGGCGGTCGACCGGGTCGGGCTTCCCGAGTGCGCGCTCAACCTCGCCCAGGCGTCCGCCTACCTGGCGCTGGCGCCGAAGTCGAACGCATCGACGCGCGCGATCGCGCGGGCGACGAGCCACGTCCGCGAGCACGGCGCCGCGGAGCCCCCTCCCTATCTCCAGGACGCCCACTACCCCGGCGCCAAGCAGCTCGGCCGGGGGAGCGGCTACCGCTACCCCCATGACGAGCCCGACGGGGTCAGCGACCAGCCGCTCGCGCCCGGGACCGTCCGCGGCGAGCGCTTCTACGAGCCCGTCGAGCGCGGCTTCGAGCGCCAGCTCCGCGAGCGGCTGGAGTGGCTGCGCTCCCGGCTCGGAATCGGACTCTGATTAGCGCCGTGTTAAGCGGGCGGCGGGCCCGTGAACTGCGCAACCCTGGCGACGAAGCAGTGTTCTACGGGAAGTCTGACGCTCCGGTCGCACACGTTCGCCGGAGCCCGCGCGTAAAAGCCGGGGAGTGGACACGAGGGCCGGAAGCCAGGGGATTGCTTCCGGCCCTCATTTATGTCGGTCCCGATATGTGGGGTCCCGATGCCGGGTCGTAGAATCGGGCCGACCCCGGCCCCCAGGAGAGGAAGCAGCCCGATGGCCTCCAGCACCAAGAGCAAGAGCGGCGGCTCGTCCAAGTCGAGCGGCAACGGCGCGAAGACCGACGGGCTCGAGTCATTCAGCCCGGCGACGGGGGAGCTGCTGGGCTCGGTCGAGACGCTGTCGCCGGGCAAGGTCCAGGCGGTCGTCGACGACGTCGCCGAGGTGCAGCCGTTCTGGGCGCAGCTGTCCCTCGCCGACCGCGCGCGCTACATGCGGCGCGCCGCCGAGCTGCTGCTCGAGGAGATCGACGACCTCGCCGAGCTGCTCACGCGCGAACAGGGCAAGCCGCGGGTCGAGAGCTACACGATGGAGCTGCTGCCGACGGTCGACGCGCTGAACTGGATCGCCGACGCCGGGCCCGACCTGCTCGCCGACGAGCGAGTCCCGATGCCACAGGCGTTCCTGAAGACGAAGCGCTCGAAGTTCCTCTACGAGCCGATCGGCGTCGTCGGCGTGATCGCCCCCTGGAACTACCCGTGGTCGATCCCGTTCGGCGAGGTCGCGATCGCGCTGATGGCCGGCAACGGCGTCGTCCTGAAGCCGGCCAGCCTGACGCCGCTGATCGGAGAGCGGATCCGGATGCTGTTCGAGAAGGCGGGCTTCCCCGAGGGGCTCGTTCGCACCATCCACGGGGGCGGCCGGATCGGAGATGCCCTCGTCAAGTCCAGCGCCGGGAAGATCTTCTTCACCGGCTCCGTCGAAGTCGGTTACAAGGTCGGCGTCGAGTGCGCCAAGCGGATGAAGGGCTCGGTGCTCGAGCTGGGCGGGAAGGACCCCCAGCTCGTCTGCGCCGACGCAGATCTCGCGAACGCGATCTCCGGCGCTGTCTGGGGGGGCTTCGCAAACGCCGGACAGACATGCTCGGGGATCGAGCGCGTCTACGTCCACCGGGACGTCGCCGACGAGTTCCTCGCCGGGGTCGTCCGCGAGACCGAGCGCCTCACCGTCGGTGACCCGCGCGACTGGGAGACCGAGATCGGCCCGATGGTCTCCGACGAGCAGGCGGCGACCGTCGGCGAGCTCGTCGACGACGCGGTCAAGTCCGGCGCCGAGAAGCTGACTGGCGGGCCGACGGAGGTGAAAGGGCTGAAGGGCAGCTTCATCGCCCCGGTGGTGCTCACCGGCGTCACCCACGAGATGCGGATCATGAAGGAAGAGATCTTCGGCCCGGTGCTCCCGATCGTCACGATGGAGTCCGAGCAGGAGGCGCTGGAGCTCGCGAACGACTCGCGGTTCGGCCTCGGCGCCTCGGTCTGGACCAGGGACCGGGGCAAGGGCGAGCGGATGGCGCGCCAGATCGAGTCGGGAATGGTCTGGGTCAACGACCATTCGTTCTCGCACGGCGCCTGTCAGTGCGCCTGGGGCGGCGTCAAGGACTCCGGCCTCGGCCGCTCGCACTCGAAGTTCGGCTTCTACGAGTGCGTCAACGTCAAGCAGCTCAGCTGGGAGCCGGGCTGGACTCGCGACTTCTGGTGGCAGCCGTACGACCGCGACCTCGGCCAGGCGATCCGCTCGTCCGCCCAGCTCCTCTACGGCCGCAACGGGAAGCGGCTCGAAGCGCTGCGCGAGGGCGCAGGCGCGCTCGTCCGGGTAGGCCGGAAGACGCTCCGCAAGGGCGCCTGACGCGACGATTGCGACGGCCGAGGACGGGTAAGGTTCAACCGTGTTCGTGGGGACCAGTCGTCGACGGATGCAGGGGATCGCAGCGATCGCGCTGCTGGCGGCCCTCGCCGCGGTCCTCGCGGCCCAGCTGCTCCCGGACGGCCGCGCCGACGCCGCGCCGGTGGCCGAGGCCGCGAAGAAGAAAAAGAACTACTCCGTGACGAGCAAGTCGTTCCGGATCTCGCGGCCGAACGACGGCCAGCGGCTGACCGTGCTGTGCCCGGGCAAGGCCGAGCCCCTCGGCGGCGGGATGACCACCGATCCGCCCGACGCCGACGGCGAGGGCATCTATCCCCACTCCTACGAGCGGCTCGGCCGCCAGAGCGGGTACCACATCAGCGTCATCCTCTACGACCCCTCACCCGCCCAGACGAAGACCCGCACGGTCACCCTCCAGGTCCAGTGCGGGCCGAAGTACGGGAAGGTGAGCCCGCCGCACGACATCCTCGACCTCGGCCCGACCGACCGCAAGGTGGCCGTCGCGAAGTGCCCCGGCCGGCGGTTCCTGATCGGCGGCGGCTATCAGCGCACCAACTTCACGAATCAGGGAGGCATCCTCGCCACCGAGTCGCGGGCGATCTCGGCGAAGTCGTGGCAGGTCAGCTCCGTCGGGCTCGGCAAGTTCGGAGGCCAGTCGGTCGCGATCGGCTACTGCGTGCGGACGAAGAAGCCGCCGCTGCAGACGGTCACGGAGACGGTCCCGGTTCCGCCCCGCGGGTTCGCCGTCGCGACCACGCCCCCCTGCCCGAAGAAGCGCGAGCTCGCCTTCGGCGGGTTCAGCACCCCCGCGGACGGCGCGGTCCTGTCCACCGGCGGGTCGTTCAAGTCGAACGGCAGCTGGACCGTCGGCGGCTACAACACCTCCGGCACCGACGCGAGCGTCACCGCCTACGGCTACTGCCTGCGGGTCTAGCCCGCGCCGACCCGCTATTGCCGGCGCCCGCCGGCGCGGGCGAAGAAGCGCACGTGCATGTGATCGTCGTGGAAGGCGAGCTTCTGGACGATCCGCTTCGGCCCGGTCAGCTTCGTGCGTGGCCCGACGAACACGTACTGCGCCCCCGCGGCGACGAAGCGATCGACCAGATCCTGCGAGAGCCCCCGGTCGATGCGGGCCGCCTTGGCCGGATCGAGCTCGGCTCCGTCGCGGCGCGGGTAGAGCACGTCGACGTCGAGGCCGTTCTGGTGCGAGGCATGCCCGAGTCCGCCGTAGCGGGCGCCGAAGGGGCCTCCGAGCGGACGGCTGAGATCGGCGACGCCGACCCTCGGAGCCCCGGGATTCGCGAGCCTGTATTCCGCGATCACCCGGAGCAGCACCCTGATCGTGTCGTCGTTTCCCCACCTCCGCCAGGGCCGGTTCGGCGCCGTCCTCAGCGGGAAATCCCAGGTGAAGTAGTCGGTGCCTTCGGAGGGAAACTGGACCCCGAAGAAGAGTGAGCCCCGGTTCGGCTTCCCTACCGAGATCGAGTCCCGCCAGGCGATCCCGTCCCCGGCCTCCGTCTCGTGCTCGCTCACGCCGGAGCTCGTCTGCGTCGCCGCGACCGGCGCGAGGCAGAGGAGCAGGAGCACTGTTGTGGCGGCGAGGCGTCTCATCGCGGTTGGCAGGCCCTGGCCAGGTAACACGCCACCCTGCCGCTAGATTCGCCGGGTGAGCGCGGAAACCCCTGCAATCTCGGCGCACGGGCTGGCGCGGGACTACGGCGAGCGCCGCGCCCTCGCCGGGGTCGAGCTGGCGCTGGCAGCGGGCGGTACGCTCGCGGTGCTCGGCCCGAACGGCTCCGGCAAGACGACGCTGCTTCGGATCCTCGCGGGGCTGCTGCGCCCGAGCGCCGGAGAGGTCAGCGTGCTCGGCTGCCCGCTTCCAGGTGAGACCTGGCGGCTCCGCGGGCGGGTCGGCTTCCTCGGTCACGACCCGCTCCTCTACCGAGACCTGACCGGGCGCGAGAACCTGCGGCTGGCGGCGCGGCTGTACGGCCTGAAGCCCGAGCGGGCGGAGGAGCGAATCGAGGAGCTGCTCAGCGCCGTCGGGATGGAGCGGCGCGGCGATGACCGCGTCGCCGAGCTCTCCGCCGGGATGGCGCAGCGCGTCGCGGTCTGCCGCACGATCCTGCACGATCCCGAGCTGCTCCTGCTCGACGAGCCCGACTCCCACCTCGACCCGGCCGCGCGCGAGGCGGTCCGGGCGCTGCTCGATCCGGGCGACGGCCGCACGCGGGTGATCGTCAGCCACGAGCGCGAGCGGGTGCTCGCCGAGGCCGACGTCGCCCTGGAGCTGGGATGAGCGCCTACCGGGCCCTGCTCGGCAAGGATCTACGGGTCGAGCTGCGCACCTTCCGGTCGCTGCCGGCGATGGCGCTGTTCGCGGTCACCACCTTCGTCATCTTCAGGTTCGGGCTCGACCGCACGGGGCTCGAGGGCAGCCTCGCCGCCGGGGTCCTGATCGCGACCCTCCTGTTCGCCGCGATCCTCGCCGTCAACCGGCTGTTCGTCGCCGAGCGCGACGAGGGCGGCTTCGAGCTGATCCGGCTGGCGCCGATCGACCGCACGTGGCTGTTCGCCGCAAAGACCTCGGCGCTGATGATCTACCTGCTCGTCCTCGAACTGGTCGTCGTCCCGATCTTCGCGCTCTTCTTCCTCGACTCGGCCGAGGGGCTACTGCCGCTGATCCCGGTCCTCGTCCTGTTCGACCTCGGGGTGGCGCTGACCGGGACCCTGATCTCGACGATCGCGACGATGTCGACCGCCCGCGACCTGCTCGCGCCGCTGGTCCTGCTGCCGCTGCTCGTCCCGGTCGTGATCGCCGCGACGGGCGCAGCCGAGCACCTGCTCAGCGCCGGGGGGCCCGAATATGACCGATTCGGTACGTGGCTGGCGGTGCTCGGCCTCTACGATTTGGTGTTCGCGCTGGTCGGGTACGCGGTCTTCGACTTCCTGCTCGAGGATTGAGACCGGCGCCCCCATGGTCAACCTCCGCACACTCTCGTTCGCTACGGCCGCCGTCCTGCTCGGCGGCTACGCGCTGGCGTTCTTCCACGCGCCGATCGACGAGGAGGGCTTCATCCAGAAGATCTTCTACCTGCACGTGCCGCTCGCGATCGTCACCCTGCTCGGGTTCCTGGTCGCGGCGTTCCACGCGATCCGGCACCTGCGCACGAACGACCCCGTCCACGACGCGCGCTCCTACGTCTCGATCCACCTCTCGATCATCTTCGGCGTCGCCGCCCTGCTGACGGGGGCGCTGTGGGCGAAGGGTCAGTGGGGGGTGTGGTGGGAGTGGCGCGAGCCGACCCTCGTCAGCTTCCTGATCATCTTCCTGCTCTATGCGACCTACTACCCGCTGCGCTACTCGGTCGAGGACCGCGACCGCCAGGCGCGCTACGCGTCGGTGTTCGCGATCACCGCCGGCGCCTTCGTGCCCCTCAACTTCCTCGCCGTGCGGCTCGCGGAGCCGTTCATCCACCCGCGCACCTTCTCCTCGGCCGGCGGCCTGCCCGGCGAGATGCTGCTCGCCTTCCTCGTCTGCCTCGCCGGGATGGCGCTGCTCTGGGTGACGCTGGTCCAGTTCGAGCTCGGCGCGAAGGCCGCCTCGGGCGACCTGAAGCGGATCCGCCGTGCGCTGCTCCCCTCCGAGGCCGAGCCGCCGCCGCCGCGACGTGCCGTGGCGCCGGCGGGTTCCTATAGCGCGAATGGCGGCGCCCCCGCGCCGCCTGCGACGAGCATGTCCGCGCAGGGGCCCGAGGTGGGAGGCCGCGGCTGATGTTCGCTCCCCTCGCCCTGTCCGACGCCGAGTCCTACGTCGCCGCCGCCTACCTCGTGTTCGTCGCGCTGCTCCTGATCTACGTCGCGATCATGGCGATGAAGCTGGGGCGAATCCAGCGCGAGCTGCGCGAGCTCGGCGAGCTCGCCGAGCGCGACCGCGGCGCCGAGGAGCCGCGATGAGCGGGCTGCTCGCGCTCGGCGTCTCGCATCGCACCGCCCCGCTCGAGCTGCGCGAGCGCCTCGCCCTGACCGAGGGGCGCGCCGCCGGCGTCCTCAACGCGCTCGTCACCGAGGAGCCGATCAGCGAGGCCGCTGCCGTCTCGACCTGCAACCGGACCGAGATCTACCTCGTCGCCTCGGACACCGTGGACGCCGAGACCGCCGCGCTCGCCGTGCTCGCGCGCGAGGCCTCGATCCGGCCCACGGAGCTGCTCGGCCCGCTCTACTCCCTGCGCGGGCCCGACGCCGCCCGCCAGCTCTTCCGCGTCACCGCCGGGCTCGACTCGATGATCCTCGGCGAAGCCGAGATCCAGGGCCAGGTCAAGCGCGCCTACGAGCTGGCGCTCGTGGAGGGCGCGACCGGCCCGGTCCTGAACCGCCTCTTCCGTGGCGCCCTGACGGCCGGCAAGCGGGCCCGCTCGGACACCGCAATCGGCGAGAAGGGAGTGTCGATCCCCTCGGTCGCCGTCGAGCTCGCCCAGCGCAACCTCGGCGAGCTCAGCGCCCGGCGGGTGCTCCTGGTCGGCGCCGGCGAGACCTCGGAGCTGAGCGCCCGCGCCCTCGCGGCGCGCGGGGTCGAGGCCGTGTTCGTCGCCAACCGCCGCTACAACCGCGCGATCGGCCTCGCCGAGCGGTTCGGCGGCACCGCGGTGAGGATCGACGAGCTCCCGGCCCAGCTCGAGCGCGCGGACATCGTCGTCTCCGCGACCGACTCTCCGCACCACCTGATCGAGCGCAGCGAGCTCGAGGTGGTGATGGAGCGCCGGGAGCGGCCGCTGCTGGTGATCGACCTCGCCGTCCCCCGCGACATCGACCCCGATTGCCGCGACCTCGAGGGGGTGAGCCTCTACGACGTCGACGACGTCCAGGCGATCGTGGAGCGGAACGCGTCGGGCCGCGAGGTCGAGGCGCGACGCGCCGAGGGCATCCTCGACTCCGAGCTGTCGCGGTTCGAGAGCTGGCTCGGGTCCCAGGAGGTCGTGCCGACCGTGTCGGCGCTCCGCGAGCGGGCCGACGAGATCGTCGAACGCGTCCTGGCCGAGAACGAGCCGCGCTGGGAGTCCCTCTCCGAGGCCGACCGCGAGCGCGTCGCGGTGCTCGCGCGCGCCGTCGCCCAGCGGCTCCTCCACGAGCCGACGGTCCGGATCAAGGGCGTCGCCGATCGCGACGACTCCTACCTCTACGTCAGCGCGCTGCGCGAGCTGTTCGGCCTCGACGCCGGCACCGAGCCGGAGAGCTTCGGGCAGCGCGGCGTCAGCTCGCTCGACGAGCGCCGCCGGCGCAACGACACCCGCGGCTAGCGAGCCGTGGCCGCCAAGCCTCCCTTGCGGCTCGGGACACGGGGCAGCCCCCTCGCCCTTGCGCAGGCCGAGCTCGTCGCGAAGGCGCTCGGCGACGCCGAGCCGGTCCCGATCAGCACCTCCGGCGACGAGGGGCGGGACGGCGGGGAGCATCTCCCCGCCGGCGACAAGGCGCGCTTCGTGCGGGAGATCGAGGCCGCGCTGCTGGCGCGCGAGGTCGACCTCGCGGTGCACTCGGCGAAGGACCTGCCCGGCGAGCTCCCCGACGGGCTCGAGATCGCGGGGGTGCCGGCGCGCGAGGACCCGCGGGACGTCTACGTCGGCTCGGGCGACTCGCTCGACGACGTCCCAGACGGCGCCACCGTCGGGACCTCGAGCCTGCGCCGGCGCGCGCAGCTGCTCGCCTCGCGTACCGACCTCGAGATCGTCCCGATCCGCGGCAACGTCGATACGAGGCTGCGCAAGCTCGCCGAGGACGGGATGGCCGGGATCGTGCTCGCCGCCGCGGGCCTGCTGCGGCTCGGTCGCGAAACCGAGGTCGCCTTCACGTTCCCAGCGGAGGTGCTCACCCCTGCGCCGGGCCAGGGCGCGATCGCGATCGAGGCGCGCTCCGACGATGAGCCGACCTTCGCGCGTGCCCAGACGGTCACCGACCGCGGCGCCCTCGCGGAGCTGAGCTGCGAGCGCGCCGCCGTCGCCGGACTGAACGCGAGCTGCGACACGCCGCTCGGCGTCAACGCCTCGATCGAGCGCGACCGGATGAGGGTGCGCGGCTTCTGCGGCCTCCCCGACGGCAGCGACTGGATCCGTGACGAGATCGAGGCCGACGCGAGCGAGCCCGAGGCGCTCGGCGCCCTGCTCGCGCGGCGGATGCTCGGCGCGGGCGCGGCGGAGCTGCTCGAGCGGGCCGAGGCGATGGCGCGCCAGGGAGCGGGCTCGTGAGCTCCCAGGTCGGGATCGTCTACCTGGTCGGGGCGGGCCCCGGCGACCCTGGGCTGATGACGGTGCGCTCGCTGGAGCTGATCGTCGCCGCCGACGTGATCGTCCACGACCGCCTGATCCCGCGGCAGGCGCTTGTGGGCGCGAGGGCCGAGGCCGAGCTGCTCTACGTCGGCAAGGAGCCGGGCGCCGCCTCCATCCCCCAGGACCAGATCGAGCAGGTGCTGATCGACCGCGCGCGGTCCGGGAACCTGGTCGTGCGGCTGAAGGGCGGCGATCCGTTCGTGTTCGGCCGCGGGGGCGAGGAGGCCGAGGCCCTCGCCGCCGCGGGGGTCCCGTTCGAGGTCGTCCCGGGCATCACCGCGGGCGTCGGGGCAGCGGCCTACGCCGGGATCCCGGTCACCCACCGCGACGACGCCTCGGCCGCCGCCTTCGTCACCGGCCACGAGGATCCCGGCAAGGGAGAGGACGCGCTCGACTACGAGGCGCTCGCGCGCTTCCCGGGAACGCTCGTCTTCTACATGGGCGTGAAGGCGCTGCCGCGGATCTCCGCGAGCCTGATCGCGGCCGGCCGGGACGCCGGCGAGGCGGCGGCGGTGATCTCGAGGGGCACGCTTCCGGACCAGCGCACCGTCAGCTCAGACCTCGCGGGGATCGCAGCGGCGGCCTCCGAGGCGGGCATCGGGCCGCCGGCGATCACCGTGGTCGGCCCCGTGGCGGCGCGGCGCGAGCGCATCGCTTGGTTCGAGCGGCGTCCGCTGCACGGGGTGAAGGTCGTCGTCACCAGGGCCCGCGCGCAGGCGAGCGAGCTGTCGCGGCGGCTGGAGGCGCTCGGCGCCGATCCGATCGAGCTGCCGGCGATCAGGATCGTCCCTCGGATCGAGAGCGACGAACTGAGCCGCGCGGTCGAGGCGATTCACACCTATGCGGTCGTCTGCCTGACGAGCGCCAACGGCGTCCACCTCCTGTTCGAGGCGATGGCGGAGCAGGGCCGCGACGCGCGCGCCCTCGCCAACGCCCAGGTGGCGGCGATCGGCCCCGGCACCGCGGCCGCCCTCGCCGAGCACGGGATCGTCGCCGACGTCGTCCCCGAGCGGTTCGTCGCCGAGTCGCTGCTCGAATCCCTCGCGGCGATGCCCCTCGAGGGTAGACCGGTGCTGGTCGCGCGCGCGGCCGAGGCCCGCGAGGTCCTCCCGGACGGACTGCGGGCGCGCGGCGCAGAGGTCGACGTGGTGACCCTCTACGAGACCGTCGCCGAGGCCCCGGACGAGCGCGACATCGAGGCAGCCGGGGACGCCGACTTCATCACCTTCACCTCCTCCTCGACGGTGCGCAACCTCGTCGGCGCCCTCGGCGACCGGATCCCGGCCGCCGCCAAGGTGATCTCGATCGGCCCCGTGACGAGCGAGGCCGCCCGCGAGGCAGGCCTCGAGGTCCACGCCGAGGCCGAGCGCCACGACGTCGGCGGCCTCGTCGAGGCCGTGCTCGTCGCGGCCACCTGACCTCTGGGTAGATTGGCCCCGTGGCCGAGGGTCTGCCGATCACGTTCCTCTCCGACTACGGGTATGAGGACGAGTTCGCCGGTGTCTGCAGGGCGGTGATCGGGCAGATCGCGCCCGACGCGCCGCTGATCGACCTCACGCATGGGATCGGCAGGCAGGACGTCCGCCACGGGGCGCTGGCCCTCGCGAGCGCGCTCCCGTTCACGCCGCCGGGGGTGCACGTCGCGGTCGTCGACCCCGGCGTCGGCACCGGCCGGCGCGCCGTCGCCGCGTTGACGCGCGACGAGGGGCGATTCCTGGTCGGCCCCGACAACGGCCTGCTCGCGCCGGCGATCGAGCGCCTCGGCGGCTGCTCCGTCGCGATCGACCTGGCCCAGTCGCCGTTTCGCCTCGAGCCGGTCTCGGCGACCTTCCACGGGCGCGACATCTTCGCGCCGGTCGCGGCCCACCTCGCGCTCGGGGCGACGCTCGGGGAGGCCGGCGAGAAGGTCGACCCCGACTCGCTCGCCCGGCTCGAGCTGCCGCGGCCGGCGATCGAGCCCGATCGCGTCACCGTCCACGCCCTCCGCGCCGACACCTACGGCAACGTCGTCCTCGACCTCGTTCCGGCGGATCTGGCCGACGGGCCGCTGAGGCCCGGCGAGTCGTTCGAGCTCGACGCGCCGGACGGACGCTTCCAGGGCCGCTGGGCCCGGACCTTCGCCGACGTCGCTCCCGGCGACATGCTCCTCTACGAGGACTCGAGCCGCGTCCTCGCCCTCGCCGTCAACGGCGGCAGCGCCGCCGGGCTGCTGAACCTGCGGCCCGACGACGAGGTCGCGCTGCGGCCGCTGTGAACGCGGCGGCGGGCTTCGGGCGGCCGCGCCGCCACCTGCGCCGCACCGATTCGACCAACGCGCGTGCGAAGGAGCTGGCCGAGAAGGGGGGCCCGAGCGGGCTGGTCGTCACGGCCGACGAGCAGACCGCGGGGCGCGGCCGCCAGGGGCGCAGCTGGTTCGCACCGCCCGGGACGGCGCTGCTCTACTCCGCGCTCGTCCGGCCCGAGCGCGCGCTGCCGCTGCTGCCGCTCGCCGCCCCGCTCGCCGTCTGCGAGGCGGCCGAGGCGGTGGCGCCGGTGCGCTGCCAGGTGAAGTGGCCGAACGACGTCTGGGTGGACGGGCGGAAGCTCGCCGGGATCCTGATCGAGTCCCGCCCCGAGGTCGGCGGCGGAGGCTGGACGGTGATCGGGGTTGGGCTGAACGTCGCGGTCCCCCAGGCCGAGCTCCCGGATGAGCTGCGCGGACGCACGACGTCGCTGACGGCCGACGGCGAGGGGGGAGCGAGCGTCGCCGAGGCGATGCGCGCGCTGAATGACGCGCTGGGTCGGTGGATCGTGGCGCCCGAGGAGGAGGTGATCGGCGCGTTCAGGGCGCGCGACGCCCTCGCCGGGCGCTCGATCTCGTGGGAGGAGGGTGCGGGCACCGCCGCCGGGATCGATTCGTCCGGACACCTGCTCGTCGACACCGCGACGGGCGAGCGGATCGCGCTCGGCGCGGGCGAGGTCCACCTCACGCTTGGCGTCCGGCGGTCGTAGAGCTACTTCCGGTTCGTCTTCTTGTGCTTCTTTTTCTTGCAGCGCTTCTTCTTGTGCTTCCTCTTCTTCGCCTCGACCGCCCGGCTCTTCTTTTTCTTCTTCTTGCTCTTCTTGCACTTCTTCGCGACGGGCACGCAGCGGGGTGCGACATCCGACCGCGAGCCGACGATCTTGCTCACCGAGCCAGTGGTGGTCACGTACAGACCGCAGGTCGCGTCCTCGCCGAACGAGGTCGGGAGCTCGAGCGGCGGCGCCCCCTCGGAGCGATCGTCGCTGGCGAGCGGGGTTCCCAGCCGGATCGAGCGCAGCTCACCGTCGCCGAGGTCCGCGTAGACGTAGCGTCCGGCGAGCTCCGGGATCTGACTGCCGCGGTAGACGTAGCCGCCGATCACACTGTCGGGGCCGTCGTTGTGCGGATAGGCGAACACGGGGGCGGTCGTGCCCGGACAGCTCCCCGAGAAGCCCTCGCAGCCCGGCCAGCCGAAGTTCGCCCCGGCTCCGAGGCCGCCCGAGGCCGGCGCGTAGTCGACCTCCTCGAAGGCGCTGTTGCCGACGTCGCCGATCACCATGTCGCCGGTCAGGCGGTCGAACGAGAACCGCCACGGGTTCCGAAGTCCTAGGCTCCAGATCTCGCCAACGGCCCCGGCGACGGCGGCGAACGGATTGGAGGCGGGGACACCGTGGGCGCCCGGGAGGCTGCCGTGCGGGTCGATCCGGAGGATCTTCCCGTGCGGATTGGCGAGGTCTTGCGCGTTCGACGAGATGGCGGCGTCCCCGACCGAGATGTAGAGCATCCCGTCCTTGCCGAACTGGAGCTGCCCGCCGTTGTGGTTGGTCGCCGGGCTGCCGCCGCGCGAAAGGGTCATCACCGGCCGCCGCGTGGTTGCGTCAGCCACATCCGGATTCGGGCCGACGCGGTACTCGTCGATATGGATGTCGCCCCCCTGGGGGGACCCGCCCGCCGCCCCGGTGCCGGTGTAGTCGATGTAGAAGAGCCCGTTCGAGGCGAAGTTCGGGTCGAACGCCATCGAGAGCAGGCCTCGCTCGCCCCCGGTGGCGACGTTGGGAACGCTCAGAAAGGGAGCGCCGAGCCTCGTCCCGTTCTTGACCACGTGGATCTGGCCGCCCTGCTCGACCACGAACAGGCGGGGGTCACCGGGAGGCGAGGTGACGTAGACCGGAAAGCTGAACGTTCCCCCGACCGGCTCGAGTCCGACCGCCCCGGAATCGGCCGGCACAGCGAACGGTGCCAACAGGCACCCTGCCAACAGACCTAGGCGTGTCAGGCGGCTGGATCCCCGGGTCCGGGCTGGGGATGCTACGGGCGCCCGAAACATCCTAGGCGCCCCCGCGCTCCTCGGCCGCGTCGAGGTCCTCGTCGGGATCATCCATCTCGCCCTCCGCCGGGTCGAGATCGACGTCATCGTCCTCATCCGGCTCGAGCTCGCCGGGAGGGCTGACCTGATCGGGCTTGTCGAGGTCCGGCGTGTCGCCGTCGCCAGACCCGTTCGTCGCGTCGACGATCTCCTCGTCGGTCCGCTCCGCTCGCTCCGACGCCTTGGCGCCGTTCGAGCGGGAGGCGTTCCGGCCCTGTCCCTGGGCTTGTCCCTTACGCTTGCGCCGGCGGCGGCGCGAGCCCGCCTTGGGGAAGTTCTTGAGCAGCTCGCGGGCGACGCCGGACGGCTTCCGGGCCGCGCGCATCCGCGCCCCGCGCAGCACCTCCTCGCCCTCGGGGGTATGCGCTACAGCCGCAGCGAGCAGCGCCGAGGCGAGCCGGCGGTCGTGGTTGCGGGCGGCGTGGACGAGCCGGCGGGCGTTGCGGCCGTGGGCGCGCCCGGAGGAATTGACCAGCAGGCCGAGCAGCCGCTTCGTCTCGGGCCAGCGCTGGACGGCGTACTCCTCGTGGAGGTCGCGGGTGTAGCCGGCGAGCCGCCACACCCATGCCTGCGCCTGGTCGCGGCGGCCGATCCGGCGCTCGGCCAGCGCCTCGAGCAGCACCCGGGTGCCGGCGCGGCGGTCGTCGCGGGACCAGGTCCCGACGGTGTCGATCGCATCGTCGAAGGCGTCGGGATCGCGGAGCGCGGCGATCTCGCTGAGCGCCTTGATCCGCAGTTGCGAGTTGCGGTTGCGCTGCAGGCAGGTGAGCAGGAAGCGGCGCCGCAGCTCCTTGGTCGTGTCGTGCTGCAGCATCGCCTTCGCGCGGCGCCAGCCGGACGGGTTGACCCGGGCGCCGGCGAGGGCGGCCCAGACGTGCTGCTCGGGATGGTCGAGGTTCTCGACCGCGATCCGCCACAGCTCGCGCTCGAGGACCTGAAGGCGGCGGTTCGGGTCGTCGGACACGGGGACGACCCGCTTCTCGACCCGGACGCGCCGGCCGCGGCCGCGGCGAACGGGTCCGACGACGATCGCCCCGCCGCGGTAGACGTCGCGGTCGAGCAGGCTGTGCAGGGTGACGATCGTCTCGTCGTGGGTGGTCGCCGGGTGGACGAAGTCGAGAACCAGGCCCGCCTCCTTGCCGGGGTTGCGGCGGGTGACACGGCCGACGCGCTGCTGGTAGACGCGGCGCGAGGCGGTCGGGGCGAGGTGCATGCAGATCGTCGCGCGGGGTGAGTTCCAGCCCTCGGCGAGCAGCATCGCGTTGCACAGCACATCGACTTCGCCCCGCTCGAATCCGGCCAGGATCTCGGCCAGCTCGCGCTTCGGGGTCTCCCCGGAGACCGCGCGGGCGTTGATACCGACGTCCTGAAAGGCCTTCGCGACGTTGTTGGCGTGCTTCACGCCCGCGGTGTAGACGACGCCCGCGACCTTGCGGAACCGCGACTTGTAGAGATCCGCGATCGCGACGTTGAAGGGCGCCTGGTCCAGCAGCTTCGCCAGCTCCTCCTGGTCGAAGTCCTGGTCGACCTCGCCCTTGCGCAGCGGCACCTTGGCGATCGTCCGCACCCCCGGGCCGGGCGGGATCCGGATGCAGCGCAGCGGCGCGATCACGCCGCGCCGAGCCGCCTGGGCGAGATCGAAGCGCGACGTCTGGGTGGGGAACAGGTCGGTGACGTGGCGGGCGATCAGCGCGCCCGTCGCGGTCATCCCGATGTAGACGGGACCGACCCAGGCGCGGATGCAGGCTGAGGTCTTCTCGCCGAGCGCCGTGTGGGCCTCGTCGCAAATCACAATTGAATAGGCATCCGAGATGCGACCGGCGTTGCGGACGAACCACTGGTAGGTCTCGACGGTGACCGGGCCGTAGGGGTGGTCGGCGTCGCCCAGCAGCGGCGGCGAGAGGCGGTCGCCGTAGCCGCGGTCGGAGATCTCGCCGATGAACTGGTCGACGAGGTTGCGGCGGTGGGTGAGGATCAGGATGCCGCCGGTGCGCGACGCCTCGACGAAGCCGACCGCGGCGACCGTCTTGCCGGCGCCGGTCGCGTGCTCGAACCAGAAGCGGCGGCTGGCGCCGGGGTCCTCGGGGACTTCCTCCACGACGTCCTCGTCCTCCTCGGCCTCGTCCCAGTCCTTCGGCTCCTCGTCCGGGGCGAGCTCGTCGGCCTCCTCCTCCACCTCCTCGAGGGCCTCCTGTTCGCTGTCCCGGTCGGCGTCGCGCTTGCGCTTCGTGGCGGCGCCGTTCGAGGCCGAGGCGGCCTCCTCGGCGCCACCGTTGACGTTCACGGCCGGGCGGCCGTTCGTCGGGCCGGCCTCGATCTCGGAAATCAGCGCGGCGAGCGTCCCGGACAGCGCGTCCACCTGGTGCGGGTTGAGCTCCGCGCCGTCGAGCAGCTTCGGCGGCTCCTCGTCGAGCAACCGCTCCAGCCCGAGCAGGAGCGAGTAGTCGCGCCGCCACTCGAACGACGGGTACTCGCGACCCTCGTCGATCTCGGCGAGGGCGTCGTCGAGCGCGCGCCTCCGCGCGCTGCCCGGCGTCAGGTCCTTCGGCTTCTCGCCCTCGAGCAGGACGGGCTCGCGCGTGAATTCCTTCGCGCGCTCGATGTCGGCGCCAGTGGGCGCTTTCGCCGCTTTCACGGCCACTTGAGTGGTTTCAGCCATGAGGCTTTCTGATCTGGCGCTCCTCGCCCGACGAAGCACCAGGACGAGGCGCGGTGAGCCTGATCGTGGGCGGCTGCGGGAGCAACCTGCACTCCGAGCCCCCTCTCGGGTCCAGGAATGAATGGACCGCTGATCATTAAAGCACCCGGCAGGGACCGCCGTACCTCCGGGATGTGAAGATTCGTTGATACACGTGCCTCGACCGCTGACAGCTCTGGCCATCCTGGGCGCCGTGCTCGCGCTCGCCGCATGCGGCTCCGGCGACGACGCCGGCAATCCCGACTCGGAGCTGACCCTCGAGCAGGCGACCGCGCCGCTCGAGAACGCGCCTCCGCAGCTGACCGCGATCCGCGATCAGGCGAACGAGCTTCTCGACGAGGGAGCCGAGGGCTTCGAGAACCGGCTCGCCGAGCTCGAGGGGACGCCGGTCGTCGTCAACAAATGGGCCTCGTGGTGCGGCCCCTGCCGGCTCGAGTTCCCGTTCTTCCAGTCCCAGGCCGAGCAGCGAGCCAAGCAGCTCGCCTTCCTCGGCGTCGGCGCCAACGACTCCGAGGCGGCGCTCACCGACTTCCTCGAGCAGCTCCCGCTCCCCTACCCCTCCTACTACGACCCCGGCCTCGAGATCGCGAAGGAGCTCGGCGGGCCGACCCAGGCCTTCCCGTCGACCTCGTTCTACGACCGCGGCGGCGAGCTCGTCTTCACCCGCCCCGGCGGGTACGAGGACGAGTCCGAGCTCGCCGCGGACATCGACCAGTACGCGAGATAGGGACAACCGCCGTCCCCGCTGACGGATAATGGCCGCGATGGACGTCGTGATCATCATCAGCGCGATCGCCGTCGCGCTCCTGCTCGTCGAGCTGCTGCTGCCGACCGGCGGCGTGCTCGCCGTGATCGGCGCCGCGGGTCTGGTCGCGGCGGGGATCGTCGCGCTCGGCGAGGACAACGACGCCGCCGACTACGTCGGTCCCGGCCTGATCACCCTCGGGGTCCTCTCGATCATCAGCTTCTTCGTGGTCACTCCGAAGATCCTCAAGGCGCATCGCGACGAGCCGGTCCGGACGGGCTGGGAGGAGCTGATCGGACGCGAGGCCGAGGTCCGCGAGCCGCTCGATCCGGAGGGCCAGGTCTGGATCGAGGGCGCCCTGTGGAGGGCGCGGGTCGACGATGGCGCCCCGCCGGTCGGGCTGGGGAATAGAGTGCTGGTCGAGTCGGTGGACGGGCTGACGCTGGTTGTGCGTCCCGTGGAATCCGGCGAACCGGAGAGCGGCCAGAAAGGAACCTGACGAGATGGCGGTATTGATCGGCGTCCTCGTAGTCGTTGCCTTCTTCGTGCTGCTGGTGCTCGGCTCCGCGGTCCGGGTGCTGCGCGAGTACGAGCGCGGCGTCATCTTCCGGCTCGGGCGTCTGATCGCCCAGAAGGGGCCGGGCCTGATCCTGCTGATCCCGGTGATCGACCGGATGGTCCGCGTCGATCTTCGGACGGTGACCCTGAACATCCCGCCGCAGGAGGTGATCACCCGCGACAACGTCCCCACCCGCGTCAACGCGGTGGCCTACTTCCGCGTGATCGATCCGAACCGGGCGATCACCGAGGTCGAGAACTACCTCCTCGCCACCTCTCAGATCTCCCAGACCGCGCTCCGCTCGGTGCTCGGCAAGGCCGAGCTCGATCAGCTGCTCGCGGAGCGCGAGCGCCTCAACGCGGACCTCCAGAAGATCATCGACGAGCAGACGGAGCCCTGGGGCGTGAAGGTCTCGACGGTCGAGATCAAGGACGTCGAGATCCCCGAGCAGATGCAACGGGCGATGGCCCGCCAGGCCGAGGCCGAGCGCGAGCGGCGCGCGAAGATCATCGCCGCCGAGGGCGAGTTCCAGGCCGCCCAGAAGCTCGCCGACGCCGCCGAGATCATCTCCAAGAACCCCGCCACGCTGCAGCTGCGCTACCTGCAGACGCTGCTCGAGATGGGCGTGAACCAGAACACGACGATCGTCTTCCCGCTGCCGATCGAGTTCATGGATGCTTTTGCGGGCCTGACCAAGAAGGCCGGCATTCAGTGAACCCGGCGCCGGCTTGAGCGCCGACTGCCGGCTGACGCTCACGGTCCGAGAGGCCGGCGGCCCTGACGAGCTCGAGGCCGCGATGACGCTGCGCCGCCGCGTCTTCTGCGACGAGCAGGGCGTCAGCCGCAAGGTGGAGTTCGACGGCCTCGACGGCGAGGCGACGCAGGTGGTGGCGCTCGACGAGAGCGGGGTCGTGGCGACCTGCCGGCTGCGCTTTTTCGGCGGCGACTGCAAGCTCGAGCGGATGGCGGTCGAGCGGAGGCTGCGCGGGCAGGGCGCCGGCGCGGCGCTGCTCGAGGCCTCGGAGCGCATCGCCCGCGAGCGAGGAGCCGTCCGGATGGTCCTGAATGCCCAGACCGCCGCGCGGGGCTTCTACGCCGCCGGCGGGTACGAGCCCGTGGGCGACCCGTTCATTGAGGCGAGCATCGAGCACGTGCGGATGACGAAGCCGCTCGACGCCGCGGGGAGCTGATGGCGGGGCCGCCTCCCGAGTACCGGATCGACCAGCTCACCGGCCTGCGGACGATCCTGGCGCCGGCCCGGGCTGAGCGGCCGCTCGACTGGGGCACGGGCGACGCGCTCGAGACCGGGGAGGGCGCCGGCGAGGCGGCGGAGACCCGCGACGACTGCCCGTTCTGCGAAGGGAACGAGGAGATGACGCCACCCGAGACCTGGGCCGACCGCCCGGGCAGCGGCGCACCGAACACGCCCGGCTGGCGGACGCGGGCGGTTCCCAACCTCTACCCCGCGCTCGCCCCCGCGCAGGGTGGCGAGGGCTCGGCAGGCGCCCCCACCGCCGCGGCTCGGGCCCCGCGCGACCCGCTGCGGGCGTCGGCCCGGAGCGGCGAGGCGGACCTGTTCGGGTCCACCCCGGCGACCGGATTCCACGAGGTGATCATCCACTCGCCGCGCCACCGCACCTCGCTCGCCCAGCTCGACGACGCCGAGCTGCGCGGCGCGATGGCCGCCTGGCGCACCAGGATGCGGGAGCTCGGCAAGTCGGCGTCGAGCCTGCAGCTGATCCTCAACGAGGGAAGGGGCGCCGGCGCCTCGCTCGAGCATTCCCACGCCCAGCTCTATGCGCTCGACTTCGTCCCGGTCACGGTCGCCCGCGAGCGCGAGCGGTTCAGCGCCTACAACGAGCGGACGATGGGCGGCGACCTGCTCGCCGACATCGCCTCCGAGGAGGTGCGACGGAAGGAGCGGCTGGTCGCGATCGACGACGACGCGATCGTGCTCTGCCCGTGGGCCTCGCGGGGGCCATTCGAGGTTCGCGTCGTCCCCCGGGTCGCGGCCGCGAGGTTCGAGTCGGACGGCGAGGTCGGCGTCGAAGCCCTCGCGACGGCGCTGCGCGCGCTGCGAGCCCGCCTGGGGGCCGGGCTCCAGCTGAACGCCTGGGTCCGGACAGCCCCGAGAGGCGCGGAGACGTTTCACTGGCACCTCGACGTCGCGCCGAAGCTGGGCCACAAGGCCGGGTTCGAGCTCTCGACGGGAATCGACATCAACATCTTCCCCCCGGAACGGGCGGCGGCCGAGCTGCGCGAGGCGCTGGGACCGGGCGGGTAGCCCGTTCCATGTTTGTCGGGCGGCGTCCGAGCTGCGCGAGGCGCTGGGTCCCGGCGGGTAGCCCGTTCCATGTTTGTCGGGCGGCGGCCGAGCTGCGCGAGGCGCTGGGACCGGGCGGGTAGCCCGTTCCATGTTTGTCGGGCGGCGTCCGAGCTGTGCGAGGCGCTGGGACTAGGGTGAGCGGATGACCTGGGTCGTGTTCGCATTGGTCACCGTCGCGGTTATCGCGTTCTTCCTCTACCTGTTCGTGTTCCGGTTCCGTCGCCTCGCCCGGCTCGGCCGGATCGAGGTTCCCGGCGACACCGTGATCGAGCTGCCGGCCGGCCGGGTGCTCGTCTACTACGAGGACGCGTTCCGCTGGCGGCCCTCGCAGAAGCCCGAGCCCTGGGCGGGGTTCTCGATGCTCGTCAGCGACGAGCGGAGCGGCGCGCGGATCGACCTCGGTCCACCGCACAGCGAGGTCGCCTACAAGTCGAGCGGCAAGAACCGGGTTCCGTACGGCGTCCTCGACCTCCCCCACGCAGGCCGCTACCGCATCGTCTCCCAGGTCGAGCCCGACGCCCAGTCACCCCACATCACCTTCGCCTGAGCCCCGGTCTCACCTTCGCCTCAGCCCCCGGTCGAGCCGGACGGCTAGGCTCCCCCACCGATGAGCCCGCCGATCCCGCGCCCGATTCCCCGCTTCATCGCCGACGCGAGCGTCGAGGGCCTCCCCTACGGCCGCTGGGGACAGCAGCTTCGCGACGCGTTCGCGAAGGCGTGCGAGCGGCTCGTCGCCGAGTCCGGCGGCCCCGCCGGCGAGGTCACCTGGTTCCCCGAGCGCAGCTGGGGCGGCCGCGTGTTCGTCCCGGCGATCGCACCGGTCGAGGGCGCCGCGACCACGAGCGAGTACTTCGGCTACGTGTCGTTCGCCCGCGGGGAAAATGGCCAGCCCGGCGACGTCCGCGCCGAGGCCGACTTCACCGACGTCGTCGTCGAGGACAACCCCGACTGGCAGATCGACCTCAACGAGGAGGTCGTCGGGAACTGGCGCGGGGAGGGCGAGCGCCGCGGCGACGTCACCCTCGTCTGGGGGACGCCGATGGTGCGCGGCGCGCTCGGCGCCACCGCCGAGCTGGACGGCGACGTCGTCGACCAGACCCCCGTCACAGACGAGCGCTTCACCCTGATCGCGGTCGATGCCGTCAAGGGCTTCCCCGACGATCTCTTCCTCGAGGTCCGGCTCTGGGGCCAGCGCAACGTCGAACTCGCCCGCGAGAGCCTCTACGACCCGCCCGACGACTGACGCCCGAGCTCTGGACAGGTGTTCCAGAGACTCGATCCACCTTCGCGTCTAGCCTTGCGGGTCACCGATGACGGCTTCGACACGCCGCCTCGATACCTCGGCCGGGGGATCGCGCAGGTACGCCGCTCCGGCGACCGGCGGCGCCGTGCTGCTCTGCGTCGCGCTCGCGTGCGCGCTCGACCCTCCGCAATCGCTGGGGCTCGTCGTCGCAGTGCTGTTGGCCCTGACGGTCCTGGCCTACGAGGCGTCGGTCGGCCTGGAGTTCACGCTGCTCGGCGTGGCCGTGGCGGAGCCGCTGCTGAGAAACCGCATCCGGATTCTCTTCGTGCACCCGCTAGCCGAGCAGGGCGGGTCGGAGAACGTGCTCGTTCGGCTGATCCGGACGCTGGATTCTCGCTTCGAGCCGACCGTCCTGCTGATGCGACGCGGTCCCTTCGAGCGTGTGTTCGCCGAGATGGATGTCCCCTGCCACTCCGTCTCGCTCCCCGGCAAGCGCTCGGTCCTTGCGTTCCCCTCGACCGCCGCGGCGCTTGCGAGGCGGTTCGGGACCGGTCACGACCTGATTCACGCCAACGGCACCAAGGCGGCGCTGTTCTCCACGTTCCTTGCCCGCCGCCTGGACGTTCCGCTGTTATGGATGAAGCACGCGCACGACTTCGAGAGCTGGGGGCCTCGCGTCGTCGGCCCTGAATGCGATCGCATCGCCTGCGTCTCCGCCGCCGTGGCGAGTCCGTTCTCCGAATCCCTTCGGGACAGGATCATCGTCTGCCACCCGGGCGTGCCCCTTCCAGCCGAGACAACCCCCGCCGCGAGTACCGATCCGATCGTCGTCTCGGTCGGCCGGATCGATCCACACAAGGGGTTCGACAACCTGATCCGTGCGGTGGGCCTCCTGCGCGATCGGGGGATCGCGGGGCGAATCAAGATCGGTGGACCCCCCGAACCGAAGGCGCCGGAGCATCGCGATGAACTGATCCGGCTGATCGCCGAGCACAAGCTCGAGGACCGAGCCGAGGTGCTCGGGTGGGTCGATGACATCCAGGCTCTCTATGACGAAGCGCGGGTCGTAGCGTTGGGCAGCCGGGCTCCCGACCGGAGGGCACGGGGGGTGGAGGGAGCCCCGCTGGTGCTGCTGGAGGGGATGAGTCACGCTCGCGCCGTGGTGGCGCCGGACGACGGCGGAATCGCCGAGATCGTCGGCGACGCGGGCAGCCTCGTCGACGCGCCGGAGCCCGATCAGCTCGCCGCCGCCCTCGGTCGGTATCTCGCCGATGCGGATCTTGCCCAGCAGACCGGCACAGCGGCGCGGAAGCGGGTGGAGGCAGGGTTCACGATCGAGCAGATGACGCACCTGCTGGAGCGCGAGTATGCGCAGCTCGCGGGGAGGCCCTATGCCGACCCGGCGCCCCCGCCTACCATTGCCCAGGTCAGCCTGCCCCGATAGCTCAGCTGGATAGAGCGACTCCCTCCTAAGGAGTAGGCCCCAGGTTCGAATCCTGGTCGGGGCGTCCGACTTGACTTATGTGGCGGCGCTCGGCCCTACGCAGGCGGGATGTTGTGGTTGAGCCGGAACAGGTTGTCGGGGTCGTAGCGGCGCTTGATCTGCCGGAGCCGATCCCACGTCGCGCCTGGGTACGCCGAGCGGATCGTCGCGTCGTCCTCGTCCCCCATGAAGCCGACGTAGCCGCCGGCGCCATCGCGGCCGAGCGCGTCCGCAAGCCCGTCGACCCACGCAGCGTGGGTGTCGGCCTCGGCCGCGTCCGTGTACGCCGCGGCGACGTTTACGAACAGGCCGCGGTCGCGATGGGCAAACGCGGTGGCGTCGTTGGGCACCCGCGCCAGCGCGCCGCCCAGCACCCGCAACTGGACGGCCTTCATCATCGCCGTAGACCGGGGCAGCTGCTCGAGGATCGCGTCGGCGCCGGCCGGCCCGAGCGAGTCCGCGAAGAAGTTCGCGCCGGACGCGAAGCGGACCTCCGGCTCGGGGCCCTCGTACAGCTCCGGGTATCGCATCGGCCGCACCATGTCCGCGTACGGCTCGGCCAGTGCCCGGAAGGGCGCGACGACGGACTCGCCCCGATCGACCGGCCCCACGTAGGCCATCGTGCCGATCACGATCGGCTGGCCTTGCGCCTCCTCCGGGATGAACGGCATCGGCGGCGCGAGCATCACGTTGGCGATGGTCGAGAGCTCCTCGGGGGCGGCCTCGGCCGCCTCGAGGAAGCCGGTGATCACCTCGGGCGTGCCCGGCAGGATCAGCATCCCGCCGACGATCTCCGAGATCTCGTGCAGCCGGAGCTGGAAGCGCGTGGCGACCCCGAAGTTGCTCTCGCCGCCCCGGATCCCCCTGAAGAGGTCGGGCTCCGATTCCTCGCTCACGCGTCGCGCCTGCCCGTCGGCGGTCACGAGCTCGGCGGCGATCAGATCGTCGATCGTCAGGCCGTACTTGCGGACCAGGAACCCGACTCCTCCCGCGAGCGTGATTCCACCGAGGCCGACCGACCCCGCGTCGCCGAGCCCGGTGACGAGCCCGCGCTCGCTGGTGGCGGCCGTGTACTCGCCCGCCGTGATCCCGGTCTCGACCCAGACGGTCCCGCCATCCGCGTCGATCTCCATTGCCTTCAGCGCGGAGAGATCGATCACGAGACCCCCGTCGCTCGTCCCATAGCCGGCGCGGCTGTGGCCGCCGCTGCGGACCGCGAGCTCGACGCCACCCTCCCGGGCTGCCGCCACGACGCGGACGACGTCCTCGACGCCGGCGACCCGCGCGACGGCGAGCGGCGTGCGATCGAAGCCCTTGAAGAAGACCCGGCGCGCCTGCTCGTAGGCGGGGTCCTCGGGGCCGATCAGCTCTCCGCTGAGCTGGGCGCGAAGCTCGTCGACCGGAATCTCTGCATGTGTTGAGCGGCGGTCTCCGTGTTCCTGGGCGCTGGTCTTCACGATTGCCTCCTGGTCGGTCGCTTATCTAATAGACGATCTGGAGGGGCCGAACTAGACACCATCGGCAGCAGTGCGAGCAGCCACCGTCGGTGGCGGCCGAGTAATTCAGGCGGCGACCCAGCGCTTCGCCTCGTCGAGCTCGTCCATCCCGTAGGTGGCGAGCTCGCCCGGGACGAGCCAGCCGAACAGCTGCATCGCCTTCGCGATCCAGTCGGCGTCGGTGACCACGGCGAGGCGCTTCCAGGCGGAGCGGTTGCGGAGCTCGACCTCGAGCCCCGTCTTCACGTCCTCGAGCACGGCGCCGCCCTCGAGTCCCTGGTAGCAGGTGATCACGAACAGGACCCGCGCCTCTCCGGACTCGACCGCCTCCTTGAGCGCCGGCTCCAACGCGTCGCGGTAGTCCGCCCTGGTCAGCTTGCCCGATGCCCGCAGCCCGAGCGTGCCGGCGGGCATCTCCTCGATTCGCTCGATCATCCTTGTCTACTCCGGGTCCTGAGGATCTTGCACCCCCGCCGGTGCTTCCAGGCGGGGGGCGCGTAGCCATAGCCGTCCCAGCCCGGCCAGGGGTATGCGCCCAGCGCGCAGTACGAGTACATCATCGCGAACTGCTCCACGAAGCTTCCTTCGGCCCGCCACCAGCCCGGGAAGAGGTCGGTGAGGGCCGTGCGTTTCTTCACCCCCAGGGTCGTCCAGTCGAAGATGTGACCGAGCTCGTGGTAGAAGAGCGGCCGGGCCCGTGGCCAGTGCTCCGCCACGGCCGGGTCCGCGTACCAGTGGATCGCGCCGGCCTGCAGCGCCACCTCGGCCCGCTCCCAGCTCTCGCGATCGAAGATCAGGGCGACCGTTCCCCGCGGGGTCGGGACGCTCGCCTCGTCGGTCCAGGTCTGGAACGGCTCGGCGGGCAGTCTCGTTGCCTGGGCCGAGTTCGCTCCGATCAGGAGGGCGAGCCCGACTGCGATCGCCAGGCGCTTCACGCCGACCATCCAAGCCCCGGGTGCGGACGGAGCCTCTCCGGCCCCTCATTTCGAGTTCCGCCCACATGGATCTATCGGAAGGTCCTCGCGACGGATTCAGTCTCTCTATCGTTCGCGACATGGATGCCGCCACGACCTCGCCGGCGCGGGAGAAGGAGCTGCTCCAGGCCGCACGGGGTGGCGACGAGGGCGCCTACCAGCGCCTGATCGAGGGCCGGCATGGCGAGCTGCACGCCCACTGCTACCGGATGCTCGGGTCGGTCCACGACGCCGAGGACGCATTGCAGGAGGCGATGCTGCGGGCCTGGCGGGGGCTGCCGAAGTTCGAGGGGCGGAGCTCGGTGCGGTCGTGGCTCTACACGATCGCGACCAACACGTGCCTCGATGCGATCCAGCGGCGGCCGAAGCGGGTGCTGCCGATCGACTACGCGCCCGCCGCCGATCCGCATGGGGGGCCGGCCGAGCCGGTCGTCGAGAACGTCTGGGTCGAGCCGTATCCGGACGAGCAGCTCGGGGTCGAGGACGGCTACGCGGCGCCAGAGGCCCGGTATGAGCAGCGCGAGGCAGTCGAGCTGGCGTTCATCGCGGCGCTCCAGCACCTCCCCGCGAATCAGCGGGCGGTGTTGATCCTGCGCGAGGTGCTCGGGTTCTCGGCCAAGGAGGTCGCGGAGTCACTGGAGACGACCACCGCCTCGGTCAACAGCGCCCTGCAACGGGCCCGGGCTGCGGTCGACGAGCGGCTCCCCGAGCAGAGCCAGCAGGAGACGCTGCGCTCGCTCGGGGACGATGAGCTGAAGGCGATGGTCGACCGCTACGTCGAGGCCTGGGAGAGGAACGACGTCGACACGGTCGTCGCGATGCTCGCCGACGACGCGGCGTTCGCGATGCCGCCGTTGGCGAGCTGGTTCCGCGGGCACGACTCGATCAGGTACTTCCTCGAGTACTCGCCGATGTCGGGGGACTGGCGCTGGCGGGCGATCCCAACTCGCGCGAACAGTCAGCCCGCGATCGGCTACTACACGTGGGACGAGAGGGAGAACGCCTACCGGGCGTTCGCGCTGAACGTGCTGACGCTGCGCGGCGACCGGATCGAGGAGGTCGACGCGTTCATCGCCCGATCAACGGACAACCCGGATCCCGAGCACATCCTGAGGTTCCCCGATCTGCCCGGCGATCCGGTCAAGCTCGAGGGCTACTTCACGCGGTTCGGGCTGCCCACCCGGCTCGACTGACTCCCGGTCACGCGAGCCCCGCGGCACCGAATCTCGGCCCCCCGACCGATGAGTTGGCCGGGCTCCGCCCGTCTCTACTGTTGAAACTTGAGACCGCAGGAGGAACCTGAGATGACCGCAGGCACGACCGACAGGAACCGCTGGATCGCGCTCTACGTGCTCTGCACGGGGATGCTGATGATCGTTCTCGACATCACCGTCGTGAACGTCGCGCTCCCGACGATCCAGGACGACCTCGGGTTCTCGCAGTCCGGTCTCGCCTGGGTCGTGAACGGCTATCTGATTGCGTTCGGCGGGCTGCTGCTGCTGTCCGGCCGGTTCGGCGACATCCTCGGCCGCAAGAACATCTTCATGGCGGGGTTGACGGTCTTCAC
Organism: Solirubrobacterales bacterium; assembly: GCA_036258315.1. GTDB lineage: Bacteria > Actinomycetota > Thermoleophilia > Solirubrobacterales > 70-9 > DASSYK01. The sequence goes on from DATADX010000067.1 coordinate 66,106, forward strand.
GCTCGCCTCGTTGCTCTGCGGCGTCGCGCAGACCCAAGAGATGCTGGTCGGGGCGCGCTTCATCCAGGGGATCGGCGGCGCGATGACCTCCGCGGTGATCCTCGGGATGATCGTGACGATGTTCCCCGAGCCGCGGGAGCAGGCGAAGGCGATCGGCGTGTTCGCGTTCGTCGCCTCCGGCGGCGGCTCCGTCGGCCTGCTCGCCGGCGGCATCCTCACCGAGTCGATCAACTGGCACTGGATCTTCTTCATCAACGTCCCGATCGCGCTCGTCACGGGCTATCTCGCGTCTCGCCTCGTCGAGCGTGACGAGGGGATCGGCTTCGGCGGCGGCGCAGACGTCGCCGGAGCGCTGCTGATCACCAGCGCCCTGATGCTCGGCGTCTACACGATCGTGAAGCCGGCGGCGGAGCAGGGCTGGGGCGACCCCCAGACCCTCCTGCTCGGCGCGGTCTCGCTCGCCCTGATCGCGGCCTTCGTCTGGCGCGAGGCGACGGCTCGCAACCCCCTGATCCCGCTGCGGATCTTCCGGTCCCGGAACCTGTCCGGCGCGAACATCGTCCAGGCGCTCTCGGTGGCCGGGATGTTCGGGATGTTCTTCCTCGGGTCGCTCTATCTGGAGCGCGTGCTCGGCTACGGCGCGCTCGAGATCGGCCTCGCCTTCCTCCCGACGACGCTGATCATGGGCACCCTGTCGATCCGCTACACCGAGCCGCTGGTGATGCGGTTCGGCGCCAAGCGCTGCCTGGTCTCGGGACTCGGGCTGATCGCGCTCGGGCTGCTGCTCTTCACGCAGGCGCCGGTGGACGGCACCTACGTCGAGGACGTGCTGCCGCCGGTGGCCCTGTTCGGCTTCGGCGCCGGGCTCGCGTTCCCATCGCTGATGACGATCGCGATGTCGGGGGCGACCCCGGAGGACGCCGGACTCGCCTCCGGGATCGTCAACACCTCGGCGCAGGTCGGCGGCGCGCTCGGGCTGGCGGTGCTCGCGACGCTTTCGGCGACCCGCAGCGAGAACCTGGTCGCGGACGGCGAGTCGACCGCCTCAGCGCTGACGAGCGGATACCACCTCGCGTTCCTGATCGGGGCCGCGCTGACGGTCGCGGCGATCCTGGTCGCGATCGCCGTCGTGCAGCCGGTGCAGCCCGAGACGGAGCCCGCGGGCGAGCAGGACGAGGAACGGCAGCGCGAGCTGGCCTACTCCGAGGCCGCGTAGCGACTCGGCCGAGCCCCGCCCCCCTCGGGCGCGGCGGCAGAGGCCGCGCGATGGGAAACTCCGCGCGTGCGCGCCCTCGTCGCGACAGCGCTGCTCGTGATCGTCGCCGTCTCCGTGATCGCGATCGCCCGCTCCGACTCCGATGACGAGGAGTCGGCGCCGGATCAGGAGCCGCCGCCCGCCGAGACCGCCGATCCGCTGCCGTCGCAACCGCCCGGTTGGGGCAAGGTGGCGAGCGCCGCGGGCGGGTTCGCGCTCGGCGTCCCTCCCGGCTGGTCGCAGAAGAGCAGCGGGGAGAGCGTCACGCTGAAGTCGCCGGGGAGCACCGTTGTGATCCGGGTCACCGCCGATCGCGACGACGAGGCGCTCGACTCGGACCTCGACGCGTACGCGACGGCGCTGCTGGACGAGCTCGGGGCGAGCGAGGGGCGGGCGGGGGATGGTCTCGAGGTCGCGAGCGGCTACCAGGTGGCCTCCGTCTCCGGGCGGCGGGCTGCCGCGCCGGGAGCGCCGGCCGGGTCGCAGGGCGACCGGCTCGAGGTCGTGGTGGTCCGCCGCCCCGAGCTCGCCGCATACCCGATCCTGATCGCGAGCGACGCCGGGGTGAAGCCGGCCGAGCTGGATCCGATCGTCGCCCGGGTCGTCTCCTCGCTGCGCGGGAGGCCGGTGAGCTGATGTTCCGCAGCATCCTGGTGGCCCTCGACGACTCGCCGACCAGCCAGGCGGCTCTGGACGTCGCGATCGACCTCGCGCAGCGGCTGCGCTCGCGTTTGACCGTGATCTCGGTGTCACCCGAGATCCCCGGCTACGCCTACCGGGCCGCGATCGACGTCCAGGCCCTGCGTGCGGAGGTGGAGAGCGAGACCGAGCGGATCCTGCGCGAGGGCGTGGATCGGGTGCCCGAGGACGTCCCGGTCACGAGCGTGTTCAGGCACGGACGGGCGGGCGAGGAGATCGTCGCCCAGCTCGAGGCCGGCGGGCACGACCTGCTCGTGAGCGGATCGCGTGGTCGCGGGCGCGTCGCCTCGAACCTGCTCGGCAGCGTCAATGCTCACGTGTTCTTCCATTCGCACGTCCCGATGCTCGTGATTCCCCCGCGCGAGGACTCGGACTGATCGAACTCCGATCACGGGCGTACCATCCCCGCGCGTGAAGCTGATCATCCAGATCCCCTGCCTGAACGAGGAGGAGAGCCTTCCCGGGGTGCTCAGCGAGCTGCCCCGCGACGTGGCCGGCTTCGACCGCGTCGAGTGGCTCGTGATCGACGACGGCTCGACGGACCGCACCGTCGAAGCGGCGCGAGCGGGTGGCGTCGACCACGTCGTCCGGCTGACCAACAACAAGGGACTTGCGGCCGCCTTCCAGGCCGGCCTCGACGCGGCGCTGAAGCTGGGCGCCGACGCGATCGTCAACACCGACGCCGACAACCAGTACCGGGCCGCCGACATCCCGCGCCTGGTCGAGCCGATCGTCGCCGGTCGCGCGGACATGGTCGTCGGCGACCGCCAGGTGAGGACCGTGAAGCACTTCTCGCCGACCAAGCGGGTGCTCCAGCGGCTCGGCAGCTGGGTGGTGAGGCGCGCCTCGGGCACCGACGTTCCGGACACGACGTCGGGCTTCCGCGCCTACAACCGCGAGGCGGCGCTGCAGCTCCAGATCGTCAACAACTACACCTACACGCTCGAGAGCCTGATCCAGGCCGGCAAGGGACTGGTCGCCGTCGAGCACATCCCGATCACGCCGAACAGGACGCTGCGGGACTCCCGCCTCGCGGCCTCGACCTCGCGCTACGTGGGCCGAAACGCGCTCGCGATCTTCCGGGCCTACACCCGGCACGAGCCGCTGCGCGTGTTCATGATCGCCGCGGCGTTCTTCGCGATCGCCGCGCTCGCCGCCTGGTCGCCGTTCCTGATCGACTTCATCTTCAACGGCGACCGCAGCGGTCACATCCAATCGCTGATCCTTGGCGCGGTGCTGGCGCTGGCGGCGGTGCAGATGTTCGCGCTCGGGATCATCGGCGACGCGCTCTCGGGCCAGCGCGTGATCGCGCAGCGGATCTTCGAGCGCGTCCGCCGGCTCGAGCTCGAGGCGGGCGTCGCGCCCTCGCACTACGAGCCGGGGCAGGCGCCGGAGAGCCTCACGGTCGAGACGATCGAGCCCTCGGTTCGCGGGTGAGCGGCGAGCCCGCGCCGACCACCGGCTACGTCAACTCCGACGAAGCCGGCGGCAACGTCTACGACAAGTACGCGTCGCAGAACCCGATCGAGCGGCGCCTCGTCGCCGGCTTCCTCGCGGACTTCGACGACCTCGTCGCCCGCAGCGGCGCTCGGCGTGCGCACGAGGTCGGCTGCGGCGAGGGCGAGCTCGCCCTGCGGATGGCGAGGGCGGGGCTCGAGGTGCGGGGCAGCGACGCCTTCGCGGGCACCGTCGAGGAGGCGCGGCGCCGGGCCGAGGCCGCAGGCGCCGAGATCGGGTTCGAATGCAAGCCGGTCCAGGAGCTGACCCGGGGCGACGACGGGGCCGAGCTGGTCGTCTGCTGCGAGGTCCTCGAGCACCTCGAGGACCCCGAGGCGGCGCTCGAGGTGCTCGCCGCGCTCGCTCAGCCGTGGCTGATCGCGAGCGTTCCGCGCGAGCCGCTCTGGCGCGGGCTCAACCTCGCGAGGTTCGCCTACGTCGCCGCGCTCGGCAACACGCCTGGACACGTCCAGCACTGGTCGAAGCGCGGCTTCCGCCGGTTTCTCGAACGCCGCCTCGAAATCGTCGAGCTGCGCAGCCCGCTGCCCTGGACGATGGCGCTCTGCCGGGGACGGTAGCCCTACAATCGCCCGCTTGATGGGCTGGCTCCGGTCGACAGCGGCGTGGCTTCGAGCGCATCCGGGGGTCACCGCGATCGCCTGCCTCGGGGTATGCTGGGGCCTGACCATGCATGCGATGGGCTGGGCGCAGCTCGCGCACTATGCCCAGGTCCGTGCCTTCGCCTCCGGGTCGGCCGAGATCGACCGGTGGCACTGGCAGACCAACGACAAGGCCTGGGTCGACGGGCACTTCTACTCGGTCAAGTCGCCCGGAGTGGCGGGGCTCTCGGTTCCCGCCTATCTGCTGTTCGACACCGCGGCCGGGCGGGACATCGCCGAGACGATGGCCGAGAACGCGCGCGAGACGAACTACCCGCGCTGGACCTCCGACAACAGCCCCTCGATCCAGAACTACGGCTACGACCCGGAGCGCGCCGACCGCGTCGCGGCCCAGACGGAGCGCAACGCACCGCTGATCTGGGGACTGACCCTGATCGCCGCCGTGATCCCCGCCGTGCTGCTGCTGCTGGGGGTCCGCTGGGCCGCGGACCGGTTCGAGCCGGGATACGGCACGGCGGCGGCGATCACGCTCGGCGTCGGCTCGATCGTGATGATCTTCGCCTCGGAGTACTTCTCGCACGTGATCTCCGCGGCGCTCGGGTTCGGCGCCTTCCTGCTGCTTATGCGCGAGCGCGAGGGGGCGCCACGGCCGTGGATGGTCGGGGTCGCGGGCCTGCTCGCGGGGCTCGCCGTCACGTTCGAGTACCAGGTCGGCCTGGTCGGGGCCGTGCTGTTCTTCTACGCGCTGGCGCGCGCCGAGCGGCGCCTGCGGCGCGCTTTCCTCTACGCAGCGGGCGCCCTCGCGGGCGCGCTGCCGGCGCTCGCGTTCAACTGGTGGGCGCTGGGCTCACCGTTCGAGTTCGCCTACGGAAACGCCGTCGACACCCCCGGCTTCACCGGGCACGAGACGCTCGGCCTCAACGACGACGGCTTCTTCGGGATCACAGCCCCGAAGGCGACCAGCGCGATCGACCTGCTGCTCGCGAACCGCGGCCTGCTCGTGCTGACGCCGGTGATCGCGGCGGCGGTGGCCGGGATCGTGCTGCTCTGGCGGCGCGGTGATCGCGTCGCGGAGGCGCGGACGATCGCCGCGATCGGAGCGATCTACTTCGTCTACAACGCGGGCTACTGGCTCCCGTTCGGAGGCGGCTCTCCGGGACCGCGCTTCCTGATCCCGGCGCTGCCGTTCGTCGCGCTCGGGCTCGCGGTCGCCTACCGGCGACTGCCGGCGATCACGCTCGGGCTCGCGATCCCCTCGGCGCTGATGATGGTCGCGGGGGCGATCAGCTTCCCGCTGCTCGGCGAGCAGGGGACCGGCGAGTGGGCCCGCTTCATCGGCGACGGACGGCTCGAGCACACGGTGCTCACCGGTCTCGGAGTCAGCAACGCCTGGCTCGCGATCGCGCCGGTGCTCGCCGCGGTCGCGGCCGCGATCGTGCTCGCCTTCCGGGCGACGCCACCGACCCCGCTCGGGGACCTGCGGCCGGCGCTCGGGGCGGTCGTCGGCTGGGCGGCGATCGCGGCGGTGGGCCCGACGATCGCCGGCGACCGCACGCGGCCGCTCGAAGGGGACTCCGCCCTGATCCTGATCGCGCTCGCCGCCGGGATCTCGTTGGTGACGCTCGGGGTGCTCGGCCTGCGCGAGCGCTCGTCTCAGCCCGAGGCCGCCGTGCGGCCCGGGGCGGTGCTGGGCGAGTCCAGCCCGTAGATCAGCAGCGGCCCGCGCCTTTCCACGCTCAGGCCGAGGCCCTCGATCGGGGCCGCGGCCGCGAGCGCCTGCGGGGTGCCCGCGGCGCGATCGGTATGGAGGATCACGCTGCGGACGCCGAATTCGCGCAGCCGCTCGACCGTCGCGGCGTCGGGGAAGCGCCGCATCTCGCCGATCAGCTCCTCGGTCGCGTCCGGCTCGGTGCTGGCGCGACCGTTGACGATCGACGGGAACCCGTCGGTTGACCAGAGGGTGTAGCGGCGGTTGTCCTCGGCTCGCTCGGCCGGCAGATGCAGCTGCGGCGCCGGAACGTCGGCGACCGAGGAGGGCGGGGTGTCGACCTCCGGCTGGTCGCGCCGGTCCGTCGGATCGAAGGGGAGGCCGCGGCCCTCGACCAGGAGGGCGAGCACGAGCAGGGCGGCCATGGCTCCGACGGCGAGGCGCACACGGCGGGGCTCCGGTCCGCCGGGAGCGCCGGGTTCGCCCGAGCGCTCGGCCAGCCGGCTGCGCGCCGCCGCGAGCAGCGACTGCGCGCCGGCCGCGGCGAGCAGGGCGATTCCGAGCGACGAGAAGGTCTGCACGCGCCCCGGGGTGCGAATCCCCTCCCAGCCCGGCAGGAACTCGTAGAGCCAGCGGTACGGCCAGAGCAGGCCGCCCTCCTCCTGGAAGCCGAGCGCGAGGATCCAGACGAACAGCACGCCGGCGCCGAGCCCGTACCTGAGCCAGCGCGGGAAGGCACTGGATCCGAGCCCGACGGCGGCAAGGGCCAGGAACAGGACCCCCGGCCAGAGCGTCTTCTCGGGGAGGGCCTCGAGCCCGTCGCGGAAGGTCTCGGTCGCTGCGCCCCAGACGAGGTTCTCGTCCGGAGCCGTGACGAACACGCGCAGCGGCCCCGAGTAGGCCTCGACCGTCGAGGGCGGCCGCGTCGCCTCGGCGTACTCGTCGGCGACGCGGAAGTACGGGCGCGCGATCACGGCGACGATCACCATGAACAGGGCCGCCCCGACCGCGGCGGCGGCGAGCAGGCGGCGGTCGAGCGGGGGGCGGCCGCGGCGCAGCCAGACGACGGCGGCGATCCCGATCAGGAGGGCGATCAGGTAGATGAACGGGAGCCCGATCGCAAAGCCGAGCGAGACCTGCCAGGCGGCGACCAGCCAGGCCGCCACGATCCAGCCCCGGCTCGCGCGCCGGACCCCGCGCACCGCGAGCGCGAGCGCGAGCGGGATCCCGCCGCTCGAGATCACCTGCATGTGTCCGTCCTGCTCGAGCCTGAAGGGCGCGTAGGCGTAGGCCGCCCCGGCGACGGCGGCGCCGGCCCGCCCGAGGCCGAGCTCGCGGGCGAGCAGGTAGGCGCCGAAGAAGGCCAGGGCATAGGCGAACAGGAAGGCGAGGTCGTAGCGGGCGACCGCGTCCTCGGGCCCCGACCCGATCAGCCCGCTCGGGGCGTAGCCGATCAGCGCATCGCCGAACGCGAGCGAGTCCGCCGCCGGCCAGAAGGTGTTGGCCTGGAAGAAGTCGAGCGGCTGGTGGGCGAGCGCGTGGCCGCCCCAGGCGATCTGCCAAGACTGCGGCAGCGGGTCGCCGAGATCCTTCGGGATCGTTTCTCCCAGGTGGAGGACCAGCGGCCAGTTCATGACCACGGAGAGGACGACGGCCGCCAGCGCGACGAGCAGCAGCTCGCGACGGGTCGTCTCTCGTCGGGCGGCGCTCGCCATCGGGCGCGCGAGGCTACCCGGCGAGCGCGATTCGGGCGGCCTCAGTCCCTGTCCGGCCGGTCCGGATACAGCTCGTCGATCGTGACCAGGGCGCGATAGGGCGCCTCGGCCGCCTCCTCGATTGCATCAGCCCCACCGGCGAGCCGGTCGACGACGGAGACGACGCCGGCGACGGCGAGCCCCTCTTCGCGAATCCGCTCGATCGCTTTGACCGTGGAGCCGCCGGTGGTGACGACGTCCTCGACGATCAGGCAGCTCGTGCCTGTCTCGAGCAGCGGGCCCTCGATCCAGCGCTGGAGGCCGTGTTCCTTGCGCTCCTTGCGGACGAAGAAGGCGACCAGGTCCTCCCCTCGCTCGGTCCCGAGCGCGGCGCAGGCGAGGGGGTCGGCGCCCATCGTCATCCCCCCTACCGCGCTCGCGCCGCGATCCGCGGCCTCGGCCGCGATCAGCGCGCCCGCGGCACGGTAGCCGTCCGGCCGGAGCAGCGCCCGCTTGGCGTCGACGTAGTACTGGGCGGTCCGTCCCGAGGAGAGCACGACCTCGCCGATCACGAGCGCGTGCTCGCGCAGCTCCGCGAGCAGGGATGCGCGCGCAGGCTCCAGGTCGGCGGTCATGGGGGCGCATCGTATGGCTGACGGCCGAGATGCCGGCGCCCCCTATCCGAGCGCTTCGCGAAAGCCCTGGCGCCAGCTCGGGTATCGAGGCGACCAGCCGAGCTCGCGCTTCGCCTTGGCGTTCGAGGCACCGCGCAGGTCGAGCGCTGCCACCGCGGCCGGCCCCGCGACCAGTCTCGCCATCCAGAGCGGGACGCGGCGCGGCTTCTTCGCACCGAGCACCTCCGCGTAGAACGGCAGCCACCCGCTGAGCGGAGCGGGGTCGTCGTCGACGACGTTGTAGGCGCCTGGGCCACCGCGCTCGGCGGCGGCGGCGGTCGCCGCGGCGGCGTCATCGACGTGGATGAAGGAGAACACGCCGCTGCCCTTGCCGACGATCGGGTAGCGGCGGGCGAGCACGTCGCGGGCCGTGCTGCCGTCGCGCGCGTAGTAGGTACCCGGGCCGTAGAAGAAGCCGTAGCGGAGCATCACGCCGTCGAGCCCTGGTGTCTCGAGAGTCGCCCGCTCGAGCGCGTGCAGCGCCGCGAGCGGATCGCCCTCCGCCGGACCGGACGCCCTGCGCAGCGGCGCCTCCTCGCTCTTCACCCAGTCCCCCTCGGGCGCATAGCTGAAGGCCTGACCCTGCGAGATCAGCCTCCGCACCCCGGCGGCCGCCGCGGCCCGCGCCAACGCCGGGCCGGCCCGGGCTCGCAGCTGGGTGGTCGTGGCGAGCGACTCGCGCGTCTTGCGCAGATCGATCCGCTCGGGCAGGTCGGTGAGCTGGTTGATGACGACGTCGGGCTTCAGATCGGCGACGAGCGCCCCGATCGCGTCCACGTCGCCTCCGTCGAGCACCGCGGGCTCGGCGCCGAGCCGCCTGACGCGATCGATGCGGTCACGCGAGCGCGTCGTCCCGACCACGTCGTGGCCCGCGTCTGAAAGCAGCGGCAGAAGCGGGCGGCCGATCGCCCCGGTTGCGCCGGCGACGAGGATCCTCATCCGCCATTGCTCCGAAAGAGAGCGGCCTGGTGGCGGCTAGCCGTAGACGTAGATCGGCATCCCGATGTCGACCCAGTTGTAGATGAAGCGCGAGAAGGGGATCGGGTTCCGGACGCAGCCGTGGCTGGCCGGGTAGTTCGGGACTGGGTTGTAGCCGTGAGTCGCATAGCCGCGGATGAAGTAGACCGAGAAGTACATCCGCTTCGCGTTGTAGCCGGCGTGCTTCATGTAGAAGCTGAACTTGCCGCGGACGGTGGGGGTGGATGAGGCGCCGGTCGAGACGTGGAAGGTATGGACGGGGGTGTCGCCCTCGATCAACGACATCACCTGCCGGCCGATGTCGACCTCGACGTGGCGGCCCTCGTCGTGCTGGGGCGCGAACCCTCCCTTGCCCATCAGCAGGGTGCGGAAGATCGCAGGGCGGTAGGCCTCGCTGCGCGCCATCCCGTTCGTCTTGCGGAAGGCCTTGATCGCGAGCCGGGTGCCGATCGCGACGCTCCTCCCCTTGGTTCCCGTGTGGAAGCCCTGGGCCTGGAGCGAGCGGTTGAAGAGCGCGGTGACCGGGCCCTTGCCGAGGCGCCTCGGCACGTCCACCTTGAACGAGTCGGTGGCGCGCTTGCTGCCGTTCTCGGCGATGACCACGTACTTGCAGCAGGCGTTGACCACCAGCGGGAGGGCGAAGGAGCCGTCCGGCTTCGCGGAGACCTTCTTCGAGAACAGCTCGCGCCCGCTGGCGCTGACCGTGACCTGGACGTTGTCGTTCGGCGCCGGATTCGCGAGGGCGCCGCTGATCTGGAGCTTCTTCAACAGCGCCGCCTTTTTCGAGCCCTGAATCTGGAGAGACACCCCCGTGGCGGCCTTGCCGGCGTCGGGCGGTGCCGCGGCGGCAGCGGCCGGCAGGGCGACGAGCAGCGCAGCAGCGCATCCGAGCAGCATCAGACGCGTCCTGCCGAAGAGAGCCGTCACAGCCGCGGCATTGTGGCAAAGATCGGCGCGATCGGACAATCCTGACTGTTGGCACGGACGCCCGGCCGGCTTCAGGTGGTGACCTGGACCGTGATCGCGAGCAGGTTGTTGAGGGTGTGGGCGATGATCGAGGGCCAGATCGACCCGGTGCGCTCGTACAGATACGCGAACACGATGCCGAGCGCCGCCAGGAAGGGAATTGCGGCCACCCCGGTGCCCGCGTGGACGACTCCGAAGATCAGGCCGGACACCCCGGCGGCGGCCCAGAACGGCCACCGGCGGCGCAACCCCCCGAACAGGAAGCCGCGAAAGAAGGTCTCCTCGGTGAGCGGCGCGATCACGCAGGTGCTGGCGTAGAGCGCCACGACGACGACCGGGGTGAGGTCGACGTCAAGAGTCTCCGAGAGCTCCTCCTGGTCCGGGCGGTATCCGAACAGGGCGTCGAGCAGGCCCGCGGCGATCGCCGCCGCCGCAAGGTAGCCGAGCCAGGCGAGCCCGGCGAGGCGGGCCTGCCTCCAGGTCAGCCCGCGGAAACCGAGCTTTCGCCAAGCACCTTGGATGTCGCGGAACTTGCCCGACGTGGCGGCGCCGAGCGCCACGCCGATCAACGTGCCCCAGAGCGCGAGCTGGGCGACGAGCTGGCCCTCGGTCGTGCTGATGTCGGAATCCCACGGGGCGACCAGGACCAGCGCAGCCAGGGTCGAGATCACCGCCGCGGCGACCACGCCGATGAAAACGTCGGTCGGGCTCCAGGTGACCCAGGCGAACGAGGGCTGACCGGCGGTGGCCGCAGCCGCCGGCTCGGGGGCGGGCGGCGCCGTGCTTCCCGCCGGTTGACCGGCGGGCTGAGCGAGCGATGCGGGAGCTGAGGCAGCGGCGACAGCGGCCGGCGGCGACAGCGGCCGGCGCCGGAGGACGACCGTCTTCGCCGCCCTGTCGCCGAGGCGCTGTCTGCGCTCGCTGCCGGCGATCATCACGGGGCCGATCACGAGGACGTCGACCAGGCGCAGGAGGTTGCGGATGCTCGCCTGGCCGAAGCTGATCCGCCCGCCGTCCTCCGAGGTGACCTCGATCCCGGTCGCGTTCTTCCCGATCGTCTGGCCCCAGCGCCACTCGGCGAACGCGAAGTAGTTGAACCAGAGCGTCGCGACGACGAACAGAATCGCGGCGGCGGCTCCCTCGGAGATCTCGCCGGCGTCGTCGACCGGCACGAACCCGAGCAGGATCACGACGCCCAGCAGCCAGACGAGGTTGTCGAGCAGAAACGCCAGCGCCCGGCGGCCGAGGCCGACGTATTGCGGCGCGCCCGGATCGGTCATCCGTCGAGGTGCTGCACGATTTCGGTCAGCGAGGAGATCTCGCCGTCCCCGGTGCCGGGGCGATCGCGGTCGATCAGCAGCACCCTGATCCCGGCGGCACGTGCGCCCTCGCCGTCCTCCTCGGGCGTGTCTCCGACGTGCAGCGCCTCACCGGGCTCACATTCCGCCAGCTCGAGCCCCGGGGCGAAGATGCCCGGATCGGGCTTGCGGTGTCCGGCCTCGGCCGAGGAGATCGCGCCGTCCAACCACGGCGACAGGCCAGTCCGCTCCAGCACTTCGCCGAGCGAGCAGTCCCAGTTGGAGACCACGATCGTCTTCAGCCCGCGCTCCCGCAGCGCCCGCAGCGCCGGCTCGGCGTCCGGATACGCCGTCATCCGCACTGAGTCGACAAGCGCCTGGGTGGGGACGTCGATCCCGAGCTCCCGGGAGAGCACCCCGGCACAGCGGTCGCGGAGGTCGGCGAGCGAGTCCGCGTCCCGCCCCTCGTGGGCGTGTGCCTTGTAGTACGCCATCTCCTTGCGGACGGCCGCGACCAGCTGCTCGTCGCTGACCGCGGGCGGGACCCGCTCGCGCAGCAGCAGCCAGGGCGGCTCGAGCTCCACCAGGGTTCCGAGTGCATCGAGAAATACAGCGCGGGTCATTGCGCCGGGAATACTCCCATTCGATGGACGAGAGCTTCTGGGACAGCCACGGCAACCAGGTCGAGGCGGCGATCACGCTCGCCGTCGCGATCCTGATCGCGGTCGCCGTCGACCGGTTCGTGCTCGGACGCGCCGTGCACGCGGCGGAGGGCATGGAGACGTCGCAGTTCTCGCGCGAGGCCCGCACCCGCCTGCGGCTGATCCGCCGGCTCGTGTTCGTGTCGATCATCCTGATCGGAGTGGCGCTGGCGCTGAGCCAGTTCACCGAGGTCCGGCGGCTCGCCACCGGGCTGCTCGCCTCGACCGCGCTGCTCGGCCTGATCGTCGGGTTCGCCGCGCGCCCGGTGATCGGGAACTTCGTCGCCGGCCTGCTGATGGCGATCCGCCAGTCGATCCGGATCGGCGACCTGATCACGATCGGGGAGGAGGTCCACGGCCGCGTCAACGACGTCGCTCTCACCTACACCTCGGTCGACCGCGGCGACGGCTCGCTGCTCGTGATCCCGAACGAGAAGGTGATCACGGAGGTCGTCGTCAATCACTCCGCGGGCAACCGGCGCGCGCCCGCGACGATCGAGGTCTGGGTGCCGCTCGATTCCGACATCGGGCGCGCCCGCGAGGCGCTCGAGGGGACCGAGGTGACCTCGATCCGGCTCGCCGAGCTGACCGTCGAGGCCGCGCGGCTGGAGCTGAAGGCGGGGATCGACTCCGGGCGCGACCGCGAGGCGCGCGAGGGGGAGATCCGCGAGCTCGCCCAGGGCGCCCTGCGCCAGGCGGGAGTCTTGCGCACCACTTGAGGGCGCCCAGTTACCCTTTCCGGGCTCATGAGTGCCCGCTCCCGGCGGCGTCACCGCCGCACGTCCCATAAGCGCAACCCGGTCCTGCTCACGCTGCTGGTGGCGGGGGCGGCGCTCGCGCTGTGCGTGATGAGCTTCGGCCTCTACGTGATCAGCGTCGCCGCCGAGGCGCCGCCGCTCGACGAGCTCGAGCCGGTCAGCCAGGGCGAGAACTCGATCGTCTACGCGGCGGACGGGTCGCGCCTCGGCTACATCCAGTCCGATGAGGCGCGCACCGAGGTCCCGATCGAGAAGATCCCCGAGGACCTCCAGAACGCGACGGTGGCGATCGAGGACGAACGCTTCTACGAGCACAACGGCGTCGACTTCGAGGGCGTCGCCCGAGCCGCGGTCGAGAACATCGAGGCCGGCGAGGTCAAGCAGGGCGGCTCGACGCTGACGATGCAGCTCGTCCGCAACCTCTACATCGAGGACCCGGACCGCGACATCGAGCGGAAGATCAAGGAGGCGAAGCTCGCCGAGGAGCTCGAGGAGAAGCTCTCCAAGGAGCAGATCCTCGAGGAGTACCTGAACTCCGCCTCCTACGGGACGGTCAACGGCCAGACCGCCGTCGGCGTCGAGGCCGCGTCGCAGATCTACTTCTCGAAGCCGGCCCGGGAGCTCGACCTGGCTCAGTCGGCGCTGCTCGCCGGCCTGCCGCAGGCGCCGTCGGTCAACAACCCGCTCCAGAACGAGGCGGGCGCGCTCCAGCGCCGCAACGAGGTGCTCGACGCGATGGCCGACCAGGACTACGTCACCAAGACCGAGGCGGAGCTCGCCAAGCAGGAGCCGCTCGAGACGAAGCCCGGCAACCGCTACAGCGAGATCCGCGAGCCGTACTTCTTCGACTTCGTCGAGCAGCAGCTGATCGAGGAGTACGGGGTCAACACCGTGCGCCAGGGAGGACTGAAGGTCTACACGACGATCGATCCCCAGCTCCAGGAGGCCGCGCGGACGGCGATCGAGAACCACCTCTACTACTCGTCCGACCCGTCGGCGGCGGTCGTCTCGATCGACCCCCGGACCGGCTACGTGAAGGCGATGGCCTCGAGCGGCGGCTACGGCGACTCGCAATTCAACCTGGCCGCTCAGGGGCACCGCCAGCCCGGCTCGGCCTTCAAGACCTTCGCGCTGACCACCGCGGTGCGCCGCGGGATCGACCCCGACTCGACGTACTACACCTCGCAGCCGCTCAGTCTCGACGACCCGTCGTTCGGGCACTGGGAGGTCTCGACCTACTCCGACAGCTACGCGGGCTCGGTCAGCCTGCATCAGGCGACGCTGGCCTCGGACAACACGGTCTACGCCCAGCTGGCGCTCGACCTGGGGCCGGAGTCGATTGCCGAGACGGCCAAGGACATGGGGATCGAGACCGACCTCGACGGGCTGCCGGCCGAGACCCTCGGCGGTCTCCGCCTCGGCGTCTCCCCGCTCGAGATCACGAATGCCTACTCAACCCTCGCCTCCGGCGGGATGCACAACAAGCCGATCGCGATCGAGAAGGTCAGCTTCCCCGACGGCCACGTCGACGAGCTCGGCGAGCCGGACCGCAACCGGGTGTTCCCCGACGGGGTCGCCTACGAGGTCACGCAGATCCTCGAGGACAACGTCGACGCCGGCACCGGCACGGCCGCCGCCACCTACTGCGGGGACGAGGCCGGCAAGACCGGAACGACCGACGACTTCAACGACGCGATGTTCATGGGCTACACCCCGCACCTCGCGACCGGGGTCTGGGTCGGCTATCCCGACGCCCTGCAGTCGATGTACTCGGTGCACGGGGTCAGCGTCGCGGGCGGCACCTTCCCCGCGATGATCTGGCACGACTACATGGAGGTCGCCCTCGACGGCAACTGCGAGACCTTCCCCGAGCCCGAGAACCCCGTCGAGTGGATCGACTTCAACGGCGAGTACACGTCGAGCTACGGCAGCTCCTGCTCGAGCGCCAGCGTCGGGGGGACCGGGACCGAGGAGGGCGCCTACGGTTGCGGGTCCGACGACAGCTACGACTCGACCACCACCACCGAGGAGGACAGCGGGAACCGCGACGAGGGCGCGTACGCGCCCGGGGTCGGCCAGAAGCCGGCGCCGAAGCCTGAGCCCCAGCCGAGCCAGCCGACGACGCCGCCGCCAGCGCCGCCACCGCCGGGTGGCGGGATCTCGCCCTAGCGACCACCTCCTTCACCCCGGAACCCTCGCGAGCCGGATCTTGACTCGCCCTTTGGCCACCGGCCCCCGCATCATCGCCGCAATCGTCGCCTGCGCCGTGCACCTCGCACTGCTCGCGCCGAGCGTCGGCGAGCTCGGCGGCACGGTTGAGACCGACTTCTTCCCCGAGGCCGAGGCGATCGAGGCGGGCGACCTCCCCTACCGCGACCAGGACCTCGAATACCCGCCGCTCTCGATCCCTGTCCTGGTCGCCCCCGCCCTCCCCGGCGACAGCCTCGGCTCCTTCACCGACGCGTTCCACTCGGAGATGCTGATCTTCGATCTGGCGATCGTGCTCGCGCTGGCTCTGGCGCTGCCCGGCAGCCCCCGCCGCGTCGCCGGGGCGCTGCTTGTCTATACCGCCGGGGTCGTTGCGCTGTCGGGGATCGTCCTCGGCGGCTCCGACCTCGACGCGGCGCCGCTCGCGCTCGCGCGCTTCGATCTCGTGCCTGCCTTCTTCGTGCTCGCCGCGGTGCTCGCGCGCGAGGCCGGCCGTTCGGCCGCGTGGGGGGCGCTGCTGTCGGTCGGAGTCGCGATCAAGGCGTTCCCGCTCGCGGTCCTGCCCGCCCTCGTCCGCGGAGAGCGCCGTCCGCGCAGGGTCGCCATCGCGGCCGCGATCCCGCTCGCCGTCGCCGCCGCGCTCGTGCTCGGCTGGGGCGACGAGTTCGGGTCGGCGCTCAGCTACCACTCCGAGCGCGGCCTCCAGATCGAGTCGCTCGCGGCGACGCCACTGGAGATCGCCGGGATCAACGACACCTCGGTGGCTGCCGAGTACGGGTCGGGCAGCTTCAACTTCACCGGCCCGGGTGCCGACGTCGCGCGCTCGCTCTCGATCGCGCTGCTGGTGTTCGCCTACGGCCTCGTCGCCTGGGCCGGCTGGCGGGCTCGCACCCCCGTCCTCCCGCTCGCCACCGCCCTGCTCGCGATCGTGGTCGTCCTCTCCCCGGTCCTCTCGCCGCAGTTCCTGTTCTGGCTGCTACCGCTGTCCGCGGCGGCCTACGGGCTCGGGATCGAGAACCTCGTGCTGCTCGCCGCGACCGTGCTCACCCAGCTGATGCTCCAGTTCTACGCGAGGATCGCGGTCGACTTCGATCCCGAGTTCGTGTGGCGGCTGGCCGGACGGAATGCCGCGCTGCTGGTCTACCTGGTGATCGTCTGCGTGCCGATCATCCGCGCCGGGCTTCTCGCCCCAGCCGGGCGCCGTGCAGTAGCCAGGCCCGTCTAGCCGCGGGTTGCGCGGCGATTCCCGAGCGCGAGGATCGCCGGTGACTGTTCGCCGGCTAGGAGGCTGATCGCGGCGATCTAGACTCGTCGCATGAGCTCGGTCGTCGCCCAGAAGCCGTCGTGCCGGCACTGCGGCGCGACGCTGAAGCGGGCGACCTCGCGGTGCCCGAGGTGCGGCCGACGCTCGCTGCTGGGCCTGTTCCTGCCGCGCTGGCTGCGCAGCTGAGGCATCTAGCCTTCCCGCCATGGCCACCGGCGAGTTCGACCTGATCGCCCGCTTGGTCGAGCGGCTGCCGCCGCCAGGCCCGCGCATCCGGGTCGGCAGCGGCGACGATGCCGCGGTGATCGAGGCGGCCGGGGCGGCGACAGTGACGACCGTGGACGCGATCGTCGAGGGGGTCCACTTCACGCTCCCCGAGTTCCCCCTCGAGGCGGTCGGGCGAAAGGCGCTCGCCACGGCGCTCTCCGATCTGGCGGCGATGGGAGCCGAGGCCGGCGAGGCATACGTCGCGCTCGGGACCAGCGAGGCGCTTGGCGAGGCTGAGCTGCTCCGGATAGCCGACGGGCTTGCCGAGGTCGCGCTCCGCGATCACGTCACCGTCGCCGGCGGCGACTTGGTCCGATCTCCCCGGCTCTTCCTCAGCGTCACCTGCGTCGGCTACGAGCGGCCCGGGATCCCGGTGGTAACCCGTGCGGGGGCCGAGCCCGGCGACGTGGTCGCCGTCACCGGTGAGCTCGGCGGCGGCGCGGCGGCGCTGCGGCTCCTCACCGGGGAGGACCCCGCGGGGCTCGGGACCGAGGCGCGCGACCGCCTGCTCGCCCGCCAGCTCGATCCCCGGCCCCGGATCGCCGCGGGGCGGGCGCTCGCGGCAAGCGGCGCCACCGCAATGATCGACATCAGCGACGGGCTCGGGGCCGACGCCGGGCACGTCGCCCGGGCCGGCGCCGTCCACCTCTCGATCGAGCTGCAGACGGCGCCGCTGCCGGAGGGAATCGCGGCCGTGGCGGGCGGGGACCGGGCCGCTCTCGAGCTCGCCGCGTCGGGGGGCGAGGACCACGAGCTGCTCGTCACGATCCCGCCGGAGCGGCTTGATGCCGCGGTCTCGGCCGTCGCTGAGATCGGCTCGAGGCTGACCGAGATCGGGCAGGTGATGGAGGGCTCCGGGGTGACGATCACGGACGCTCAGGGACGGGCCGTTGCCGCGTCGGGCTTCGACCACATGCGCGGGTCACGCGCCGGCTCGGGCTGATCGGGCTCCGTTTCCTCCCGTCTCCCCGGCGGCTCCTCGGCCCGCTCCTCGCGCTCGCGCCGGCGCTCGGAGCGGCGCTTCTTGCGCTCGCGCCGCTGCTTGCCCGCCGCGCGCCGCTGCTCCAGCGCCCGCCCGCGCTCCACCAGCGCCGCGAGCTTCAGCTGCTGGGCGTCGGAGCCCGAGCCGACTCCGTTCGCGGCGATGATCGCGAGCGAAGCGCCCGCCAGCAGGCAGGCGAGCGGCGCCAGCACGTCGGTGAACTGCTCGCCCGTGAACATGAACAGCAGGTCCCAGCTCGCCCCGAGCCCGGCGTCGAAGCGCCCGGAGAGGTCTACCAGCAGGGCGAGCGCCGGGAGCAGGCCGAGCGCGACGAGCGCGGCCGCACCCAGCCGGCCTCGCGGGGCGGCGCCGGCCGCGGCTGGGATGAGGGCCTGGAGGCCCACCGCGACCAGCAGTCCCAGGTACGGGTTGGCGAGCCAGATGCCGAAACCGGCGAGGGCCGCGAGGGAGAGCGCCGCCGCCGGCGCGGTGCCGGCCAGGCCGAGTGACGGGGGCAGCAGCGGACGGAGCAGGAAGGCGACCGCGAGCACCACGAGGATCGCCACGGCGATCCCGATCCTGCCGCTCAGGCCGAGCCCTTCCTCCGCCGGGTCGAACGGGAAGTCGGGGCTCGGGATCATCCCCACCGTCGCGAACACGTAGACGGCGGCCGCGCCGAACACGAAGGGAACTGCCCGCAGCGCCGCCCAGCCGAGCGCGCGTGCGGCCTCGGCCGGGCTGCCGGCGCCCGCGGCGAGACCGGCGCCGGCGACGATCGCGACCGACGCCAGCAGCGCCAACCCGAGCAGCGCGAGGGTCCAGCCGGGCAGCAGGTTGCCGACGAGCCCGATGTAGGCGTCGGGACCGTGCTCGGTCGGACTCGGTGCCGCGTCGAGCGCCAGGATCAGCGCCAGCGTTGCGCGGCCGAAGCGGTCGAGCGTGTCGCCGCTGACCGCGTCCGGGTCGTCCCCGCTGGCAGGCAGCGGCAGCTCGCCGTCGGAGGAGAGCCGTACCGAGTCGAGCCCGGCCGCGATCAGCGGACCCTGCTCGCCGAGGCCGGAGGGGATCGCGAGCCGGAACAGCTCGCTGAGCGGGTCCTCGTCCCCGGCGGGCCGCCCGACCTCGTCCGAGACGATCGCGCTCGCAGTGCGTTCGAGCTGGATGCTCGTGCTCTCGGGGCCGCTCGACCACGGGATCACGAGCGGCGGGGACGGCCGCACCGCCGCGGGCTGGCTGAGCACGATCGCCGTGTCCAGCAGGTTCGCCTCGCTGTAGTCGCGGATGAAGCGTCGCGCCCCGAGCGCGCCGATGCTCGCGCCGTCGGTCGACACCAGGACCAGCGTCTTCTCGTGGGTGGAGCCTCCGAGCGCAGCGGCGATCTCGAGCAGCGCCGCGGTGGAGGCGATCCCCGAGGCGGCGCCGGGACCGGCGGCGCTGTCCCGTCCGGCGATCAGGGCGATCTGGCGCTCGGTGCGTCCCGGCAGGACGAGGATCAGGTTGCGAAGCTCGACGTCGTCACCGTCGAACGAGGCCTGGAAGCGCTGCTCGGCCAGCTCGGCCCCGGGGATCGCGGCGAAGCGGGCCTGGACGAGGTCGGCGAGCGCGGCGTCCTGGTCCGACCCCGGGGTGGGCGCGGACTGCGACTCCGCGAGGTCCCCGGCCAGCGTGGTCGCGGCCTCCCCGTCGAAGGCGTCGGGGGAGAGGGGCGGGCGCAGCGGCTGGGGAACCCCCTGCAAGGAGAACATCGCGATCAGGCCCGCAACCGGCACGATCAGCAAGGTCGCTCTCCAAAGACGCAGGTCGATCACTTCATAATCTTCGAGGAATGGCCCGCACTCAGGCGCGGATCCTGCTCGTTGACGACGAGCAGGCCGTGCAGACGCTTCTCACCTACCCACTCCGCAAGGAAGGGTATGACGTGGTCCCGGCGCTCGACGGCCAGGAGGCGCTCGATCGCTTCGCAGAGCAGCGCTTCGATCTGGTGGTGCTCGACATCATGCTCCCGAAGCTCGATGGGATCGAGGTCTGCCGCCGCCTCCGCACCCGCAGTCAGGTCCCGATCATCATGCTGACGGCGAAGGGCGACGAGCAGGACAAGGTCGTCGGCCTCGAGATCGGAGCCGACGACTACATCACCAAGCCGTTCTCGGTGCGCGAGTTCCGCAGCCGGGTGAAGGCGGCACTTCGTCGGGGCAAGATGGCGGGCCGCGGCGGGACGGCGGGCGAGCCGATCCGGGTCGGCGAGCTGGAGCTCGACTTCGAGCGCCGCGCGACGCTCGTCAAGAGCCGCCCGGTCCAGCTCACCTACGTCGAGTTCGAGATTCTCGCGACGCTCGCCGCCGAGCCTGGGCGTGTGTTCGGGCGCGAGGCGCTGCTCGAGCACGTCTGGGGAGACTCGACCTACCGCGACCCGCGGACCGTGGACGTCCACATCCGGCACCTGCGCGAGAAGATCGAGGAGGATCCGAAGCACCCCGAGTACCTGTTCACGGTCCGCGGCGTCGGCTATCGCTTCAGGGACGCCGAGCGCGACTAGCGAGGGCCCGGTGAGCTGGAGTCGTTTCGACACGCTTCGCAACCGGCTGGTGCTGTTGATCTTCGCGATCACCGCGGCGGCGATCGGGTTCGTCTACCTCTACGTGGTCCCCCAGCTGGAGTCGAGCCTGACCGCCGAGAAGCTGCGGCGCCTCGAGCGCCTCGGCAATGACCAGGCCCAGCTCCTCGCGCAGACTCTCGCCGACGGCGCTCCTCAGGCCGAGGTCGAGAACCTGGTCCGGAGCCTCTCGCAGGCGACCGAGAGCCGCGTCACCCTGCTCGCGGTCCGCGACGAGGGCGAGTCCGCCGAGCCGGACTTCGTGGTCGCCGACTCGCAGGGCGAGCCGACGGCGATCCAGGGCAGCTACGACGCGGCGGCGAACGCCGTCGCGGACGGGCGGGTCAGCTCCCAGGTCGAGACGATCGCGGGAGAGCGCGTCGGTGCCTCGGCCGTCCCGGTCGCAGTCGACAGCGGCACGCAGTGGGTCGCGGTGCTGTCGAGCCCGCTTGACGACGTCGACGACAACGTCGCCCTGATCCGCCGCCAGATCCTGATCGCCGGTGGGATCGCCCTCGCCGCCGCCGGACTGGTCGGCTTCTGGGCGGCGGGCGCCGTCTCGAGGCGGCTGCGAAGGCTGCGGCGCGCGGCCGAGCAGGTCGCCCGGGGCGACTTCAGCCAGCCGATCCCGATCGAGTCGCACGACGAGCTCGGCCAGCTCGCGCGCAGCTTCAACGAGATGCAGCGGCGGCTCGAACGGCTCGACAGCTCGCGCAAGGAGTTCATCGCGAACGCCTCGCACGAGCTGCGCACGCCGATCTTCTCGCTCGGCGGATTCGTCGAGCTGCTCGAGACGGAGCAGCTGACGGCCGAGGAGCGCAGGCGGTTCGTGACAGAGATGCGGGGCCAGATCGAGCGCCTGGAGAAGCTGACCCTCGACCTGCTGGACCTCTCCAAGCTCGACGCCGACGCGATGGAGATCAGGCGCGAACGGGTCGACCTGAAGCGGCTCGCCCGCGAGGTCGCCGGAGAGTTCCGCCCCGCCGCGCGCAGCCACGATTCCAAGCTCGAGGTGCGGGGCCGGGGGCAGGCCACGGCGCTCGCCGACCCCGACCGGGTCAGCCAGATCATCCGTATCCTGATCGACAATGCGCTCACGCACACAGCCGAGGGAACGGTCGTGACGGTGACCGCGGTCAGCGGCAACGGCGCCGCCCAGCTGATCGTCGGCGACGACGGACGCGGGATTGAACCGCGGGCGATCGGCCGCGTCTTCGACCGCTTCTACAGCGGCGGCAGCGCGACCGGCTCGGGCCTCGGGCTCGCGATCGCCGCCGAGCTGGCGGCCCGAATGGGAGGCGATCTCCAGGTCGTCTCGCAACGCGGGTTCACCGCCTTCACCCTTTCGCTGCCGCTCGGTGAGACCCGGCGCGGCCGCCGCAGGCCGCCCGCAGAGGCGCCGGCGTGAGGTCAAGCAGAGCAGGCCTCGCCGCGGCGCTTGCCGCGGCGACTGCGCTGGCGCTGAGCGCCTGCGGGGGAGACGATGAACCGAGCACCTCGGAATCCGCGGCGACGACCATGACCGAGCAGGTCCTGGTCCAGTCCTCGGGAGGGGACTTCAACGCGGCCGAGGTCTACGAGAAGGCCTCCCCCGCCGTGGTCACGGTGATCTCGATCTTCGGCAACGAAGGCGATGCGCTGCTGCAGGGGGGAGCAGGACAGGGCTCGGGCTTCGTCGTCTCCGACGACGGCGAGGTCATCACCAACACCCACGTCATCACCACGGGCGGCCAGGGCAACGGCGGCGGCGAGCCGAAGGAGGCGAACCAGGTGTTCGTCGAGTTCAGCGACCGGAATCGCGTCCCAGCCGACGTGATCGGCTTCGATCCCGACGCCGACGTCGCCCTGATCAAGGTCGATCCCGACGGCCTCGACCTGCACGCGCTTCAGATCTCGGATCGCGCGGAATTTGCGGTCGGCGAGCCGGTCGCCGCGATCGGGAGCCCGTTCGGCGAGCGCCAGTCGCTCTCCACCGGGATCGTCTCCGCCGTCGACCGCTCGATCGACTCGCTGACCGCGTTCACGATCGACAATGCGATCCAGACCGACGCCTCGATCAACCCCGGCAACTCAGGCGGGCCGCTGCTCGACGGCAAGGGCGAGGTGATCGGGATCAACCAGCAGATCGAGACTCAGTCGGGCTCCAACTCGGGCGTCGGCTTCGCGATTCCGGCAACCGCGATCCGATACTCGCTCGATCAGCTCCGCGAGGACGGCGAGGTCGAGTACGCCTACCTCGGGGTTTCGACCCAGGGCGTCTACCCGCAACTCGCCGACGAGCTCGACATCGGGAGCGACACCGGTGCGCTGATCTCGTCGGTCGTTGCCGACGGGCCCGCCGACAGGGCCGGCCTGCGCGGCGCCGACGGAGAGCAGACCTTCCAGGGCCTGCCCGTGGAGACCGGGGGCGACGTGATCGTCGCGGTCGACGGGACCGAGCTGAAGAGCGAGAGCGACCTCGCCGAGCTGATCTCCCGCCAGCGCCCCGGCCAGACGGTCACCCTGGTGATCCTCCGCGACGGCGACCGCAAGCAGGTCGAGGTCGAGCTCGACCCGCGGCCCGAGAGGGTCGCGCAGGGCGGGTGATCCGCCGGCTCTGCGTCGAGCTGGCGCACGACCTCCGCGAACAGGTCCTGCCTGAGCTCGGCGCTCACGCCTCACGCGCGCACGCCGGCGAGGCCGCCGGCGGCGACGTCACCTTCGCGATCGACGAGAGCGCCGAGGTGCGGATGGAGGAGTTCCTCGCCGAGCGCGCGCCCGAGGTCGCCTTCTACTCGGAGGACCGGGGGATGGTCGCGGCGGCGGACGGCGCGGCGGAATGGGTGCTAGTGGTGGACCCGATCGACGGCACCAGGCCCGCGGTTGCCGGCCTCGAGTCCTGCTGCGTGTCGGTCGCGGCGGCGCGCCTCGACGGCGAGCCGATGATGGCGGACGTCGAGGTGGGCGTGATAGTCGAGATCAAGAGCGGCCGGAGCTTCGTGGCCGAGCGCGGTGGGGGGCTGGACCCGGCGCCGACGCTGTCGGCGAACACCTCGATCGAGCGGATGTTCTGGACCTATGGCCTGCGCGGCCGCCCGGCGCGCGAGCTGATCGAGGTGATCGCCGAGCTCGTCGACGCCTCCTCGGTCGGCGGTGCCACCTTCGACCTCGGGTCGGCGACCTTCGACATGACCCGGGTCGCAACCGGTCAGCTCGACGCTTACGTGGAGCCGGGCCCGCGGATCGTCGACGACGTCCCCGGTGCGCGGGAGGCGTTCGAGCGGGTCGGCGGCGGATCGATCCTCAACAACTCGCCCTACGACCTCGCGGCGGCGGTGCTCTGCCTGCGGGAGGCGGGAGCGGTCGTCACGGACGCCTATGGCCGGGATCTCTCGGCGAGGCGGCTGCTGGGCTCGAGCCACGAGTTTCAGATGTCGTGCGTCGCCGCGGCCAATCGGGAGCTCCACGCGAGCATCTGCGCGAGGCTCGACGCGGGGATCGAGCGGTTGGCAGCCCAGGCTCGATAGCTTTCTCGGCTTGATCGCGTTTCGGGCCCGGGGGCAAACGTGCTGACGGAGGTACCGCTCGGGAACAAGTCCCTGGCCGACTACACGCACCTCGTCGGCCGCGGCCTGGTCGAGGAGATCCGCGAGCTGGTCGAGCCGCTGAAGGGGAAGAAGGTCCTGCACGTGAGCGCAACCGCGTTCGGCGGCGGGGTCTCGGAGATCCTCTACACGCTCGTGCCCCTGATGCGCGACGTCGGCCTCGAGGTCTCGTGGCAGATCATCATGGGCCGCGAGGAGTTCTTCAACGCGACGAAGCTCCTCCACAACTCCCTCCAGGGCGATCCGAACACGCTCACCCCCAACCAGTGGGAGCTGTTCGACCACTACAACAAGATGAACGCCGAGAGCCTCGAGGGCGATTGGGACCTGATCATCACCCACGACCCCCAGCCGGTCGGGATGAAGCACTGGGCCGCGGACCACGGCAAGCACTGGGTGTGGCGCTGCCACATCGATCTCTCGGAGCCCAACCCCGATCCGATTCGACGCCTGCAGCCGCTGATCGCCGAGTACGACGCGAGCGTCTGGCACATGGAGCAGTACGTGCCCGCCAGCCTGAAGGGCCACAGGGGGATCAACATCGTGCCGCCGGCGATCGACCCCCTGTCCCCGAAGAACATGGCGCTGTCGCCCGACGACGCGTCCTTCGTCTGCAACCAGTTCGGGATCGACGTCGACCGGCCGCTGATGTGCCAGGTCTCGCGCTTCGACCCCTGGAAGGACCCGATCGGTGTGATCGACGCCTATCGCCTGGTGACCAAGGAGGTGCCCGAGGTCCAGCTCGCCCTGGTCGGCTCGATGGCCACCGACGATCCGGAGGGCTGGGAGTTCTTCCAGCGCACCTTCGAGTACGCCGGCTCGGATCCGGACGTCAAGATCCTCAACAACCTCAACAACGTCGGCGCGATCGAGGTGAACGCGTTCCAGTCCCAGGCGGACGTGCTCATCCAGAAGTCGATCCGCGAAGGGTTCGGGCTGACCGTGTCCGAGGCGCTGTGGAAGGGGAGGCCGACGATCGCCGGCAAGGTCGGCGGTATCCCGCTCCAGATCGTCGACGGCGAGAGCGGCTACCTGGTCGAGACCCCCCAACAGACCGCCGAGCGAGCGACCCAGGTCCTCCAGGACCCCGAGCTGGGGCGCCGCCTGGGCAGGGCGGGCAAGGAGCGGGTGCGCGAGCGCTTCCTGACCCCCCGGCTGCTGCTCGATTGGCTGCGGATTTTCACCTCGCTGGAGAAGGGGTAGGCCGCTCGCCTGATACAAACGCCTGGTGGCCGAGACGCGACCCCTGACGATCGTCTCCAACCGCGGACCGGGCGAGTTCGGGCTGAACGAGGACGGCGAGCGGGTCGTGCGGCGCGGCGGCGGCGGGCTGGTGACGGCGCTGAGCGGGCTCGTCACCCACCGCAAGGCACTCTGGATCGCCTCGGCGATGACCGACCAGGACGTCGTGGTCGCGGAGGAGGCCGACGGAGGTCCGACCGAGATCGAGCTCGACGGCGTCAGCTACGAGGTCTGCATGGTGGCCAGCGACCCGGTCGCCTACGACCGCTTCTACAGCGTGATCGCGAACCCGATCCTCTGGTTCATCCAGCACTACCTCTGGGACCTCTCCAACGCCCCCGACATCCGGATCGCCGAGAAGGCGGCCTGGGAGCAGGGCTACAAGGTCGTCAACGCCGACATCGCCGCCCAGGTCGTGCGCTCGATCGAGGGCCAGGACGACCCGACGGTGATGTTCCACGACTACCACCTCTACACGGCGCCCGGCCTCGTCCGCGCCGCGCGCCCCGACGCCTTCCTGCACCACTTCGTCCACATCCCGTGGTCGCAGCCCGACTCGTGGCGGATCCTGCCGAACCGCTGGCGCGAGGAGATCTACGCCTCGATGCTCGCCAACGACATCATCGGGTTCCACACCCGCGCCTACTGCCGCGCCTTCCTGCAGTGCTGCCGGGAGCTGATGGAGCTGGAGGTCGACTGGGAGCGCCGCGCGGTGATTCACGGCGACCGTGAGACCTGGGTGCGCCATTACCCACTCTCGATCGACACCGGCCGCCTCCTGCGTGCCGCCGAGTCCGAGCAGGTGCTCGAGTACGAGCGGGAGGTGCTGCGCCGGCGTCGCGAGCACCTGATCCTCCGGGTCGACCGCGCCGATCTCTCCAAGAACGTGCTACGCGGCTTCTCGGCGTTCGACACCTTCCTCGAGCAGCACCCCGAGTTCCGCGAGAAGGTCACCTTCATCGCCCACCTGCAGCCCTCCCGCCTCGACGTGCCCGCGTACGCCGAGTACATGGAGCGGATCGAGGCGCTGGTCGCGGTCGTCAACCACCGCCACGGGACGACCGACTGGATGCCGATCGACCTCCGCATCTACGAGAACTTCCCCGAGGCCGTCGCCCGCTACAAGCACTTCGACCTCCTGATCGTGAACTCGCTGTTCGACGGGATGAACCTGGTCGCAAAGGAGGCGCCAACGCTGAACACACGCAACGGCGTCGTGATGCTGTCCGAGAACACCGGCGCCCACGAGGAACTCGGCGACTGCACCCTGTCGGTGAACCCGTTCGACATCCAGGAGCAGGCCGACACGATGCACCGGGCGCTGACGATGGACGCCGAGGAGAAGCGGCTGCGCGCCGAGCGCCTCAAGCAGATCATCACCGCGCGCGACCCTGGCGATTGGGTCGACGAGCAGACCGCCGACATCGCCGCCAAGCACGAGGGCCGCACGGCCGCTGCCTAGCCGCCGTCAGGCGGCAACCATTTCAAGCGGCTGCTTTGCAGCCGCGCCTGATTCCGGGCGGCCGCCACGGCGGCGACTGGTGATGTCATCAGGCCGCCTCACCCCGTCACCACCACGCGCCGGGTCGGCGAGACGCCGGCGAGGTACGGATAGCCCGCCTGCTTCCGGACGACCGCGCGGAACCTGTAGAGGCGCCGCGCCGTGGTCTCGCGGAAGCGATAGCTCGCGCGGAAGCGGCCGTCTGGCATCGTCCGGGCGGTTTTGAACGCGAGCCAGCGCTCGCCGAGCCGCGCTTGCAGCACGACCACGCGACCGCCCGCGTAGGGACCGGGGAGCTTGCCGCGAAAGCGCGCCACCTCGCCGTTGCGCAGCCGGGAGCGCGGACCGACCTTGAGCCGCGGACGGGCCCGGACCGCGAGACCGAGCTCGGCCTCGACGACGTGGCCGCCGTGACGGTGGACGAGCCGCAGCCGCCGCGAGGGACCGCGCGGGACGAGGTAGGTGAAGCGCCCGCCCGGCCCGGTGCGGGCCTCGCCCTCGTAGTGCTGTTCGGCGCCGGGGCGGGATGGCGTCGCGAACACGCACACCGTGGCGCCCGACCCCGCGCCGCGGGCGCGGCCGGCGATCCGGGCGCGGCGGTTCGAGGCGACCCGCGTCTCCGCGCCGCCCCCGGCGAACGACGCCTCGAGCGCCGCGGCGGGGCCGGCGGAGCTGCGGCAGGGGTTGTCGACATGGACGGTCCGCGTCTGGCACGTCTCGTTCGCGGGCCAGCCGACGTCGGAGACGCAGACGGTGACCTCGTTCGCGCCGGGCCGGAAGGGCGGCCCCTCCGTGTCGAGGCTGAACGACCTCGATGCGTTGAGCGGGCAGGGGACGAACCGGCGCGCGGCCCCGCCGGGGATCACGTCGCAGGGCTGTTCGGCGCTCGCGGTAGCCTTCCCGTTGACGGCGACGCGCCAGCGCCAGACGCCGCCGCCTGCGTCGGTGGCCGCCGCGTCGAGGGTTCGCACTCCCCCGCGCGGGCCGGGATCGAGCAGGTCGCCCGACAGGGTGAGCGCCGGGCTGGAGAGGTCGCGGAGCGTGAACCAGAGGTTGCGGACGTAGTTGTGGGCCTTGGCACCGCCCCCGCAGCTGCTGTCAGGGGGGACGAGGCAGGAGAGGAAGGAGGCGAACGCGACCGCGTGGGCGCCCGCGGCCCAGTCGACCGCGTCGAACATGCCCTCGCGCGGCCAGCGGTTCTGGACGTTGCCTGTGTTGTCGGTGATCGAGAAGTAGGCCTTGTGCCCAGCGTCGTGGGCGACGTGTGACTGGGCGGTGATCTGCGTGAACACGGTGCCGGCGGGCGGATACCAGGACCATGCCCCGGCGCGACCGCCCTTCGTGACGGCCGCGTCGTTGCGGATCGTCAGCCCGACGCCGGAGCCGCTGCAGTCGACGCCCGGGACGTAGTGGTCCGAGGTGCGGGCGAAGATCGCATCGGGCGCACCGATGTTCTGCTGGGTGTGGCACTGCACCGCGACGTAGACTCCTGCGCGGGCCCCGGGGGCGAGGGCGAGGCTGAGTGCGAGAGCCAGCGCCAGAACCGCGCCGGCCAGCGCGAGCGCCCGGCGGTGCCGCGGCCTCCGCGGTTCGTGCCTGTCGGTTCTCATCGGCTCTCCTTCCGGTCGGTCAGTGCTCGAAGCGGAACTCGTGGCGCCCGTCTCCGGCAGGCAGGGCGTAGACCGCCGCCGGTACGGCCGGGGCGGGCGTGACGACGGCTGCGCGGCCGGTGCCGGGGGGATCGCTCGCGGCGCGGGTCCTGGGGCGACCGCCGGACCCGGCCTCCTCCCTCACGGCGTCGCTCGGCCGCCGGGGTGCGGGCGCTCGCCTGATGGTCTTGGCAGCGTCGCGAGCTCGCGATCGAGGAACTCGAGGAGGCGCCGGGGCGGCCGCGGGAGGCTGAGGGGAGACGGACGGCGCTCCCGCGGCCGCGGCCGGCGGCGGGGCCAGCGTCGCCAGCCCCACATCGGAGGGCGGGGGCGGCGGGCCACCGCCGCTCAGCAGCGACGGCAGCGCGACGAGCGCGGCAATCGCCGCCGCGCCCACCGCGAGCACCCGGATCGCCCGCTCCCATCTGATCTGCCGTGTCCACACGGTCGCTTGAGCGCTCGCGGGCGGCTTCTCTCCCCTGGCCGGGCGCCCCGCTCGAGCCCCCCGCCCAGGCATCGCTATCAGTCGCCGCTGTAGCGGCCACGGACACCGGTCGCGGCTGCTACGCAGCCGCTCCCAGATCGGGTGGCCTGACAGCCGCTATAGTCGCTCGCCGCCATCCCCAGGGGGATGGCGCTTTTTCGCTATGGCAAGCCGTCACTACGAACTGGTCCTGCTGCTCGACCCCGAGACCGCCGACGAGGCGCGCGAGGGTCTGGCGAACGACGTCCGCCAGCAGATCGAGCAGGCGGGAACACTTGAGCGTGCCGACAACTGGGGGATGCGCAAGATGGCCTACGAGATCAGGCAGCGCACCGAGGCCGACTACCGCTACTACCGCTTCGAGGCCGAGAAGGAGCTGCTCGAGCGGCTCGACCACAACCTCAAGATCGCCGACGGCGCGCTGCGCTTCCGGATCTTCAAGGTCGACCCCGAGGCTCCCACGAACCCCCCTCCCGTCACCGAGCGCCCGGCCCACATCGCGAGCGACCGCACCGACCGCGACCGCGAGCGCCGGCCCCGCCGCGAGGACTAGCGGCCCGGAGATCGACCTCCCGCGATCCGAGCGTGCCGGGGGGAGGATTCCGTCGAGGCGAGTCTCAAACCTGCTGAGTGGCCGTTTCGACAGACCACGCCGCACGCTGGGGCCGCATCGTCCGGATGTACGAGCGCGGTACGCCAATGCGCGTTATCGCCGAGCGCGAGGGGGTCGACCCGAAAACCGTCTACAACGTCGCTCGTCGGCATCACCTTCCCAGAAGAAGGGAGCTCGACAGCGATCGAGCTCGCCGGATAGCGGACGCGTTTCGGGCCGGGACGAGGGTCACGGACATTGCAGCTGAGGAAAGCGTCTCGCGGGGATACGTGAGCTTCGTGGCGAAGCGGGCGGGACTGCCACCTCAGCCCGGGGCGCGCCGCAAGTACCCACTCGACGAATCGGCCTTCGACGCACCGAACGACGTTGGCTGGTGGCTGATCGGCCTGCTTGCAGCTGACGGCTCGGTAGCGCGCCGCAGCAACTTGGTCAGTCTCACGCAACAGGAGAAGGACGTCGACGTGCTTCATGCCTTCTTGGATCACGTCGGATGTCCGGACCGTCCACTAACCGAGCTGAAGTTGTCCCCCGAAGCCGCTGCGAGAGCCTGGCCTCGCTCGCGCGCCTTCGAAGCCCGTATCTGCTCACGACGAATCAAGGAACGTCTGGGCGCCCATGGCATCGGGCCACGCAAGACGGACGGGCTCATGCTGAGCGAGGCAGCAGCCGCCCAACCCGCTGTCTGGCTGGGGGTCCTCGATGGAGATGGTTGGGTGAGCGAGACCGGTCAGAGAGGGCAGCCCCTCATTGACTTCTGCGGAAACCGAACCGTGATGGAACAATGCTCGGCCTTCTGGGGACGGAGACTTTCGTTCCAGCGCAGCGATGCGCCGCGAGTGCGCTCCCACCATGGTGGCCTCGGTCGTGTGGTCCTGCACGGTGCCAACGCCAGGCGGGCCGCCGAGATTCTGCTCGCTTCGTCTCCGATATCGCTTCAAAGGAAACGCCGCACTTTGGAGGCGATTGCCGCCGATCCGTCGCACCGGCCGAGGGAATAGCCGGCTTGAATGAGAACATCTATGTCAAAGACGAAAGAGGAGTGACGCGAAGATGGCTGCTACGAACCTGAATGTGGTCTGCATTACCGGGAACCTGACGCGCGACCCCGAGCTGCGCTCGCTGCCCAGCGGGACCTCCGTCTGCAAGCTTCGGGTCGCGGTCAACAGCCGTCGCAAGGACGGTCAGACGGGTGAGTGGGTCGACAAGCCCAACTACTTCGACGTCACCGTCTGGGGCGCGCAGGGAGAGAACTGCGCCAACTACCTTTCCAAGGGCCGCCCGGTGGCCGTGCAGGGACGGCTCGACTGGCGCGAGTGGGAAACCCAGGAGGGGCAGAAGCGCCAAGCCGTGGAGATCATCGCCGACAGCGTCCAGTTCCTCGGCTCACGCGGCGACAACCCGGGCAACGGCAATGGCTTCCAGGCCCAGTCCGACGTGCCCGCCGACACCTCCGACTTCGACGACGCGCCGGTCGCCAGCGGCGCCGGCGGCAGCGCGGACGACGACATCCCCTTCTAGTCCCGGAGCTGGGCGGCGGCGCGAGGCGCAGCCCGGCTTCCATTCATTCTCGATCGGGCACGGCTCCGGCGGTGCCGCCGGCCGCAGTCCGCCGGTCCCTCCTCATCGCTTCGCAACAGCCTTATCCACGCAGCTGCGGATGCGATCGTGGGACCCGGCAGGACAGCGGTCGTTTCCGGGCCCGCCCCGGATCCGGTCGGCCCCAGGCCCGCCGACCAGGCTGTCGCGGCCAGGCCCACCGCTGATCAGGTCCCGGCCGGCGCCGGAGCAGATCCGATCGACGCCCCGGCCGCCGCGCACGACGTCCCGGCCCGAGCCGGTCGCGATCACGTCGGGGCCCCTGCCGCCCCGCAGGACGTCGTGGCCCGCGGTGCCGAGCACAGTCGCGATCCGGCTGCCGCAGCGCCCCGGCTTCGGCCGATTGGTGCCGATCTGATCGATGTACGAGCTGTAGGTCGCAAATGCGGGCTTCTCGGAGTAGTCGTCACGGAGAAGACCCACCGCGGCGAAGAGATCGGTTCCCGCGGAGTCGTTGTCGCGGAGGTTGAACCAGCGATAGTCCGTTACTCCGAGCGTGCCCGAATAGCGATAGACGGCATCGATGGTGGACCTGAGCGCCAGGTCCTGATCGGGCTCCGTCCTGGCGAGGTTGGTCGCGTAGCCGTTCTCGGTCACCCAGAGCTCGACCTTCCGGCCCAAACCCGCTTGTGGCATGTAGCAGTTGCGCATCAGGGTGAGCGCCTCCACGGTGTCGCCTCCAGCGACTGCCGGCGGCGTGAGGGGCGGGAAGACGAGTCCGGGGTAGATGTGCAGCCCGACGTAGTCGAGCGCGCGCCGGAACCTCGGCGTCCCCAGCGCTCCCAGCTGGCGCCAGAACTCCGCATCAGAGGCCGGTAGCCATCGCCAGGCGAAGGCGAAGCCGAGCTCGACGTCGGGGCGGCCGATCCGGTCGAGCGCGCGCCGCGCTGCGACGACGCCCGTGACGATCGCCTGCAGCGCGCCGGCGTAGCTGCCGTCGGAGGTGTTCGGCGAGATCGGAAAGTTCACCTCGTTGGTGATCGTCAGCGCCTTCACGGCCGACCGCTTGCCGAGGATCCGCGCCGCGGTCTTGACGTAGCCGGCCCACGCCGCCATATCGCCCTCCTGGCCGGGGCCGGGGTGGTAGCGAACCTGGAGCTCGGAGTCGAACCCGGCTCTCGCGTAGTCGTCGACGAGGCCCGCGTAGCGGCGCACCCCGCCCTCTCCGTCGGACCAGAACATCCGGTTGAGGTACAGCACCAGCTGCCGCCGGCCCGGCCGCAGGCGCACCAGCTCGGCCTTGGCCGCGGCCGGGCTCTCCGGCTTCGGCTGGGCCTGGGTCGCACCGGCGCTCCCCGCCGGGAGCGGCGCGATCCCGAATCGCAACCTCTGCGCCGCAGCCGAGGGGGCCGGCACGTCCACAGAGAGACACAGATCCCCACCGACCTGCGCCTCGGCCCGCGGCGCACCGAGGAGCGACGCCGCGACGCAGACCACGGCGAGCGCGAGGCCCACGGACGATCCCGCCCCGGTGAGCAGGTCGCGGATGGCCAACACCGTACTTGCGGGCCCGGCTTTCGTCGCTCGACTCTCGCTGCTCGTTCGAGGACTTGGAGTGAGCGTCAAACTCGCTCGAGGGATAAGGACCCAACTCGGATCTTCCAGATCCAGAAGGAGGTCGATAGTACCGTCCGGCCGTGGATGAGCAAGCCGGCCGGCTGCGCCGCGAGCCGCGGCCCAGCTACCATTCGCTCTCCATCCGGCACGGCTCCGGCCGTGCCGGCGGTATGAAAGGGCCTCGCTCGGGCCCGCGACCGACACAAGGACGAAATGGCCAGACAGCAGCGATCGAACAGCGGCGGCGGCTCCGCCGGCCCCGGCAGAGGCCGCAGGCGGGGGCTGAGCGATCGCGGGCGCCCGCGCAAGTTCACGCGGATCAACGCCGAGCGGATCGACTACAAGGACGTGAACCTGCTGCGCCGGTTCATCTCGGACCGCGGCAAGACCCGCTCGCGGCGCGTCACGGGCCTCTCGCGCGCGCACCAGCAGCAGCTGGCGCTCGCGGTGAAGCGGGCCCGCGAGCTGGCGCTGCTGCCTTACGTCGGCGAGCGCTGATGGCGGAGGCCGTGCTGCTGAAGCCGATCGAGGGACTCGGCGAGGCCGGCGAGGCCGTCGACGTCTCGCCCGGGTACCTGCGCAACTACCTGATCCCCCGCAAGCTGGCCCAGCCCGCGACGAAGGGCGCCCTCGAGGAGGCCCGGCGGCGGCTGGAGCGCGAGGAGGCAGAGGAGAGGGCGGCTGCCGAGCGCGCGGACGAGACCGCGGCGCTGCTCGCGAAGACGGTGCTGACGATCAACCATCAGGCAGGCGAGGACGGGAAGCTGTTCGGATCCGTGACCAGCAAGGAGATCGCCGAGGCGATCCAGGCGGCGCGCAGCCTCAAGGTCGACCGCAAGAAGATCAGGCTCGAGGAGCCGATCCGCGAGACCGGCACCTACATGGTCGAGATCGAGGTCGGGGGCGGCAAGACCGCCGCCGTGAAGACGATCGTCGCCGACGCGAAGTAGCCGCGCCGCCGCGCGATCAGGCCGTGGTCGCTAAGCGCGGCAGTTTCGTCGCGGCGCTTCCCGCAAATACCCACAACGCTCGAGCGAGCCTACGCGGGTTTGTGATTTTCTAGTGACCGTCTAGAGCGGTGGGCCTCGCCGGCGGGGCCGAGGATTCTCCGCCGGACCCTCAAGCACACTGGGGGCATGCTCGGTCAGATGGCCGGTGCGCGCGTCTGCGCGAGAGAGGAGAAGTTGGCGAGCAACGGAACAGCGGCTGCGGTCCCTCCCCAGAACCTCGAGGCGGAGGAGTCGGTGCTCGGGGCGATGATGGTCTCGCAGGCGACGATCGAGCCGGTCCTGCTCGACGTCCGCCTGCAGCCCGAGGACTTCTACCGCGACCGCCATCGCGCGATCTTCGAGGCGGTCATCCGCCTGAACGAGAACGCCGACCCCGTCGACGTCCTGACCGTCTCCGAGGCGCTCGAGCGCCACGGCGAGCTCGATCAGATCGGCGGCCGCGACATCGTCGCCAGCCTCGCCGCGAAGGTCCCCGCCCCGGGCAGCGCCAAGCACTACGCGCAGATCGTCAAGCAGAACTCGCTGATGCGGCGCCTCGACGCGGCCGCGAAGACGATCCAACAGTCGGTCGCGACCCGCGATGGCGAGCCCTCCGAGATGGTCGAGCGGGCTGAGCGCCTGCTCTTCCAGGTCGCCCACGAGGAGCGCGCCGCCGACTTCCGCGAGATCGGCGACATCCTCCATCAGGAGATCGACAAGCTCGAGGCGCTCGCGACCGGCAAGGCCGAGGTGACCGGCGTCCCGGCGGGCTTCCGCGACCTGGACTCGCTCACCGGCGGCTTCCAGCCCGGCAACCTGATCGTGATCGCCGCGCGGCCGGCGATGGGAAAGAGCTCAATCGTCTGCAACATCGCCGAGAACGTCGCGGTCAAGTCCGGCAAGCCGGTCGCGCTGTTCTCGCTGGAGATGTCCGAGATGGAGCTCTCGCACCGCTTCATCGCCTCGCAGGCCCGGATCGCCGGCGACCGTCTCCGCAAGGGCCGGGTCGCCGCCAGAGACTGGCCGAAGGTCGTCAAGGCCTGCAACAAGCTCTCGGAGGCACCGCTCTGGATCGACGACTCCTCCGATCTAGGGATGCTGGAGCTGCGCGCGAAGGCGCGCCGCCTCCACGCCCAGGAGCGGAGCCGCGGCCACGAGGGGCTCGGCCTCGTGATCGTCGACTACCTGCAGCTGATGCGCTCCGACGACCCGCGGGCGAACCGCGTCGAGCAGGTCGCGCAGTTCAGCCGTGGCCTGAAGATCCTCGCCCGCGAGCTCGAGGTGCCGGTGATCGGGATCTCGCAGCTCTCGCGCGCCCCCGAGCAGCGCCCCGACAAGCGCCCGATCCTCTCCGACCTGCGCGAGTCCGGCGCGATCGAGCAGGACGCCGACCTGGTCGGTTTCCTCTACCGCGACGAGTACTACAACCCCGAGACGGAGGACCCCGGGATCGCCGAGCTGATCATCGGCAAGCACCGCAACGGTCCGATCGGAACCGTCCGGCTCGCGTTCATGAGCCACTACCCCAAGTTCGCCGACCCCGCCCGTGAGGATCGGCCGGTCGAGCAGCGTCCTGGCGAGGGTCCGCCGATGAGCGACCTCGCGGCCGCCGGGGATGGGGACGGCGGCGAGGACCTGCCGGGCGGCGACTTCGCCGAGGAGGCCTGAGCCGGTGCTGCGCGAGGCGACGGCCGGCGAGCACCGCACCTGCCCGCTCGGCGTCTGCGACGGGACGGGCTGGATCCTCGGCCCCGAGGACGTGGCGCGGCCGTGCGAGTGCCGCGAGCGGATGATCGTCCGCGCCCGCCTGCGCGGCGTCGCCTCGGTGATCCCGCCGCGCTATCGCAGCGTCTCGTTCGGGCAGCCGCCCGTTACCCAGATGGACGATCTCGTCGTCAAGCGCGTCAGGGACTTCTGCGAACAGATCGACCCGATGCTCGACGCGGGCCGCGGCCTCTGGTTCTTCGGGGACGCGGGGACCGGCAAGACGACTCTGGCGATGCTGGTCTCGAAGTACGCGCTCGAGGCGGGTCGTTCGGTCGCGATCTATTCGCTCCCGAAGCTCCTCGCGCGGATCCGCCGCACCTACGAGGCGGCAGCCGGCGAGCAGTCCTACGACCAGCTATTCCAGCGCCTCACCGGCGTCGACCTCCTCCACATCGACGACCTCGGCGCCGAGCAGAAGACCGAGTGGGTCCTCGAGCAGCTCTACGCGCTGATCAACGAACGCTACGAGGCAGGGCGGTCGCTGGTCGTGACCACCAACCAGGACGAGGAGGAGCTGAAGCAGCAGATCGGCGAGCGCGTGGTCTCCCGCCTGGCCGAGGTCTGCGCCCCGCAGCCGCTGTTCGGACCGGACCGGCGCTGGTCGCGGGGGGCCGAGAACGACGAGCCGACCGCCGAGCGCGGCGATTCCGGCTCGATGCTGGGCGCGCTCGACCACTGAGCGCGCCACCGCCTCCGGGCCTCCATAATTTGCCGCTGTGCCCGGATTGGTGATAGTCGGCGCCCAGTGGGGCGATGAGGGCAAAGGAAAGGTCACGGACCTGCTCGCCGAGCGGGCCGACGTGGTGATCCGCTTTCAGGGCGGCAACAACGCTGGCCACACGATCATCCGCGACGGCGAGACCTTCAAGTTCCACCTGATCCCCTCCGGAATCCTCTATCCGGGCAAGACCTGCGCGATCGGCAACGGGGTGGTGATCGACCCCAGGGTGCTGACGGCAGAGATCGACGAGCTGCGCCAGCGCGGGATCGAAGTCAGCGGCCTGCGCGTGTCCGCGAACGCGCACCTGGTCATGCCCTACCACGTGCTGCTCGACACGGCGGGCGAGATCAAGCTCGGCAGGCTCGAGATCGGGACGACGCGTCGCGGGATCGGCCCATGCTACGCCGACAAGGCCGCGCGGCTCGGGATCCGCGTCCAGGACGTGCTCGACGAGAAGATCCTCCGCAAGAAGATCATGGCGGCAATGGAGCCGAAGCAGCAGATGCTTCGTCCCTTCGCCAAGGACCCCGACCTCGACCTGCACACGATGGTCGAGACCTACATGACCTACGGGCACCGGCTCGAGCCTCACATCGCCGACACCGCAAAGCTCTGCTGGGACGCCCTCGATCGCGACGCGACTGTCCTGTTCGAGGGCGCCCAGGGGACGATGCTCGACCTCGACCACGGCACCTATCCGTTCGTCACCTCGTCGAACCCGGTCGCCGGCGCCGCCTCGATCGGGACCGGGGTCGGGCCGCGCGACATCGACGAGGTCTGGGGAATCGCCAAGGCCTATGCGACCCGGGTCGGCGCCGGCCCCTTCCCGACCGAGCTCTCCGACGACATCGGGGAGCTGCTCCGCGAGCGCGGCGGCGAGGTCGGCACGACCACCGGGCGACCCCGGCGGACCGGCTGGGTGGACGCGGTCGCACTCCGCTACGGGGTACGCCTGAACAGCATGAGTGCGCTCGTCGTCACCAAGCTCGACGTGCTCTCAGGACTCGACCCGCTCCGGATCTGCGTCCGCTACCGCCATCCCGACGGCGCCGTCTTCGACGAGTTCCCCTACCACCAGTCGATCATCCACTCGGTCGAGCCCGAGTACGAGGAACTGCCCGGCTTCGAGGGCGAGATCGGCGACTGCCGAACCGAGAAGGAGCTGCCGGCGGAGGCGCGCGACTACCTCGGGGCGATCTCGAGCCTGGTCGGCGTCCCGATCGTGCTCGTCGGCGTCGGTCCGGGCCGCGACCAGGTGATCTGGATGGGCAAGGAGGCCGAGCCGCGGCTCAAGGCCGCGGCGTAGACGCCGGCCCTCGTCGTCCTGGAGCGCGTCGAGGCCGCCGACCAGGAGGAGCACGCGTCGTCGAGCACGGCGAGCGCCTCTCTCCGAGGAGAAGCCCGCGGAAGCGCCTAGCGGAGCGAGCCCGTCATCACCTGGGCGTGCGTGTCGGCCTCGAGCCCCGGGATCAGGCCCTCCTCGACGCCCCGCTCCTCGCCGCGGCGGAGGATCCGGAGCCCGAGCAGAGTCGCCGCGAGCACCGCGGTGAGGCCGAAGCTGACCTGGAGCGAGACGATCCCCTCGCGGGTCCAGTAGACGTCGCGGAGGTCGAGCAGCAGCGCCGCCTCGTCGAAGGTGAGCCCGACCCCGGCGCCGAACACGAATGAGAGGCCCTCCTCGAGCCGCTCGTTGCTGGTCGCGAGGCCCGCGCCGCCGGCGCCGAAGGCGATCAGGATCCCGGGCACGAAGTGATGGATGTGGCGGCCCTTGAACGTGACCGGGTGGATCGGCCACCAGCCGGCCCGCTGGCCCCAGGTCGAGAGGCGCATCAGCGCGAACGCGCCGACGAAGCCGTTCAGGATGTTGAACAGGATCCGCTCGTGGCGGGGCGCCTCCTCGTAGCCCTCGACCGCGACGGCGACCGTGTCGCGGGTCGCGGTCCCGGCGACGCCGAGCAGGGTCTCCGGCGTCTCGGCCTGCTCGCTCTCTCGGCGCCGCCGCGCCATCCGCACGACCTCTGCGCCGATCACGGTGCCCGCCGTGGCGAGGGCGATCGCCGCCAGGGCGAGGGTGCCCCGGTCGGGGCGGAGCGGCCGCGAGCCGCGCCTGGGGACGATCTTGGATATTGCCGGCACGAGCCGCCGGATGCTAGAGGCGGACCAGGTTCTTGGCCTCTATCCCACGGGTGACGCCGCGCAGGTCGAGGACCAGCGGCGCCTCGGCGACGACCCGCTCGTAGTCGACGTCGGGGTGGGCGGTGACGATGCAGACCAGGTCGGTGTCCCCGAGCTCACCGTTCAGCGGAGCGGAGCGCAACTCGAGCTCGGGGACCTCGGGCACGTAGGGGTCGTGGTAGGAGATGTCGGCGCCGAGCTCGCGCGCGAGGCGGATGATCTTCAGCCCGGGCGATTCGCGGGTGTCGCCGACGCCGGCCTTGTAGGACACGCCGAGGATCAGGACCTTGGAGCCATTCACCGCCTTGCCGACCGAGTTCAGCGCGTGCTCGATCCGGGTCACGCACCAGAGCGGCTGGTTCTGGTTCGTCTTCCCCGCGAGCTCGATGAACTCGGTGTAGAAGTCGTGCTCCCGCGCCTTGAATGCGAGGTAGAAGGGATCGACGGGCAGGCAATGGCCCCCCATCCCCGGCCCCGGCTCGAAGCGCATGAAGCCGAACGGCTTCGTCGAGGCAGCGTCGATCACCTCCCAGATGTCGATGTCGAGCCGCTCGCAGAGTTGCGCGAGCTCGTTCACCATCGCGATGTTGACCGAGCGGAAGATGTTCTCGAGCAGCTTCGACAGCTCGGCCTCCTCAGGGCCCGACACCTTGACGACCTCGTCGCAGATCACCCCGTAGAGCTCGGCGGCGCGTTCGGTGCACTCCTCGGTCAGCCCGCCGACCACCTTCGGGGTGGTGCGGACCGTGTAGTCGGTGCGGCCGGGGTCGATCCGCTCGGGCGAGAAGGCGAGGTGGAAGTCCCGGCCCGCCGCCAGGCCCGACTCCTCGAGGATCGGGCGCAGCCGATCGCGCGTCGTCCCCGGATAGGTCGTCGACTCGAGGCTGACGAGCTGGCCGCGCCGGAGGACGCCCGACAGCGAGGTCCCGGCGTCGATCAGCGGCGTCAGGTCCGGCTCACGCGCCTGGGTCAGCGGGGTCGGCACGCAGATGATCACGGCATCGCACTCCGCAAGGTCCTCGTAGTGGGTGGTCGCCGCGAGCCGCTCAGCGACCGCCGCGAGGCTCTCGGACGGGACGTCCTCGATGTAGGACTCACCGGCGCGCAGAGCGTCGACCTTGCGCGAATCGAGGTCGAGACCGACCACGTCGTGCCCCTCCTCGGCGAACGCGAGCCCGAGAGGCAGGCCGACGTAGCCGAGTCCGATTACTCCGATCTTCATCGAGGCGAGTCTAACCGGGTCGTGAAACCGCCTTGCAGAGCCAGATCCACGGATTACTACTGATACGCACGTCGGCCGGCGAAGGTAGATTTCCCTGCATGCACAGGCTGCTTGCACCCGTCAACGCGGGATTCAACGCCGCCCGCCACGTGCTCTGGTACGTCCGGTACCACGCGGCGGGCTCGCCGCGCCCCCAACGCTAGTCCTTCCCCTCCGGCCCGAGCCGCTTCGAACGCTCACGCTCGGTCCAGCCGTCCCTCGAGCCGATCAGCCGCCAGGACCTCGCCAGCCGTTCGCGTAGCAGGGGCGGATCACGGGGCCCGGGTCGGCGCAGGGGAGAATGAACCCGTCGGGCCCGAGGAACGTCTTGACATGGCCGAGCCCTTCGACCGAGCGCCGCGGATACCCGTGGGGGTCGGCGCCGTAGCCGGTCTCCGGACGCGGGGGCACCTCGTCGGCCGGCATCACTCCCGAGCCCTGGCAGGGGTCGGCTGCCGGGTTGCCGTGCGAGCACTCGATCGCGGCCGAGGCCCACGAGGTCCCGTCGTTGAACCAGCTGACGGGCCCGCCGTCGTAGTAGACAAGCGCCGAACCCTCGAACGGATCGAATGAGGGGCCCGAGCCGAAGTCGATCCCGGACAGTTGCATGAACGGGTTCGGCTCCCAATGACGGCCGGGGTCGAGGGCCGGCTTGTGGACGCCGGCGCCGATCGTGCGCGCCTCCACCTCAGCCGCCACGTTCGAGACCTGGTGGTCGCCGGTGGCGACCTGGAGCAACACCTGGTGCTCGGGCGTGTTCGGCAGCGGGTCGTCGGTCATGTGGTGCGCGTATCCGTTGCCCTCGCCGCGGTCCCAGAGCAGCTGCATGATCGACAGCAGCAGCGGGCGCTCCAGCTCGTTCGGGTAGTTCGCGTAGAGGCCGAGGCCCGGAAGCTTGAAGTACTGGTCGGAGTCGACGCTTCGGCGCAGCAGCGTCGAGTAGTTCATCCCGGGCACGTTCAGGACGGAGCGCGTGAAGTCGGGCGACAGCGCCGTGAGGGCGCCGCCCATGATCGCGCCCTGGCTGATCCCCTCGAAGTACAGCTCCGAGGTGTCGATCACCGGCTCGAGGCCCGACCCGGCGTCGTACTGGAAGGCCGGATCGGAGGTGAAGCCGTCGGGGTGGAGCAGGGCCCTGCCGAGATACGTGAAGTGGACGAAGCCCTGCTGCATTCGGTCGGCCAGCTTCGAGAAGTTGGAGACGCTCGACAGCGTCGCGATCACCACCGCGAGGTCGGGCGTCGAGAAGCCCGCCCAGTCGACCGCACACCAGAGGAAGTTGCCCTCGTTTGCGAGGCGACCCTGCGCGTTCACCTGCGTGCGGTCGCCAAGGAGGCCGTGGCCGAAGGTCGCCGCCCTCGCGGGAGCGACGGCGCTTCCTGCGTCGACCGATCTCGGGATCACACAGCGGAACGGCACGTCGATCGTGTACGCGGGATTCCAGGTCACGTCGCCGTCGGGATCGAAGCTGAAGTTGGCGCCGGGATTGGCCGGGCAGCCGTCGACGTTCAGGTAGCAGGGCACGTCGTCGAGCGTGCCGTCGATCTGGCGGAGCAGGTTCGCGTTCTCGGCAGGCGTGAAGTCGGTGACGGTATCGACCGTGAAGCCAGGGGCGTCGCCCTGGATCATTCCGTCACCCGGGGTCGTGTCGCCGAGCCGCTCGAGGGCATCATCGCGGATCGTCAGGGCGCGCTCGCTGAGGCTGTTCTCGCTCGCGACGGTGAAGTCCCACGCGAGGTACAGGTTGGATCGCGCGACGCCCGCCTCATGGAGCTGCGAGAAGAGCTCCTCGAAGTGAGCTCGGCGATCCTCCACGTCCCCCTGCTGGGTGATCAGCCGATCCCGGTAAACACGGAATGGAAGCGGCGGCTCTACCCCGTTGTTCGAGGCGTCCCGCAGGTTGCGCAGAGCGACGATGTAGTGGCCGCCCTCGTCGAAGTTGCGCGCCGGACGGATGATGATGTTCGAGTTCGCGACGTTTCCGGACGCTTCCGGCTCGAGGGGATTGACGTCGACCTCGGCCCAGACCGGGTGGCGCTCGCCGGTCTCGGTGTTGATCACGACGACCGGCTGGTTGTCGTCGTCATACGCCCGCAGATTGCTGATCGGGACGAAGCCCGTGTTGTCGAAAGCCTGCTTCGTCTGCACCTGCGGGACCTTGACGATGATCGGGTTGCCCGGGCTGAATCCGTCGGCGCGGTTCTGATCGGTCGTGTCGATCGGGGTGCCGCCCAGGTTCTTCGGCGTCGACGCGGGGTCGATGTTGAGGCGGCGTCCCGTGTCCGTGCTCGGATCGGCGACGGTGAAGTAGTCGTTCGGCCACGGCTGCAGGCAGACCGCCGGGTCCAGGAAGTCGCAGCGGTCGGCGTTGGAGGTGTCGATCGGCGGCCCGACGTAGGGCTTCGGCTGTGGGTCCTCGGACCCGACGCTGCAGATGCCGAGGTCGCGGCTCAGCGCCGCCGTGCGGCTGTGGTTCACGTTCTTCTTGCCCTTGCGGCGCGTGGTGACCGCGGTGAGGCTGTCGACCGAGCAGCCGTTGAGCAGCGCCTTGCCCTGGTCGGTCAGGGCCAGCGTCATCGGCTTGCCCTTCCTCGCCTTGCTGGAGCCCGTCAGTGCCTCCCCATCGCCGAGAACCTTCACCTTGCCCTTCGCACCGGTGACGCTGATCGCGCCGGCCGCGAGGATCTGGGACTGCACCGTCGAGGTGACGACGGCCGCGCCGCCGTTGCCCTTCTTCTTCTTGCCCTCTGCACCCCCGGCGCCGAGCGCCAGGGCGACGAGCGCGAGCAGCACGCACGCCGATGCAGGGACGACGAACATCTTGGACGGCGAGTCCGTTCGAATCACAGCTCTCCTCTCCTTGCTTAGCCGGCGACCCTGCCGACTTCGTTGACTCCCCCCAACAAGAGCACTGGCGCAACGTTGCGGGGCCTGCAGAAATCCTCCGAGGGAGGCCCGCCGCGCGGCAGCCTATTCACTCCGACGTCCCGGTGCCTCAGTAGTAATCCGTAATCCGGC
Organism: Solirubrobacterales bacterium; assembly: GCA_036258315.1. Taxonomy (GTDB): domain Bacteria; phylum Actinomycetota; class Thermoleophilia; order Solirubrobacterales; family 70-9; genus DASSYK01. Next base: position 108,425 of record DATADX010000067.1, read on the forward strand.
TGGCCAGCCGGTTTCGCCGCGTGCGCCGGGATCACGCGGGCCATATGATCGGACGCTCCGATGGAGAGCGATCGCGTGCCCGTGGCGGACTCGGCCGGCGGCGCCGGCCACGGATTGCACGAACCTCCCGGCAGACGGCACAATCGCAGCCCCTGGGTGGGGATCGACGCCGACGTCGATCCGGTCCGCTGGGCCCGGCTCCTGCGCCGCGCCCACGAGCTCGCCCTCAGCAAGGGCGTCTCACCCTCGATTCTGCGCGAGCTCGTCGCGCGATCGTGGCAGCGCGCCGCGAGCGCCGGCGTCGATCCGGACAGCCCGGCACCGAGGATGCTGACGAGCGACGAGACGTCCAGATCGCTCGCCCACCATCCGGTCTCCCACCTGCTGCCGTTGGCCGAGAGCATGCTCGCCGAGGCGACCGAGGACGGCCGCTACTTCGCGGTGCTGAGCGATGCCGACGGCGTCCTCCTCTGGGCGGGAGGGCATCCGCGCGCGCTCGAGATCGCCGTCGGACCGGCGTTCCTGCCGGGGCACCTCGCGAGCGAGAGCGCGGTGGGGACCAATGCGATCGGCACCGCCCTCGCCCTCGACCATCCCGTCCAGATCTTCTCCGCCGAGCACTTCAGCCGCCTGCTCCACGGCTGGACCTGCTCCGCCGCCCCGATCCACGACCCCGAGAGCGAGGAGATCCTGGGCGTGCTCGACCTCTCCGGCGAGTTCCGGACCGGCCACCCCCACAGCCTGTCGCTGGTCTCGGCGGTGGCGAGGGTGATCGAGGACAAGCTCGCCGAGGAGCAGGCGCGCCGTGACGAGCACCTCCGCGAGCTCTACCTCGAGCGGATCGCCGTCTGGTCGCGACAGCGCAGCGCCCTCGTCAGCAAGACCGGGCGTGTGCTCGCGGCGTCGCCGCGAGGCTGGGTCGGCCGGCGAGTGGACGCGCCCGTGGACGGGGCGAGCATGACGCTTGCCAATGGGTCGGTCGTCACGTCGGAGCCGATCGGCCACAACGGCGCCCGGATCCTGGCTCCCGCGCCGCACAGGCGCCGGAGCCGGCCCCGGCCGAAGCTGCGGCTCGAGGCGCTCGGGCGGAGGCGCGCCCAGCTGACGCTTAACGGCGAGCGCACCAAGCTGACTCCGCGCCACAGCGAGATCATGCTGCTCCTGGCGCTCCATCCCGACGGTTTCAGCGGCTCGGAGCTCGGCCGCGAGCTCTACGGGCCGGGCTGTAACCCGATCACCGTGCGGGCTGAGATGTCGCGGCTGCGCCGGCTGCTCGGGTCCCTCCTCGCGACCGGCCCTTACCGACTCGAGGCCGAGCTCCACTCGGACTTCGGCGAGGTCGAGCGGCTGCTGGCACGAGGCCAGGTCGCGGCGGCCCTCGATCGCTACCGAGGGCCGCTGCTGACGAGCTCCGCGGTGCCCGCGATCGTCGCGGCGCGCCGCCGCCTCGCCGAAGCGGTCCGTGGAGGGGGGCCCCGCCCTACTTCTTCTGCTTCTTCTTCGCTTTCTTCTTCGGCACCTTGAGGACGCTCGCGATCCCGTTGTGATCGGAGTTCCAGTAGCCGTTCACCATCTCCTGTCCGGTGACGGCGCTCCGCTTCAGCTTCACCTTCTTCGGAGCGTCGGTCATCACGTGGTCGACCTGGTGGTCGAACTCCGAGACCGACCCGGTCCGCAGGTCGAAGCTGGAGACGCAGCAGCTCAACGGCGTATTGGTGCTGCGCTCGACAAAGCCCGCGCCGAGCAGCGACGTGTAGGCGAGGTGATCCCCATTCGCCTGCACCGTGTCGTCGTCTGAGTTCAGGTCGCCGAGCAGAACCACGGGCAGCTTGCTTGTGGCGGGTCCGCCGGGGGCGACCAGCGACAGGGCCTGGGCCTGGCGAATCTGGCCCTTGCCCAAGCTTGTGCCGAGGCTGGTCGTGTTGCTTGCCCCGCTGTCGAATGCCTCGAAATGCGTGTTGACGAAATGAAACGGCCTCGACTTCCGCACTCGGGCGTCGAGCGCGGTCCAGCCGCGCGTCACGTCGATCGGCAGCCCGGCGACACTGACTCGCAGCAGCGTCTGGAACGTCCCGCTGGTCAGGTTCCTCACCTTGACGCCGGCCCCGACACGGGTCAGGACCACGTCCCGCATCGTCAGCCGCGCGTTGCGGTCGGCCTGCGCCAACCCGCCGGGGGGGCCTTGATCGTTGACCGGGGTCTCGAAGTCGAACTCCGGCTTCACCACCACGGCGCGGTAGAGCTCCCGCTTCGCATTCAGCCGCCTGAGCAGGAGATCGAGGAAGTCGTACTCGGTCTCCGTCGCGTTGGGTGGAAACACGTTGAGGTCGGTCGGGAACTTGGTGCGCCACCAGGCGACCTCCTGAAGGCCGACCAGGTCCGGCTTCATCGCCTGGATCTCCTGGGCGAGCCCCTGTGCCCGAACCGGGAAGTTGGTGGCGTCGACCTGGTTGACGACCACTCCGGCTCCGTCGACGAGCTGATCGACGTTGGTCGCCGCCAGTCCGGGACCGAGGTCCGCGCCGAGGTAGAGGTTGCGGGTCATCACCCTGACGACCTCGTTCTTGCCCTTCTTCTTCTTGCCCTTCGCGGCCTCGGCGAGGCCGGGCAGCAAGCAGACACTCAGCGCCGTAACCAGCAGCCCTATCCCCACCCGCCACAGGCGTCCGGTGCCCGCGTGGGGCGATGCTTCAGCATGATTCAAGGTCGTGCTCCTCTCTCGGTAACAGCGCTGTAAAACGCTAAGGGTCCCGGAGTTGCGCTGTCGGGAGGGAGATGCAACCCCGTTGCAACCCTCGCGGCGAGGCGACTTTCGCGACGCCCGGCGCTAGGTTCGGTTCGTTCGTACCCCAGGAGCGAGGAGAGAGAAAATGGCGGACGAGGTGACCCTGAGCTCTGCCCAGGCCGTGGTCGACGCGGCGGTCGCGAAGGCGGAGGAAATCGGCGTGCCGATGAACGTCGCCGTCGTCAACGACGGCAACAACCTGACGGCTTTCGCCCGCATGGAC